>CAWACC010000001.1:0-255007 GCA_963780445.1 uncultured Parachlamydiaceae bacterium
ATTAATAATTATTTATTAATAAGGTAAATGTTAAACCTAACTAGACAGGCGGCCCTGATTCATGCAAATGGAAGCCCAGCTATATGATTCAGCAAATATTGACACATTGGAGTGGCCTAAAACTGCCGAAGGGCAATACGCTCAAACTTTTTTAGTTCCTATCGTTAAAAATCGCATTTCACACTATATCGAAAACATTGACGCTGAAATATACATCCTGAAAATACAGGACTTGGTATTCCCCATTATAGTTGTTACAGAAAATTATTATAATTCTTGGGTATGTTCTCCCTATGCACATTACATCTTATATAGGAAAGAATATGCCGGCCTCATAGGAAACCCTTCTTTAGCCCGATTAGCCAAAAACCTTTTCACTGTATTTGGGAAAATAGGTCAAAGCCGCTGGGAAGGCTTAAACTCTGTTGTTTACGTCAATAATTGGATGTTTTCATACTGATTTATATCCTAATTCCATAACCATCGAAACCATTGATGCCATTACAAAGAAATTGGCAACCTTATTTCCTCAACATGCCATTGTATTTCGCTCTTTGAATAAAATCACAACGCCGTCCTTAATGGATTGCCTAAAACGAAAAAAGGTATCAATTAATTGCCAGCCGGTATGTATATATCACCGATGCAACAAAAGAGTCCATTTTTAAAACCCGAATTCTAAAAAGCGACTCAGGTTATGGAAAGAAAACCCCTATCAACTATTGTCTGAAAAAAGAACTGCAGGCCAATGAATACAAAAACATGATGGATCTCTATCAACAACTTTATGTGGTTCAACATTCCCAATTGCAACCGCAATTCAACCTTTCTTATTTTAAAATGTTGATTGAAGAGCAATTATTGAAATTTAAAATCTTGAAATCAGACGGAGTCATTAGAGGAGTTGCGGGCTTCTACAAAAGAAATAATGTAATGATGTGCCCCATTTTTGGGTATGACAAAGCGGGAACTGATAGCAATGCAATCTATCGCATCCTAAATACGGCCTTGCTGTTGGAGGCTCAAAAAGAAGGGCTGGTATTCCATCAAAGCGCCGGCGCCGCTTTTTTCAAGTCCATAAGACGTGCAGAAGGATGTCTGGAATATATGGCAGTCTATACGAAACATCTGCCTGCCAACCGGCAGCTGATATGGTCGAATTACGGTGTTTCATGAATAAAGTCGGATCAAAATACATGGAAAAATATTAGGTACTAGATGATTTTCTTCTTAAGCATTTATGCTGTGGGTGTCATTGGGTCGCTGGTGCACATTGGCATGCTTCCACGCAAGGAACGCTCCCGATCAAGAATTCTGGAAATCCTATTGTTATATCAAATTGTTTTCAGCCTGGGAATAACAAGCCTCGTCGCTTTTTTCGGCCTTACTTTCATGGCGGACTATATCGCCGATTTCACCCATTGGCCTCCGAGCCCCTTTGAACAGCAACTGGCTAACGTTAACCTCGGTTTTGCCGTACTAGGCCTGATGTCCATTTTTTATCGGGGAAATTTCTGGCTGGCTACAATTGTGGGCTTCTCTGTGTGGATCCTCGGAGATGGCTTTCACCATCTGTATAAAGCCTGGAATGAAAACAACCTGAGCCCAGGCAACATCGGAGTGCCTCTGTGGACTGATTTCATTGTCCCTATAATTTTGCTGATTTTGTTGTGTTTATATCGTGCGATAAAGTAAAGAAAGCCTCGGCATTCGTTAGTTTTTGCAATGAGGATCCCTTGACTTCGTAAACCTCTTCCGGAACTATTTCCGAACACAATTGCCGCAGGCTTTCCCCATTGACGAGTATGAAATCTATTTCATGAAGAGATGACAATAGATTCACAAATTCCGCATCGGGTTCCTGTTCTTTTATATAAAGCAACAGGTCGAAATCGTTATGCTGGGATAACTGTCGAATGGCTTTGAATATTTGAGAAGTCAACCCTTGGGAAGCGGAAACTCCCAGTACGATCAACTTTCTTCCACAAAGGGCTTTTTGAAGGGCAAAGAGATGTTCATGATCAAATACTTTGTTCGCCATGTCGAATTCCAACAGGCGGCGGGCCAGCTCAGCAAGAGTCACCCGGGCACATCCCAGCCGTTCGATCGCAATGCCAGCGGCCACATTAGAAAGCTGGGCAGCTTCTACAATGGACAATCCATTGGCCAAAGCACAGGAAAACATGGCCAATACGGTATCTCCGGCGCCAGTAACATCTTTTACTTCACGGATTTTTACCGGAAAATCCTGCCGTAACCCTTGCAGATCAAAGAGCGTGATGCCGGCCTCCGAACGCGTGACCATCAAAATTTCGCTTTGCGAAAGCTGTAATACTTTTCTAGCAGCCTGGTCCAAAGGGGCTTCCATGGGCAAACCCGCCGCTGCATAGGCTTCTGATAGATTGGGCTTGATGATTGTAGATCCCGCATACTTGGTAAAATCGATCCCCTTAGGGTCAGCTATGATAGGTATATGATGCCTCCTCCCCAGCTCAATAACGGCGGAAAGCAGTGTCCTGGATAAAAATCCTTTGCCGTAGTCGGAGATGGCAATCACTTTAACTTCCTTCAGCAGAAACGGTAGTTTTTCTATCACCTGCTGTTCCAAAAGCTCCGGAATGGGAACGATCTGTTCATTGTCGATGCGCACAATCTGCTGGTTTTCTGCAATGATGCGGTTTTTTACAGGAGTGGGATATCCCTGTTGAAAAAAAAGGCCGTTCACGTCGACGCCTTCGCTCTCCAGAGATTCCATCAGGATAGCTCCCCAAGGGTCGTTTCCGATGCGGCCGACGGCGGTCACCTGGCATCCCATGGAAATGAGGTTCAAGACCACATTTCCGGCACCTCCAGGGCGCTGTTCTTCATTCTGCACCTGCACTACAGGCACAGGAGCCTCAGGAGAGATCCTGCGGGCCTTGCCAAATGTATAGGCGTCCAGCAAAAAGTCTCCAATCACCAAAATCCTGCCCGGACCAAGCCGGCTAAAGGGCCCTGCCAGTTTTACCATATTTTCTCCGGAATCAAATATTCTTTGACATATTCTATAATCGATTGTTCTAAAGGAACACAAGCGGCATTTTCCTTAAGGGCGCTTCGGGTTTTACGCATATCGGCACAGGTATAATTCTGGTATTTTCCAAAGAGGTCCGGGGGCATGTCTATGTACTGGATGTTTGCCGGAAGATTCAAAGCCTTAAATACTGCTGATGCGACCTCATTCCATGTGCCGGCATATCCTGTACCTATATTGAAAATGCCTGCCGCCTCATTATCAAGAAAAGCACAGGTCATTCGGGCCGCATCTTTGACATAAATGAAATCGCGCTTCTGTTCCCCATTGGCAAACAGGGCTGGATCGGCAGATCTGAAAAGACGGATCACTTGTTCTTTTCTGGCGGTTGGGAGAATGTGCGTGATAGCTGAAGCCATCCGCCCCTTGTGGTATTCATTAGGGCCAAATACATTGAAATACTTTAATCCCACTACCTGATCCAATACCCCCTGGCTTTTTATCCATAGATCGAACAGATGTTTGGAAAAGCCATACATATTGAGAGGCTGTAAAGACTCCAGAGCCTCGTGATCGTCCTGAAAGCCCCGGGAGCCATCGCCATAGGTGGCAGCAGAAGAAGCATAGATAAATCGGATGCCATGGTTCAAGGCGTATTCTGCCAGGCGAAGCGAATAACGGTAGTTGTTTTCAAGCAAATAACTCGCATCGGTTTCCACCGTGCTCGAGCAGGCACCCAAGTGAATAAAAGCTTGAATTTCCGATTGCCGGCCCTGAAGCCAGTCGAAAAACTGATGCTTGGAAATAACATCATAGAGAGCCTTGCCCACCAGATTTTTCCATTTATCCGATCGGCCTAATTCATCGACTGCGACAAGGGTGCGGCATCCACAGTTGTTGAGGTGCCTGATCACTCCGGATCCGATAAAACCAGCCCCACCGGTGACTACAACTAGCTTATTGTTTTGTTTCATAAAAAAGAAATCCCCTAGCGGTATTTGCTTTGCTTTGCTATGAAGATCATACCAAATTTATCAAAATAGGGCTTCTAAAAAAATAACCAAAAAAAACAAAACGACAAACGACCTTAACGACGATAACGACCTTAACGACATCAATAAAATGTCGTTAAGGTCGTTATCTTCGTTAAGGTCGTTGTTTGTCAATTAAACCCTTTTAGAGTCTATTCCAAACCACTGACGAGGATTATATTATTGGTAAGATCGGAATCAAAATCATTGTAAAGCTTGAAATTGATAAATGCTATCTGATATTCTAATTTGCGAATACTTTCGTCTCTTTCGTCCAGACTCGTAACCTCTTCAACATTTACATGAAGTCCTTGCGCTATGGCAGAATTTTGTTGATCTTCCGATAATTCAGATGATTGTAACAATCCACTTTCAATGAGGTTTGAATATTCTTCTTTGTGCTTTTTAATTTCTGACTTAAGGTTACATAATTCATGCAATTTAAATGTAAATTCAGCTCTGGAAAGTTTCAGGATAAAACGGATCATTTTATTCTCTGCAGATGAAATTTGAGATTGTAATTCCCTATCTTCTGTATCTTTTGACACAGTTTTTAAATCGATCAATTCATTTACTAGTCTTGATTTTTCACGCTTGTATATTTCAATCTGCTTAGAGGTTATATTGCGTTTGACGGCTTTAAACCTGTCGTTCATGGAAGCAAATTTAGCATTAAATTTTGTCACTTTCTCTAGTGGAGTTTCATATTTTTGTAATTCATCTTCAACGGAAGCTATTTTTTTCTGCACTTTTTCCAATTCTTTAAAACTATCGTCTATTTTCTGTTCTGCTTGAGGATCGTATGCGGCCAGGAGCTTTTCAAGTTTTTGCATTTCCAATTCGTTTTGATGTAATTTGTTATATTTCTCCTTCAGATTTTTTTCCGTACGTTTTCTGACTCTTCTATATCCTTTTCCAGTCATTTCATCATTGACTTTAACACACTCGTACCAATCCTTCTTAAGCCGAGCAAATTCTATATTTTTTTTATTACTAATCAATTTAAGTTGTTCCAATCTATTAAAATCATTAGATTTATTTTTCTCTTCAATTCCTAAATCATTGATTTTATTAATCAAAACTTCCTTTCTATTTGCTAACAGCTCTTTTTTATATGAGAATTTCTTTTGGTGCTCTTCTATTCTATCTTTAGTCGGAAAGAGAGAAAGCAGAGTTCTTTCAAAGAATTTCTCTATTTTTTTAACAATTTTAATAATAAATTGTTGAAGTGCATTTGGCTTGATTGTTTCAGGGGGATTTTGATAAGATTGATAATTTGTAACCGTTATTGGCGCTTTAGCTTCGGGTTGATTATGCTTAATAATAGTTGGTAAACTATTGCCTCTAATAGGTGGTGAGGGCTTTTTTATCTTAATTTCAGGCAAGCTTTGGGTTCTTCTTGCTATATTATCAACTGGATGCATTTTATTACCTCATTTAGATGTGTTTATAAATTTAATTATAAATTATTTATAAGCTAGTAAATACCAACCGAAACCCAATCATATCAGTTAAATTACATTTAGTCAATTATTATTTATTTTATTATTTATTTTTTCTAACAAATTGAGTGAAATAAGTAGTGCAACCGGAAAGAATGGAAGCGGGATCCTGTGTGCCGACACAAAAGAAAGCGGAACCGGAACCTGACAACAAAACAGGATTATAACCCGATAGGAGCAAGGTTTTTTTAATATGGGCCAATTCAGGAAACAGGGAAAAAGCCGGATATTCCAGATCATTATAATAATCGGGCTGCCCTTTCAAGAAGTTTTCAAGCGTTACTTCAGGGTTTCGGTTGAGCAGGTCCTGCACTTGCAAAGCCTTGTACACCGCCGGAGTAGAAAGACCCCGTTCCGGTTTTACGATCCACAACTTATCTTGAGGTAAAGGCAAAGGTTGTAGAGGTTGAATGATTTCGCCCCTGCCCGTCACATAGGCTGTGCCTTCGGTAAGAAAAAAAGGAACATCCGATCCTATTTTAGAAGCCCAACCCATAAGGTCCTGATGAGATGCTGGCCTGCCCAAGAGTTGATTTAAACCTTCCAAAGCAGCAGCAGCGTTGCTGCTCCCGCCTCCCAGCCCCGCTTCGGCAGGGATATTTTTTTTCAGGTGGATATTAAAGCAAAAATCCAATCCCGATTTATTTCGAAACATTTCAGCGGCTTTCCACACTAGGTTTGAGCTATCTGACGGAAGAGCGGGATCGGAACAGGACAATTGATCGCTTGAAGATAAAGAAATGTTTAGAGTATCGCATAGGGAAATGGTTTGGAACAGGGATGCGAGCTCATGAAAGCCATCTTCCCGTTTGCGCAGGATCCTCAAAAACAGGTTAATTTTAGCCGGGGAAAACAATCGGATGGTTTGCATTTTTTCACTCTTCGCATCTTTACTTTCACCACTGAGGCAGTGAGATCACTGAGGAGGTATGAGATAATTGAGAGGGATCTAATATAGATTTAAATAATATGACGAGTTTAGAAAAGCAGTCCAACCCTCTTTATCTCATACCTTCTCAGTGATCTCACTGCCTCAGTGGTGAATGCCAAGAGAAGCATAGCATACAGGTTATTTAGTCGTCATCTATTTTGATGAAATAGGGAAACTGGCGCGGGTTCTCATCCAATGCGACCGTTGCATAATTATCATTGTCTATTAGAATGGTCTCCGGAGGATTATATGGCCCCTTTGTAGTTGCTGTAAAAATGGCATAAAAGTCATCTCCCTTAGCATCCAAGAAGATATAATCCCCTACAGACATTATGCCCTGAGGAGTTAAAGGGCCATTTTGGGCATTGAATGACCTGTTTGTCAGTCGGACTTCCTTTACAAAATCGAGGCCTATCCCGGTGCTGCCGCCATTTGGTTGCCTCACTTCTTTATAAATGGCAAGCCATGCATTGGTAGGTGTATTGGTATTAACGGTCAGGCTATCCTTGCGAGTATCATAATACAAGATCCCTACGCGTCCTTTATTATCTACAGCTACAAAAGGGGTAAATGCCTGAGGGTTGGGGGATGTAGAAGGAGTCCTGCTGACGATAACAGGACGGGACCAGGTATACCCGCCATCCCTGGACGTCTGCAATGCAATAACAGGCAAACTATCGCCTCTGAATTGACCTGTCTGATAAACGACGTATAAAAAACCGTTCTCGGGATTTACATTAAACGAGGGGACAATACTACCAGTTCGAAGGAGATAGCCTACTCCTCCAGTAACCTTTCCATCAGTATAAGAATAGCCTTTGGTAAAAACTTCAGGATCATCCATTCCAAGAGAATTGATCTGAGTGGCTGTCTGATTCCAATGGGTTCCTTTATCATGAGATCGTGTGACAGCTATATCAAATTCGGTGAATTGATAAGGCCATGTGTCAGTAGAATATTGAGGAGAGGTAGCTTCCGGAGAGGCGTATATCCTCGTCATAAAATTTAAAATATCTCCGCTAAAGCGTTTGGCTTTGTTTTCCTCGCTTCCCCAGCTGTCTTCCCGCCAGCGTCTGTCATCAAAGTCTATCTTTGGAAGAACCACAATGACATTATCTGTTGTACTGCAATCTTCCTCCACTCCATTGCTGTCCAGAGAAGGATCTAAAAAAGGGTCATACAGTACCGCCGGAGCTGTCCATGTATTTCCTCCCGTCCTGGTAATACTGAGGAAGGTAGAAGAATGCGAGGAAGAGGCGTTGTCAAAGACATCCCAGACGCTATAGGCATAGTATGTATTATTTCTGTCGGCTGTAATAGCTGTTTTATCAGCCACAGGAGAGGTTGCCGTGGTTTCATTAAAATAGTAATCACTAGAAAAAATGACCGTTGGATCTGTCCAGCGCTCCCCGTCATCATAAGAGATCGAGACCGCGACGCCGGATTGAGCGGTCACGTCAGGATCATCATTTGCATTCAATAATAACACCAACAAATAGACGCGGCTTCCATCTTTTGAATAACTGAGCCAAACATCGGAGATCCTTTGAATAATACCTCCTAAGCATTTCTGAAAAGGAACCAGAGTTCTTCTCCATTTTTTTCCCCCATCTTTAGAGAAGGCTATGCCGCATTCCAAAGCACCCCCATTGTCTATTCGACCCTGCTGCCAAGCAGCTACTATATGATGGTGATGTTTGGGATTTACTGCAAGAGTAGGTTCTACAGCGGCGCCGGCATAAATAATTGTATCCGTTCCATATACTTCTTGCGGGAAGAGGCAGGAGTCGCGAAAAGGGACCGGTTCTGTAGAAACAAAACCAATATTTATAGCTTCTTCATGGGATCCAAGAAAATCGGTAAAGAAAAAAGAAAGACAAAACAGGCCCATCCAGCTTTTTTTAAAAGATATGTGATACTTAAATTGCATGGCTATGTTCTCCTTGAAAACTCAACATATTTTTTTGACGATTTAATGTAAATTGTTTACTTTTTATTTTAGTTTACATCGTATCTATTTTGTTTTAATTTTCAAGTATGTTTTTAAATATCAAGGAGCCCCATCATGTTTGCTGTCGAGGTAAAGGAACTGAGCCATCGATATGATAACTGGCTGGCTGTTGATCGGATTTCATTTCACATAAAATCCGGTTCTACATTTGGATTGATCGGACCCAATGGGGCCGGTAAAAGTACCACCATCAAAATGCTCACCACCTTGCTGCCTGTCACCTCAGGCACTGCCTATATTAATGGCTACAGTGTCATTGACCAACCGTCTTCTGTACGTCAAAGCATCGGTTATGTGCCGCAACTTCTGTCCGCTGATGGTGATCTGACTGGCTATGAAAATTTGTTGCTCTCCGCCAAATTATATGGCCTGGACCGAGAGCAAAGGAAAAACCGGATAGATGAGGTCCTGGAATTCATGAATCTAGGCGATGTTAGAAATAAACTGGTCAGCAGCTACTCGGGAGGAATGATCCGCCGTCTGGAAATAGCCCAGGCCCTGCTTCATCAGCCTGCCGTGCTGTTTCTGGATGAACCCACTGTAGGCCTGGACCCTGCCGCCCGGCAACACCTGTGGAAGTATATCCATGAATTGAACAGAAAATTGGGTACAACCATCCTGATGACGACGCATGACATGGATGAAGCGGATGCCCTTTGCAATATTGTGGCCCTCATGCATTTGGGACGCATTATCCTCATGGATACTCCGAACAGTCTGAAAGCTGCACTAGGCCCTAAAGCTACTCTCGATGACGTATTTATCATGCATACGGGCAGTTCCCTAAAAGAAACAGGAGAATTCCTTCATGTCAAAGAAACAAGAAGAACCATATCGAATTTATAAAGTTTGTCTTCTCCGGATTGAGCAAACGATGGCCATTGTGGAAGCGGATGTGAGAAAGTTAAAACATGATCCCTACGAATTGTTCACACGGATGATCCAACCGTCCATCTGGCTTTTGATATTCGGCCAGGCCATGGCCAATACACGGGCCATATCCACGGGCAATCTGCCCTATCTTGACTACATCGCTCCGGGCATTTTGGCCCAAAGCGTGCTGTTCATTTCGATTTTTTTTGGGCTTTCCCTTATATGGGAACGGGATATGGGCAGCCTGCACAAAATCCTGGTCTCACCTGCCCCAAGGAGTGTGCTTGTCATTGGCAGGGCCATTGCTGCAGGCCTTCGAGGGGTATCTCAAATATTTGTCATCTACTTTCTTTCCTTTCTTCTGGGCATCAACGTGCGGTGGGATCTACTGGCCTTCATTGGAGTGATAGCTACGGTTATGCTGGGAGGGGCTGTCTTTTCCACTTTCTCGCTCGTCATTGCCTCGATTGTAAAAAAACGGGAGCGTTTTATGGGGATCGGCCAAGTACTGACCATGCCGCTTTTTTTTGCGAGCAATGCTTTATATCCCCTTGAAATGATGCCGAAGTGGCTGCAAATGATCTCCATATTGAATCCCCTGTCCTACCAGGTAGATGCTTTGCGCAGTTTCATGATAACAGATAAGGCATCCTCCTTCGGTCTCTTTATCGACTTTGCGGCTGGATTTTTTGCTTTATCGGTCTTGGTGCTGATCGCCACGCGGACCTATCCTAAAATCCTATATTGACCCCTACAATTTTTTATTTAAACCAGGAAGAGAAGATATAGAGTATCAGCGAAATAATGAGGCTGGCGAGGAGGCAGGTGGCTATGGGAAAATAAAACTGGTAATGTTCTCCCTTAATAGAAATATCGCCGGGCAATTTTCCTATCCATGGAACCTTGAAAAGTATCACGAGGCCGATTCCAATAAAGATCAAGCCTATGACAATAAATATCCGCCCCCATTCTGTATTCATGGAAAATGAGATTACAAAGCTGCGTTTAATAGGGTTGCATAGGTCTTTTTATCTCTAACCCCAACGACTTCTTTGACTTTTTCGCCATTTACAAAAAGCATGACCGTGGGAATAGAGGTTACATTGAATTTCGCGGCAGCCTCTTGAGCCTGGTCCACGTCAATTTTAGCTATAGATGCCCTTCCATGATATTCCTTGGCAAGGTCTTCCATGATTGGAGTGATCATTCTGCAGGGGCCGCACCAGTTGGCATAGAAATCCACCAACACCACCCCCGATGCAATTTCGGCCTGAAAATTTTTATCATCCAAATATTTTAGTAATTCTGACATGTTGATCTTCTCCTTTGTCATTATAAACTTACGACTATTATCATATCTTAAGAATAGAAGTCTCGCAAGTATTTTCCTTCACTAGTAGATGACACAATAAGTCTTGACTTTTCAAAAAAGCTCCGAGTGAGAACCAATTCTTTGAAGAGTTAAAATGTCACCTGTTATGTTGTAAACTAAAAGAACGTCTGGTTTTACATGACACTCGCGACTTCCTTTATAGTTTCCAGTTAATGGGTGGTCTTGATACTTTTCAGGCATTGGTTTTTCATTAACGAGAATTTTAAGAACATCATTAAATTCATCAATTACTTTTTGTTTATGCTGATATTTTTTAAAGTCTTTCTTAAATTGTCTGGTGAAATCAGTTATAAGCACTTGGTTTTACTCCCATCTTATCCCAAAAATCTTCTATAGACTCGCAACGGGTAGTCTTGCCGTCTTTGGTGTCCTGAATCGCTTGCATCGTTTCTTTATTTGGCTTATTTTGAGGAAAATCTTCCCTAACGTAAGACAGAAGGAATTCGCTCAGATTTTTGTGAGCCTTAGCAGCTAACATTTTAATGTACATTCTTTCATCAAGTGTACATTCAATGGTCAATTTTACTTTTTCCTGATGGGTTTGAGAATGAGCACCCATATAAACCTCCTTGTTGGCTATAACCCAAGTTTATCGTATCCACATAATTTTGTAAAGAACGATTAACCAAGAATACAGGAAGTTGGTTATCTGAAAAACTATCCCCATCACTCAGGATAGTGAACACATTAATTATCATAGGGTAGCATAATGTAACAAATAAAAATTAATTGCAACAGGTAAATTTCTATAATCTTCATGAAAACATGAAAACTATTTTTTCTTGTTTAAAAAATCATTTTTCGATAATCTGTAATTTTAAATAAATTCCTGGTACCTGATTATGGAAACTCTCCAACCCTATCTGATTTTAGCTTATTATTATATTACGCCCCTAACAGAACCTCATCGTGAAGTGGAAATCCATCAACTGTTCCTTGAAGATCGCGATGCCAAGGCGCGTATCTATATCTCGGAACAAGGGATCAACGGACAAATGAGCGCTTCAACAGAGGATGCACAAGCCTATATGGACTGGATGCAATCGCGTCCTGAATTCAAGAACATTCATTTCAAATGCGATGAGTACTTCGAACATGTTTTTCCCCGGTTAGCGATAAAGTATCGGCCCGGTTTGGTCGCCTATGACAAACCGGTAAACTTTGAAAGGAGAGGAGAACACGTTTCCCCGAAAGTATGGAAAGAGATGCTGGAAAATGAAAAGGAGCCTATCCTGATAGATGTCCGAAACGAATATGAATGGAAATTGGGCCATTTTAAAAATGCCGAATTGCCTGCCTGCGAAACGTTCCGCGATTTTGAATCCTATGCTGACCAGTTGAAAGAGAAGATCGATCCTCAAGCTACTCCTGTTATGATGTATTGCACCGGAGGCATCCGCTGCGAGCTCTATTCATCGATATTAATAAATAAAGGCTTTGAGAAGGTATATCAGCTCGAGGGGGGCGTCATTAACTACGGTAAAGAAGCCGGCAGCGCCCATTGGCTGGGCAAGCTCTTTGTCTTTGACGACCGGCTTTCCATTCCCATTTCAAAAGAAGAAACGCCCGTCATCGGGCAATGCTATCATTGCAGTACAGAAACGGAAGCTTATTACAACTGCGCCAATATGGACTGCAACCATCTGTTTTTATGCTGCGGCGAGTGTTTAAATGAATTCGCCGGATGCTGCAAAAACGAATGCAAGACATCGCCACGCTTAAGGCCCTATCACCATCAAAACCCTCATAAGCCCTTTCGCAAATGGTATCAGTATTTTCAGGAAAAAGGGAAAGCTTAAGAATCACGTGGGTGGGGTTGAGAGATTTTTATTACCACAGAGCACACAGAAAATTCTATGTCACAGAGTCAAGCGAATTCCCTCTCTGTGTGCTCTGTGGTAATAAAAATTTCTCAATCCCGCAGATTTAATTGCCCCAAATCACGCCTTAATTGGATAAGGTCCAGCATCTGTTTTTGAGTATCTTCCAGCACCACAGTCAATCCGGGCTTGATTCCTTTTTCCGACAATTCGAAAGCTTTCATGGTATTGCAGATCCTGCCGTCAAGCCGCACCCCTATGCCTCGTATGCCCACCATATTGCCCCAATCTCCAAACATTTCAAGAGTCATTTCACAGGCCGTAATAAGGAATATCACCTGTCGGGAAGGATGGGCATGGACCAAATCAAATATCTTGCCTCCGATATAATGCACTGTGGGAATGAACAGAGGGATGCAATCGTGTTCCGGCAAGGCGTTGACGGCCTTTCCAATGAAGCATTGACGGCATACGGGATGTTCGGGATCGTGAATACATTGATCTGTAAAACGGCCGGAAGGGCATTCAAACGGTTTATGACAATAGGAAAAACCTATGACAAACAAATTGTTTTTCTGTTTAAGCCATCCTCGAAATTCCTGCAAGGAATCCACACCATACAGGAAGAAATCCCCTTCCCTTTTAAAAGACTTCTTTTTAAATACGGATTTTAAAAAGGCCCAACCATATTTTAGGGGATGCTTAAAAAAGCCTTTGCGGATTTTTCCTTCATGGTCCTGGGAAAGCATCCATTTGAGGCTTTTCCATTTGAGGGATTTAGCGGTTTCAGGGGTAATACCGGGCATGTCCGGCAGCTTGGCCAGCTTCTTTATGGGATATTCTTTAGCGGCTTTCAAAGCCCCCTGCTCCCAGTTGGCCTCTGCTTCCTCCCATCCCGCTTCATCTTTCCATAATTTTAATTTATTCATAAATCTGTTATAATAAGTTCCATTATGACTCTTTTTACCTTTCATATCAATAAAGAAGCTTCTAATGAATGCGACGCTTTAGTCATAGATATCCATGCTTCACTATCCAGCCTCAATATGTCCCAATTAAAAAAGCTGGTTCAGACACCCCAGGATGAACTTGCCCTTTCATTTTTGATCCAAGAAGAAAAAAAATACCAGAAGAAGCGAACGGGCCGGCCGGTCAATGAGGCCGTTCATTCCTTCAGGCAGCTGCACATCAGCCACGCACAGGCCGTGCAAGCCTTGAAATATATGGCCGGCACAGGAAAACTCTATTTTAACGACAAAGCCATCGTCTGCGATTTTTATAGCCAAAACGAATACTATTACCAATTGGAAAAGGAAAAGGGATCCATCAAAATATCCGCTCGAGTAAAAACTTCTTTGGAAGAATTTGATATCTCTGAAAGCGATTTCATAGGGTGCGGCCCTCCCCATTTCATCATCAAAGGCTATTCTTTAAAACTGATTTCTACAGACGTTTCCTGGAACAAAATCAGAAAACTCTTAAAGAAGGAGCTCCAACCTGAAGATCTGCTAGATGCATCTGAAGATCCCACTGCCCCAAAGATTGTTTTTGTCGGAGAAGAAACGGCAATAAGGCAGCTCCTGCCGGAACCTTTACCCGTACTTCTGTTGAAAGATCGCACCGGCGCTTTTGCAGACCTGCAAATGAATTATGAAAAACATGGTGAAGTTTCCTATCATACTACCGAGTATAGGGAATCTTTTAAAAGAAATAGCGAAAGTGAAAAAAATTGGGAAAAGGACTTCCTGGAAACGAATTTTATAAAAAAAGCCGTGGGAACGAGCCATTATTACTGCCCTGTAGACAAAGTAGCCAAAAGCCTCGCCTTTCTTCTGGAGCTAGGCTGGAAAATCAGAGACCATAAAGGACAACAAGTCGTCCTTTTCCAGTCGGCACACTTGGCCATGCAAAGCACTCCCTCCTCTGTCATCATCAATGGAAAAATAAAATTCTGCGACTACGAAGCGGATCTTTCCTCCCTCAAAGGATCTTTCAACCGAAAGGAACACTTTGTGCAACTCTCTCCAGGAACAGTGGGATTGCTTCCCCAATCGTGGGAAGAAATGGGGTTGTCTCCCCTATTGGAAGAAGGGGAAGTGGTCAGCGAAGGGATAAGGCTCCGCCGGTCACAGATCGGCATTTTGAGCGATATATGGGAGAAACAACCCCATCTTTCTCTGGATGAACCTTTAAAGGAGATGAAGGAACGGCTGCAGACATTCCAGGGGATATCCCATTCCCCTCCTTCCGAAGCCTTCAAAGGAATGCTGCGACCCTATCAGCAAGAAGGAGTCGACTGGCTCTCTTTTCTGCATGAGTTCGGCTTTCACGGGATTCTTGCGGATGATATGGGATTGGGAAAGACCATCCAGGTGCTGGCTTTTCTATCCCGTTTAAAACCTATGGCCCCTATTCTGGTCGTTGTGCCCACCTCCCTGATTTTTAACTGGAGAAATGAGATCCGGCAATTTCTCCCCTCGATGAAAATAACCATTCACCACGGCCCGGACCGGCTGAGCAGCCTGCAGGAAATAGAAGCGGGTGAGATCATCCTCACATCGTATACTCTGCTTCGGCTGGAATATTCTCTGTTCCGCCAGCTAAACTACCACTGCATTATTCTGGATGAAGCTCAGGTCATTAAAAACCCTCAGTCGCAAATTTCTCAGACCGTCTGCCAGCTCCAGGCACAACTTCGCCTTTCCCTGACCGGAACACCCATAGAAAACAATTTAAATGAACTATGGTCCCACTTCCGATTTCTGATGCCTGATCTATTGGGAGAGCAAAAGAACTTTGAAAGTGAATTGACTTCCGGCGCTTCAGACTTCCGTTATTTACATAGGATCAAAAGAAAAATACGCCCTTTCATTTTACAAAGAAAAAAAGAAGCCGTCGCCAAAGACCTCCCGGAAAAAATCGAGCAGACGGTCTGGACAGAAATGACTCAGGATCAAAGAAGGCTCTATGATGATTTCCTAGCTGGCGTCAAAGGAGGCCTGCTCAAGAAAATCCAGAGTGAAGGCATGGCGAAAAACCGTATGGAAGTTCTGGAAGCCATTCTGCGCCTGCGCCAGATCTGCTGCCATCCGCTCTTGGTTTCCTCCCTGCATTCCGACCCGGAAACTGCGGATTTTTCAAGCGGCAAGCAAAACCTCCTCCTGCAGGATCTGGAAACCCTTATACAGGAAGGCAAAAAAGTCCTGGTCTACAGCCAGTTTACCGGTATGCTCAAACTCATTTCCAAAGAACTTAGGGAAAGGCAATGGAAATTCGTTTACCTTGACGGCTCCACCACTGATAGAGAAAAGACCGTCGACCAGTTCCAGTCCGATCCTTCCATTCCTCTTTTTCTTATCAGCCTTAAAGCCGGCGGAGTCGGCCTTAACCTCACACAGGCAGACTATGTGCTCCTCTACGATCCTTGGTGGAATGAAGCGGCGGAGAGCCAAGCCATCAACCGGGCCCACAGGATAGGAAGAAAAGAAACCGTGATCGCTAAACGTTACGTGACGGTGGAAAGCATCGAAGAAAAAATCATGGCCTTAAAATCACACAAAAGGTCTTTGATCGGAGAAATCCTGAACGATGAATGGAATAATGCTGCATTAACCGCCGAAGACTTGACATTTCTATTGTCTTAAGAACTCATGGGCATCCTGTTTTAAAATATCCAGAATGCTTTGCCAAAAGGCAGGCTGGGTCAGATCGGCTTTCAGGTGCTTTTTTGCCAGATCCTCGGTAGTCATTCTTCCAGTATCAGATAATAGATCGATATACAACCGTTCAAAGTCATGCGATTCTTTTGCCCAATGATAGATGGCTGTGCTGAAAAGATACCCAAAAGTATAAGGGAAATTATAAAAAGGAACCTCAGTTATATTGAAATGCATTTTTGAAGCCCAAAACCAGGGATGGTATTCTTCCAAGGCATTCCCATAAGCTTCTTTTTGAGCCTCTTCCATCAGCTGGCATAATCTCTCGCCAGAAAGGGTCCCTTTCTTCCTTTCTTCATACATGCGGCTTTCAAACAGGAACCGGGAATGAATGTTGCACAAAAATACAAGGGAACGCTGCAACTTGGCATTCAAAAGCTGCATTTTCTTTTTGGGATCTGTCGCCTTACTATAGGCTGCCTCGCTAATAACCATCTCTGCAAAGGTAGAGGCCGTTTCAGCAAGGTTCATGGGAAAATGGCGGGCCATTTCGGGAAGCTGATAGATGATTTCATTATGGAACGCATGGCCAAGCTCATGCGCCAACGTAAATAGGCTCTCATTAGTTCCTGAATAGGTCATGAAAATGCGCGACTGCTTTTGCATGGGAAAGCCGGTGCAAAACCCTCCCGGCCGCTTTCCTTTTCGGTATTCTGCCTCCACCCACCTTTCCTTTAGGGCTTTTTGAGCAAAAGCGGCCATCCGAGGCGCTACGGTATGGAACTGGTCAATGATAAATTGCGATCCTTCCTCATATCCCATGATGGAATCCGTGGATTCCCCATTTCCTAAAGGAGCCTCCAGATCATACCAGCTCAATTTTTCCAATCCCAATAATCGGGCCTTGCCTTTTAAGCACTCTATAAAGGGAGCTTTATTTTCACTGATAACCTTCCATAGGGTATTTAAAGCGGCCTCGCTTAACCGGTTCATGTCCAAAGGTTCTTTCAGAAAATGCCATCCTCGCTGTCCATAAACAGTTAAGCGATGTCCGGAAATATGATTCAGGATAGCCCCATAGATGCTTTCATGGGCTTTCCATACTTGGTTGGAACTTTGGAAAACCTCCTTTCGGATATCGCGATTGGGATCTGACAGTCTATTGTAGGCCTGCCCCCATGAGAGTTCTTCCTTCCTGCCATTTATCGTTACCGGAATAACCTCATGTCCAATAAAAGTTCCATATAAGTGAGACCAGGCATGATACCCATCCACAGACAGGTCGGTGATCAAACGTTCCATCGGCAATGGCAATTTTTCTTTTCGCCGAACCCGCCTCTCCTGTAAGAGAAAAGCTATGGGCTTAAGATCCGGATCCTGCAAGAGTTTTGAAAAATCCGCTTCCGGCAACTGGCTCAAGAGCTCATCCAGATCGCTTGACACATTGGTAAGGATAGCCTGGCACTCCTCCCTGTCATACTGGAGATTTTCAGCTCCCTTGTCATTGACATCTTGCGCGATCAAGCAGGAAATGAATGAGGAGGCTTCTTCCATTTTCTCATGAATAGTTTGGAAGCGTTGAATACATGCTTTCAATGAAGCCGGATCCTTTATCCGGTCAGACAACTGGATCAGTTCGTTTTTTATATTCCCTAAAAATACAATGAACTCTTCAGAACTGCTTCCGTTTTTAAAAAAGTTATCAATATTCCATTTTTGTGAAAAAACCATAATTTTACCAAAGTTGTTTTTGACACTGAGTGCAATTAAATTTTGCCTTAGAATAAACACCGTTTATATCCATATGCACCAAAAAAATCCATGAAAAAATCAAAGAAAACAGGATAAGCAAGATCGCCTTCGGCGGGAGGATACATGGGATTGTAGTTCCTCAATCCACCTATCCTGTCGCCGAAGGCGATCTGCCTATCTTGTTAAACCTTTAAGTCAATAAAAATACTTGAATAAGATATAAAAAGATGATATTCTCCTTTATTTGATAATAATCCATTAAATTAAAGGAGAGGTCATGTCTATTCCACAAACCACATCAAACAATTGCCCTTGCCAACAAATTACTACTTTCTTCGCTGAAGCGGGAGATAAAATCCATGAAAAAATGGATGAGATCTTTACCCAATGGGCGTTCGGCACCCAGCTGGACCAACTGGATAAAATCCAGATTTATCATCCCGACATTGCCAATGCAAAGAGAGCTTCTTTATTGGAACACATCAAAACGGTTTCTACTTTTGATAAATTCACGCTAGCCTTAAAACTGCTAGTAAAAAAAATCAACATTATCCGAACCCGCCATCATGAGATTAGTTCTACATCCAGCGACTTTTGATTATACTTATGAAAAAATTAGATGGAATTATCCCATTTTTGGCAGTGAAAGTATTATCCTATATACGCAAGACCATCAACAAATTGATGCCAGGCTCTGCCGAGGGGGCAGTGCCAATGAAAAAAGGCCTGTTTTTATGATGTCAGCAGGAAATGGGTTCTGTTATGAACAATGGTTGGCACAGGCTGAGAGGATTGCCCGAGAAAATAATGTGGATGTACTCCTTTACAATCCTCGAGGGGTAGGATTGAGCCTTGGCGCTGAGTACGACACAGATGACGCTGTCGAAGATTGCAAGGCCGTAATAAAATATGCCTTGAAAGACAATGGTTGGGACGAAGTGGGTGTCTTTGGACTTTCGTTGGGAGGCGGCATCACGGCAACAGCCTTAAGGGAAATGCAGAACGAACAAGCTGTAGGTAGAATCGGACTTTACATCAATTGCGAATCGTTTCCTTCTATTCATGAATGCCTCAAAGGAATGACAGGCATTCCTGCTATTGTTTGCCGCATTGGCCTGGCTATCTTGGGAATCAACCCTCTCAGTGGAGCTGAAGATCTAGTCAACCGAGAACTGGCAGACATAACAGCTGTCATAACGGCTGAAGAAGATCAGATTATGAAAGGCGAAGGACGTCTGGCGAACTATCTGGAACGTTACAAAAATTCAGTACTCTATACCGATTCACCTGTTCAAAATATAGAATTTTACACCGAAGAGAACGCATTGCATGGCATGTATTCTCAAAATACAATCAACGACCTTATCAAAAAGATTTGGGGAGCTGCAGTTGCCAAAGCAGAGCCCACCTACTAAACGACAAACGACCTTAACGACATTAAGGACATCATTGTCGTCGTTAAAGTCGTTATTGTCGTTAAGGTCGTTATAGTCGTTTGTCGTTATAGTCGTTTTAGGATTCCGGATACCTTCGCAGAACATCGCTGTATCATTTTTTCAAGGGTCTTCTTGTTGGAAAAAATATGCAGCTCTTTTTTTGCACGGGTGATGGCGGTGTACAGGGCTTCCCGGCCAAAAATTTCGGAGCCTTCCGGCAGGACGAGAAGCACACGGTCGAATTCGCTCCCTTGGCTTTTATGCACAGACAGGCAATAAGCCAGCTCAAACCTGGGGAGCAAGGCAGCGGGAACGGTTTTATAGGCTATTCCCGACTCATCCACAAATACCGCATAATCCCCTTTCTGAAACCGACATGCCTGAATAATACTGCTTTGAGTGACCAAAACGCCCGTTTCTCCATTAAATAGGCCAAGTCCTTTATGGTTGGCAACAATCATAATTGGAGTCAAAAAAACCTTGCGGCTGGGGAACTTCTGCAATAAATTTTTATGCAGATGGTTATTGAGATGGTCCACTCCAAAAAGACCGCGGCGAAGAGGGGTCAGCAATCTGAAGCGGTTATAAAAAACAATGAATGCCTCAGGGGTCATTTTATTTACTTCCGAACACTCATAATAAGGGCGTACCGTATCGACAATCCATTCCAGTCCCTTTTTATTACCTCCATCTACATCCTCATGAAAATAGACGCCTGGACTCCTGTCCCGATTTTCCAACAGGTCAAAAACTTGCGGCGCATCGCCTAATTTGACCGCGTCGGCCAAGGCCAAGATCCCTTTCAATTCGCTTCTCAGGCATGTTTTTAGAAATGCAGGCGGAGCCTGCAGATTCAGGACGTCTATCATATCCCGGAAAACAGCCCCGGCTTCTACCGGGGGAAGCTGGAATGGATCTCCCAGCAGGATCAGGCGGGCGCCGGGTTTGATGGAGCTTAAAAGGGTGGTCATCAACTTCACATCGATCATGGAACATTCATCCACTAGGACCAGATCGGCAGAAAGGTGAAGCCGTTCCCTTGCAGAAGATTTTTTATATTTGGACAGGCCTAGCACCGTATGCAACGTCTGGGCGGCTAACGGCCGGATTCCTTCAAGGGAATCGATGACCCTATTCAGGCTTTTTTGCAGTTGGGCTGCTGCCTTGCCTGTAGGGGCCGCCAACAATATTTCAAACCTCTCTCTTTCATCTGCTGAAAGCTGCTGCCATAAGGTTTTGATGATGTAGGCTGCAGTATATGTTTTGCCGGTCCCTGGACCTCCGCAAATAACAGTCAAGGTGCTTCGGAAGGCTCCGGCTATAGCCGCGGCCTGTTCCGGAAGCAGTTTCTTCTCCTGCAGCAACTGATCTACAGCCCTTTGAATGGCTTGTTCGTTAAAAACTGGTTCTGGGGTTCTATGCAGAAGGCTAGTATAAAATTGAATAAATAAAGTCTCATAGAGCCAGTATTTTTGGAGGTAATAACAATCCTTATTTTTGCAAAGAGGGGTCGCGGGATCGGCAAAGTCCAATTCCACATCAGTAACTAAAGTTTCAGGCAAGCAAACAGCCCCTTCCCTTATCATAGATTCAATCATACGCAGCCTATCAGCTTCCAAGGGAAATTCCGCTGTTGCCTCCCAAATAGCTGCAGGATCAGGGTGGATGGCATCTTCTTGAATCCGTACGCACAGATGGCCCATCCTGGAAGCCATCGAAAGATGGCAAAGAAAAAAGGCCGCCGCTTCAGGAACTTGCTCATCATTTTGCAGCAGTTTTAGAGTAAAAAAATAATCTATGTAAGGAAGCACTTGCTGCTCACAAAGAGTCTTTAATAAAGGCCAAGCAAAATCCAAACAAGAAATAACAGGATGGGCAGGATCGCCTTCGGCGGCAAGATAGATATCCTGTCGCCGAAGGCGATCCTGCCCATCCTGTTTTATTTCTTGCCCCTCATACTCCCTGCGATCCTGTTCTTCCTGTTCTATTGTCTTCATTTATTCATTCTCCCTAATATAATAAATCCCTGTAGAATCTTTGGAATCACTGATCCCTCTTAAAAACACATAAAAAACGCCTCCAAAAATCTCTTCAAAAGGCCGAGGGTCCACTTTTTTCAGGTAGGCTTTCGCGGCATTCCTGTAGATTTGAGCCTGAATAAAATAATGATGCTGGCGCATGGCCTTTTGCATATATTCCTGGGAATAAAATTCCACCGAAGGGCCCAGCCAGTTGCTTTTCCAATCCAGTATGTAATATCGCCCATCGTGTTCAAATAGCAAATCGATGACTCCTTTCAGATATCCCTTTAAAGCCGTTGTTTCAAATCCCTCTATCTTCAGTTCCTGATGCCAAGGAAAAAGAAACTCGGTTTCCCTGTAGACTTTTCCGGGATGAATATCCACAAGTGAAAAAGGGGCATTGACACCTGGCAAAGGGCATTGTAAAGCCTGAACGATGATGTTTTCAATCACTTCCTGCCAACCTTCGCTTTCAAAGCCCCTCACTTCCTGCGATATGATTTTTCTTATCTCTTTTCTGTCCAAGGCACCTAAGGGGACCATCTCCATAATTTTATGCAACAAGGTTCCCGTTTCTGCGCCTGCTGGCAAGGTATGGGAATTTTTCAAAAGGGCTGTCCCATTGTGAGGAGGCGTCCTTTCAAAAGAAGGTTCCTTTTCACTGGCTCGCGATCTGACCAGTGAAGAATAGGAATATATCCCTTCTTGTTTCGCTAAGAGAGTAAATTTCGCCGGTTGAGCCAAGATAGTTTGCCTGGGCTCAGGAAAAGATACCGTCTCATTAAAGCCTCCTGAAAGGTCCTTCCAGGTAGTGTCGACAGTTTCAGGACCATGGGTTTCCAGCCATTGAGTGAACCCGGACAGGTTGAGATGGTGAATTCTCTCATATATTTCCGCATAATCACCAGATTCCTTTCCCAATCGGGCCAGGAAAAATTCCATGGGCGAACCCATCCCCTTTTTTACAGAGTTTTTTTCAGGGTAAAACACGGCCGGCACATAGACCCGCTGCTTAGCGCGGGTCAAGGCTACATACAAAAGCCTCATCTTTTCGGCATCGACTTCTTCACACACACGGTCATATTCCTTGCTCTCCTCATCCAGAATCGGTATCAGACGGGGAGGATAACAACTGGTATCGAGGTATTTCTTATCTGGAGCTTTCGGAGAGCGCTTCATCAAACCCAAGGCAAACACAACGTCGTATTCAAGGCCTTTGCTGGAGTGTATGGTCAGGAGATTGACCCCTTCCAGGTCGGGATTCGGACGTTTCTTGATGCAATGGTCCTCTTCCTCCATCTGAGACCACCGGAAATGATCGAGGAATTTGAGAAGGGAGTCGGGGGAATTCAGGTTTTTCTGTTCGAGGAGCACCTCCAACAGCTGCATCAGGTCCTGATAAAAATCCAAGCCCTCTTCACGGCCTAATATTTTTTCTGCAATAGACACCACTTCTCCGGGAAAAATCCGGCCCGGAAAATCATTAATAAAAGCAATGGACCCTTTTTCAAATAGCATCTGATGCCAGTCAAAGAAGTGGAGCAGGGTTTCTTCGTATAAACCTGGATCGGACAGCTGGAGGATCCTATCGTGCGTCCAATTTATGATAGGCCCTCCTAGCGCCACCTTGACTGCACTTTCATCTTTTGGAGATATCACCGCCTTGAGCAGTTCCTGAAATGAATCCACCGCCAAAGATTCCGCCAAGGGCATATTATGCTGCGCAATGCAAGGAATCCCCTTCTCTTTTAATGCGTCTGCCATCTCGCGGCCTTGATGACGGTCAGCCACAAGGACGGCGATATTTTTTAATGGCACGCCTTGTTGATGTACATGAAGAATTTCATGGATAATAAAGGGAAAGAAACACTCTTTTTCTTCATGGGATGCCATAAAGAAATGGAGGCTTCCCTTGTCATCTTTAAAGTGTTTCTGAACGATTTTATCAGCTGCCCTCACATTCCGATACTCCAGACACGATCCCCGCCGGGGCAAGGGAATAAACTCGGGGCAGGAAGAAAAAAGAAAATTCAGGGCTCCCACCAACCCGGGCTGCGACCTGTAATTGGTATTCAAGCAGGAAATATGCCCCTCTCCGATGGATTCTCCGGCTTTCAGGTAGGTGTAGATATCCGCCTGACGGAACGAATAGATCGATTGCTTAGGATCCCCGACCAGATACAGATACCCGAACTCGTTTCGATTCCTTAAAAAAAGTTGTTCAAAAATTTCCCATTGCAAAGGGTCCGTATCTTGAAACTCGTCAATAATGGCAGCTTTATACTTTTTATGGATCAAATCCACAAAAGCCTGACGGGAGGAGGCTTTTTGCATCTCTTTTAAAAGGTCGTTGTACTCCCGGATCTCCTCCTGCTCCAGGTACCTTTGAAAATGGCCCTGACAATCCTGCGCCATCCTCATGAATATAAGATCTTCATCCTGGGCCTCTTCGACTAGTTTATTGAGGCCCTGTTGCAGATCATATACAAAGCGGGGATAATGCAATGGCAATGGGCCGTCCAGCTTGTTTCTGGATTTTAAATTATCCGGATGGAACACCTCGCACAAAAAGAGCCCTTCCTGAGCCAATTGATCAAAATCGTGCTCCGTCCAATTTTTCCGGTCGAACAGCCGGGCAAAACGGACTACTTGAGCCAAATTCTCAGGTTTGATGTTCTTTTTTATATCACATATCCCTTTGTAAAAGGGTGCTTGAGCCTGAAAGTCTTCAATAATTTTATCCGACTGGTCATATCCTTTGCCTTGGAGCCCTGCCATCTGCCGGCAAAAATCATGAAACTGATCTTTAAAATGGCGAAGAGGAAGAGACGCATACCCTTTTGAAACTTCTTTTAATAATCTTTTTTTTACATCTTCCAAAACATCCTGGCTGTCGGCGAGTTTAGAAAACTGTCCGCAACTGATTAGAGAGGGATTTACCCTAAGGCGAAGGTAATCCTGGATGATCTGCAACCTTTTTTCCATCGGAAGCTGCTTATGTTCCTCCCGGGTATCCACACAGGTGCCGCTTTCAAAAATATGTTCCTGTAAAAGACGGTGGCAAAATCCATGGATGGTAAATATCTGCGCCTGGTCAAAACAAAAGAGGGCCCTCTCCAAATTTCTCCTGGCCTTCTCTGCAGGCTGTTTTCCCATCTCCAGAATACTCTGAAGATAGTCCGGAAGGGAATGACGATCTGGCCGGTGGGTGAAATAGCTCAAGCACTCACTGATCTTCGACCGGATGCGGGCCTTTAAATCCCGGGTGGCTGCCCGGGTAAATGTGACCACCAGAATTTGATCCAAAGTCAAGGGATCGTGGGAGGGCCCCTCTTCTAGAAGCAGCCTGACCACCAAATTTTCCACAGCAAATGTTTTACCTGTGCCAGCAGAAGCTTCCAAAAGACAATGAGAATGGATATTTTGCGTTCTGTCCAGAATGTTAAATTCACGTATCATAATTACCCGGCTTTGAAACGACAAACGACATTAACGACAATAACGACCTTAACGACGATAACGACATTAACGACGATAATAAAGATGTCGTTAAAGTCGTTATCGTCCTTATCGTCGTTATCGTCGTTAAGGTCGTTATCGCCTGCCCCTCAATTCTTCACAAAATCTCATTCTGTTGCAAGTTCATTTTTTTATTTGTTTTATTTAATTAATTATGATAATATTGATATTGATTAATAAAATTAGGAGTTAATAAATGCAAGCAGCTTTAAATAATTACGTAAATTACGTAAATAATCACGATTCATACAAAACTCATAGTCCCTCATCGAAAACGAACCATTCATTAAAAAAAATTACCGATGTGGCCAATGATGCCCTGGTCCTGCTGCCCACTGCCATAACACTCAACCATCCCATCGACAACAGAGATCATGTTATTGTTTGCGCGTGTGCCTTAATTCTCCTCATAGCGGGGAAAATCAACCTGTCTGCTACGCAGAATAAACAGGATCCCGATCAGAAAAAAATAATGGAAACCTGTGAAAAAGTAAGCGAATGGATTGCCAAAACATCCATAATGTATGCTGCCCTATCAAAAGTTAATGGTTATATTCATGAAGGGGGACATGCTTTAGCTGCCTTGGCCTGCTTTGTAAAAGCCCATCCAATTATCACTGTCGACTGGCTGGATGGCGAAACAGTTTCAAACCTATCCAATGGAATGACCTCGTTCGGGAAATTATTGGGAAAAGAAAGTTCCAAATTGCTCATTCACGGGGCAGGTTTGTTTGCCCAAGGACTTTTTTCACTGGGTGAATTTATAGTTGCCCATCAATTGCAGGAGACTGTTCCTCTGGCAAGCCAGGCATTGAATTACCATGCATTTACCAACCTTTTGTCCATGGGATCCCATGCCCTTGACACATTTATAAACCCTGACGAACCCAGTGACTATATAGCTCTTTCTAAGCTAGGAAATATCCCTCCCGCACTGGCTATTGCCCTGTTTATCGGAATACCTTTATGCACCTACTTGGGGTATAAATATTTCGAAAATAAATCAAACTGCCATAAAATATCTTAATAAGGAAATTAAAATGCAAGCAGCTTTAAATAATTACGTAAATAATGTACAAAATAATCTTATTTTATACAAAACTCATAGTCCCTCATCGAAAACGGCAACTGCTCATAAAGTTGAGGTAAATGCAGATATTCAAAGCATCGATCAAAGCGTCGACAGCCCTGACATAACAAATAAAATTAACAATGCTGCCTCCGCCGCCCTGATGCTTTCTCCCCTGATGCCACTAGGGGGTTTCCCCTCTCCCTTTTATTTTTTACCGGCCTGCGCTTCTTTGTGTTCTCTCTCAGTAGCCAAGATAATCCTGTGCGCCCAGAAATATTTAACAAATACAAAGGTGCATTGGTATTTAATACAACGAGGAAGATCAATATGTTCATACATGAGTTGGGACATGCCTTGACTGCCTTGGCCTGTTATGTACAGGCAAATCCAATTATTACAGTAGGTTGGGAGAGTGGTAAAACTGGTTTAGATCTTACCCATGGAATAACCTGTTTCGGTAAATTATTAGGAAAAGAAACAGCGGATATATTCATCGCTGGAGCCGGATTATTATCGGGGGGTATATTTGCTTTGAGTGAATTTTCCCTGGCCCATCAAATACATGACCGCTACCCCCAAATTAGCGAACTGTTAAATTATCATGGATTTAGCCATCTTGTCATTACAGGGAGCTATGCCATTTTAAACTATCTACAATCAGTGAATTCAGTGACAGATCCGACCAATGATTTTGCAACTCTTCAAAAACTGGGAAACATCCATCCGGCGCTGACTCTTGCCCTCTGCGCCGGAATACCTTTATGCACCTACTTGGGGTATAAATATTTGGAACACCAAAAGGACAATATATCTACGGATTCTCAAGCACTTCGTTAATGAGCTTTTTATCGATAATCAGTTGGATTCCGAGATCCTTCGATTTTGTTTTAATGCGATTTTCTAAGGCGCGTCCCAGAAATTCCCTCATTAGTATGGACAGCTTCACCTTTTTTTCATCTTCGGGTTGCAATACTTTTTGGGATACATCCGAAATTTTCATTACCGTTTGATATGTCGCTAGAGTCACTCGGTCCAGATAATCTTTCGTTTTAAACAGATTTTCGACCTCTTTTTTTCATTTTCAAAAGTAACCTTAAACTCATTTAATTGGATTTCGAGCTTCCTGATCTCAGCGCTTATTCCTCTTTTTCTGCCACGAGTCGCCACAGCCTGAGCTCGCAATGAATCGATTTTGCCTGCAATTTCACTTATTTTCTTCTCCGTCGCGGATTTTTGTGTTTTTCCCGTCTTGTGGATGCATCTTTTTAAAAGCTTGATAGAGGCTGAAGGCTGAGGCTCGGGCGCATCTTTTTCCCCTATAGATTTTTCATAAATATAAAGAAGTGATTCTTCATCCACAACCGGTTTAAAGCTGCTTTTAAGCAATGTATCGCTTAATATCTTCAGGGTTTCATCGTCCCGCGTATTTTTAATTTCTACCCGATCAAACCTCAAGGAAAAGGCTGTATTATTTTTGACCTGCTTGTTGTATTCCTCATCGGTAGTTATCCCGATCACATGGGGAAATTCGCCCGCCTCATCCAAAAATGTCTTCAACTGATCTGCCAATCGGCAGTGTTTTCTACAGGCATTGTGGATTTCATCCAACACGAGAATAATATCTTCCCTATGATTACCCATGGCTTCACTTATCCGCTTGAGGACAGATCCGCCGGTAAAAACCGCAGGGCCCCCGTCATCTCCAATAATATCTGCCGTATTGATCCTAAATACCTTTTTCCCTTTCAGTTCGGGATAATCCCCTCTCTCGATGGCTTGAGTAAATGCCAGAGCAGTCAGCGTTTTTCCCACTCTTGAAGGGCCAGTCAATAGCACATGGCGGTTCATTTTTAATATGTTGGCGATTTGATCCAAAGTTTCTTTGCGACCTTCTGCGTTGCATCCTCTTTTTTGGATCTGCCGGGTCCAATTTTCTGAATCGCCTGGAAGATAGTTGGGCATGGGTTTGATGTAGTTCCAAACTAGGCTCAGAGCTCCAATTAAAAGGAATGCAATGCCAATGTACAACCCGGCAGTAGTGGCTTCAAACAGACTGATCAAACCCACAATCATATTGAAAAGACTCATCAATATCATGATGCGCTGGGATTTTATATCCGCATGGATTTCACTTTCCGCCGGTTTGAAAAAATCCGCAATGCCAAAGGCGGAAATCAAACCTTCCAGAGCAGAAATAAATCCCTCAAAAAACTCTGTCAGGCGTACATGCCAGGCTGGGGAAGTGGATTTTGTCGCATCATAATAGTATTTTGCTGCTTCGATCATGTCTTGGGCTTCATCTAATAGGCTGTCGATCTGGCCTTTCAGGGTATCCTGCAGTTTGTCAAAGGGCATTAGGCTGGCTATCCGGTCTAAAACTTCGACAGGATCTTTGTCCAATCCTTTTTCGACCATCTCATCAAAATACTTTGTTAAAATGGCAGTTAATTGAAGAGAATCGGTCTTTTTCAATTCTTTGGTCAATACAGTTTCATTTTTGAAAATTGAATTCGTTGAATTTTTGATTGATTCTAAAATATCCAGGGAAGCCTGGGTCAGTTCAGGCAAAACAGGGGTATGGAACACAGATGAAATGGCTGGTAATGACATAATGACTCCTTATATTTTATTAAGTTGAAAGCGAACAACATGCAACACAGCGTAATTGAAAGAAACTTAAAAAGTATACAGAAAAAAAAGAAAAAACCTTATCAAAGGAAAATTTGTTCCTTGAATAATATATACCCAAACTAGCATAATTCGTTTGAGGAGAAATTATGAAGTGCCTTGAGTGGATAGGAACAAGCAAAAAACCAAAAATTAGATGAAAAAGAAAATAGAATACGAAGAAAGTTCCGGAAATGTATTTGCTGATCTTGGCTTACCGAATCCAGAAGAAGCATTGGCAAAGGCTGAAGTAGCGCGTCAAATCGGAAAAATCATCAAAAAGAAACGATTAAATCAGACCAAGGCCGCTAAAATTCTAGGGATAGACCAACCCAAAATCTCTGTTCTTCTTCATGGTTATTTAACCGGCTTCTCCCTGGAACGATTATTCCGGTTTTTGAATGATTTAGGACAGGATGTAAATATTGCAATCACACCGGCAAAATCCAAACATGGCTTTACAAGAATAGGCGAATCTTTTTCAAATACACGTATAGCAGCTTTAGGAAAATAAAGACTCAACTCAACTTTGTGACAGGTTAACCTGCATGTGCAAACTTTCGTTGAGGTTGGCTTTTTGGCGTGAAGCGCCAAAAAGCCAACCTCAACGAAAATTCGCACATCGCGTTAGTTGGGACAGTAGGTCCGCTGAGTGAGGGGGTTTCGCTCGCTTCCCCATTTATGCTGATGCCAATAGGGGTAATTTTCCGGAAGCTCGCTGACAGCTTCCAAGCGTTTGACTTCGTCCTCTGTGAGCTTCCAGTCTACGGCGCCCAAGTTATCCTTCAATTGCTCTTCATTTCTGGCTCCGATAATCAAGCTGGTGATGCCTGGACGGCATAAAATCCAATTCAAAGCCACTTGAGGTATCGTTTTTCCCCTGCTATTGCCGATTTCTTCCATAACATCGGCGATTTTATACAAACGTTCCCAATCTACGGTCCCTGGCGCATCCATATGAGCCAGGCGGCTGCCGGAGGGGCTCGGCCGATGACGGCGGTATTTTCCGGACAATAGACCAAAGGCGAGAGGGCTCCAGACGAGGATTCCCAGATTTTGGTCCAGAGAAGCCGGTATGAGCTCATTTTCCAAATCTCTGGAAAGCATTGAATAATATACTTGCTGGGAAATCAGGGGGTAATAGCCTAAGCGGTCTGATATCCAAAGCGCTTTAAGCACTTGCCAGCCGGCAAAATTGGAACACCCGATATAGCGGACCTTTCCCTGTTTGATCAGCAGGTCCAGGGTACTTATGGTCTCTTCCAATGGAGTCAAACTGTCAAAATTGTGAAGTTGATACAGGTCAATATAATCGGTATTCAGTCTTTTCAAGCTGTTTTCACACGATTTGATAATATGGGAGCGTGAAAGGCCGACGTCGTGAATTTCGGGGCCTGATCTGAAGAAGACCTTGGTGGCTATCAGCACTTTATCCCGTTTCGCTCCGAGGGCTTTTCCCAGCAGCTCTTCCGATTTCCCATTGGAATACATGTCGGCCGTATCAAATAAATTAATGCCCGAATCGATACAAATCTGGACCATGTTTTGAGCCTCAACTAAAGAGGCATCCCCAATGTGTTTAAAAGTACCCTCGCCGCCAAAGGTCATTGTTCCAAAAGACAGACGGGATATTTGCAACCCGGATTTACCCAAAAACTTGTATTCCATACAACCCTCTTATTTGTCCCATTCTTTATAGGCTTCTCCAAAAATTTTTTTGGCCACGCCCTTCCACTCAACGACATCCTCGGGTACTGTCTCCCTGAAAATCCACAAGGCATAGTCATTGTAGAACCTACTATTGGGATCGTAAATCATATTCTTTAATTTGTCTAACAGAGTTTCTTTGTCATACTTGATAAATAAAGGAATCCATTCGGGAATCAGTGGAGACGGCGATTTCATTCCGTCAAACAAATAGGCCAGATAGAGTTTAAGCCGTTCGTCGGCCTTATCGAAAAACGGTTTTTTCATTTTTCCTTTTTTGGCAAAAAACAGGTTGGGTTCTATGGGCAAACTATGCTGTTGGACTAGGGTATGGAACACCAGGTATTCCGGCCAGATTTTGGATATATCCTTCTTTTCATCTGCATATTCTACTAGGCCATAAGCAGACACATTTTTAATTTTTCCAATAATCTTGACAGACTTGCCGTTTTCAAAAGAGACGCATAATGGCGGGAGGAGCCAATGGCCTTCCTTTGATTTTTCCGCTTTGGCATAGCCATCCGAAAATACTATCTCAAATAAATCCTGTGGGTGAATTTTCGCCTCTTTCAGCCGATCCTGCACTTCACTGACTTTGTCCTCCAAAGTCCGAACCGAAAGCTCTTTAAAAAATCCGGAGCCAAAAGCCCCTTTTCTCTCCGCCCGGGCGCAGATTTCCTCAAAAGGTTGCCTTAGGGATATCTTTTTAAAATAATCGCGCTGCAAATAAGAAGGCAGCAAAGCTTCTTCATTTTCAACCGGTTTATCTTTGTCAAAGGGGAGATACATTCCCAAGGTTTTATTAAAATAGGTTTTAATCGAATTTTTTGCAAAGGCGTTGATTTCCGAAAGGGATAATGCGGTTCCTTCGGAAGGGGGCTCAAAGACAGGAAGAGGAAAAGAAGGAATAAACTGGTGAGGCGGGATTTTATCCGGATTATAATGGGAACAGGCCAGGCGATACTCCTTTTGAGAATAACTCTTGAAAGCCCTGCTGTCATCAAACCAGGCCTTGTCGAAAGGATGAAAAGGGTGCTTATATCTACAGAATTGGGAAGGAGCCTTTCCATGCACCTCATAGGCCTTGTCCAGATAGTCCACTAATTCTTCAACCAGCAAAGACCCCTGCTGTTCTTTAAAATCATCCTGGGTTAAATTGAGATGGCTCAGGACAAAATAACGCCTGGCCGACAGCAATGCTTCTAAAAAGAGGTATCTGTCAAAATCGGTTTGGGAAGGATAATAATCCGCTTCCGGATAATCCGCCAACCGGTTCAGACTCGTACGCCTTTCCCGCCTGGGATAAGACTCTTCTTCCAAGCCCAAAATGACGATGATTTTTGCCGGAATGGTACGCATGGGGACAAGAGAGCAGAAATGGACCGCATCCAGCCGCGATTCCCGATAGGTCGTTTTTGCCGTATTTAAAAGGGCATCCATATATTTTCTGATGCTTTCAAAGGAAAACTTCCGTCCTGAAAAATGACGGGCAGAAGATTTCAAATTGGTGAAAACGCCCTGAAGAATAAGGCGGCTCTCTTCTTCTTCATCAAAATCAAAATAAGCCTCATTCAAATGCTGCAAATACTCCACCCACTCTTTCATGGGTTTTTCGACATTCTGGCTTAAAGGCTGTAAATCGTGTCCTAGAGATTTCAAAAGTTTAAAAAAAATGCCTAATAGTTCTGTTGAGGAGCTGTCCACGTCTAAAGGATCTACAGGAAAATCCTTCCCCCCTTCTTCCGACTCTTCGTAGGCCAATCCGGCCAACAGCCTTTGAAGGCCGAAATCCCACGTTCCGGCAAAGCTATCTTCCAGGGAGACCTCAGGTCCATGGTCTTTTGCCATCAATTCTTTTCTATGCCGGGCGTCATTCCCCCACCGGATTTCCGATCTTTCGATCCACTGCCGGATTTCATAAAGCTCCTCATTTCCCCAGCCTTGTTTTTTTTGAAAGGCGGGAAAATCAAATAAGGCCAATAGGGATGACGCCTCCCATCTGCCGGAAGATAAAGAAACAAGATGCAGAAAAGCCTGGAGCGGCCTGTTTTCGGCCGATATTTGAAGGTCCATCATCTGCACTTCCAGCTGGCTTTCAGGCCCTTCAAACTCCTTCCGGATATAGGGCTCATATTGGCTGATATCCGGCGCCATTACAATAATATCGCCCGGTGAAATGGGATCAGCCTCTTGCGCATGCCTTTCCATCAAATGCATCAGCAAATTATATAGCATCCGGATTTCCCCGGATTTTGTACTGGAACTGTGGACCTGGATGGAGCCATCCCATTCCTTAAAGGAAAGTTTGGGCTCCCTATCCGGATTACGCAAAAGCAGCATGTCAGCTTGCACCGCTTCCAATAATGTGAGCGGGCCATTCTTCTGGAATAGCTCAGTGTTGTGGGGTATCATGGCCTGCAGCTGAGGATAATGGCTGGCTTCCTCAGGCAAAAGATAATGCTCGACTGCCTCCCCTGCATCGTCATCCGCCAGTTCGGCCATTGCCCGGCCGATACGCCCAAAATTGGCCAGCAGAGGATTCCTGTCCCTTAACATATCTTCGAGCTGGTCCAACTGGTTTCCGGCGGCCTTCTGCCGTTGGAGGGAATGCACGAGGAAATAGGTTTCCCTGTCAGACCGGATATCGCTCCAGAAATATTGGCAGGGAGACAAAATATAGTAATAGATAGCGGCATGCCGCGATAGCTTGTTCAGATACCTGTGGTACAAAGGCGGCAGATAGCCTATGGAAAAAAGATGGACCTGACATTCCTGGGGTGGATGGGAAAGGACGGAAAAGTTATTCAATTCGTGTGCCAAATAGGTCCAGGGGGAATCCGGATGGAATAACCGGTTCCATAGGCCCTGCTGCCAATGGGCCAACGGAGATAGTTTCCATTCCGCAACCATCTGTCCTCCCTGCGTGGCATAGGAACTGAACAGTTCCATCAGATGATAGGCCAGATCGATCACCCTGCGTTCGCTCTTTTTAGAAAGAGGGCGGCCGGGATCCAAATGAAGGTATTGCAGCAGAGGGGAATAGATCTCCTGTTCCTTGCCGGACAATGAATCAAATTGGGCATGCACGGTGCGGAGCTCGTTTTCAATAGCCAAGCCTAATTCTACAGATACAGGGATCTTTTTATGGGAATTTTTTGGATTCCATTGCCCGCGTGCCTTTTGGACAAGTTCATCCAGATGCCCTATTTCCATTCCGGCAGCCATGCCCACTTCCGGATCTTTGGCTAATCGCAACATTAGCCACGACTTCATGGAAGGACTGGGCACCATGACCATCCGGCGGGTAAACGCGTGGGCCGGCGGAGAAAACAGGGCATCCTTCAAATAATCATAGAGTTTTTCCAACCGATTGCTATAAAATGCTTTGAAAGACATATTTGATTAATATACTATGTAGTAAGGAGATTCCATAATGGCGTCATTTGCATTTAATATTACTTCAAATCTAATTAGAAAACTATCTTCTTTTACATACCTGAACATCACCCAATTTTTAGGAGCATTGAATGACAATCTCTATAAACTCATACTGGTCTATTTCTTCATAGAACTCGATGGAATCCAAAACAGCAATATCATTTTATCCACCACAGGGGCCATATTTGTCCTTCCTTTTTTACTTTTCTCCGCCTCGTCCGGAATCTTGGCTGACCGGTTCAGTAAACGCAATATCATCATCGCCACCAAAATCATGGAACTGGTCTGCATGGTAGCAGGCATTTTATCGTTCTACTTCGAAACAAAAATAGGAGCCTACCTTGTTCTGTTTATGATGGCTACCCAAAGTGCCATATTTGGCCCCTCAAAGTATGGCATTGTACCCGAACTGGTATCCAATGATAAAATCTCCTCCGCCAACGGACTCATGACTTCTTTCACATTCTTGGCCATCATTTTAGGTACTTTTTTAGCCTCTTTCATTCTGGATATAACGCACCGTGATTTCTTTATCGCTTCCCTGTTGTGCATAATAATAGCTGTTGTGGGGTTGGTCACCAGCTTTTGCATTGAATACACGGAACCCTCAGGATCTTCCAAACGGTTTAACATATTTTTCATATCCGAAATCCTTCAGACCTTGAAGTTTATCCGCCAAGAACATTCGCTTCTCATGGCAGTCATGGGGTCCTCCTTTTTCCTGTTCCTGGGTTCTTTTGTCCAACTTAATGCGATCCCTTTTGCTGTCGAATCGTTGCATTTGACCGATGTGCAGGGAGGGTATTTGTTCCTGCTCACTGCCTTGGGCATAGGCTCCGGAGCTGTCATCGCCGGCAAAATCTCCGGAAAGTTGGTGGAATTGGGCTTGCCTCCCCTGGCAGGTCTGGGAGTAGCCATATGCTGCTTTTTGCTGGACTTATTCTCCGATAGCTTAGCCTGGTGCATTCCGCTCGTCGCTTTATTGGGCATGTTTGGCGGCATGTACCAGGTCCCTCTGGATTGTTACATTCAATACGCCAGCCCCAAAAAAGAGCGGGGACAAATTATCGCCGCAACCAATTTTTTCAGTTTTGTAGGGGTATTAGTAGCCTCAGGCATGTTGTATGTCATTGCAGAAGTCTTGGGATTGAAAGCAGACAAAGGTTTCACCATCATAGGCATCATCACTGCCGGCGTCACCGTTTTATTCACCTATCAATATTTTGATTATTTATGCCGGTTCGTCGGCTCCATTCTCTCCCATGTGCATTTCCAGACCACCTATGTCGGCATGGAAAATGTGCCTGTTTCTCCGGCGATTTATGTCTGCCCCCACACTGCCTGGAATGATACATTGCTTATGCTGGGAGCCCAGAGGCGGCGGATGCGATTTTTTATTGAACAAGAACAGGACCATTCCAAATGGATGAAACGGCTGTACAGCCTTTTACGCGTTGTCTTTATCACGTCTATAGAACCCCTTGAAAACAACAGGCAATGCCTTGAGACCATCAAACAGACTTTAAAGAAAGGGATATCCGTCTGCATCTTCACGACCAATCAGGACATATGCAGCGAAATCGAAAAATTAAAACATTCCTATTCTTTCATGGAGATAGTGGAACGGACGCACTACCCCATGATCCCTGTCGCTATAGAAAAAGGGGAAAAAGAACCGAAAAAATCTCCTTTTATAACAAGGCTTATGAGGAAGATCCGGGTGCCTGCCGCCGTTTCATTTGGCGCTTGTGTCACAGGGCCCTTTCCCCCTCTCTTTTTTGCCGAAGGGATGGACAACGATCCCATTTTCGAAGTGGAAAGTTCCAACTTCTCCAGCCTGTAAGAAACTATCTGAATGCTCGCATCAAGATCCTGGAAAAATTGAAAATGAGAAAGTTTTCATGGTTTGCAGCCTATAAAAAAAATTATTTTTTTCTTGAATAAAAAATCTGTTTTCATTAACTTCTCAAGTATTAATTATCAAAAAACTATAACATTCACTCATCGGTTAGTATGAATATGACAAGGTACTATTTTATTTTGAGTCTTTTATTTTGCCATTCTCTTTTGGCATCTGATTCAAGAGACAATTTATTCGTCGAAGAACCACTTTCCTTAAATGAACACGAAGGCTTGCTCGGTGCAGTAGGCGGAGAACCCAGCTCTATCATCCACAATGCCGTCAATGTCATCTCGGGCGACTTTGTCGATTTTGAAAAAGACATCCAGATGCCTGGCATTGAGCCTTTAGCCATTCAAAGGTATTACTCCAGCTCGGATTACCGGCGCTGGCAATGCTACCGCGCCTGGAAATTCAACCACGATATCGCCATCAGCCGTTCTTATCAATATACAACTGAAGAAGAGGACCGGCTTTATTGGCAGGATGCCCATGGAATGCGCATCCCTTTTGAAACGTTTTCTTACAGTTATAAAAATACCCATTCTCTTTCTGTAAATCCACATGTTCTCCATAAAAGGATAACTAATACCAGCTCAGGTCTTATCAGCGGCAAGACGCATCTCAAAAACAGGCTCCTAGTGAATACTCCGATAGATAGGAAACTTCTAGCCTATGATGGTTCCGGCAATGAGTACCATTTTGGCAGAATGCACAATCATAGGGACAAGGGTATCGAAACTTTGCGGAAACTGAACGGCCATTCTTTATCCTACAGCTATGATGAAGAGGAAAGGATAAGCGGAGTCAAAGCCTTGAATTCCAAGGGAGGCCTGTTGGGACAGTTGCAACTGTCCTATCAAAAAATCGATTCCCGTCATATGAACATGAAGGTTAACGCTGACAACAGGAGCGAAGCGATCTATCATTTGGAGCAGGACCGCAAATCACAACAATGGCGGCTGTTGGAGGTGGAACGCAATGAGGCTCCTTTTGTCAAATACAAATACTCCGAAAAGTATGAAAAGCATCCTGATAAAATCATCAGCAAACAATTTCCCGATCAGAGGTATTTGAATATCCAGTACTATCAGACATCCCTAAAAGAGGTGCAACGCGAGGTCAAAAAAGAAGCACAGAGCAAAAAAAACAAGGATCACGAACACCTCGAACGCAACCGGGTAAAGCAATTAGAAGCTCCTGCCGGAACAGATGGGCGGGCGGCAACCTGTTAGGCGAATTCCTTTATGGAAACCTCACCGGCAAATCAAAAGGGTCTTTGACTCTTAGTCCTGAAGGCAAGCCATTGAATCAAGGATTTGATCTTCTCTACATAGGCCATGAATATATCCCCGATGGCCGCCATCTGGTCCGATATGAGAACAGTCCCACAGACTCGCACGATTACCTGTATCATTACGTAGAAAATACCGACAAGATATCTGCCCGATTTACAATCTCTGGCGATGGAGTCCGTCAGAGGGAATTTTTCGAATATGACGAACATGGGGCGTTGATGACCCATATTCAGGACGATGGATCGAGTTTTGAGCCTGATAATTTACAGCATGTCACCGAAAGGAGGCTACAACGGATCATCAATAGCAGGGTATTTCCTGTAGGATTGCCCATAATAGTGGAAGAGCGTTATCTCGATCTCAAAACCGGGAAAGAGCGCCTGCTCAAAAAGATTTCCAATGTGTATGACCAGGCAGGGCATTTAAGCTCGCAAACCCATTATGACTGCATGGGAAAGGCAGCCTACACTCTGCGATGGTCCTATAATGCCATGGGGCAAGTGGTCTCGGAACAGGATGCGCTGGGCCAGACGACGCACCGCTCCTATGATTCCAATGGCAACTTGGTGTACGAAGAAGGGCCCGGCAATAAAGGGCATCGTGTATATGGCTACGATTTGATGAACCGCCTCATCAGAGCGGAAGAAATCAGTTCAGGGGGCGATCGTCTGGTAAAAACCTTCAGCTATGACTTGAGGGACTGTATGGTCCGCAGTACGGAGTTCGATGGCAGCGAGACGTTCTCATCATATGATGCCTTGGGACGGATGATACAAAGCGATTCATCTGTTCTGGGAGTCCAGCAAAAACGGTATGATGAGTTCGGAAATGTGATCGAATTCATTGATGGAGAAGGAAATCGCACCCAGGCAGCTTATACGCTGCATGGGAAGCCCTATTGGATTTTATATCCCGATGGCTCTGAAGAGCATTTTGAATATTCCGTGAAAGGAAAGCTGATGAAAGCTACTGCCCGCAATGGAACGCTCACTACCTATGCCTATGACTACCTGGGGCGGGCCATCAGCAAAGAGGTGTTTTCTCCTGAGGGAAAGCTACTGACCTGCCAGACCCGCTGTTATAATGCCTTTCATTTGCTCTCTGAAACAGATGCAAATGGGTATGTGACTTCCTATGCCTACGATGGAACGGGGCGCCTGATCAGCAAAGAAAAGGAAGGGCAGCGTACGGAATACCTGTACGATACTTTAGGCCGGGCGACGGAAACGAGGCAAATCATTGGAGGATCCTATTTGGCGACGGTGCAGCTGTTTGATAACTTGGACAGAGTCATTGAAGAAAAGGTCCAGGATCATAAGACAGTGTACCAACGAATTAAATATGCCTATGATGAAGCAGGACATTGCATCCAGACCACAACCTTTGGACAAGCTGGCACCGGAACGGAATCGGCTGCGTACAATTTTTATGGCGATCCAATCCTCCTCACAGATGCCTTAGGAAACAAGACGGTGATCACCTATGATTATTCCAGAGGCGTAACAGAATCTACCGATCCCTCCGGCGTCATGACTGTCATTACTCAGGATGCAGCTGGAAGCATTCTTTATTTGATAAAAAAAGATCCTTTGGGGCAGGTAGTCCAATCGGTGGAAAACCTATATGATTATAATGGAAACTGCATTCGATGCCTGGAAAAGGATCCGTTCACTCAACAGGTAATCAAGACTCTATGGACCTACGACAGCATGCAGAATAATCCCCTCTATTATTTTGATCAGCTTGGACTTTGGTCTGAATCCTACTCGGAGGTGGATGCACTGATTGATTTTGAAGTGGACAGGCTTTATGATGAAATAGACAGCCGAGGGAATTCGGACAGCCGGGACGACAGATCGGATAATAGTACATCCTCAAGAGAATCCCGAGGCTTTGTGGATTGCATGGTTTCCTTTTTCAAAGGCGTTTACGATGGGTTATTGGGCCGGGAAACCACAGGAAATTCGGGCGACCATTGGGAAGTATGCAGCCGTTGGGATTCGATGTCGGTGGGTGAACGATGCTGCGCTATCGCCGGCATCGGAGGTGAAATCGCCGGCTTTGCTGCCACCTTTGTCCCTATAGGCCGTGGATTAAAGATCTGCTCTGCTATCGCCAAATCGAAAAAGCTTCAGAAAGGAATAAGGGGGGTTTTATCATTAGGAACACGCGAAAAGGAAATAAGTCGATTTCATGAAGCCGCAAAAAATTTATCCGAAATAGGTAAAAATAACATAAGAACATTACGAGGGTGGGCAAAAAGCAAGGGATGGAAACGCTTTAGGAAAGCCGAAGGACCAGAAACTTGGGGAACATATAATAATGGAACAAGGGAATGGAATTTAAAAATAAAAGCAGAAGGAAGCTTTAGATTTGGATTGCAAGAAGGTAGTAATGTTCCAAGATTTGATGCTCGATTAAGTAGTAATAATGTAAATTCGTATATAAATCCTTTTACTGGTCAAATTGGAAAGAAGAGTATTGGAAAGCATATTCCTTTAGAATAAATAAGTTTATGGAGAATTATGGATAGGGTTGATTTATTAATTAATATTTTATTTGATGACACAGCAAGTATTTCAGAAAAAGACGATGCTGCAATGGATTTGGGGTTCTATAATGATGACAGGGCGTTAAAAGCTCTGGAATTATTTGCCTCGGATCTCAATTCAGAAAGCTTATTAATGGATTCTTGTGGAGAATCCATTGCTCAAATTTGGGTAAGTCGTGATAAATTTGAACCTGAAATTTACAAAAGACTTAATCCTCACGCTAAACACGAAATTCAAGGATATCTAAAAAATTTAAAACCCTCCTGGTTGAAAGAACTTGAAGGAGGCTCTAACAAAAACAAATCGGTTCCATAACTTGCAGCTCAGTATAATGAAGTTTACTCTCAGATACTTCCCAGGTTTGTCTAATGTAAAGAAACCTTAAGCTGAGGAGCCTTGGCCACTATCTGGTGATATAATGTATCTAATCCTTCATCACGGATAGTAGCACAGTGTTCAATTGTCAAAGATTGAAGAGAGCGGGATTTATTGATTAACGAAAGTACGGCTTTTTGAGAAATTTCACTACCTTCTATTTCAAGTGATTTGAGATGGGGACATTTTTTTAAATATCCAAAACCTGTATCTGTTATACCCTCACACCATAATAGAGATAAGGTATCCAGATTTGGGCATTTTTCAACAACTTTGCCCAGCCCGTGATCCGTTATGGGGCAAAAGCGAATTTTTAATGTTCGCAAATGTATATTTAGTCGTTCCATAATTGAAAAACCTTCGCAAGTAATTTCAGGGCAATCCCATATAGTGAGAGATTCCAATTGGGAAAAATGATTTAAAGCGTCTCCCAAGCCTTTGTCAGATAGATGCAAAGCATCAGATAAATCAAGACAATGGATGCTTGGACACTTAGATGCCAAAGCTTCAAATCCTTTATCTTTAATTTCTTGACAATGCGACAACTGCAGAGTTTGAAGCTCTTCATTTTTTTTCTTTACATTCACAAATTCTTCCAATGTCACAGAACAGTGAGATAGACTTAAAGAATTCAGATTTGGGCTCATTTTAAAAATAGTGGCCAATCCGTTGTCGGTTATGCCACACGTTTCTATCTTGACTTCTTTGATATTTGGAAATATACGTGCCGGATGTAAAAAACCTTCCCCATTAAATTTGGGAGAATTTTTTAATGCTAACGATTCTATGTAAGGACAGTATAGCAAAAGCGCTTCGATTCCCTCAGTATCCAAAAGTGTACATTCCATTAATCCGATGCGTTGCAAGTTTGGACATTTTTTTAGGAATGCCGCAAACCCGCGTCCTGTAAGCCCGCCACATTTTGATAACTCAAGTAATTGGAGTTTTGTCAATTTTTCAGGCAAGTAAATCAAACTTTCACCAGTAATTCTATTATTATATTGAAGATCCAGGATTTGGAGATTTGACGCTTTTGTTATAATAGCGACAAGGCTATCATCCGTCAGGCTTCCACAGCCATTCAAGAGAAGTATCTCAAGATTGCCAGCATTATTTAAAAAAATGAGGAGACCTTGATCTGTCACTTTTCCACAGCAAGAAAGGTTCAAACTTTTCAGCCTGGGGAAGTTTTCAAAAGGCAATTGATGATCTGCTGTAAGTGATTTGCAACCTTCCAAATTTAGATCTGTAAGGGCTGGACAATGTTGTAAAATGCCATTAAGTCCCGAGTCCGTAAAATCGTGGCACCAGCTTAAATCCAAATATTCAAGTTTTGAACAGCTCTGGTTTAAGCCTGCAAAACCTCCATTTTCGAGCAGATGACAACCGCTTAAATTGAGAGATTTCATGTTTATACAGGTCAACAATATAATGTAAAGGCCTTCATCGGAAATATTTTTACAACCTTTAAGATTAAGATATTGAAGCTTTGGACAATGTTTGGCTATAGCATGAAGGCTTTTGTCTGTAATATTTTTACAATAGACCAAATCCAGACGTTGCAAATTCGATTGGTTTTCTAAGAGAGCACGCAATCCTGTGTCCGTTATTTGTTCACACCAGTGTAAATCGATTGACCGGAGATCACGAAATTTTTCACCGGCAGCATGCAAGAGATCATTTGAAATGGATTCTTTCCGTCCATCCAAAATCAATGATTGCAAATTTTCAAATTCACCGGGCATTGTCATTTTATCTTATGTCCTGTTCTAAATCAGTATCTAAGCCACATAACCAGATCGACTTTACGAGCATATATTGCTATTTCTTGATATATATTTTCAAGCACTATCATCTACTGAGAATTGCAAAACTCGGAAACAATAGGATTTTGAAAAATGTAAATGTTCACCTCATAGGTGAAAAATAGATCGCATATAAAAACTTTTGGCAACTTAATAGCAAAATCTTTATTATAACGTGATGTGAACCCACGTATACCGAACTTATTTTTTTTATATTCGAGTTATGGATCAGATTGATCAATTAATTAATATTTTATTCGATGAAACAGCAGATTTTGCAGAAAAAGACGATGCCGCAATGGATTTGGGATTTTATAATGATGATAGGGCATTAAAAGCTCTGGAATTATTTTCCTCAAATCCCAATGTAGATGGCCTGCTAATGGAGTTGTTAATGGCTTCTTGTGGGGAATCCATTGCTCAAACATGGGTAAGTCGAGATCAATTTGAACCTGAAGTTTACAAAAAACTTAATCCTAATGCTCGACACGAAATTCAAGGGTATCTAAAAAATTTAAAACCCTCTTGGTTTAAAGAACTTGAAAGCGGCTCTAACAAAAAAATCTGTTCCATGAATAATTTTACGAAAGATGTTGGCCTACAGCTTAAAAATGAACTGGACAAAGGAAATGATGTGCTTCGCATATCAAATTGGGCACACGATTTATTTTTATTTAGCCGAAAAGAGTTTTCAAAAGACGTAAATGATATTTTACAATACATATTTTTAATGGAAGCTGGTCCAGAATTTGAGAACACAGAAAATGAATTAAGATTCGTAGCAAAAATGTTAATTAATGAAGAGGAAAATCTATTACAAAAAATTAATGATATGAAATCGAAAGAAAAGAACTTAGATGAGTATTTTTAAAAAAGTGTACATTAGTTTATTGGAAATACATAAAATTTTTGATGATTTATATTGATGAAAGAATCTCTCGAGAATTTGCTGCAAATTGAGCATCCAAGCTCCAATCTGCTGATGATAATTCCAAATTGGAATTTGATCCTCCAAGCGATAGGAAAAAAATAAATAAAGCTATATTATATTTGACTGGGGTAGATCTAAAGGATTCTCTACACTCTTATCTGCATATCATTCAGGATTTTAAGAATTTTAAAAATTCTTTAGGTTTATAGTAAGGTTTATTTTGAAAGATAACAATAAATTAGGGTTAGAATTAAAAAAGCAGTTAAGACATGGTTATAATGTTGAGAAAATATCTAGATGGGCTTATGGAATATTTTTTGATCATAGAGATGAATTAACCCTGGAAATAAAGGAAATTTTAAAAGAATTGGCCAGAATGGAGGGTGATCCTCAATTTGAATATTCTGAAGCGGAATTAAATTTGTTAGCAGAAAGGTTAATTAAAAATGAAGAAGATATTTTAAAAAATATAAATGAAATAAACCTGGATGAACAAGATCATGCATAATAATATTGAAATAAAAACAATATCATTTATTTTAAGTGAAATTCAAATGAATTTATTAATTAATAATGTTTCAAATCACAACATACATCAGACATTGCTAGAAGCTAAAAAAAGTGGAGAAGTTATAAAAAAAGGATTTCATACAAATAAATTCTTGATAGCATTGAATGCAAATGACAAAGAACTATTATTAGATCAAATTACGGGTTTCTTAATTTCTAAAGGATTTAAAGAAGAATATGAACCAAATAGAATAGGATTAGAACTTGAAAATATTATAGATATCATTACACAAAAAGACTATTAAATTTATGGTTCGGTTTGTCTAATGTGTGGGGCCGGTTCTTGCGTAAGGAGGCTAGACTAAATAATGTTTAGGACTTAATCTGATTTGGTTGAATTGTGTAGTTCCATTCGGGGTGAAAATCACAGGGTTTAATATTTATCGCTTCAAATAACTCTTTAGGGACTTTTTTACCTTTTTCATAAATTTTCTTGTCGATTTTTGTTTTGATCACCAAGCCCGTTGTTGTTTTTGTGTTTCCTATAAGTTCTACAATCGTTTGCAAATCAACAAGAGGTCGTCCTCGCCAATTTTGAGAAATATAAGAAAACAATCGATGCTCAATTTTATTCCACTTGCTAGTCCCAGGAGGAAAATGGCAAACCGTTATCGCCTTATTAATTTCGTTGGAAAATTTTTGTAATTCATGTTTCCAAAGACGAACTCGATTGCCATTACTTCCTCCACAGTCAGCCGTTATCATAATCGCTGGAGCTTCTTTGTAAATCTCTTTCCCCATTTCCAACCACCATTGCCGAATGCTTTCAACTGCAAATTCTGCAGTATCAGAACTAATTCCTACACTTACCCAACCTAAATTTGCATTAACATCGTAGATGCCATAAGGCGCTGCCTTTCCCTTTACTTTATCAATAAAATCGTAAACGTTAACATCTGTATGTTGTCCTTTTGAGCTCCACTCTCGACCATTATTCTTATATAAACCTATATTTTCTTTCTTTTTAGCGTCAACTGACAATACTGGACAGTGATTGCTCTGAAATTCTTTCGCCGTGCTGTTTATTTTTTGAAATTGCTTATCCCTATCAGGATGCTCTTTAGCGCCTTCATGACGCTTTCTATTCGATTTCATACTGTATTTTTGCTGAAGTAACAATCGGTGAACAGACCTCTGTGTGATTACATGTCCTTTTTCTTGAAGCTCTTGAGCTAATTTAATTGTGCTTTTTGAACTCCACCGTAAAGTTGTTTCAGGGTCTCCACGTGTTCCTGGGTCAATTAAAGCATCTAAATCCTGTAAAAGAGTTGTATCTTTTTGTGTAATTTTTTTACGACCCCCGCCAGGGCGTCTTATGCTTTCAATGTCAGCTGGAACTGGCTCAGTTTCCAGTTCTTTTATCCCTTTGGAAACTGTCGGCCAAGATATTCCTGTAGCGCTACAAACGATTGCTTTACCTCCGTAACCAAGCGTCTTTGCTTCAATAGCGCACCACATGCGAACTGAGCGTTCATTTAAAAAAGATTGAATTTGATTGAATCTATTGCGGATATCTTCTATAATGTCGTTTTTATTCTTCATGTCATATGAATAGCATTTCAAAGAATAAAATTAAACTTTATTTTGTCTAATCTCCTAACTACATGTCTGGGGCCGGTTCTTGTGTCTGGGGCGCCGAGTTAGCAGGGAATGTTGCCACTCCCTGCTAACTCGGCGCCCCAGACATTGATTTTTGAGCATCAACAACTAAATTTTTGCGCTTTTTTCTCGATTGCAACTTTCGCAAAGTAATTGAATATTTCGAACTGTATTGCTTCCACCTTTAGAAAATGGGATAATGTGATCATACTCTAAACGTTCCTGACTTTGGCAAATAACGCACTTTCCTTGATCACGCCTCCAAACCTCTCTCTGTACGTCAACCAAAATTTGCCTTGAAGAAGTGACCTCTTTTTTGTAGTTTGAAATTCCAAAAAATTTAAAATATTCATCCACTATATTAATGGTTAAGACATCATCCTTTTTAAAGCCTGATATATTTACAAAATTTATAAGATTTTTTAAAAAATACTTGATTTCAATTTTATTTGAATCAGTTAACAAAAAAATATATTCAGATACTTCTTTTGAGGTATCAATGAAATTTTCTTTAAGTATTTTATGAATAGTTTCAGTACCAATTTTATTTATCATGGATATTAACTCACTCCTTCTGCGAGGAAAGGAATTAGCTGGACTATCCTTGATAGTCTTTGAATGGCTTGAGCCGTAAGTTTCGAAAGTTACAAGTCCGGTTCTTAGAGGAGCAGGGAGTGGCAACATTCCCTGCTAACTCGGCGCCCCAGACACAAGAACCGGCCCCAGACAGCGGCCCCAGACACAACGCCAGCAAAAAAGTATGTCTGATTTCATAGTTATTGCTTTTTAAATGCAACTGAGTTACAATAAGGAAAAGTAACGATTATATGTCTAAGCAAGCGAAACACGAAAAAACCCCAAATCTTTTAGCTAAAATAAAAGAGTGCCTTGATAATGGCTTGTATAGGTTCTCACAGCACGCCTTAGATAGAAAAAAAAGAACGCTTTGTATCGCTCCCAAATGTTTTTGAGGTACTTAGTAATGGTTATCACGAAAAAGCAAAAGATACTTGGGACGAGGTATTTAAAACGTGGAATTATGCTATTCGTGGAAAAACTATAAATAATGAACAATGTCGAATAATAGTCAGTTTCGAAGAAAATGATTTATTAATTATTACAGTAATCCGGTTAGATTAGGAGTAAGTTATGAGAACTAAAATTGAAAAAAAATATGTGTTTGAAGGACTTGGATTTCCAGTTCACTTAACAAATGTTCCAATGATCGAAATGAGAGGAGAATATGTTCTTGATATCGACTTTAACAAATTGCAAAAGGCGGTTTTGTTGCATTTATGCCACAAAAAAACACCGTTAACTGGAAACGAAGTTAAATTTATCCGAGAGTATTTTTCTTTAAATACAACTGAATTTGGGCGACTTTTTGGCTATTCTCATAGTGCAGTATTAAAATGGGAAAATCAAGGAGATGCTATTGCAAGAATAGCTCCTACAACAGAAATATATCTTCGTTTACATATGCTGACTTTTTTGAATAAAGATGCTCTAGATTTTAAAGAATTATATAACGAAATTCGAATCCCAGAACTTGCTAAATATTTGAAACCTTCTCAAAGGTACACATACACGCCTATTTCTATTAATGCAAAAAAAGAATTAATTTCCGCGGCTTAAAAGAAGTCCACAGAATTCGGCATATAAAGCACGTTAAGGTTTGGAGGCCGCTTCTTCCTGTGATAGCCGTACAGCATTAGCCGACCCAGGCTAACAGCGTAAAGTGTCTGGGGATGGTTCTTGCATAACTGCATAACTTTTAATACGATTAAGTTATGCAGTTACGCAAGAACCATCCCCAGACATTGAAGAGCGACTAAAGCGAGCAAGCCGAGAATATAAAGAGAGTATTTGGAGGAGATTAAAATGCCTAAAAAACAAACGAACGAACATGAAGAGATTGAAGTTATCGCAAGTTCTGGAAACGTGTATGCAGATACAGGTCATCCCAATCCAGAAGAGGCTATGGCTAAGGCAGAACTCGCTATTCTGATCTCAGATGCAATTAAAAGAAAAAAGCTGACTCAAAAGAAAGTCGCCGAGCTGATAGGAGTTGATCAACCAAAAATTTCTGCAATTATTCGCGGGCGGCTTTCCGGCTTTACTATTGATCGTCTATTTCGCTTTCTAATTGCATTGGGAATAGATATCATTATTGAAGCAAAACCACATATATCTCGAACGACTCAGGCACATATTCATGTAATTCAACAGCAGCCCTTCCGAGAAAGAAGAGCCTCTGCCCTTTCCTGACCCCTTTCCCCAGCCTCTAAGGCTTGTGCGGCCCTTCAGAATTTTCCAGCTGAGGCTGCTGCTGAACGGTAAAGACCCTTATCCCTATAATTTTCATGATTCCATTTTCTTTAATGAGATCATATTCCACATTCATCGTTTCCCCATTGGCAGATATCAAAGTCCCTTGAATGGAAGAAACTCCTTGAGGCTTCTTTTCAATATTGCCAAAAAAGGCATTTTTATTTTGGGAGAAGCCCGGGTAGCCATTGACAAAATATTTAAATTCTTCCTCGGATGTCACTTGTTTAAACTGGTCTGATGTATAATCCTTATAGGCTTTTGCAATTTGATTCCCCTGAAGAGCTGTCAATTGGTTTTCAATAAGTGATAATATTTCCTTATATGAATCTTCCACAGGTTTCTGTGGAGCCGGCGGCTCATTTTTTGTTATCCTAGGATAATTTGTTGGCTGAGAATTAGCTTTCAGATCCGAATAACCCGTAGCAGCAACCAAAAGAGCTATACCACAAAAAAGGCCAAATAACCCATTCATAACCATCTCCTGTGTTTTAACATATCTTTTATGCTTTCAGGTTTCAATTGTAAAGTCAAAAAGAAAGGAAGGGAAAGGGACATAAGGGACCTAAGGGACCTAAGGGACACTAACACACCTCAGGGATCCAAAAATGAATTTTTGTCCCTTATGTCCCTTTCGTCTCTCCTTAGGTCCTTTTAGTCGCTTACAGTAAAGTTGAATGTTTTGTATTCACTGTTCGATAAGGAAACGCGTATCTGATAAGATCCTTTAGGCCATCCTTTGGGAGGGGACGAAAACACTAAGGTAATCCTGCTATTGCCCTTTTCAGTCACAGGTACCGTAATGGGCGCAATTTCCGATCCCGACGTAATATGCCGAAGGACCGCTGTAACGGTATTTCCCGGAGCCCCATTTTGAATGTAAATATTCACGTAAATATCATCCACACGCAACGTCAATTTTGAAGTGGAATTCAGGATGTCCCCCTCGCTATTTACCCTGGTTCCCATGACAATTTTACCAATAGTCATAGAATTGGAAGTCGAAGTGTTTTCTTGCGAAGTTGTAGGCAGATGAGCCACAGGATACGTAAAAATATGGAGAATTTTCCACTTCCCGTCTTCCTGCAGCAGATCAAATTCAACAGGCAAATAGAGGGAATTGGAAAGAAAAAGTTTTCCAGTTATCGTCGCAATATTATTGTTGAATGCAATCTTGTCAAAAGTGGAAGAAGTTCCCTTGCCCAACTCAGGATGGCGTTGGATAAATTTTTTAAATTGATCCAATGAATTGGCTTCCTGATACCAGTCTGTTGTGAAATTCTTATACGCAGACGTTATGTCGCCTCGTTGCAAAGAAGCCAAAAAGGATTGAAGGACCGTTATCAGGTCTCTGGACTTGAATCCAGGAGGTGTGTTTTGTTCGGGTGCAGCGGGTTCGACTCCTTTCTCCACATGAATCCCCGTTATTTTCCATGCATGATCTTCTTCCTGTAAACTGAATTCAACGGCGGTCGTGCCCTCTTCATTGATCAGATCTACTCCTACAAGGCCTAGCGAATTCTCAATATAAGGCTCCTTGATATTCATGGTCTGATAGGTTGAAAATGCCGAAATGCTGTTAAAAAAAGATTCAAATTTCTCCTCCGGTGTATTTTTTTTGATGCGGGAGGCAATAAAATCATCGTAGACCTTTTCATATTCTTTTTCTTTTAACCTTTTGAGCACGTCCTTGATCGTCTGGACCAGCCTGTCCGCCCCAAGCTGCTGGCCAGATGCTTTTGTCGAAGCATCTGACAGGACCTGCATGTATTGAATTTTCCATCCCTCCTCTCCCTCATTTTTAACATGGTATTCCAATGTCAAAGGTTCCATTTCCGGATTCAAGGAAACAATCACATTTCCCTGTTCTCCCGCTTTTATGTGTTTTCTATACGTATAATCGTCATACTGGGTCAGAAGAGGATTTTTAAGCACCAATGCCTTAAAATCTTCAAAAGAAACGGCATCTAAAAAATCACTGGAAGAGGGGCCGTCATAAGCTTCAAAAATATCATTTCTTTTCAGCGCTTTTAACTGGTTTTCAATGGGCGCTATCATCCCCCCTGTCAAAGATTCCTGTTCCGCCATGGAATCCGAAGCCATTCTATCCTGATGCAAGGCGGCAGGTTGATTTTCCACCATCTGCCAGGGATGGGTACTGAAAAAATAGAAAGCTGAAACCGAGGCCCCGGTCAAGACAATCAAAGACGCAAAAACAATAAAGAACAGGTATCTTTTTTTCATGGAGGATTAAAAATTGGCGGTTATTTCTGCACCGCAATAGGCAGAAGAATTAAACCGGAATCTACGGCTGTGATTGTCACGCCTGTCTGCAATTTTTAATTTTCCTCCAAAAGTATACCCGGCATGCACATTGGTCTTCAACCAAGAAAACCAATTATTGTACAATGCCAGCTCGGCCCCTGAATTTTCATATCTCCAGACCGCTTTCTCATAAGCCCCGTTATCCCCCGCCTTATGCCGCTCATTAAAAAACCGTCCGGCCAACGCTATGGAGAAGCACTCATTCCAAGTATACGTAAGGGACACGTTCAAAGGGAAAATGGCATTGAGCAGCCATCTGTCAGATAGAGTCCAGTCGAAGCCTAAAACAGGCCATACCCTGTCCAGCTTGATCCCCGTTTCTCCGTAAATCCCAAAATGCAGCCCAATACAGGAATTCCAGGTGTATCTGCCCCATAAAAGCATGTCGTATGTCGTGTATTCCATCCAAGACCATTTATCCGCATCGATATTGACGGCTCCTTGCACAACCCATTTCCAACAGTTCAGACGTTGCGTGATATAGGTTCCAGCTACTGTCAGAGTGTCATAATCTTTACGCCTGAAAAAGGGATTTTTATTCCAGTTTAAGTAGGTGAATTCATAGCCCAAACTCAGATTTACCGCTTCTTCATACTGCTTGTTATAATACACCACAGCATCAAATTGGGCTTTTTCGTGATGATACCTGATGTTGCCGTGAAAATCTTCGCCGCCGTCATGCCGTGCGTTAGCTTTGGCTACGTAATCTCCCTTGAGCAGCAAGGTATATTGGCCCGGAGTCTGCGGCTCCTGCTCTGGCTCTTCCGGGTTCTCATAAAGCACATCATTGTCTCCGAAATCGGCGCTGAGAGATCCGGCACATAAAAAAAGCCCTGCCATAAAAAACTTGTAAATGTCTTTCACGAGTACCCTCCTTTCGAGTATAAAAGCAAATATTATAAAAATAATATTTGATTTGCAAATCTAAAATCGATATAGTCCCATTTTTTGAAAACCACATCTTAAGGAGTGATCAATGAAAAAATTTATAATGGCCCTGGTCCTGAGTTATTTTGCCGTCCAAAATGTGATGGCCCAAGATTGCGATTGCAATTGCAAAAGCAATTTCCGCCTTTTGTTTGCGGTCAATAAATTCAGCCAGGATGAGAATTGGAACAAAGTCTCAGACACGACTACTTTTCCCTTTTTTGAGTATGAATATGCGAATAATGAAAATGTGGAGCTCAGCATTTTTATTGGGCAACCGTTGCCATTTGAGGTCTTCTCGGATAACCTACAGCAGGAAATCGAGGATTTCTTTTTAGGAAATGCCACAGATGTCCCTCTGCTCAGTTATGCTTTAGATTTTACAAATGAATATGTGGATGAAGATGAAGGCGTAGATATAGTTGAAGAGGAGATGGACGATTATACCTCTTTTGATTTTAGCGGTATTTCCCAATGGGAGATTGGAAATGTATCCTGGTTGAATTTCCGATGCACCTCAGAAGAAGTTTTTGAAAACTATTTTTCCTTGTATGATGATACAAATGATCTTCTTGAAGAAGACTCTTTTACCACTGTACAATTAAGTAGAAACGATTATTTTATATGCATACTTCAAAATCGCATCATCGGCGTTGTTTTCTCAGCACCTTTGGATACCTTTGTAGATTATGAAAACGTTTATTTGGAAACTTTGATCAATATTTCAAATCTGTTTGAGGCATCTGTTTTCCCATTACCCAACTATGATTTTGTTTACGCTGATGAGGATGATCTTTTCATTGAAGATGATATTTTCATTGAAGATGATGTCATTTTCGTAGACGAAGATGATGATTTAGTTGTCGTAGATGAGGATGATGATCTCTATTATGAGGACGATCTTTTTACCTACGATGATTTCTCGAACGACGAATAATTAAAAAGGAGAAAAGGGACATATTTACCACAGAGCACACAGAGAGCACAGAGAGGAAATTCGCTTGGCTCTGTGACATAGAATTTTCGTTTGTGCGCGAAGCGCACAAACGAAAGCCGTCATTCAAGCCCGTTCCGGGCTTGAATGATCTCTGTGCTCTCTGTGTGCTCTGTGGTAAATATATTTCATACCTTCGCAGTGATCTCACTGGCTCAGTGGTAAACTATGTCCCTTTCGTCCCTTCCTTTATGAATCTGGCAAGGGAATCCGCCAACAGCGAGGCTCTTTTTTCACAAGACTCCTCAGCCTGTTTGAGATCTTTGAAGTTCTTCTCTATAATTCCACAATAGATTTTAATTTTGGGCTCCGTCCCTGAAGGGCGGATAACAAGCTTGCTGCCATCATCCAGCCAGAAGAGGAGCATAGATGTTTTAGGCAAAAGCAGGGGTTCTGTTTCGCCTGTGTCCAAATTGAGTTTTACGGACCGGTGATAGTCTTCGAGGCTCCTGACCTTAATGCCTCCAATAGATTTTGGAGGGGAATTTTGGATATTGGCGATCCCGGAAGCCATTTGGTCTTTTCCTGCCTTGCTTTCCTCAAACTTAATGTTCAGCAATTTTTCATGGAAATACCCATATTTTCCATAAATTTCCAGAAGCATGTCAGATAATGTCCGGGATTGTTTTTTGGCCTGGAGCGCCATTTCGCAAACCAGGGCGGAAATAATTATGGCATCTTTGTCTCTGGCATAGGTGCCATACAGACACCCATAGGATTCTTCTCCGCCAAAAATAAACCGATACCCTGCAGGATCTTTCTCCCACTCTCTGATTTTTTCTGCTATGTATTTGAATCCGGTTAAAACATTGAAGCAAGGTTTTTGGTAACTGTCGCAAATCGACTGGAACAATTCTGTCGTCACAACGGTTTTGATGAAAGCATCTTGGGGCAGCATCCGGTTTTGTTTTAAAAAAGTTTCGCACAGATGGTGCAGGCAAAGGCAGGCCAATTGGTTTCCATTAAATCTGACGATATCGTCCTGTTGTTTGACTACTACCCCTATTCTATCGCAATCCGGATCTGTCGCAATCAATATATCTCCATCGGTCTCACGTAATGTCTGGATGCCTAATGCCATGGCTTCGGCTTCTTCAGGATTAGGGTAATGGGCCGTAGGAAAATCGCCATCGGGAATCACCTGTTTTTCAACGAGATGGAGGGAACTGAAACCCCACTGTTTTAAAATTTTGGGAACCATGGTGATCCCAGTTCCATGAAGACTTGTATAGACAACATTTAAAAGAAATCCATATTTGAAATTGTCATCCCGGTAATTTTGAAGGGAATCAGTGACTTGGAGGTAGGCTATGTCCACTTCCTCCTCGAGCCAATGGATTTTTGGCGAAGAGAGGTCCGCCAACTTTCTCACCTGGTCGGGATTCGTGATTTTTTCCACTTCACGGATAATATTGACATCATGGGGGGGAAGGACCTGGGCTCCATCCTCCCAGTACACTTTATATCCATTGTATTCGGGAGGATTATGCGACGCTGTAATCATAATTCCCGCCGTACACTTCTTAAAACGGCATCCGAAAGAAACCATTGGGGTGGGCCGTATCTCCTTGAAGATATACACTTCAATAGCATTTGCTGCTAGGATGCTTGCGGCTTCCATGGCAAACTCTCTGGAATGGTGTCGGGAATCATAGCCTATAATGACAGCATGCCCCTTAGGCGGCTTGGGCTGTTGATTGATATAATTTGCCAATCCTTGAGTAGCAGCACCAACGGTATACCGGTTCATGCGATTGGAGCCTACGCCCATGACTCCCCGCAGCCCTCCTGTTCCAAAGACAAGATGCGTATAAAAAGCATCCACAATTTCTTTTGGATTTTTTTCTAACAACGATCGGATGGTATTTTTAGTCTCCTCATCATAACTGCCGTCCAACCATTCTTTGACGTTGCGTTGTACCGCAGGGTCAAGATCCATAAGTGAATGTACGCCCATAAATTTAATCTCGGTTTTTATCTTCAATAATTTGTTTGATGCCAGCTACAACAAAAAGAATTAAAAACACACAACAAACAATTCCAACAACGATAGCCTCGGTAAAAAGATCAGCAAGCCATATATTCATAGACAACTTCATATAATAAAAATTCTTCTATGTCAAGAAAGGACAGAGGAAGGGACGAAAGGGACATAAGGGACATAAGGGACCAAAGGGACTTAAGGGATAAAAGGACTAAAATAACATTGAATTTTAGTCCCTTAGGTCCCTTAGGTCCCTTATGTCCCTTTCGTCCCTTCCTCGTCCGCTCTGTCCCTAAATATCACAATATGATAAAATAAAATTGTTCCCAGATTCAAGGAGGGACTTTATATGAAAGACGCCATACATCATCGAAAACATGTTCAAAAAAAAATGATCCAATCACTGTACCGGGATTCTTCTAATAAGCCCGGTTATTTTTTCTCTAAAAACCAAGACAAGAAAAAGTTGTTAGAGGAAGCTCCAAATTGCGGGGATGCCTCTCTCAATTCCTATCACCATTTTAGGTATTAAAATTCATAAACCAAAGGGATAGGTAATACTGATCTCAAAGGTATTTACATAGCGAGGGCAGTTGTATGCATAAATGCGATACGCATAGCTTGCTTCAGCTGCCACTCCATAAGAAAATGCGTAGCGATACTTTAGGCTTAAATCTATAGAATAATGGCTTATGCTTCCATAACCTCTAAAGGGCTTGTCCAGATTCAACCTGTTGCCGCCAAGGCCCCATAAAGATAATAGGCCCGCATCGATTTGATGAAGGTCCCACCAGTTATGTTCCCAAAATAGGTTGCCTTTGATCCAGGGCGATCCCTGATCTGCAATCCCAAGGCCTGCCACTCCCCATAACCGGGAAACCCAATAGGACTCGCAACTCGTTTCTTTTCCCATTGCCAGATGAAACTCGCTTTCCAGCAATCCATGATAAAAACAACTGATATCATTCCTTGCCAGTTTTACATCCTGGATAAGCGTCAATCCTGTGACAAGGTTTATTCCCTCTCCCAAATTATCATCCAACCACTGATAACGGGCGGTAAGGCGCGCATCGGAAAAACTAAAGGAGCGATGCCGTGTAGCTGCAAAATTCGTTTCCATCTCTAGGCTCCACCGGTCATAGGCCCCGCTGAGGCTCGTGTTTAAAAAGTTATTGGTGGAGGAATATTTTTTGCCATGGCTGCCTTCAGCGACAGAACCATAAAACTGAAAAGCGTAGCTGGCCTGAGATTGGATCTCAAGGTAGCGACTGTACCAGGGAGAAAGCTCTGTGGCGGCTAATGGGGCAAAAAAACACCAAAAGGTCACGATCAGGAGCAATGAAAAAGCTTTCATGACTATTCCAGGCCTCTTGCAGACAATTCCCTTTCGGCTTCCATGGCTGCCATGCATCCCGTCCCTGCAGCTGTTATGGCTTGCCTATACACATGGTCCTGCACATCTCCGGCAGCATAAACAAGGTCGATATTCGTTTTGGTTGTTCCCGGGTGCACCTTGATGTAGCCGTTTTCGTTCAAAGTCACCTGCCCTTTCAAAAAGGCTGTATTTGGAGTATGTCCCACAGCAAAAAAGAGGCCTCCGGCAGGATGGGTCGTTTCCACTCCTGTCTTTAGGTTTTTCAGAGTCACGCTGCGAACTACACTATCGCCGTTGACTTGCACTACTACGGTGTCCCAAAGGATTTCAATTTTGGGGTGATTCATGGCGCGGTGCTGCATGATTTTAGAAGCTCTCAATTTGTCCCTGCGATGGACCAAATAAACTTTACTGCCGAAATTGGTTAAAAAAGTGGCTTCTTCAACAGCGGAATCGCCTCCTCCAATAACGTAAAGATCTTTGTTTCTGAATATGGGCATGGCCCCATCGCAGACAGCGCACGCTGTGACCCCTTTCTGCCAAAACCCGTCTTCTCCTGCTCCGGGTATGTCCAGGCGATTGGCCGTAGCGCCTGTAGAAATTATGATCGCATTAGCTTCAACAGAGGTCTCTTTCCCTTTCACAAGGTAGGGATAGCGGCTGAAATCTGCTTCTTCCACATCTTCCGTTAAAACTTCCGTGCCAAATCTCACACTTTGTGCGCGGAACAAGTCCATAAGCTCCGGCCCGGAAATACCCAAAGGAAAGCCCGGATAATTTTCAACATCTGTTGTAGTCATTAATTGCCCGCCTGCGGGGCCGCTAAAAAATCCTTCATATAAAACCGGTTGAAGGTTGGCCCTTGCTGCGTAAATGGCGGCGGTATAGCCGGCCGGGCCCGATCCGATGATGGCGATTTTTGTTTTTTTCATTTGCATCCTACTAAATGGGTGGTATTTAAATATTCCCTTGACAATATATCATATTTTAAGCGATAATACTATAAAATATCAAGTTTATTGTCTTTATATTTCGGTAGCTCATTTATGGATAACCAGGTCATATTTTCATTCGTTTTTTATTTTACGATGCTCGCCCTTATAGGGTTTTTTTCGTATAAAAAGCAAAAAAACGATTCTGATTTTATTGTTGGCAATCGTTCCCTAAATTTCTGGGTCATAGCCTTGTCTGCACATGCCAGCGATATGAGCTCTTGGCTCTTCATGGGATTCCCCGCCGCCATAATGGTCTTGGGCCTGGACCAATGGTGGATAGCCCTGGGATTATTGGTCGGCATGCTGTTAAATTGGCAATTCGTCGCCACAAAGCTGAGGACCCTTACAGAGAAGCTGGATTGTTATACCCTTTCGACTTTTTTTGAAAAAAGGTTTAACGACCCTTCAGGAACAACCCGTATTCTCACGGCAGTAATGACTGTTTTGTTTCTCTCTTGCTATCTTTCAGCCGGCCTTATCGGCATTGGGCTTCTGCTCGAATCCCTGTTCGGAATGGATTACTCTACCGGCCTTATTTTCGCCACCGTCGTAGTCGCTCTTTATACCTTTATTGGAGGCTTCATAACCGTCGCTTGGACAGATCTGTTCCAGGCTCTATTCCTGCTTGTAATGATCATCCTGGTGCCCTTGATCGCCCTATTCCAACTTCCTGAAGGCTTGGCAACTATCACATCAGTGGCCGCTTCAAAAAATATCTCCCTGAATTTCTTTCAAGACTTTTCTTTATATAATGTTCCCGGCATCCTTTTCCTTGTCTTTGGATGGGGCCTGGGATATTTTGGACAGCCGCATATCGTTACAAAATTCATGGGGATAAAAAATCCCGATGAAATATACAAATCCAAATACCTGGGAATGACCTGGATGGTTGCAGCACTTGGCGGCGCAATTGCTGTCGGCCTTGTGGGAATTGGATATTTCCCTGAAGGATTGGACAAACCTGAGCTCGTCTTCGTTCAAATGGTGAAAACTCTGTTCTCTCCGCTGTGGGGCGGTTTTATTTTATGCGGCGTCCTGGCTGCCAGCATTTCGACTATGGATTCCCAAATCCTGGTCTGCGCTTCCGTATTAAGCGAAGACCTGTATAAGCATATGGTCCATCGGAAAGCTTCTTCTAAAGAATTGCTTAGAACCTCCAGAATGTGTGTCATTTTAGTGTCGGCCATTTCTCTTGTGATCGCCCTGAACCGGAATGCCACGGTTTTGGAAACGGTGCAGTATGCCTGGTCGGGATTGGGCTGTGCCTTTGGACCTCTGGTCTTTGCCTCCCTTTATTCTACACGGACCAATAAATACGGGGCCATGGCCGGTATCATCGTAGGAGGAACTATAGCTGCTACCTGGAATGTCCTGAACCCCTATCTGATCCAGTACCCTATACCTTCCATGATCCCCGGTTTCCTATTAAGCACAGCTTCCATCTGGATAGTCTCGCGCCTGACAAGCAATAAAAACCTCGTGCCTGTCTAAAAAAGGGACGAAAGGGACATAAGGGACCAAAGGGACCAAAGGGACATAAGGGACCAAAGGGACAAAAAGGATACATTTTATTTGGATCGCTTTAGTCATACTTGTCCCTTATGTCCCTTTGGTCCCTTTCGTCCCTTTGGTCCCTTATGTCCCTTTGGTCCCTTATGTCCCTTTGTATTCAAAAAGATATTTTTATTTGTAATTAAAATTACCTAATTGTAGAATTAAGTTATGAAAGTAAAGTGTTAATATTTATTTTTTATCATTGTATTAATGTATTATTTTATTGCCAGGAGGTAATATTATGGATCCATCAAAAAGCTCGAATCATCAACCAAATATTGGAACTTCCTCTATTCCGACTTCAAAGTCTGCAAAATCGAAACAACAAGGAACGCAACAGCAAATACCATTGCCCAGAACTCCATCAGTAGAAACAACTGAAAAGAGCATGCCCAAAGGCAGCAAAACGCCGGCGGGTACCATTATAGAAAAAGTAGATGTATCGCAAGGAACAGTGGTGACAAATCGCCTCGAAACCAAATTTAGCTCGGGAGTATCTCAAGAGTATCCCGCAGAAGGAATGAGTGCTGTATCCCAAAATGAAGCAGAGTTTCTTTTATCCTTAATAGGCCAAGGTGTTTTTCTCTTCAGACCCAGCAGTCAGCCTAACAATATTACATTGTCCAGGATGACATTAGATGGCAAAATTGTGCATTCTCGATTAGAAAAAAGTGAAGGAAAATACAGGTTTTTGGAAAAAGAGGTACCTGAGGGTATCAATAATTCCCCCCGTCCCTTATCACAATTTATCAATTTCTTTCAGCAAGGTGGAATAAATCCGCAACCTCAAATATTTCTCCAGGTATATAAAGTAGCTTATAAAGAAACCGATATTACCGACAATCTCCATCAAATGAATGATAGAGAATCCTCCTTCAAACTCTTAATGAGCAAGCCCCCAGGATCTTTTCTGCTTCGATCTGAAGGGAAATTTATTATGGCTGAATATAAAAATAAGGATGGAGTAATCGAATCGAAAGTATTTGGCAAAGTCAAAGAAGATCCTCCCCTTTATGTGTGCAAACATCCAGATGGCAGGACCACGGCGTGCAACAGCCTTGAAGGAATTAAAGAATATATGATGAAGGAATTGGAAGTCAGCAGGTTTATCCGCCCTCCCAGAGAACCAGCCCTTAAGACCCTACTTAACATTCCGGATAGTATATCTTTACCCAACATGTGGAAGGCGCTAAATACATTTAATGAGGACATTAACGAATTTGATCCGTCTCATTGGCAAGAACCTAATATTTCAAAATCTAGCCTGTTTGAAAACATAAGCTCACCTGAGCCTACCCGATTGGGTCCCTCCATCCATGCTAACTGGCTTGCGGATGACAGATCTTTTGCAGGTATTATGTACCCGACAATTGAATCGAGAGATCAGGTGCTCGAATCATTCCAGAAAAATGGCATAACCCGCCATGCCCATCTCGCCAACGATTTTGTAGTTTTTTTGCAAAACTCCACTTCAGTTCCTCCTTTTCCCCTGTCATCCGAGTCATTCAAGTCGATGCAGCAAGCAGGAACCAAAACGATAATGACTGAATTGGGCCCAGTCACAGTCACATGTGGAAACATATCAGTAGATAAAAGCAATAACCGCATGGGACATTTTACGATTCAAGGAATGGTAAACAAAAGAATGGTAACCCGAGAGATCGATTGGCCGCTTGACAGCATTCAACTTAATGAAAACTTACGAATGGAACTGCAGCCTGGACAAGATCCCAATACCTATACCTATGTCTATAAAAATGAAAAAGACGAGAAAGTTCATACCCTAGAAGTAGGAAAAATGACTTGGCAAGACTTTGGGAAAACAAGTATCGCAAATCTTCACGAAATAGCCTCATGGCTGCAAGGGGCCAATTGCCGGTCCGCTGGCTGTCGTGCCGGCGTTGGCCGGACCGGATCGCTCTTCGTAGCTGCAAAAATGTTGGAGTGGGTAAATCAACATCCAAGCCAGCGCTTGACTAAAAAAGAAGTCCTTAGCTTTATAGCTGAGGGAAGGTTTAATAGGGACCCACAAGTCGTACAGACAAAGGATCAATTGGACATGCTCATTCAATATATGCATTATCTCAATGCCAACCCCGACTTGCCGCTTTCAGAATCAGTCGATAGAGTTTTTAAGTCTCCGGAGGCGCAAAAAGGTTCAAAACACATCATGGGTCAAAGACTGGGTGAAATCATGACTCCAGATATTGTGCAAGCATTGAAAGACCCCAATAAACCCTTAAGCCGACAAGATGAGGCAACTCTCGATAAATTTGCCGATGTGATGACTTGCCCCATCACCCAGCTGCCTATTTCTGATCCTGTGATTGTTAAAGGTCATACGTTCGAACGGGCAGCCATTACGGAATGGATCAATCGAAAGGGACACTTAGCAACCTCGCCAGTAAGTAGAGAGCCGATCACATTGAATGATATACAGGAAGATCATTTTATTCAAAACGTACAGAGCATGATAGCGAAAAGAGCTTCCGCCTCCGCTCCCAAAACTGAGGTGGGAATTGTCATGGCAAATGCTTTGAACCAGATAGTTGTGCATGAGCCGCTGAAATGGTGCCGCATCCTTTCAGCAGTTATGCCAAAAAACAAATATTTTGTGAGGATGAAAGGTCTCGGAGGAACCAATGATTACGTTGTAGAAATACGAGGAGATAAGGGAGTCATAAAAGCAGGTTTTCGCATTAACAAAGAAGGGCGTCTGGAGCTTACCGGACAAAAAGAAAAGAGATATGAGAACATTGAAGTTTTGGTCAAGGAAATTTCTCAAGGCAAAGTCACACAAATACCCACTCGCCTGACCGAAAATGAGCTGTCTGAACTAGACCAGTCCTTAGGTAAACAAGCGGCAATGGATACTATGGTCCATGATGCCAACTTAATGAATATTGTTAAACACCTGGAACTGAGATTTGATGATAATACTGTCAAACCAGAATATAAACGAGGAGGCTATGTTAGAGCCGGCATCAGTCCCTCTTCCTTTCCCTGTCTGACCTATTTAAGAAACTTTTTGGATGAAAATGGGGTAAATAACATCAGGAAGCGGGTCTGCCTCAATAACGGAAAACTATGTCAGGTAAGCTCTTGTGAGCTGCCGCCTGTCTCTTTACAAGGCAATCCTAAAATAGACGAAATAGTGAAGTCCCTTGAGAAGAAAATAGACGAGAAAGTGACAAACAATGAGTTGAACAAAGAATATAAAAAGGAACTTAACAAAATAAAGAATGAGTTAGATTTCTCTAAACCTATAAATTTATTCGTTCGCACAAGCACACCCTTTGAAAATCTTACCCTTGCTAATCCCCACGAAGAAGATGTCAGACATAACGCAGTACATGCCTATATCGCAGAAATTGCTATATAACCTATAGTTCCGGTCAAATGAAAAGCATGTGCAAACTGCGCGAAAGCTCCCGCGGTTGAACGATCGCAAGTCACCTAATATTAGAAATATGAGGTGACTTGCGATCGATTCAACCCCGGGGCTTTGGCGCAGTTTTCCCATGCTTTTCATTTGACCGGAACTATAACTCACCTTTTGATTTTTGACACTGTGGTCTGCATTTCCTGCGCGGCATTATTTAATTGTTCAATGGAATTGTGGAAGCGGCGGATCGAGTGAGTGGTTTGCTGGGCCACTTGGCTAAGCTGATGGATCGAATCATTGATATGCTTGGCGCCAAGCGACTGGTCCTGCATCCCCTGGTTGACAGTCTCAAATCCCACGGTTTGCTGCTGCACCTGTTCTATAATTTCAGACAGCTGCCCGCTGACATTCGATACCTGGTGCACACCGGTATGGATTTCTTCCGAGAACTTGTCAACTCCCATCACACCGGCTGAAACAGCAGAAACCATCTCATGGACCATTGTCTCGATGTCCAGCAGCGCATTGGCTGTCTGGTCGGCCAACCGGCGGATCTCACGGGCAATGACCGAAAAGCTGCGACCATATTCGCCGGCTTTTTCAGCTTCAATAGCTGCATTAAGAGAGAGCAGATTGGTCTGATCGGACACTTTGGATATGGTAGTAATGATACTGGTAATGCTGCCTGCTTTTTCATTCAATACAGCCAGTTTAGACGCTATATTCCCCGCCGCTTCCACCATTTGCCGCATGACCGATTCCATCTTCGTTAATCCGGCTTTGCCAGAGGCCGCCAAGGAGGATGTCTTTTCTGCCATAGTACTTATATGGCTCATCGTTTTGGCAAATTCCCTGGCAGAATGGGATATCTCATGGGCCGTCGTCGCAATTTGTTTTGTGGTAGCTTCCTGTTGTACTATGGTGGCTTCCTGCTGCTTGGCTGTAGCCGCGATCTCCGTAGTAGAGCTCGTCAGTTGGATGCCCGTCCATTGCAGCTGGCCGATCAGCTCCTGAAATGAATCCGCCATCTGATTAAACGCCACACCTACTTCCCCCACTTCATCCTTTGAAACTAAAGGCACCCGGGCGGAGAGGTCCCCCACCGTCAAACGCCTCGTCGCCTCGACCAAGTTGTTGAGGGGCGTACTTATCTGCCGCATAATCCAATAACCTAACACACAGCCCGCAAAAGCACTTGCAAAGGCAATCAGAACACTCAGCTGCTGCTGGACCTTCAATGAGTTCAAACGACCTTCCAAAACGATCTGCAGCTCCTCTTTGGAATTGATCCAAAAATCGTGCGTGACAGCCAAGGATTTTTGGGACAATGTAATAAGTTGTTCTGCATCTTTTGGCAGTTCTTTGGAATAAATCACCAGTTTATCAATATAATCCATAAACTCATTAAGCTGACTATTGAATTTATTTAATGAAATGGGAATGTTATTTTGATAACCTGGTTTGGCTGAAATCCCTTGGAAATCGCTCCCTATTTTATCGCCATCAGAATCCATTTCCTTTAATGTAGCCTGCAATAGGCTTATTAAAGCAATCAATTCGAATTTATCACTTAAGGAATCCTTCTTTTGAGTAATCATTTTATAAACTTCGGCGGTCAGCTTTGCGATTAAAAGATCTATATAGCCCGATTTGATAAGCCCCATGGAAACAAGATAGGAGCTATGATAGTCCGGATCAAAATTCAAATACGTTTTGTCACCCAAAGTGTCAATAGAGGTGCGAAGTTCTTCAATGAAATCTAAATTCAATGCAGGAAAATTCTTCGTTAAGTTCCCCCACTTAGCATAAATAGCTTGATTGAAAGGGGTTTGCTTCAAAGATTCCAATTCAGAACTTATTTGCGCTTGTAGAGTCAATAGATCATTTTTTAATGCGGTTTCTCCGGCTAAATATCGATCTCCCAGCAAGTAATATTGAACAGAATCATTTAATAATTTCTTTAAAGGTACTGCGTAACGCAATCCTTTAAGTTCTATTTCTACAAAATTGATAGCCTTGTTCTGATTCTCGATCATCAAATAACCGGTAATCAAAATTGAAAAGCCAAACAAGCTCGCCAGCAGTAAAAATTTTTGGGGAAAAGTCAATGCACTGATCCACTTGCTTAAAAACCAAGGTCGTCTTTCCAAGGTCATAGAAATTTACCTAATAATTTTATGTGTGGGGTTGAGTAATTTTTATTACCACAGAGCACACAGAAAGGACATTCGCTTGGCTCTGTGACATCTCTGTGTTCTCTGTGTGCTCTGTGGTAATAAAAATTTCTCAACCCCTCAGATGTAATTGCATCCAGTAATTTAATTTTGTTTGCTTTAAAATTCTCTATATGCCAAAATTATTCATTTAATTGAAGGTAAAAAAATGAAATGGTCTCTTAAAAAATACATAAAACCCATACTATACACCCTACTCCTTCTGGTTTGCCTCTACGGCCTTGGACGCCTTTACTATCAGCTGACCGGAGGCTTCACGGAGGGCAATATCACTTATGCTGAACTCCCCTACGAATCCAGATGGAACACCGCGCCATTAAATGCCCATGAACAGAAGGAGGTCCAATCCATTTTAAGCCTCCCCTACCACTACTTGGGCAAAGGATGCCAATCCTACGTCTTCCTTAGCGATGATGGAAAATACGTTTTAAAATTCATAAAATACCAGCGTTTTCGCCCCCAACCGTGGCTGACGCACCTGACCTTTTTGCCGGGCGTGGAAAATTATCTCCATCATAAAATCCAAAAAAAACGGGATAAACTGGACCTGATTTTTTCGAGTTGGAAACTGGCCTATGAAAACCTGCAACCAGAAACCGGTATCGTCTATGTCCACTTGAACAAAACCAGAAATCTAAACCTTCCCGTCACTCTGTTTGACAAAATGGGATTTCAACATACCCTGGATATCGGCCAGTATGAATTTATGCTGCAGAAAAAAGCTCAAATGCTATGCCCTGCCCTCGACAGCCTGATGCAGGAAAATAATAGGGAGCAGGCAAAAGAGATAATCTCTAACCTCATTTTCATGATCCTCTCCGAATTCAAACGAGGCTATGCTGACAATGACCACGCCCTCATGCAAAATACAGGCGTATTAAATGGACATCCCGTACATATCGATGTGGGTCAGTTCGTAAAAAATAGCCGAGTAAAAAATCCGGAAGTGTACCACCAGGAACTCTTCAATAAAACCTGGAAATTCCGCAAATGGCTGGAAAGGCACCATCCCGAGCTCGCAGATTATTTGGTGGCGTTGCTTAAACAGATCATGGGAGAAGAGGAATTTGCAAACCTCAAACCCAGGCTCAATAAAGCCGAAATGGGCATCATCCCCAATGAAGCTTGATATAAATAACCACTGAGTTCGTTCGCTTTATCTGCGATATTTGCCGCCCAGGCCAACGGCCTGGTATGTAAAAGCCTAGGGAGCAGCCCTAGGTGAATTCAATATATCGATATCAGGCTGAAAGCCTGATCTGTAAAATCCTGGGGCTTCGCCCCAGGGAAATACAGAGCAGGCTTTCCAGGCTGTCAAGAAATCTAAAGTATTAAATTTTAGTACTTTAAAATGATAATGTATGCTAGACTACTGATAATTTACATACATCTACACGTATGCTTGGAAGCATAGCATGTCTAAAAGTAACTAAGGAGCCTTTTATGAATACTGATACAATTGCACAACAATACAAACTTCTCAATCCATGCCGGAATCAAGTGGAAATGCAATTGAAATCTTTAGATGACTTGCTCCCAATAGATCATAAAGCACGGGCGGTCTGGGAATTTGTTGAAAAAATGGATCTATCAGCCTGTTTTGAAGAAATATTGTCTTACAAAAATGCAGCCGGACGCCCAACAACTTCTCCAAAAATATTACTTTGCCTATGGATCTATTCCATTCTAGATGGAAATATTAGTGCTAGAAAAATTGAAGAGCTTTGTTTATACCATGATGCTTACAAGTGGATTGCAGGCGGCACACCTATAAATCGAACAATGATATCGGACTTTCGTAGCCATAATCCAGATAAATTCGAAGATATCCTTACAAGCTGTCTAGCAGTAATGGTCCAAAGCAATGTTCTTTCAGATCAAGACTTTTCTCAAGATGGGACAAGGGTTAAAGCTAATGCGGGTTTTAATTCATTTCGTCGAGAACAAACACTCGAAGTACTTAAAGATGAAATGTCAAGGCACATAAAACAATTAGATTCAGAAAATTTAAAAAACCCTAAAGCATATGAGACTCGTTCACAAGCAGCGCAAAAAAGGGCAATACGCGAAAGATCGGAACGTGTAGATCAAGCTTTAGCGAATTTAAAAGAAAGCAAAAAAAGAAAAATAGAAGCAGGAAAAAAAACTAGACAACCTCCAAAAGATGAGGAGTTAAAAGATACAAGAGCCTCTACAACAGATCCTGAAGCACGAAAAATGAAAATGGGAGATGGTGGATTTCGATTGGCATTTAATGTGCAGTTTGCGACGAGCACCAAATCTAGAGTAATTTTTGGTACTGATGTTGTAAATACGCTTGATCCAGGAACTTCCCCCAAGATGATGCAGAATGTTCATTCAACGCTTGAGAAACTGGGAATGCCAAAAATCAAAAATTGGAATGCTGATTCAGCCTACTCTTCAAAGGAAGATGTTGAAATAGCAGCTGAATTTTTTCCTGAGTGCAATTACTATTCTCCAGCTAAGCCAAGAAGGGGTGTTGATCCAAAGATAAACAAAAAAAATGATTCTGAGGCTGTTAAGAAGTGGAGAAAGACACTCGATACTGAAGAAATGAAAGAATCGTACAAAAATCGATGTAGCACAGCTGAATTCAGTAACGCTCAGACCAAAAATCATGGAATGCAGGAATTTTTAGTTAGAGGGTTTGAGAAGGTAAGAGGAATGGTAAATTTACATGCGATTTCTCATAACATTTGTCGATATTGGGATTTGCTGCGAAAAATGCAAGTTCAAGCAGCCTAGGATTGAATAATCGCGCGTTCAAGTAGCATGAATTGCCGAAAATGCAATCCCTGACGTTGAAAACTCCCAAAAATAATGGGAAAGCGAATTAATGTCATGAAAATAATATTAATACAGAGGCTCAATAGATAAAATTTCTTGGATTTTTTTAATCCAAGAAATGGTGAGCCTTGTTATGAGGTGATTTATTGACAGCCTCTTCAGCCTGCAATCGTTATTACTAGTTTCCTAGGGCTTCGCCCTAGGCTTTTACAAACCAGGCCGTTGGCCTGGGCGGCAAATCTCAAATCTCCATTAAACACAGATGAAGAAAAACGAACTTAAACCAATAGTCGAGATTTCTTCACGTTTGTCGTAAGATGAGTACTTCAACAGTATAAAACAAAATATAACTTTTCCATATAACTTTTCCATTGATTTTAATTTATATAATCTATATCATTTATTTTTAGTAAACAGATTTTATATCAAACTTACCTGAAGAAACAAATAAATCAAAAGCAAAATTAATATAAATTAAAAAAACATAAGGTTTAACTATGCAAACAGATTTTATATCAAACTTACCTGATGATGTATCTAAAATTTTATTCACAAACCATTTAGATAATAAATCACAATTAGCTTGCTTACAATTGAATAACAAAATTAATAACTTAATTTCCACAAAAAAACTTTTTGATATAGGAATTTTTTATCCTCAATCTGATTCATCAGCTTATTCACAGCTTGTTAGCTATTATAAAGAGAAAAAATATTGTGAATTTTTTTTAAACAGAATTCCTTATCTAAAATCGATGATAAATGATTTAAATCTTGATACTTCTGACAAAGTCAAAGAGGTAAAAAATAATATCGATAAACAGTTATCTTTGCCTTATAAAGAAGATCCGGATTGGACCCTTTTAGATGAAGCTTGGACTCATTACCTTCTGATTATCGGGGGATATGTTGGGTATACACACGACAATAAGTTTAACTACAACGAATCTCAAGATAATAATAAAGAAGTTCAAATTTTTCTCAGTCGTGGAGCTCATAAAGCCAGATCGATTCCAAATGTTTTTGGAAATATCATCAAAAACAAATGGTGTTCTAAAGAAACAATGCAAATGCTTCTCGATAAGAAATTTGATGTAAACGGTAAAACAATAAATGCCGCTATACAAAATGGTAATTTTAAAGAATTTCTACCTCTTTTATTTAAACAAGCCGACACCATTTCTCTTTCAGATTTATTTGAAGGAATGACTTATGTTAATACTGAACTACTCTTAAAATATACAGATAAAATAACGGAAGTTACAGCAAGTGATATTCATTATGCATTGCATAGACTACATTCAGAAAAATTGATTTCAAAATTGTGGAACAAAAATTTTGAAGATCGTCAAATCTGTCAAATCTGTATAAGCATTGCCCTTGAGGAGAAATATTCTGAAAATTTTGTTCTAGAGTTATTAAAGACATGCCCTAATAAATTAAAAGAAAATAGCATAATCGCTGCCATTGAAAATTTATACTCTAAAAAAATTATCGAAGAACTTTTAGCAAAATTAGGTCCTGAAGTTGGAATTGATAACCTTGAAATTTACTTCTGGGTTAATAAGGCTTTTTCTAAATGTCAGGACTTTTATGATGCCGATTTTAAAACACATGTTATAAATAAAATTATAAATAATCGTGATGAGCAGATTGGTAAGCAGTTTTTACCTTCTTTTGAAAATGTAAAAGAAGTATCAAGCTATGTCATTTATGAAGCACTTGAAGAAAAAAATATACCAGAGTATGCTGTTTCAATACTATTGAAAAAATGCCCGAAAGTAGATTTTTATTTAGTTGAGCTAGCCTTTTGTAAAAATTATTCTCCGAATTTCATCCGAGAGATAGTGAGTAAATGTTCTGAAGGAATCAGGCCCATCTGCATGTATTACGCCCTCAGAAGTAATTCAGTCTCAAATAATTTATACTCGCAAGAAGTAATTGAAGAGCTTTTAGCTAAAATAAATCCAAAATTTACAGATGAAAAATCTATTAATAACTTAAAAAAGGCTATTGATATTGGTACTGAATATCACAAATTCGATGCCGGATTAATTGAGCTTATTAAAAATAAATTTAAAATATAAGCTTCAATTAACACGCTGAAACAACATAAAAAAAACAACATAAAAAAAACAAATTGAATTTTATATTTAAAATGTATATAATAATTTATATACTATTTTAAATTATTAACATTAAATATAAAATTTGTTTTTTATGAGTTCCATTAATTTAGATTCAAGTAAATTTAGCTATTTTCTTCATAAAATGGCTGATCCGTCTTTCAATATTTCTATTCAAAATAAAGCAATAATCTTAACAAAAAACAGTTCATTACAAACGGGTTCTTTGGAAGAGAAAATGAAGGGGGTTCTTAATTACATAGCCTCTCATGAAAACTATTTAAACCATACCCACAAAAAATTAATAGAAAAAATCATAAGGAAATTATCTATTGAGGCAAAAAAAGAAAATGTGAAGGTCCAAAAAGTCATAATGCCTTATTTGGTTCAATTGGACAAGAAGAAAGACTCTCTTCCCTCACCCTCCATTTCCTTGCAAATGGCAGCTCCCCCGCAAAACAGACAGGAATTTGAAGCCAACCTCCGATTGGTATTAGAACATTTTCCCCGCTATCAGCTGAATAATGATCTTTCAGTCATAGATTCCACTTATAAAAGTATGCCTAAAGAGTGGAATTTTGATCTGATGTATGATGCTTTGCAGGCGGAATTCAAAAAATATGAACGGACCGACCCGGACCCAGCCTCCGAATTGGCCGCTATAAAAAAAGACATTTTACATCTTCTAAAAGTCCCTGTGCCTGTTTCAATGGGCATTATCATTGAAACAAGCCTCAAAAACACTGAAAATGCAGCGATGTTACTGAGTTTTTCAAATCTGATCAGTAAAGGGATCCCTTGTGTTGTCAATCGCCATTTTTTTCAGGCCCAAGCGAAAAATCTTCAGTTATATCCTAAGCAGAGTCAAATAACAGATGTGGACATTTATGTTCAAAAAGGGGGGGATCTTTGCGTTGTTATTCCCAAAGGAAAGTCTCTTCTCGATTTTGGGTTTAATGCGGATCATTTAGAAATTTCAAATGACAAGCATTTAACCCCCTCAGGTCATTCTCCTCAGCTCGACCAGGATATTAAAACCTTATTTATCAACGAAACAGAAAAAAAACGATTTTTTCGACTCATCGATTTTGAGGGACATGGGTCATATCCGGGACATCCAGACAAATTGGATACCACCCAAACGGGAACAATAGCGGGACTTTCCACACCTGATTTTCAAAAATGCCTATCCTCTTTAAAAGATAAAAATATGGTCTTCATGTTTCTAGGTACTTGTTTTGGCGGCGGCACCAATCTGGAATCCATTCATCTGCCAGATGAAACCATTCCCTGCCCTATCTATGTGGAATCTTCTTTTGATGTAATGACTACAGCAATTGACAACACTGCTATTCTAGAGACCCTACAAAAAATGATGTTTCCAACTGGGAATCAAAATTCCGCTTTCATCCCATGGCCTCGTCCACTTACTGAAGCGGACAAGCGGCATCTATCTCTGGGGATGAATCTATCCAATCCCGCCTATAAATTTTCCAATCTGGGCACCTTGCTTCTGCCTTCCAACAAAAAGGATATTCCCAAAGCAGCCTATGCTTTAGCTAACCCCGAAGAAATTTTAGATGTCAGCCGCGCATATAATAAAGAAAGGGCTTCCTTGAACTTTCAAGAAACGCTTCAACCTCTCGAAGATAAAGATCCAGACCGCAAAGCCTATTTTTTTTCCGATCCCATAGTGCCTTTTGGGTTACATAATTCTGGAACTCTTCCCATGATTTTACTTTCAAGGGGAGGGATAGCTCAACACATAATTAAAGAAATCATAGCACCTCAACAAAATATTGAAGAGATCGCCAAAGAAACATTTAATGCGTTCCATCCTCTAGATCACAAAAAAGTCGATGAAGCTGCTTCCAAGGTATTTTTCATCGGGAATATGAAATGCCGATATGAGGGCAGAGAGGCCCATCTCTCCTGCGTGATGATATATAGTACTCCTGAAGAACGGGGAGTCCTCTTTCAGCTAGAAGGCGAAAAAGACTTCCGTCGATTGAATTTCAATCAAGTAGATTCATTGGAATACCCATGGAAAATAGATAACTCCGAAACCGTCCACTTTAATGAGGCTATAGAAGAGATTTACGACACGGCGGCTACAAATGCTCCCTCTTCGAAAGCTCTACTGCAAAGCACCGCAGGAAAAGAATCTCAAGAGGATTTTATCGAGTCTTTAGACCGTTTCTTTTTTCCGGGGCAGATGCCAGAAGCAGCAAAGCTCTATTCCGCTCTTGTTAAAGAGAGCTATCGCAATCCAGAACAGGCTGTGGGGCTAAAAAAGGCTCTGGGAGAGTTCAGGAAAAACAACTCAAAAACTCCCCGAAAAGAAATCCTTAATATCCTGTATTATGCCATGGATATCGCCTCGAGCTTAAAATTGCTAAACCTGCGAACTCTGATCTATCAATCTTCATATACCCCTCTTATGGAAGCTGCAAAAGAGGGAAATACAGAAAAGGCGCAAGCCATTTTAAAGGACAACCCTCAAATGTTGGATGAGGTGGATGCTAAAGGATCTACAGCACTCATGATAGCTATTGCTAGTAAAAAATTTGAAACAGCCAAATGGCTCATCGAACAGGGAGCCAATGTAATTCACTCCAACCGTTTTGACAAAACACCTTTAATCCTTGCCTGTACATATGCAGAACCTGAATTTGTAAAATGGATATTGGAAAAAAGGGGAATTTCAAAGGCAATGAAGGAGCTTATACTCTCAATATGACTTTCGAAGAAGGCAAATGGGAAATGGCAAATCTTCTCATAGACCACAAAGTAGGAGCGGATTTTAAGGAATTTTCCCTATTGGCAAGTGCTGTTGCTAATTCGGCAGATAAAGAAATAATCATAAAATTGCTCCATTATCCAGGCATGGATATTGATCAGGTATTAAATAAGCAGATGAACACTCCGGTCCATTTCAGTATTGGAGGACAAAATCCTGAAATTTTAAAACTGCTTTTAGAACAAGGTGCAGATCCTAATAAAGCGAATGACAGATTACACTCGCCCTTACACTGTGTATCAGTATTTAGCAAAGAGAACGCTGTTGATATGGCTAAGATTTTACTGGAAGCGCAATTGTACTTAATAGCCCCGATGCTGATGAAACTCCTGCATTTAGCTATTGAACAAGAAAACAGGAAACTGATTGAATTTCTTATAAGACGAGGGGCTTCTCCGCAAATAGAAGACAAATACAAAAAAATCCCTTGGAACGTGCAGCCGAATCCTCCGATCTTTTGGAATTCATCCTTCAAATCCCTGGAATAGACATAAATCCTACAAACTGCAAATTGGAAAAACTTTTTCTGCAAGCCATTGTGAATGGCAATCTTAAGCTGGCGCAATTATTGATTTTTCATGGAGTCAATATCAATAAAAAATTCAATGATTACGAACCGCCCCTGATGTATTATATTCGCCATATGCCGTCTAAAGAAGATCCATTCCCTGTCCTTCAATTTTTTGTCGATAATGGCGTAGACCTGACCCAAAGAGACAGTCAAGGCTATACCGTTATGCATGCAGCCGTGGAGGAAGAGAATGCCGCCATTGTTAAACGCCTTAAGGAGCTCAAAATCCCTATTGACAGCACATTTTCTGCGGACTCGACTCCTTTTATTTGTGATTTAAAATTTGTCAAAGTATTAGATGCAAAAGGAGTGGATTTATCTGGAGAAATAGGCTTGGTTTATCTCATACATTTTATTTCCAATAAATATACCCATACAGATAAGAAGGAAGGAATCACTTATATGCTTTCGAAAATAACGCAAAGCCCGCATTCCGTTCTGGATTTCGCCATCCAGGAAAAGGCACCCGATGAAATCCTCGTTCTGCTTTTCAATCATCCCCATATGAATCTGCTGAAAATAGGGGACTTATTCGATGAAGAGATTATTTTACATATTGCAGAGCTTTCAATTAGTAAAGGGGCTGATATACGTCTTGCAGACAATGCCGGAAACACCGCTTTGCACAAATTGGTGAGCCTGGCAACGATCTTGAACGAAGATCAGCTGGTCCCTCTCATCACAGTTTTATTGCTTAAAGGCGCCCAATGGGATGTGCCCAATAAAAAGGGTATGACGGCAAAAGATCTGGCCGTAAAACTTCGTCTGGGCAAGGTGTTTAAGCTCATGCAAAAAACGAACATATCCCTGACAGCTGTCGATAGGGTTACAAAAATCAAATTTATGTAAAATTGAAAATTTCTTTATAAAATGTTAATAAATCTGAGTTTAAATGAGCGCATAAAAGTAAACAAGTTAAACAAGTTCCCCATGGCACGACAATCGCATATAGAAACAGTAAAAACCCCAATAGGAGGTGCATATGACAAAAATACAATTAATGAAAAAAATAGCCCAGCTAGAGTCAATCAATGACCAACTTTATAGTGAAGTGGAATATTTGAATACACTGCTGAAACTGGTCGGATTTGCCGGGGGCATTGAAACGGTAAAAGCCACCGCTCAAGAAATAATAGAAAAAGGATTAGTAGAACCAAATACTTATTCATATTAATTTAATAAATTATATAATTATAATAATAAAAAATTACTATAATAAAATATATAATATTAATTATAGATTTAATATTATCTTAAGGATAATAATAATTTAATAATATCCCGAACTTGGTGGTTTCCAGGTTCGGGATTTCTTTTTTTTATCTTTTTTTTATTTTTTTTTACCACAGAGAACACAGAGAGAACAGAGAGGGCTGAATCCTTCCTCAAAATCCAAATAAATTTCATATGCCCAATCTCAATGAATTCCTCCCTCTCTGTGTTCTCTGTGGTAAAAAAAAATATTTACAACCCCTAAACCTGGCATACTTTTCGCTAACCTATAGGTGACCCAAAAAAGGAGAAGATAGCCATGAGTAAAAAGAAGAAACCAAAATCGATTTAAGTAAAAAACTGGCCCAAATGGAATTTATCAATGATCAACTCATCACAGAACTGGCTTATCTCGACAAGCTTATGAGACAGGTCGGTTTTACCGAAGGATTGGAATCCCTTAAAAGCACAGCCCGTGAACTTTTTGAAAGCGGAGTCGAAGAAAATAATGATTCGGAGGCTGCTTAAGTATACATTAAGGATAAATAGAACTCTAATTCCGTTCTCATTGCATCTTCCAAATGCTCCGATTGACGAAAACCGTGTTCTTCATTGGGATAGATCACAAGCCGGGTTTTAATTCCTTTTTCTTTAAGCATGGAATACATGGTCTCTGCCTGGCTTTTCGGAACAATCCGGTCTTCAGCTCCCTGAAAAAAAATTACAGGAGAAGAAAATTTATCCGCATGAAATAGCGGCTACCGGTCATAATAGACCTTTTCGGCTTCAGGTAAAAGCCCCACAAGGGTATCCAGATACCGCGCTTCAAATTTATGTGTATCGTGGACAAGAGCCTTCAAATCTCCAATTCCATAATAGCTGGCCCCCCCGGAAAATGTCGAAGTAAAAGCCAAAGCAGCCAATGTGGTATATCCTCCGGGCGCTGCTCCCCCGAATAAATAATTTAGAAGGGTCCGCCAATCCGCATTTAACCAAGAAAAGCGCTCCGTTCTCACAGTCATTGACATCCACGACTCCCCACTGGCCTTTCAATCTTTCCCTGTAGGCTCTCCCAAAACCCGTACTTCCCCCATAATTAACATCCAGTACGGCAAAGCCTCTCGATGTCCAATATTGTATTCTCAAATTAAATACTGAGTCTGCACACATCGTAGGGCCTCCATGACTGAACACAAGCAAGGGGGCTTTTCCTTTTCTAATCCCATATACAATTTATTCTTGGGAGGATAATAATAGCCAAAAGCGGTCTTTTCTCCATACGTGGGAAATTCCAGATTTGTCGGATGGCTAAAATATTCCGGGTCGATTTCAGGAAATGTTACAGTATCTAATGGAACAGCTTCAAGGGACTGCAGGTCCAGTTTCATGATCCTTCCGGGAACTGTTGCCGATCCCATTAACATAACGGCAAATCCGTTTCCGGCACTATTTTGCGAATAGTCCGGATAAGGCAGGGAAATAGGTACCAGAGTTTTTTTATCCGGGTCCAGCGTGCCTAGCCGCCAGAATCCTTTTTCCTGCCAAGCGCATAAGAGGACCTCGCCTTCGCCTGTAAAAGTCCAGGTAGAAAGCCCAAATCGCCATTGAGGGGCCCCAAATTCAGCTTCTAGGGGGCATATGCTTCGGCCTGTCCATCCTGCCATCTATAAATATTCCACCAGTTAGACCGATCGGAAACATAATACAATGTTCCCTTTGGAGACCACTGCGGCTGAAAGATAGACTCCGCCGGCCCGCCTGCCGCACGTATTTTATTCGACAGTTTTGCATCTGCCAGATCAGCCACCCATAATTCTGTGCCATCCCAAGGCATATTCGGATGATTCCAGCTTAGCCAGGCCATTTTTTTTTCATCGCGGCTTAAAACAGGAGAAGCATAAAAATCGGCCCCGGAATCCAAAATGGAGATCTGTCCCGTTTTGACATCTACTAAAGCTAAAAAATTGTTAACTTTATCTTCCAAATGTTCTTCTGCTATGGCAATCAACCCGTAAGGGCAGCTTTGAAAATCTGCCAAACGGATTTTTCCATTAGTGACAGGTACGGGGGGTTCGCCTGGACGTCGTGCATATAACCCCTGATCCTTATTGTGTATGAAGTACAACACACCCTCATGAAGAGTGAAAGGGGCTCCGCCATACTCGTGAACTTTGGTGCGGACGTCATAGTCAGAAGAAACAATTTCTTCTGCAGGGCCTTTCGAATCCCATTTCATCAAGGCGGTCCGTCCTTTTTCCAAAGGTCTTGGCTCTGTCCAGTAAACGGCATCCTCTTTAACCAAAATATCGGTATTGCGGCTGCTTTTAAGCCCCTGTGCCGTCATCGTAGCGGTAATGGGAGAGCTCCATATTCCATATTTTTCTTCAATTTTATTCATTTTCAACACTCATCTCTGGATTTTGATCTGTTATATAGTTATAATATAACGTAGATGCGAGTTTTTCTTGCAGCCTTTCAGGCTGCATCCTCAACTTGCTTAAACCCAGGGCGTTGCCCTGGGCTGTTGCAATTTTAGCCCTTCGGGCTAAGACAATAATGATTTGCTCAGCCCGAAGGGCTGAAAGTGCAACAGCCCAGGGCAACGCCCTGGGTATGAGGTAGTTAAGAATGCAGCCTGAAAGGCTGCAAGAAAAACTCGCACAATGCGTAATATATGAATATGGTAGTATATTTTAATATAAAATGAATACATCAAAAATGTTTGCTCTTTCCTCGCTCTCTTGGATCTCCTGTTTTGGATCGAATCCTGTGCAAAATATGTCCATTGAAGAAAAAGCAGGACAGCTTTTAATGGTCCACTTTCATGGGGAAGATGCCAACGAGGATGCCAAAACTTTAATTCAGGATGTCAAAGCAGGAGGCATTATTTATTACAACTGGTCAAATGGCCTGTCTTCCCCCAAACAAGTAAAACAATTAAGTGCTAGCCTCCAAAAACTCGCTCAAAGCAATAGGATTCCCCTTCCGCTATTTATAGCAACAGACCAAGAAGGAGGAGCCGTTACCCGATTGAAAAATGGATTTACAGTATTTCCCGGAAATAAAGCGTTGGGAGAAACAGGAGATCCCAATTTGGCAGAAGAGGCTGCACAAACTATGGGAAAGGAAATGCATGCGGTAGGCATCAATGTGAATTTTGCCCCTGTAGTTGATGTCAATATCAATCCTAAAAATCCAGTTATCGGAGTCCGTTCTTTTGGCGATACCCCAAACAAGGTCAATCTTTTGGAGAAAAAGCTTTAAGCGGATATAAAAAGGCACAGATCATAGCAACCCTGAAACACTTTCCTGGACATGGGGATGTGGAGATAGATTCCCATGAAGATTTACCCGTTGTCCATAAGTCTTTAGAGGAACTGGAGCAGACAGAGCTTCTTCCATTTGCCAAGCTGGCATCATCAACGGAAATGATAATGACCGCTCACCTTCTTGTGCCGGCTTTGGATACCGAAAATTGCTCTACATTGTCTGAAAAGACCCTGAATTACCTTAAAAATAAAATTGGATATCAGGGTATTGTCATTACGGATTCGCTTGTCATGGAGGGAATTCTCAAAAGATGCCATTCTGTAGAGGAAGCTGCCATCCGATCTTTGAATGCCGGTTGCGATATTTTGCTGTTAGGAGGCAAACAACTGACGGGCGCACATACTAACCTGGAACTTACTGTCAGCGATGTCCAACGCATTCACCGGTCTATAGTAGATGCCGTAAAAAGCGGCCGTGTTTCAGAAACAAGATTAAATCAAGCCGTTGAAAAGATCCTCAGGTTAAAAGAACGTTATTTAAACCCCATGATTCCGGATTAAACATATGGGCACTGATTTGCAGGTGTTTCTACAAGATCTGTTTGAAAAAAATGCTATTGTTTCCATCGTTTTAAGCAGCCCAGGCGCCAAAGAGGAAAGGGTTCCTAAAAAAATCACTATACGGCCTTTATCTATTCGCAATAAGAAATTGTACCAGATTTCCAGGCACTTCGACAGGAAAGTGGAACATCAAAATGTGTCTTCTTCAGATTGTTTGAAACATATCTATACTGATTTAAACACAGGCTATAGACAGGCCCATATTTTCACTAAAGAGTCCGATTTCCAAATCCTCATCAGCAAAAAAGGAAAAATGACAGTGCTTAAGAAAAAGCCGACTCTGTTGTTAAGCGAAGCAACACATAACCGAAAGAAAAAGTATCTCCTTCCAGAGGGGGATCCCGTTCCTTTTCTGGTCGATCTTGGAATTATGTCCTCTTCAGGCAAAATCCTGGAAAAGAAACGGGACAAATTCAAGCAGATCAATAAATTCCTGGAATTGATCGACGATGTCATTGCCCAGCTTGAACCTAGGCCTGAATGGAACATTATCGATTTCGGCTGCGGCAAAGCCTATCTGACTTTTGCCCTTTATCATTACCTGCATATTCAGAAAAAATATAAAGTTAAGATGATGGGACTCGATTTAAAAGAAGAGGTCATCGAACAATGCCGGGAAATCGCTTCCAGGTTAGGTTATGATTGCCTTCAATTTAAAGTGGGCCATATTCAGGACCACCATACAGATTCCAAGGTCGATATAGTCATCTCTTTGCACGCCTGCGATACCGCTACCGATGCAGCCCTGGAAAAAGCCATTCGTTGGAAGGCCGATGCCATATTGTGCGTGCCTTGCTGCCAGCATGAGCTCTATTCCCAAGTGCAGAACCCTCTGCTTAAACCTTTGCTTAAACATGGCATACTCAAAGAACGGTTTTCTTCCCTCATTACAGATGCAGCGAGAGGGCAAATATTGGAAATCTTCGGCTATCACACCCAAATACTGGAATTTATCGACCTCGAACACACGGCTAAAAACTTGATGATCCGGGCCATAAAAAAAGAAATCCCGCCAAATCAAGAGGCTCTCCTTAGAAGCTATGCCGAATTTACAAAATTCCTGCACATACAACCCTCTTTGGAAACGATCGTTCCCCTATTCTAACGCTAGTACACAGTATAGTTCGATGCATAAGTCATTCTTCACCACTGAGCCAGTGAGATCACTGAGAAGGTTTGAGAGAGGGAGGATAGAGGCCTATTGATCAACTTTAACGTAAAACCGTTGAAACATGGCATTAGATCTTCGCATTCAGGTTGCTCAGGGACGTATATGTCGCCACATTGGGCTGGATGCCTCTTTGCGTCATCTCCTCAAATAACCCCCAAGCCTTGTCTGCGTCTTCTTTCTTCATATATAGGTGGATCAGGGAATTAAATGTCACCACATCGGGCTCGAAGCCTCTTTGCGTCATCTCAGCAAATAACCGCCAAGCCTTGCCTGCCTCTTCTTTCTTCACATACAGATTGATCAGGGAATTAAATGTCACCACATTAGGCTGGACGCCTCTTTGCATCATCTCCTCAAATAACTGCCAAGCCTTGTCTGCCTCCCCTTTCTTCACATACATATTGATGAGGGACGTGTATGTCACCACATTGGGCTGGATGCCTCTTTGCCTCATCTCCTCAAATAACTCTTCTTTCTTCACATACAGGTTGATCAGGGACGTATATGTCACCACATCGGGCTGAGGGCCTCTTTGCGTCATCTCCTCAAATAACCGCCAAGCCTTCTCTGCCTCTTCTTTCTTCACATACAGATTGACCAGGGAATTGTATGTCATCACAGAAGGCTGGATGCCTCTTTGCGCCATCTCCTCAAATATTTGCCAAGCCTCCTCTGACTTCCCTTTTTTCACATACAGATTGATCAGGGATGTGTAAGTTACTACATCAGGCTGGATGCCTCTTTGCGTCATCTCCTCAAATAACCTCCAAACCTTGTCTGCTTTTTCTTTCTTCACATACAGGTTCATCAGGGACGTATAGGTCACCACATCGGGCTGGATGCCTCTTTGCGTCATCTCCTCAAATAACTGCCAAGCCTTCTCTGTCTCTTGACTCTTTATATACAGTTTGATCAGGGAATTATATGTTATCACATCGGGCTGGATGCCTCTTTGCGTCATCTCCTCAAATAACTTCCAAGCCTTCTCTGCCTCTCCATTCTGAACATACAGGTTGATCAGGGAATTATATGTCACCACATCAGGCTGGATGCCGCTTTGCTTCATTTCCTCATATATTTCTAAAGCTTTTTTTTCATCCATTTTTCGTATATAACCATTGATGACTGGATTATAACTATAGGCATCCAACTCCAGTTTTCCTTTGATCTGTTGTATAATTTTTATTGCCTCCGCCATTTTTCCCTGTCTTACAAAAACTGCTATGGCTCTATTGTATTTAATGACTTCAGGGGACGATCTCTTCGCGTAAGACAACCCATTATTATGGAGTCTGAAAGAAGAGCAGCCATTGTTTCTACCATCCTGTTCAAGCCACCACTGCGTGACTCCATATATTTTATGATGGAAATTGTTATTCTGACCTTCATAATTTTGGTGGGTTTCCACTCCGTCTGAAAGGGGACTGACTTGCATCACTTTTATAGGGATCATGATTCCTCAAATTGGCTTTTTAAATTTTAAGGCTTATCCAAGAATAGACAGACGCAGGATATATGATGTATATTGTACAAAGTAAAAAAAAGAAACTAAAAAATTTGGTGGCATTATATAAAGGCTAAGAATATGTTTTTGCCTTGAGAACAAAGAAATTTAACAAAAGTCGGATAAAAGTAAAGATAACCATAAATAGGTTTTTGCGTTTATTCAAGACAAAACATATAAAATTTATTTATCTTTACATAAAATCAATGTTTATAAATACTGAATTGATTTGTAATTTATCATAAAACTAAAATTGAGGTCAATATGACTATTATAGTTTCAGGTGCAGATCCCATCCATGGACAGCCTATGGAGATAGATCCCATAGGCCAATTTAGTGAACTCCCTATGGATGTGGTTCCAATCATTTTCCAAAATCTCAAGGCGGACCTTCCCTCTGTGGCTTTGGTGTGTAGAAACTGGAAAGCTATTGCCGACGCCGAGGGTTTTCGTCAAATGATACGCCCCGCCCAAGCTTTTGGCATCCAAGAATGGAAGGACTATTTTGGGGTGGATGCGGGAGATGAACCGCGCCTGCCAAGACGTGCCTATGGCGATCTGGAAAAAGAAGGCGGCCTGCTTACATTTATTCCTGAAAAAGTCAAGGTTATAGAAAATGGAAAAGAGGTACTCTTGGATAATTTGGAGGTTATTGGCAAACTGGTAGGCAATCCAAAAAAAGGAAATAAAATAGGTTACACTCAAAATTCTTGGCAAGCCATTTCAGAAAAAAGAAAACGGGAACAACGGCATTGGGTCTGGATAAAGAAAGAAGTGATAGGCAGAAATAAAAGCTCTGAACAGCAGCAAGAGCTTGTTGCCAAAGAAGAAAATAAGAAGGTACCTGGAGCTAAAATTTCAGGTTTAATAGATACAGCCATCAGCGTATTGATGGAATATGTCAGATCAGGAGAGCAAATTTTTGTTTGGGATCCACCCGTCAATGGCCAGAGAACATGGGTACGTGTTAACGAGCAGACAAAAGGATATAGGATAGGTTTAGGTTTCGCTCCCTCCGGCCTCGATGTCGGCTACGACTCTGGCCCTGGCTACGGCTACGGCTCCGTTGCCGTTGCCCCCTCCCGGATATCCATTGGCCATTGAAAACTTGGAATTTGGAAAAGGCCATTGGAAATTTGTTTTAATAGAACCCTTGAGATAAATATGTTACATACTGTTAAAAAAGTCGAATACGTCGAATGCTATAAATTAAAGCTGACGTTTAATGATGGTAAAATTACAAATGTAAAAAAAGAAATGTAAAAAAAAATGTAAAAATATGTAAAAAAAAATGTAAAAAAAGAAATTGACTTTTAAATAAAATGAGGGTAAACTGAATTAAAAAGGAGTAAACCCTGTTATGAACATAAGTTTGATACCCGCAATAAAAAAACGGAGTAGCCGCTTTTCGTCCCCTATCGTCTCTTTTCTTTCATTTCTTCTCGTTTACCCTCATTGCCATCATCGTCATCATTTTTTCTGCAAAATTTAATTTATAAAATTGTTTTTCAACACACTGCCCAGGAATAACCTGAAACTGTTTTTCCTATATGGGTTTTATTAAAATAAATGAGTTGCAATTAATGAGTTTTTTATGAACATCACAGCCTTTATCCTATTTTTATTTGGATTGCAGGGAATCTGTTTTCTTATCGGCAGCAAATCCTCAAAAAATCTACACACCCATGACGATTATTTTCTGGCAGGCAAAGGAATCCGATTTTTCCCTTTGATGATGACCTTCCTGGCTACCCAGGTCGGCGGGGGATTGGTCTTAGGTTCCGCTGAAGAAGCCTACAAATTTGGATGGATCGTCCTGCTATATCCTTTGGGCGCTTCGCTTGGTTTGATTATACTCGGACTGGGCTTAGGCAAAAAATTGGCCCAATTTAAAGTCTCCACAGTGGCAGAGCTCTTTGAAGTGGTCTACAATTCCAGATTTTTAAGAAAAGTCGCCTCTCTTTTGTCTATACTTTCTCTTTTTATGATTTTTGTCGCCCAAGTGATTGCTTCCAACAAATTCATGATCAGTTTGGGATTGGACAATAGAATCTGGTTTGTTTTGTTTTGGGGCATCGTCATATTATATACTTCTTTGGGAGGCTTAAAAGCTGTAGTCGCTACGGATATTGTTCAAGCAGGTTTTTTTATTGCCGTCTTTTTTCTTGCTCTGGGATATGTCTATGTAAAAGGCGATATTTTTGATACCTCGTTTTTCGAATCCCTATCAGGGCAGGACGTGTTCGAATTCGATTCTTCTAAGTTATTCGGCTGGCTTTTCATGCCTCTTATGTTTATGGTCATTGAGCAGGATATGGGGCAGCGATGCTTTGCAGCCGATGCCCCAAAAACAGTATCAAAAGCCACACTGAGTGCTGCCTTTTTAACCATGGCCGTTACGGTCATACCTGTATTCTTTGGAGTATGGGCAAAAGCATCGGGACTGGAAACAGTGCCTGGAGCCAGTATTCTCATGACCATGGTCCAGGCCCATACAAATCCTATCCTTTCTGCGCTAGTGGCCTGCGCCATATTAGCAGCCATAATTTCCACAGCCGATTCCCTTATAAATGCCATTGGTTCTAATCTCTCTCAGGACTTTGAATTTCTCCTTTTCAAATGGAACAAAGTGCGCATCTCGCAATGTATTTCTGTGGGCATAGCTTTAAGCGGAATTGCATTTTCCTTTTACTTTGACAACGTCGTAGATGTTTTGATTCAGAGTTATGAATTATCTGTGAGCTGTCTTTTTGTTTCTCTTTTTCTAGCCTTATTTAAACGGAAAGGGAACATTGAAGCGGCGTTATTTTCCATTGTACTGGGAGCCTCCGGATTTATTATATTCAAAGCGGTCCCCATCAGTTTTCCAAGAGAACTCGCCAGCATTCTACTTTCCCTTTTAGGATTTGTCTTGGGTGAAGCCTATGCCAGGCAAAAAGCAGCCTCCCGTGGAAATATGGAATATAATTAAATCCAACTCATAATTCTCTTCTCATTTAAGTGGATTTTTGGCAAACTCGAAGTGTTCCCGTGGAAGAGTGGCAGAGTGGCCGAATGCATCTGTTTCGAAAACAGAAGTGCCAGCAATGGTACCGGGGGTTCAAATCCCTCCTCTTCCGATTTAATAAGCCATTCCACACTGCTGTCCTAACAATAATTTCTTACATAAAGTCGTTCCCCCACCGCAAAACTACCGCTTTAGTTTAACACACATTAACATGAAATTTGCACAATAACTCTTGATATGTTATTGTGCAAAATATATGTTAATGATTAGAGGTTCACATGAATAGTTTGATCGAGAAGCTAAAAAAATATCTTGAAGAAACATTGGGGATCGAGATTTCCATTCTTCCATGGAAAGAACAGAAAAAGCTCCCTTTTTTCCTGGTGGATGCTTATACTTTTTTTGAAACATCTCTTTTAAATAATCCTTGCTTGCTCATGATTTCGAAGAATGATATCGAGTTAACCCCTAATACAATTCAAAAACATTGGGAACAAGTAGCAAAAAAATGGAATGCTCCCTGTATATATATTTCTGACACAATTTCCAGTTATAACCGTAAACGGTTAATTCAACATCATATACCATTCATTATCCCAAATAATCAAATTTACGTACCTGACCTTGGACTCGATTTAAGGGAACATTTTAAACAACAGCGAATTCATAAAAAACTTTTTAGCCCTGCTACCCAAACAGTCATCATATCTGCACTTCTTAGAGAAAAAAATGAAAGATTAATTCCATCAGAATTAGCAGCTACATTGGGTTATTCTCCTATGACCATGACTCGTGTATTTAACGAACTGGAAGCAGCTGGGATTGGTAAATTGATAAACAAGGGAAAGGAACGATGGTGGATTTTTGAGGATACCAAAAAAGATTTATGGGAACAAACAAATGCCATGTTACGTAGCCCAATTAGGAGACGAGAATCAATGAAATTATTTCCAGGAGGTAAAATGCGGCAATTGCCATTATCCGGCATAAGTGCATTAGCAGAAACCACAATGATCAATCCTCCCACAAATTCCTGATTTAGCAATAGGTATAGAAGAGTACAAGCAAGCAGACATTCCTAAAGGGTTTCAACATTCACATATAGATGAAGCTGATTTTGAGTTAGAAATTTGGAATTACAATCCAATACTCTTTTCTGAACATGGTAGAGTTGATCCTTTTTCACTTTATTTAAGTTTAAGGGATTCAATAGATGAGACGAATCGAGAAAGCTCTTGAAGAGTTAATGGAGAAAATTAAATGGTAAAAGGACTAGATATATTTAAAAATCATTTTTCTGATTTTCAAGACAAATATGTTATTGATTGGAGGAACAGCGTGCATGCTTGTAATGGAAGAGGCTGGAATCCCTTTTCGTGCTACTAAAGACTTAGACATTGTTCTTTATGTTGAGGCCCTTAACAAAGAATTTGTTTCTGCATTTTGGAAATTTGTTAAAGCAGGGGATATCAAAATCGAGAAAAAAGCACAGGAAAACATATCTTTTATCGTTTTGCTTCTCCACGAATAAAGACTTCCCAGCTATACTAGAACTCTTTTCGCGTACATTCCAGATACTGTAAAATTGGAAATGGGAAGTAATTTAACTCCTATTTCCCTAAGTGAATCAATGTTAGTCTTTCTGCAATTTTATAGAGGACAATTATTATCTATTTCATCCTTTCAGGAAAACAAGAAATCGATGGGCTATCTTCAGTTGGAGCTGAGTACCTTATACCTCTTAAAGCGAAAGCTTGGTTGAATCTTAGTGTTAAAAAAGAAAATGGAGAACGAATTGATAGCAAAGACATACGTAAACATAAAAATGACATTTTACGCCTCCATCAACTACTTTCCATTGATGACAATATTACTCTTCCTCTACCGATAAAGAGTGACTTGAGGGAGTTTTTTCAACGTATCGAGAAAGATCCTATCGATTTGAAAACCTTGGATATAAAAAACACAACTTATGAAAAAGTGTTAAATAATCTGAAAGTGATCTACAATATTGCTCCTTAACCTTCTTTAGGAAAGGCTCAAAAGTTATATTAATGTCGCAAGCTGCAGGCTTTTTCCAATTGGATTGCAATTTAGATGAAAAGCCGAAGTTTTTGTAAGATAAACACACCAAAATTTCTTACATAAAGTCGTTCCCCTGCCAGTTGGTTGTTTAGTGTTGAGGATACCTGTGGGGCATCTGTTTCGAAAACAGACGTGCCAGCAATGGTACCGGGGGTTCAAATCCCTCCTCTTCCGCCAATTTTGGTTTTAGGCAAAAAGTTCAACAACTTTTCTTTCTTCAATATTAACATATAGTTTTTGCAATGCAATTGCGTAAAATACCGAAAATCGGTAATATTTGAAATTGTAATGCAATTCCATAAATTACCGAAAATCGGTCGTTTACGCAAGTCCATTGCAACAAAGGTGAAAAAATGAACTTAAAAAATTACATACATTCACTTATTGTAAATGGGAAATCCAGCTTTACGGAAGAGGATGCATTAAGGCAGACCGGATCAACCAAAATTGCCCTAAGCTCAGCATTAAGACGTCTGAAGAAAAAGCAGGAAATCGCCTCTCCACTCAAAGGTTTTTTTATCATTGTCCCCCCCGAATACCAAGCATTACAGTCTCTGCCTCCAGAGCAATTTATTGATGATCTTATGAAGCATCTTAAAGTTCCCTATTACATTGGATTCCTGAGCGCTGCCCAATATTATGGAGCAGCTCATCAGAAGCCTCAGGCATTACAGGTGATCTCGTCTAAAACCAGAAAAAACATTCAAGTTGGCAGAGTGATGATAACGTTCACGACTAAACATGACGCTGAAGAATCTGCAATATGTCAATTCAATACACCTCGTGGATTTGTAAACGTGGCCACTCCGGAAACAATTGCTGTAGATGTTGTAGCAATTTCTCAAAAATCTGGGGGAATTCCTGCGGCCTTTGAAATTTTGTCAGATCTTTGTGAACATTTAAGCCTTGAGAGCTTTCAGAAGGGGATAGCTCTTTTGAAAAAAGCTCCTCCCCTTCAGAGGCTTGGTTATTTCTTCGAACTCTTGGGATTAGAAGAATATGCTCGATTATGTGAAGAAGAGTTAAAGAAATACCAATACGTAAGGAAAACAGTGTTGGATCCTCACGAAGGTTTGAATGACGATACACTGAACGTGAGATGGCACTTAATTATTAACACTAAATTAGAGATAGAACATGGTACCTAGAAACTTAATCATAGAATGGCGTCAGTATGCTCCTTGGGTATCTGACGCACAAGTCGAACAAGACTTAATTATTTCCCGAGCTTTGGTAGAGCTCTTTTCTTCTGAACTTATTGCAAAGACATTAGCTTTTAGAGGGGGAACGGCTCTATATAAACTATACTCTAGCCCGGCTCCACGGTACTCTGAAGACATCGATCTTGTCCAGGTTGAAGCTGCAGCAATAGGAGAGGTGATAACAGAAATCCGGAGGGTCTTAAATCCTTGGCTTGGTCAGCCAAAGTGGAAACCAGGACAAGGGCTCTTCACCCTCACATACACCTTTCAATCGGAGGGTTCTCCTTCGATGCCGATGAAACTTAAAATCGAGATAAATACCAGAGAGCATTTTTCAGTTTTGGGTTAATTCATAAAGACTTTAATGTAGCCTCCGCTTGGTTTAATGGGACTGTTCGTATTCTGACATATCATTTAGAGGAGTTGATGGGAACTAAACTGCGCGCTCTTTTTCAACGAAAGAAGGGGCGTGATTTGTTCGATTTCTGGTTTATTCTCAAGAACAACGAAATTGACCTTTTTAATGTTGTTAAAATCTTTAATTACTACTTAGACAAACAGGGTCTTAAAGTATCCAAAAAAGAGTTTGAAGATAATTTATTAGAGAAAGCTAATTCTCCCAGATTTGTAGATGATATTCGCTCTCTGTTATCTCCGGAAATTGAGTCACAATGGAATTTAGAAGAGGGAATTGCAATACTTCAAAACCGATTATTTCCATGTCTGTCGGGTGATAAGGGCAAAACCACATTCTCAAGTGTCCAAAAACTTTCTTTAGGAGAAATTTTAACTCAAAAACGAGGTGATGAGTTATTTCAGCTGACAAAGGAAGCTCTCGCTGCAGGAGTCGATGTGAATGATACTTCACTTAACAAGCACCGTCCACTACAGCTGTTAATTAAAGCATCTTTAGATTCTCGCTCAAAATTTGAACTCGTAAGTGACTTTGTTGAACGAGGAGCAGACATCCATACTCCCGACAACAGCGGACTAACACCCTATCAGGTAGCTATCTCCGAAGGGAACAAGGCTATTTCCGATCTCCTACGTTCTAAAGAAGCCAGGCCAATGTCCCCTCCGGGAACTGGATACGCTCAACATTACAACATGTACCGTGAAATCCCAATTCCATAAGTCATTGCAAATTATGCACAAAATCTGCACACTAACAGCCAACTTCATGCAATCAGGGACAACAACACCGGTGGGTCCGCCGCTCCCCATCAAAAGTTTAGAAATCATTTAACTGCAATTTCTTAAAGTCCTCGTCTCGTTGATCAATTTGATGCAGATCACGAATGAGCTCAAGCATTAGATGACAATAGTCTGTTTTAGTGAAATCGGCAATATTTTTACAATGCAAAAGCGGTGGAAGAGATTCCTGTGGTGTCCCTTCAAGCAATATAGGAATGATTTTATTGCTTTTGATCTGATTGAATCCCATAAGATAATTGACAAGGCGGGCTTCCATTTTGACCACATGCTCCCTATCAGACTCATTTAAAGAGGTATATTTGTACTTTTCCAGATATAACCTTGTTCCTACGACAATAATATAATCCGTGTCTTCATTTAACATTTTTTCTACAAAAGACCACGTCTCATGTCCCTTACGGGTAAACCATCGGTCCAAGATCACATTAAAACCGGCTTTTTCCAAATCAGCTGCAAATTGCTCGACCCACTGTTCATGATATGGATTGTTCCAGGCATAGCTAATAAAACAGGTTCTCCTTTTGTCAGCATATTCTGCACATTTCTTTAAAGCATCTTCAAACAATGCCCTATTGTTGATATGTTGTGGTTTGATCAGTTCATTTTTATTATCTTCGAATACTGTTTTCTTATTATTTTGCGTACTGCCTATTGCCTGTGAATATTTCTCGTGCATCAAAAGGTCTTCACTGTATGCCACACAACCTTTTCGCAAGTCAGTTAAAGCCTCATCATAGCGCCCCAATTTTCCTAGCAATAAACCTCTTTCCAATAATAGTAAACTATGATGAGGCTCTATGCTAAGTCCCTTATTGAATTCATTAAGAGCTTCCTCTGGTTGATCCATAAGAAGTTTTAGTTTTCCCCTATCCAAGTAGACGCGGCTATTAATGGATTGAAATTCAGAAAATAGACGCACGGCATTTTCAAACAACTCGTCAGCCTTGACTAAATTACCTTTATCGATTGGTACACCCCTATCTGATTTTTGCTTTTCTATATTGAAATAGACATAGGCGAGCCCATGGATATAATCAGGATAATCTGGTTGTAATTGATTTGCACATTCATGATGATAAAGAGACTCTTCGCTTTTTCCCATGTCAATATAAAGAAAACCTATGGAGCTATGAATGGCTGGACTGGTAGGATTTAACTTTAATGCTTCCAAGTAATTTGCTTGACAGGCACATAGTTGAGAATAATCGAGTTGATCTAAATCGTAACCGGCTAACATTCTATGAATTTTTGCTTTGTGATAATAGGCTAAGCAAAGAAGCTGGTCTACAGATGGGAAGCCTTTTAGCGGAGTTTCTTGAAGTTTAGCATCGTAACACTTTATGAGTTCCAGACTTATCTCTATTTGATTCATGGCCGCAAGGAAATTGTGCTGCATTCGATAATTAAGCGCAGCATTAAAGGCTTTGGCTATGCGCAATTGCAGAATCTGCAACGAAAGATCCTGCATTATAATAGAAGAAACAAAAAATTGTTCTGAGTACTGTTGCTGTAGTTTTTCATTAAAATCAATGTACATACTTAATTGCTGATCACAGCGGTCGCGGCACTCAATAAGAGCAGGATTGATTTTTGAATACAAATTGAGCCTAGGCTTAAGTTTAAAGATATCAAAACTGTCGAGAAAACTGCGGGTAGCAAGCCACTGTTGGTCGATGCATTTCTGAACTTCAATAAGGCTATAGGAGTCTTTTTGCTCACTTTTGAGAGCAAGAATGAAAATAAAAAGTAAGCAAGCTATTAGAACGATAGAAAAATAAACTTGTCTCAATGCAATTAATCTGCACATATAGTAAGTTGAATTTGTTTAAATATTGGAATCAATTATAGATCAAATTGTATTTTATGTATAGCTATTGTCCCTATATTGTCCCTATTGTCCCTATTGTTATTGTCCCTATTGTTATTGTCCCTATTGTCCCTAAAATATGATTGTGGCACAGACACTTGTATATGACATGAAAAGTGCGTCATGTTTAATATGACGCATTTTTGCGTCAATCTCATATTGACACAAAAATGCGTCAGATTCATAATTGAAAATAAATGAGGTATTCATGCATATATCTTGCTGCAAATGTTATGAGAAATTCCATGAAGAGCCGTGGTATGGGTTACACAAAAACTGCAAAGGGATAGAAATCCCGAATTATTACCTTATACGATTTCCAGAAGATCAATTTTTACTAAAGCAACTGATAAACCGACAATGAAAGATTATATTCTGGAATGGAAACGTTTAGGTTTTGGTGATATTGTGGATCGCTTCCGCAAACAACATTCCTTGGAAAAATTTCAGAGTTTAGTAGAAAATAGTTATATAAGCAAAAAAAGACAAAAAGCTCTTTTGCGACTCATTTTCAAACGAAGTGAGGAATTATGCGAAATTTAAAAATCATAGGAGTTGATATATTTTTAGAAAAACGAAGAACTAGGGTACATGTAGGGATATTAAAGCGACAGAATGCAAAACTGATTTTTACCTATGACGAAAACTACTTTAAAGCTAAGAATATTATCCCTCTTGGTCCTGAATTTCCATTGACTCAAAGGGATTTCAAATCAGAAAAGCTTTTTCCATCACTTGAAGATCGCATTCCTTCACTTCAAAATCCAGCTTATCCAGAATATTGTTTGGCAATGGGAATCGATCCTAAAGAACGAGATCCTATTATTCTATTGTCTACAATTGGTAGAAAAGGGCCTTCCTCATTTATTTTTTACCCTATTTTTGAACGAAAAATAACAGCAGAAGATGTGGTCAATTTCCGTGAATCGTTAGGGTTAACTACTCGTGAATTTTCAGCAGTTTTTGAATTTTCACAGTCATCGTTAAATGCGCTAGAGAGAAATCGCATTCTAGGTAATGAAATTTTAAAGCGTTTAGAGATTATTCTTAACTTTCCAAATGTTGCCTTGGATTTTTTGCTAGTCAACGGCGGCCATCTCATTTATGAAAAATGGATTACTGCAACTAATAAGCTTAAAGCCACTAAAAATAATTAAGATAAGACTTCAGCTGTGGTCACGATAGCAAAGCACTGGACGCCATCTCCGCAGCCAAAGTCGGTCAGCCCTTCTCCGGAAGTGGCTGTAATGCCGATTTGCTCCACCTTAAGATTCATCACCCGGGCTGTGTTCTCCCGCATGACCTTCAATTTCTCCTTGAATCTTGGCCTTTTTCCTTCCAGCGTAATGGAAACATGAGTAATCTGCTGCGCGCCCAAGGTCTTAAGGGCCTCTTTTAAATAGACTTCACTATCCGTTATCCCTCCCTTCAGGCAAAGATCATCTGCCAATGCCCCTAAAATCAATACGTGGGTCAACGATGATATAGCATTGCAGATGGAATGAAAGACCACATCTCCATCAGAATTTGCCATAAATCCGGGCACACTTTCAAAAATGATCCCTGCCAAAATACAGGGTTTTGCCGATTCCGGAGGAAGAAACCGGTGGCTGTCCTGTCCTATTCCCGTCCTAATTATCTCTTTCATAGGTTTCTTTTCGTTATATCTCTTTATTTCTGTTTAATAAAAATTCCTTCAGCTTCGTCATAGCCAAAAAACGCATCGAGCAACGACTTTGCTCTTCCATGGTCATCTCACCAAAAGTCCTATCATATCCTTTGGGCTGAACAATGGGGTTCCAGCTATAAAGGCCTTGTTTAGACTTCCCGCGGGGAGCTACTATTGTTCCCTCTACAATACCTTCAAAAATGACAGGTTCCTTTCCCGGTTCTATATAACCGGCCAAACATATGGTTTGTACCGAATGGTCCGCATATTTATGGATAAGTTCATACAACCCGTAATCCCCAAGATATCTTAAAAAATCTTTGATATAAGGGCCCGGAAGCCCCCCTATGGCAGGGCAGCAAAGCGAAACGTCCTCCACAATCAGGGGGCGCTCCAATATCCGCAATGCCTCACGGGCCTTGTGGTTCAGAATGCTAAATCTATCCCCTTGAATTTCAGTCAGTTCTATATTAACTCGTTCCAGGTCCCATCCTTTCAAAATATGTTTTGCCTCTTCAAATTTCCCTTCATTGCTTGTGATAAATTCAATCTTCATACCTTTGCCTTTTATGCTTTATTGCTTTGGATAGGTCCATTATATCGATTTCTATTTTGATGTTCCATTCAAATGTTATATAAGAAAATTCAAAATATTTACAATTTTTTGTTGTATTAAAATTGTAATTGCTGATAAAAAAAGGTTGAATCAACTGGTGGTGTCATCAGGGATTCTTTTGTAATGCTTGTTTACATAAAATGATGCAATTACCAAACAAATTAAATCGTAATTCAGAACCGGTAATTTTTTAAATGAAAAAGCTCAAAATCAAAGGCGGAACCCCTCTCAGAGGCCATGTAAAAGCTGCTGGAGCGAAAAATGCCATTACAAAACTATTAGTTGCTTCCCTTCTCTCAGACAAGCGATGCAGGTTCTACAATGTACCCGACATAGGCGACGTAGAGGTCACGACGGCCCTTTGCAAAGAGCTCGGCACTGAGGTCATGTGGGATAAGGAAGCAGGGGTCATGGAAGTGATCACACGTGAGCTTAAGAGGTCTTACATCCCCCAGTTATTTTCTGGGGCCAATCGTATCCCCATTTTAATGATAGGGGCCCTTCTAGGCAGAACTGACGAAGACATTATTGTTCCAACAGTTGGAGGCTGCGACATCGGCAAACGCTCCGTAGACTTCCATATAGATGCCCTGGAAAAGCTGGGAGCTGTCATCGAATATAGGGAAATGAAAAAAGAAGGCGCCTATTTTGCCCATGCCCACAATGGCTTAAAGGGTACGTTGATCACCTTGCCCTATCCTTCCGTTGGTGCAACAGAAAACACTATCCTCGCCGGAATTACAGCCAGGGGCATTACCGTAATAAAAAATGCCGCCATCGAACCGGAAATCGTCGAACTGATCCTGTTTTTACAGAAGCTCGGAGCTATCATAACACTGGATGTAGACCGGACCATCCGCATCCAGGGCACACGCCGCTTCTATGAAGTGGAGCATACCGTCATCCCAGACCGCATCGAAGCGGCATCCTGGGGAATGGCTGCCATAAGCTCCAAAGGACGCGTCTTTGTAGAAGGCGCCCAGCACCAGAATATGATCACCTTCCTGAACAAGATCCGAGAGGTGGGAGGCGGTTTCGATATTAAAAGCAACGGAATCGAATTTTATTATGACGGGCCCCTGCAAGGGGGAGTTCACCTGGAAACCGATGTGCATCCCAGGGTTTATGACCGACTGGCAGCAGCCTTTCGTGGTTTTATTGACCCAGGCCTCAGGCACTTCTGTGGTGCATGAGACCGTTTATGAGAACCGGTTTGGGTATACTGAAACCCTGTCCGAAATGGGAGGCGACATTACCCTATTTAAGCAATGCCTTGGAGGCAAATGCTGCCGTTTTGCTTCGCAGAGCTTTTCCCACAGCCTTATAGTCAAAGGCGCAACGGTGCTGCATGGAAAAGAGATCTCCATACCTGATCTTCGGGCTGGATTTGCTTATGTTATGGCTGCCGCCATAGCCAGTGAGACCAGCATGATTTCAGGGCTGCCGTTTTTGGAAAGAGGCTATGAAAAACTGATGCCCAAGCTCTCCAACCTGGGCGTCGACATTGAAACAGTCCAGACAGACGACAAACCGGAAGTGGTCGTCGGACAGACCCGCAAACGCAAGGCCTTTGAAGAATTGCAGCCTGTCCTCGCCGGCTCGTGGTAATTTCCCGATATCGCTAAAAATTAAACGCAAAGAAGTAACTCTTTGTTACTCTTAAAAAACGTCTTTGCGCCCTTTGCCTCTTTGCGCCTTTGCGTTTAATTTGTAGCAAGGTTGTAGCGAGCAACAATATCGCTTAAAAATTAAACGCAAAGGCGCAAAGAAGCAAAGGGCGCAAAGACGTTTTTTAGGATTAACAAAGAGTTATTTAGGAGGCTTTTCGCCTTTGCGTTTAATTTAAACTTTCAGGTATAATATCCTTTTTATTGCATATAACCAAAGGTATACTCTTGTCTTTTGTTCCCCCCGTTCCTTTATGGCGGCAAATTCTCAGAACTAATTTTACCAGTTGGAAAGAATTGGCTGATTTTCTACAGCTGGATGCTGCTCAGAGCGAGTGTATACTAAAAAAAAGTGCGTTTCCTTTAAATTTGCCGCGAAGGATCGCAAGTAAAATAAAAAAAGGGACCTTAGAGGATCCATTATTAAAGCAGTTTTTGCCCACTCAGAATGAAAATGAAGACCGGGAGGGCTTTTATGCGGATCCCGTAGCAGATGTCTCTTTTAAAAAAACACCCAAGCTTCTGCAGAAATACCGGGGGCGCGCCTTGCTAGTATGTACCAGCGCCTGCGCGATGCACTGCCGCTATTGCTTCAGGCAGAATTTTGATTATGAAATTTCAAATAAATTGTTTGAAGATGAAATCGTGTATATTGCACAGGATGCCAGCTTACATGAAGTAATTCTAAGCGGGGGAGACCCCTTGTCCCTTTCTGATCATCAGCTGAATGATCTCATAGATAGCCTTGAAGCCATCCCGCACGTAAAGCTGCTCCGGTTCCATACCCGGTTTCCGATTGGCATTCCTGAGCGTATTGACACTAGTTTTATTTCCATATTAAAGAACCGGAGGCTGCAAACCTATTTTATTATCCATTCGAACCATGCTCTGGAGTTGGATGATGAGGTCCTGCAAGCCTTGAAAGCATTGCAAAGGGAGCAAATTATCCTTTTAAACCAGTCGGTCCTGCTTAAAGGGGTCAATGACAGCTTGGAAACCCTAAAGGAACTTTGCCTTAAACTGGTCCAGAACGGTATCCTCCCCTATTATCTGCACCAGCTCGACAAAGTCCAGGGCGCTGCCCATTTTGAAGTGCCGGAAAACCAGGGAAAAATCCTTATAGACTCGCTTGCCAAAGAACTGCCCGGTTATGCCCTTCCCAAATATGTGAAAGAAATTCCCGGCCAAGCCAGTAAAATCGCTGTCTTTTAAGAGACATGTTTTACCACAGAGCCAGTGAGATCACTGAGAAGGTATGAGATAATTGAGAGAGATCTGAAGCATAACAAATAGATAGGGATTTACCACTGAGCCAGTGAGATCACTGAGAAGGTTTGAGATAATTGAGAGAGATCTGAAGCATAACAAATAGATAGGGATTTACCACTGAGCCAGTGAGATCACTGAGAAGGTATGAGATAATTGAGAGAGATCTGAAGCATAACAAATAGATAGGGATTTACCACTGAGCCAGTGAGATCACTGAGAAGGTATGAGATAATTGAGAGAGATCTGAAGCATAACAAATAGATAGGGATTTACCACTGAGCCAGTGAGATCACTGAGAAGGTATGAGATAATTGAGAGAGATCTGAAGCATAACAAATAGATAGGGATTTACCACTGAGCCAGTGAGATCACTGAGAAGGTATGAGATAATTGAGAGAGATCTGAAGCATAACAAATAGATAGGGATTTACCACTGAGCCAGTGAGATCACTGAGAAGGTTTGAGATAATTGAGAGAGATCTGAAGCATAACAAATAGATAGGGATTTACCACTGAGCCAGTGAGATCACTGAGAAGGTTTGAGATAATTGAGAGAGATCTGAAGCATAACAAATAGATAGGGATTTACCACTGAGCCAGTGAGATCACTGAGAAGGTTTGAGATAATTGAGAGAGATCTGAAGCATAACAAATAGATAGGGATTTACCACTGAGCCAGTGAGATCACTGAGAAGGTTTGAGATAATTGAGAGAGATCTGAAGCATAACAAATAGATAGGGATTTACCACTGAGCCAGTGAGATCACTGAGAAGGTATGAGATAATTGAGAGAGATCTGAAGCATATGTCAAAAAGACAGACTTATATATTATTTTGTAGAGATTTCTCTTAATATTAAAGTTTGTTATGCTTCAGATCTCTCTCAATGAACTCATACATTCTCAGTGATCTCACTGGCTCAGTGGTAAACTGGCTCAGTGGTAAACTATGTCCCTTTCGTCCCTTTATTTTTTTCCCTTGACCATTTATATCCCCAAATACGATAATGCGTCCATTAAACCAGCTGAAAAAGTGCTCCAGGTCAAGGCCTGGAGAGAATAGGGAAACAGGTACGAAGTCCGCTTCAAATCCTGTGCGGTTGCGCCGCTGTATCGAGTGACGAAAGCTATATATATACGCCACTACATCCTTAAGGATGCGGGAAGGCAAAGCCGTAGGATGATCTCGGAGCCAGAAGACCTGCTTTCTCAGCCTCATCACGTAAATGCCGGCTGCCTCTTTGCTGCCGTTTTTTACGAACTGTCTCGCAAAGGACAGGATGAGGGAATCACACCATCGTTTCCCTCACCCATCGCTTTTTTTTGTCTAATTTTTTTAAACATAGGGAAACTATGTCCGTACATTTTTTTACCCATTTTTTTTCAGGTCCTCCTGCTCTAGATGCCGCGCCTCAAACTGGAAATTCCAGTCAGAATCTTTTTTCCCGTTTGAATATACAGGAAGCTTCCGGCTCTCAATTCAGCCTGGACCAACGAAAAATCACTTGTGAGGTCCAATGGAAACACATCCTGGCTAAAGCCCAGGAGGCTCCCGACAGCCTATGGAATGAAATATCTGATCTCCTCCCAGAAAAAGACGCCTTAAAAAGCCATCTGGGCGAGCTCTTGATGAAACTAAAACCCAAAATGGCCCTTGAGATCTTGGATAAGATGTTCTTTTACACATTGGACAATGAAACAGCAGGCTTTCAAGACCTTATTCTGGAAGCATCACCTCTGGAACTTTACGAAAATATCCTCAACAGCGAAACAAATGGCCAGTTTCAAGATATCAGGGAATGGGCCGAACGTATAGCCAAAAGCCTATCTTCCCTTCCTGCAGCTTCCCCTGCTACCGCAGCATCCGATTCCGACGCCCCTCATGCCAGCGTCATCACCTCATTTTTTCCCAATCTGGCCCATATTTTTCTGCAAACCTTCAATCTGTTTGATTCCGCACGGCCTCCCGAAAGCCTATATGAGTATGGCGTTTTGATCAACCTCTATTTCCATTTTTTCACCATTCCCTATTATCTCATCCTAGCCCTGGGCCAAGTCATTGCCAGCCCCTGGATCGTTTTCGCTGCAGCCGCAGCCATCCTCATCACAGCTGTAGGAGGCTTATATATATATCTCAAATATCTGAGAAAATGCCCCACTGAGGTGGCTTTCTGCGAAAATCTGTCCAAAAGAAACGCATCCGGCAACAGCCGCCCGGTACTTGGCCGGGAAAATGAATACAAAACGATAAACCAGATATTGGGCATCAACGAACAGCGTAAGGGTGATAATGTCGTCATCGTAGGGTCTCCGGGGGTAGGAAAAACAGAGTTCATGGAAGGCCTGGCTGAAAAGCTGCCCGACTATCAGGTCTTCAAATTCAAAAACTGGTCCTTATTTGGAGCCGGAGGAAGTGTCCTGAGCGCAGGTGAAAAAATGGACATGGCCCTTAAAGAGTTTCAGGGATTCGAAAATAAGGTGGTGGTCTTATATGATGAATTGGGCGATGGGATCAAAAACAGTGGATTTGCAGATTACCTGAAGCTGGTCCTGCCTACCCACAAAGTGCGTTTTGTCGCTGCCATGACAGCCAGCCAATGGGAGAAGTTTAAAAGCGACAATAGTGAAAATGGTTTTGAGGAGCGCTTTACTCCTCTGCATCTGGAGCCTACCAAGGACCCTACAACCAAAGAAATTTTGAGAGGTAGAGTGAACCTGTATGCTTCAGACCTCCCTATTTCCGACGAGGCCCTCGACACGATCATTGAACTGACAAAAAATGCTCCACAGGCACAGCCGCGCGCCTCTATTCGCACTCTGGACGAAATTATCGGAAAATGCCGGCAGTTTGATACCGATTCATTTGAATCGGAAGACCTGCAAAACATCCATAAAGAAATATCCTATCTCGAAAAAAATATCCGGAACCATTACTCTGATATATCAGAACTCTGCAACCAGATTAAAAACAAAGAGGATAAAACGAGGATCCAGAATGAACTGGAAAAAAAATCCGGAGAAGCCAAGGAAGCGTTGCTTTTGTTAAAAAAGCACATGGACTTGTTGCGGGGTTTTGAAACTGAATTTAAACAGCTAGCCTTGGCTATAACACAAGGCAAATGTGATGAAATATCCAAAAAGAGGTTTGCCTTTGATCAGATAGTTGCCATTCCAACCCTGACTAAGAAAATACGAGTTTTGAAAGGCACTTTACCCAAAGAAGCCTGGAACACTTGTTTGTACATTGATGCCCCTCAAGTGAAACATTTACTTGAAGAAAAACAGCGATGTGCTGTACGATAATTATGGCTTGACTGCCAAGGAAAGATGGCTGAGTGGCCGAAAGCACGTCCCTGCTAAGGACGCATACCCCTAAAGGGTATCGAGGGTTCAAATCCCTCTCTTTCCGCATGTGGCTTTGGGTTTCGCACCCAAAGCCTTTTTTTACCCGCATAGCAGGCGCAAAGATGCAAAGGGCGCAAAGACGTTTTTTAGAAGTAACAAGGAGTTATTTAGAAGATGAAAAAATACGAAGAGCTTTTTTATGAGACAACAAAGTCGCGACATAGACTAGACCTGCAAGCAGGGCGATGGTAGCGCCGCCGGGCCAATCCAATTGATAGGCTATAGCTGTTCCAAAAAAGCAAAATAGACTGCTCAGTACGACTGCCAGCATCATGATCCTGGAAAGCCTGGAAGTGAATATATTGCTGATAGCTGCGGGTATAGTCAGCATAGTCATCACCAACAATACTCCTACCACCTGGATCAGCAACACAATGGAAATCGCATCAGCACAAGCAATAATATATACAGCCTGTTCACCGCAAGGCCTTGCAGCTTGGCCTGCTCCTCATCAAAGCAAATGGCCAAAAAGCGCTTGTGCATGCACAGAACCAATAACAGAATGAATACATCCAACCCAAACAATAAAGTCAAATCCGAATAGGTCACCCATAGGATATTCCCCACAAGGAAATTAGTGAGCTCCACATTAAAACCCGGAGTTTGCGATATAAAAAGCACACCTACAGCCATCCCAATGGCCCATAAGGCAGCTATAACAGAATCTTCCCTTTGCCTGTGATAAAGATGTATCCAGCCTAGGATCAGCGCAGATAAAATGGCCGCACCCAATGCCCCTGCCAAAGGAGATATCCATTCGATGTCGCGGGTCCTTTCCAGCCAGATGGCCAGTCCTATCCCGCTCAAAACCGAATGAGATATGCTGCCGCTGATGAATCCAATCCTTTTCACCACTACGTAAGAACCAATGATACCGCTCACAATAGAAGCGCCCAATCCCGCAATGACAGCGGCCAGCAGCAAGGGATTCATCTGAAGAGCTTCCAAAAAAGAGATCATAGGCATTTATTTTCCAATTTTCAATGGAGTATGGTACAGACCTAAAGCAAAATGTTCGCACACTTCCTGAGGCAATAAAGAAATCACTCCTCCCTGTACGCACAACACCCTGTCCACAATGTCGATGGCAACTCGCAGGTCATGGGTCACCATTAGAACCGTCATTTTTTTTTGCAGTTCCTTGAGTATGGAATAAATCAACGCCTCAGCCTGGGCATCCACATGCGCTGTCGGCTCATCTAAAAGCAGCAACCGAGGCTCTGACACCAGGGCCCTGGCTATCAGGGCTCTCTGCGTTTGCCCTCCGGATAGATCGCCGAAGGCCCGATCTTTAAATGGGAACATCCCCACCAGGTCCAAAGCCTCTTTTGCTGCCCTTTTATCTTCGCTGCTATATTGCCCATACCAGGGAAGCCTTGACAATCTCCCTGAAAGGACCAATTCCATGACGGAAATGGGAAATTGGCGGTCATAGCGCAACCCTTGAGGTACATACGCTACATGGGAAACAGATGCGGAGGGTGGAGATCCTAAAACCTGGATATCGCCTGTATCAGGGCCCAGTATCCCCAAAATCAATTTCAACAGCGTGGTTTTGCCGCCCCCATTAGGCCCGATAATCCCTATGAATTCCCCTTCTTCCACCTTAAACGATACATTTTTCAGGACAGAAGCATCCGAATAGGAAAAACTGACATTTTGAAGCTGGACTGCTATCGGCATAAAATTCTTTAGGCTACTGACATGCTTCTTGGGCGGCAAATTGCTTGGCTATAGTGAGGACACTCTCCAGATAATTTTCGGAGTAAGGGTCCAGATTCACTATTTTGGCTCCCAAATAATCGGCAATCAACCGCGCTCCCTTGTTATTATACTGCCTTTGAATAAAAACGGTATTTATTTTATTCTTTTTGGCTGTGTCCAATAATTTTGTCAATTGCTGGGGCGTAGGGTCCTTTCCTTCAAACTCAATAGACACCTGATCCAATCCGTAGTCTCGGCACAAGTAGCCATAAGCAGGATGAGACACTAGAATAATCCGGTTTTTTAATGGTTTTAACAAAGCGGCTACCTGAAGATCTAAAGCTGTAAGTTCGTCCAAAAAAACTTTTAAATTATTTTCATAGAGTGCTTTGTTTTCAGGATATAGCTGCATTAATTCCTGGGCTATATGTTGGGCCTGCACCTTGGCTTCCTTCGGGCTCAGCCACATATGCAGATCGGCCCCTTTATGAGACCCCTGATGGTTGTGCGCATGCCGGCACTGGCACTGGCTCTGGATCAGGTCCACCCCTTCCTTTAAATCTACAAGCTCCATTTCAGGATGATGTGTTTTTAAAGCCTCTATCGCCTTTTTTTCGAAGGCTTCCCCTATTAAAAACCAGGCATCTGCCGTGCTGGCAGCAAGCATCTCTTTTGGAGTGGGCTCATAGGTATGGATGCTGGCCCCAGCGGGAACCATGACCCCTGTTTTTACCGTAGCACCGGCAATTTTATCCACGAAAAACTTATGCGGAGACACGCTTACCAGAATATAATGGGAAAGGCGGGGCGAAGGATTTTTCTCAGCAGAAAACAGTGTTAAAGCAAACAGACAAGCAAAAAGCACAAAAGGCACAATTTTTTTAACCAAAATATTTCCTTTGATTTAGAATGAAGAGTCAGTATAACCCGGCAGAATATTTTTTGCAATGCAATGCTTATTTCGTTTGAATAATCGCCTTATTTTAACCTTGCAAAAAAACAATTTCTCCTTTAACATATTCTTATTGTGCCAGTTCTTTGCTGCGGAAGAGTGTCCGAGCGGCTTAAGGAGCACGCTTGGAAAGCGTGTGTACGTTAATCGCGTACCGTGGGTTCGAATCCCACCTCTTCCGTCCTTTCTATAAAAACAAATCTGTTGCAGTGCTTCCCGATATTAGTCCTTCAATGTAGCCAAAGTGTTTGTCGTAAGTACACACTACACACCCATGCTCCAATGCCTGTGAGGCAATCCACATATCATTTGTGGGGATAGGCTTTCCCTTGCTCTTAAGGGAGTCATAAATTTGTGAAAAAAAATGGGAAGTATCTAGTGTGATCGAATAAACTATTATCCTGGGAGATCCTAAAAATTCCTGTAATTCCACCCTGTTTTGCTTGGATTTACTGCCGCCATCAAATCCAGCCATCAGCTCTCCAATCACAACAGGACTTATGCCTAACCGCTCAGCATTCTGAACAATTTCAATTATGGCAGCATCATTTCTTTTAAAGGCAGCATACGCATTCGTATCAAACAATATGGGTCTCATGACCAAAGTTCCCTATCAATCGTTTCAAAAGGTTTTATATTCTCGTCAAACACTTTCCTGTCTTTATCACTCCATGTTCCGGCCAAGTGATCTAGATCATGAAAAACGGATTTTTTTTGTGGGTGGGCAATACCAAGACCTTTGTCAATGATCTGCAAAATTAATGAATTGATACTGGTTTTTTGTCTTGTTGCTTCGCTTTTCAGTAACGACATAACTTCTGGTGCAATATTTCGAAGGTTGAAATTGGACGCCGACATACATAATACTCCTATGTGATACCATAACAATACCAATTATAATATCATGCAGAATTTATTGTCAACTTTCAATAGTGAATTTAAAGAGCCCCTAGAGGCTCTTTAGAAGCTCAATTGATCATAAGCGCATCATGTATTGGTGAGGAATTCCATTAGGATCTGATAATCTGTCTTTAAGATTGCAGGTGCATTGATCCATCCCAGCCTCTTTAATGTACCAATTCCACTCACCATCGTCCAAAAGGCCTGGCATTCTATTGACATTCACATAGGTCACTCGACAATTTTTTAAGGATTTGTCTATTTGTTCTGCGTTTAGATCTTTCTTTTCGCATTTATGAAAAAACCTGCCGGAAAATACATCATAAATCACAACGTAATCGCCTTTCTTAAGCCATCTGATAATATCACCAAGATTATTTTCTGTAGTGGCTGGGGTTTTATGAAGCTCTGAATGGTTTTTATAAAATGTTTGAGCTGAAACATCAGAATCCTTTCTCACAGAACACTTGGAATAATCCCTTTCCAAAACATCTTCCCAAAGAGCATTTGTTTTGGAAAGAACATTCCAATATTTGGATACCTGAGCTACCTGACCAATATCCTTGGCTAATAGTTTATTAAAGATTTGATCGTACAGTTCCTCAGGATAATTCACCGGAAAATTGCCATTATTATTGTTTATTTGCATAGACATGGTTACCTCACAAATGTTAAAATTGTATAAAATTGGAAACAGTTGTTTCCAAATTGGATAAACTATCCAATTCGCTTCATTTTAATTTCGATTGCTATTTTATTGCAATTGTTTTATTCTTTTAAAATTAACAAGGAAGGAGTTTATGAATGAAATCAACTCTAATAAATTAAAACTTAAAAAATTGTTTACCAACTCATTTGTGATTTGGAAAAAATTGTGGCTGCCTGTATTTTTAATCGTGCTGGCAGCTGAGACCCCTCAACTTATTGGCTTAGGCCTGGAGGCTTATTTATACCCTGATATCCCTTTGAATGCTCCTTTGAAGGAACATTCCTGGCTTTATCTTGCCTGTTTGATCTTCAGTTCCATATGCCTTCTCTTTGCTTCTATAGCAACCTATAAAGTTGTCTCAGAGGTCTGCCAGGATCGCCCCATTGTCTGGAATCAGGTCTTTTCATCCATTAAAAACAAATTTTGGAGCTACCTTGGAGCCCATATTCTGATTGGCCTCTATGCCGGTATCTGTTTTATCGTCGCCTTCGGCTTTATTGGTCTAGGCTTAGCTTTATGGGATAAAACAGGCCTATACCCCAATAGAAATATCGTTTTAACGTTATTGATTATACCCTGTGTTGCCGCCTTGTGCTTTACTGCAGTGCGCATATGCATTAATTACAGTTTGACCTTTGCAGCTATGTTTGTAGAAGATGGCAGTTGTCGTGAAAGCTTAGAGCGAAGCAAAGCTTTGACCAAGGGAAACCGTTGGCGTATTTTGGGATATTCTGTTTGTGTATTTTTACTTTCTCTTCCTCTAATAGTTCTGGAAATAATTTTTGAATACTCTGCCTCTTTGCCGGATTTTGGAATTTATTCCATGTTAACTATTAGTTGGTTGCCCATTTTGCTTACTTTATTATATCTCGATCTAAAGAATCAAAGCGTTAGTAACGAAATAGTTGTTATTGAACAATAATCAAAAAAATCAAAAGGATGTTATGCAGAATTTAGATGATACTTTACAAATTAGTTTAATGGAACTTTCGCAAGATATTAAAATCTTTCGTCAAAATTTAAATAATGACATTGACTTCAATAAAAATACCATAAAAAATCTCAATGAAAGAATTGAACTTATACAAATGCAAATATTTGACATTCCATCGGATTATCAACTAGATATGTATTTGAACCGCTTATTCAAATTAAAAAACAAAATTGATGAAATGGATTTTCGAATTTCCTTTATCACTCAAGATGGAATTTACTCCTCCATTATCAATAAAATTCAACAAGCTATCACGACGAATGATTTTATACCTATACAGTTTAATTCTAAATGGTATCAATTAGAATTTGATAAAAATAAAAATCAGCTTGCTTGCCTAAGATTCAAAAAGAACATATTTGCCTCAGGTTCGCTGGCTAATTTAAGGATAGTCCGAAATATTCTGGACAACAAGACAGAAGTTTTCAAGCAAGCCAAGGAGACAGCTAAAAATTCACGTAGTACTATAGCTAATGAATTCCTCCTTCTTAATGAAATCCAAAAAAATAGCAAGGTCTGGGGCATCCAGGAGGCTCCCAGAAAGCTGACTGAGATGACTGAAGGAGCTGATTCCAGGTTTGGGTACCTGACCCTTCAATACGACCAGAATTATGATACAGCAATAATGCAGGGACCCCAGATTCCCAATTTTATAGATTCGTTGGAAGATATTCATCAGGTGTTATCAGGTTTAAAGGAATTGCATCATCGAGATATTTTACACGGTGATATCAAACCGGCAAATGTTTTAGTGAAAAAGACAGTGGACAACGCCCGAATCGTTCACCTGGCAGATTTGGGAAGTGCTGTAAAATGTGGTACTGAGAATTCCTGCGATGAAATAAAAGGCAAAAATAGGGGCGCCTCGCCCGCATTCTTCCCGGCACAGGATTTTATGGCGGGGGAGAAAGTGAATGACCCCAATGAAATAAAACAAATTGAGAAAAAACGGGATGTTTTTGCGCTCGGCAGCATCTTGTATTGTGCTTTGCAGAAGGTCAATTACCCCAGATATGATACTTATGAGCAACAACGCCCCTTGGTTACAGATAGTCTGATAATTAACAATCCTACAGTTCCCCCTGAGATAAGAGAACTTGTTAAAAATATGATGCACCCATCCCATGCCCAAAGACCTTCCGCTGCAGAAGCCTTCAAAATATTTGACCAGTATCTCAAATCCTCCCATCCCATGGTCCATGAAAGAATCTGGAATAAAATCCAGAAGGAATACCCTGGCACTTTGAAGGAATAAAGAGGGCTCTTTTATGATTTGTGTGGAGAAATTTTCGTTTAATTTTTAACGCAAAGACGCAAAGGGCGCAAAGACGGTTTACAAAAACTCTATGAGTCTCCTTAGTTAGTTATTTTTTTGATATTTTACGTGGCTTTGCGTTGAATTTGTATGGTAAATGATTGTGGATTTTTGTATATTTAAAATTTGAATTAAATATACAGGAAGCCGGGAAATTGGTACCTCTCTTCCATGTTAGCTAAAAGCCATTTTTGTTTAACATCAAATCCAAAGGATCCACAAATGAAACATAGTTTATTAAAAACGAGTGTTTTCCTTCTGTTAATAACACTCTCTCAGGCCCTTGAGGCCAACACTAATGCCACATGGACAGGTGCAGACTCTACCGACCTGAATACTGCAGGTAATTGGTCTCCAGCTGACGTTCCCAACGGAGTTGCCACGTTCGACAGCAACTATCCGCCGGCAAATTTTACCCCCACTGCTGACAGTGAATTCACTATTGACAGTTTCTACTTTCCGCATAGCGCCTCTGCCTTCAGCTTTACTTTTACCGGGCCCACTGGCGCCCTGGATTTTACAGGGATAGGCATCTACGGCACTTACACCAATACTCAGATCACTGCAACGAATGATGGGTTAATGACTACGCCGCAGATATTTTTCACCCCCGTTTCCAACTCAAACGCATCCTTAGGAGGCTCCTCTCTTGTTTTAACAAATGGCCCTGATGGGATGCTTTCTTTTAACAATGCCGCGCAATTGGTTCTCGCAGATATTGATAGCTATACCACTGTTCCGATAACAGCCGATAACAATGTAAGCATCCTGATTACCAATAACGGAAGCTTCACCGGAGGCAATGAAGCCGGACAAATTTTTCTTAAAGGATCTTCTTTCACAGTTGGAGACAATTTTGTCATCAATGCCAACAATAATGGCGCAGGAGCTATCATTAGCAGCAATAGCAATACGGGACAAGTTGTATTTGATGCTGCCGATAACGAGGCTGCCTTTTCTGCCGGGAATAACATGGGATTAAGTTTCAGTAATGGCAACAATAGCTTCAGCGGTGCCATATCCAGTACAGGCAGAGGCAATAATGTTGCCCAGATGCTATTTGACGGCAAACGCGGCACGGCTTCATTTACAACAGGTGATGGGGCTGCACTTACTTTTATCAGCACAAATGGCAGTACCATTGAAAATGTAACCAGCGGAAATGATGCCGGACAAATGGTTTTTGACGGGAACAACGGCATAGCCTCCTTTACTGCAGGGGACAATGCCACCTTATCCCTGGGCAACCAAAATAACAGCACAATCCAAGGCCTAGGATTCGATGCAGGACAAATGGTATTTGACGGCGATGGAGGCCTTGCTTCTTTCACTGTAGGGAACAATTTCCTCCTGTCCTTAAGCAATGGGAGTACCTGTACCATTCAAGCCGGCAGTGACGGCAATGACGCGGGGCAGTTGCTATTTGACGGAAATGGCGCCACAGCCACCTTTATTGCAGGGGATTATGGCATACTCAATGTTTCCAATGGATACAGCGGCACCATTGCGAGCTATTACAATACAGGACAGATAGTGGTCGACGGGGACGGCGGCACAGCCTCCTTTACCCTTGGAAATAACAATAGTGTCAATGTGATCAATGAAGGTGCAATATATAATTCAGCTCCAGGTTCCCTTGTGGCACAAATCGTCTTTAATGGAAGCCAGGCTAATTCTGCAGGGGTATCACTCAATACAGGCAATAACGTCATTATTAAAGCTATCAATCGAAATGGCGGCACTATTGACAACTTTGGCGGCAGCCCCTCAGCGCAAATGTATTTTAGCAGCGCTACGATCAATGGCAACCCAACGCTTGTCGCCATCAACGAAAATTCGAATATGGATGGAATTGAAGGGATAGTCTTCGACGGAACCTCTACGGCAGATAATACTAATATCGTCCTAGAAAATACCTCCTTAGTCATCAATACAACAAACTCAAACCCATTTACCATTGCTTCCCTTTCAGGTAATCACGACAGCGTGGTCAAGCTAAGCAACGATTTTGAAATCAACACGGTAGCTAATGCCTTCACTGTTTTCGATGGCATCATCTCCGATGCTTCAGGGTTCAATAATCTGATCATTGACGGATCAGGCACGCAGGTTCTAGCTGGAGCCAACACCTATGGAGGCACTACAAATGTTAATGGAGGCAATCTTGTCCTCACAGGCTCGGTTGTCAATGATGTCTTCGTCAACGATGGAGGAAATCTGTTTGGAACAGGCATCATTAACAGAAATCTGACTATTAATGATGGAGGCACTGTTGTACCAGGCTTTTTCAATCATATTGGAACCTTGAACATAAACCAAAACTACAACCAGAATGATGGAGGAACATTTATCGTTCTGATATCGGACGTTGATTCGAGTCAATTGGATATTGCAGGAAATGCAACATTGGCAGGCACGCTTGAAGTCGCTTCGGTAGACGGTAGGTATTCCATTGGACGTCCTTATACTGTATTGACTGCAGGATCCCTGACAGGTACCTTTGACCAGGTGGTGCCGCTCAATTTTAGCCCATTCCTGGATATTACGACGATCTATAATCAGGACCCTTCCGTTGAAATTATCTTAAGTACTGATTTTACGGCAGGTGCAAGAACTTCCAATCAGAGAAACGTGGCGAAGCAAATCGATGGGATTCCTGTACCTACAAGCTGTGAGGATTGGGTGATCAATAACCTCCTAAGCCTGCCTGAAGACCAGCTTCCCTATGCATTGGATGAAATGTCCGGAGAACAATACACCTATCTGGCAGAGATCAATCAATACACCGATTATCGCTTCAGCCGCCGAATTTTTGATGCGGTGCGTGATTATTTGGATCCATGCGCCTGCGAAGCCGAACAAGGTAATATCAATACCTGGGCAGCTTTTGAAGGAGGATATGGACGTGTAAAAAACCACAGGCATGATGGCAGGTTCCATGAATACAACCTGGATTTCAGTTTAGGAGCCGACAAATGGTGCAATTGCGTTCTCCTAGGGGCCGCAGCCAATTTCGAGGAAAACCATTTGACATTCAAACACGGCTGTCACAATAAGCTGTATAATTTTCAGGGAAGTTTGTATGGAGTCTACACTACACCTCGGTGTTATGTTTTCTCCGATCTGATAGTAGGAGGAGGCTGCTGCCATTTTAAACGGAAGATTGAATTTGCGGACCTTTATGACACTGCACACAGCAGGCCCAAATTCATACACGGTTTGCTTTATGCCGAATGGGGATGGAATGTTCCGGTGTGTGGAGTGCTTCTGCAACCATTCCTTGCCGGAGGTTTCGGTTACATCCATTCCAAGGAATTTTGTGAGAGACGTGCCTGTTCCCTTAACCTGCACGTGAAGGGGCACTCCCTATGGTCGCCCAATCTCTATTTGGGAACACATTTATCTTCATCATATAACTGTATTGAATTGAATGCCGATTTGGTCTATCACTATCGTTTCGGTTCATCTGAAACCAAGTTGCATACTCGATTTATTGATTTCGGCGATACTTTCACTGTGAAAGGCAGAAATTATTCCCGCAGTGGTTTTCTTGGCAACGTCAATGCTGCAGTGAATGTGGCAGAGTGTGCGAAATTATATGTCGAATTTACAGGCGACTGGTGGAGCCATCGATACAACTATTCAGGTGCTGTTGGCCTCATCTGTACCTGGTAAAATTAATATTTTACCACAGAGCACACAGAGAGCACAGAGAGGGCGCCCTTGGCGCCCCAAGCTATTACAAACTGGTCATCGGGCTTTCTGCCAAGGTGATAGGAAAAATCATTGCATAAATACGTCTGGTTTGATATTCTCACTTAGATAATGAAACTATAACTAAGGAGAATGGAATATGGCCTATTCAATTAGCGTGTCCAATTTAGATAATAACCTGACTTGGAATAAAACCTTTACCAAAGACGAATATACCGCCTTGGTGGATTCCTACGAAAATGTAGATAGAGAATGTATTGGCGTTCTACCCGCCACCTTGTACCCTGTTAGAACCAATACTCTGCAAAATTTTGTTGACGATTTCTTTCTTCCGACCTTTGTCAATCATGCCTTAAAGGTACAAGATACCGTGGGCAGTGTATTTGCCATTTTAGGTTCCCTCATCCTCGATATTCTGACCTTTCCTGTCAGGCTTGTTACTGTTATTCCACGAGCCATCTTCAATGCTAACCAAAGCGAACACCCCCTTCTCACTTATCTCAAAAAAGAAAATGTCGATCCAAAGCTATACGAATCAGACCACGTTGGGGTCACCCAAAATTGGCTAACACGGAAATGGAGTGGTTCAAGTAAATATGCTGACGGAACTGTAGAAAATAGATATAGCGATGTGAATTACTACCGTTCAGGAAATATAAATTTCATCGAAACACCCATGTACCCAGGTCACAGTCAACATTATTACGGAGAGAATGGAAGAGCCCCTGAACCCGAGTTTGACAGGGGATGTACGGTATCCTGAAATCTTCTTTTGCGCGGCTTGCAGCCGCGCAAGTTCTATATTAAGTGTTTTTATTTTTCTCAATATATTCGACGACACTTCCTACGGTCTTCAGCTTCTCCGCTTCTTCCTCGGAAATTTCACAGCCGAAGCGCTCTTCAAAAGTCATGATGAGCTCTGTCAGATCCAAAGAATCTGCATTGAGATCTTCCACAAATGACTTGTCCAAAGTCACTTCTTCCTTATCGACTCCCAGTTGTTCCACAACTATGTCGATGACTTCCTGTTCTGTTGTTGACATTTTCCACCTTTTTGGTTTGTTTAGTTAAATAAATTTATTGAAGCCAGGCTATTCACATGACCATTCCCCCATCCACGGTGAGGACCTGACCCATAATGTAATCTGCCAGGGGTGAAGCCAAAAACAGGGCGGCATCCGCTACTTCTTCCGGCCTTCCCATGCGGCCCAGGGGTATTTTTCCTATAGCAGCTTCCTTTTGCGCTTCACTTAAAACCTCTGTCATGCTTGTTTCAATAAAACCTGGCGCTATGCTGTTCACGAGAATATTTCTAGGAGCCAGTTCCTTTGCTAAAGCCTTTGTAAACCCGATAATAGCTGCTTTTGAAGCGGCGCCCTTGGCGCCCCAAGCTATTACAAACTGGTCATCGGGCTTTCTGCCAAGGTGATAGGAAAAATCATTGCACAAATAATTCTGGATTTGATATTCTCCCTTAGATAACTCACCTTACGCAAAACATGTAAATCTCGTTTATTGGTTTAAGTTTGTGTTTAATGGGTACTTGTCGCTCAGGCCAACGGCCTGACCTGTAAAAGCCTAGGGCGAAGCCCTAGGAAACCAGTAATAACCATTGCAGGCTGAAGGCCTGCCCTGTAATTCCCTGGGGCGAAGCCCCAGGATTTTACATATCAGGCCTTCAGCCTGAAACAGGTATATTGAATTTACCTAGGGCTGCGCCCTAGGCTTTTACAAACCAGGCCGTTGGCCTGGGCGGCAAATATCGCAAATGAAGCGAACGAACTAAACCAATAGACGAGATTTCTATATGTTTTGCGTAAGGTGAGTTAGATAATGAAACTATAACTAAGGAGAATGGAATATGGCCTATTCAATTAGCGTGTCCAATTTAGATAATAACCTGACTTGGAATAAAACCTTTACCAAAGACGAATATACCGCCTTGGTGGATTCCTACGAAAATGTAGATAGAGAATGTATTGGCGTTCTACCCGCCACCTTGTACCCTGTTAGAACCAATACTCTGCAAAATTTTGTTGACGATTTCTTTCTTCCGACCTTTGTCAATCATGCCTTAAAGGTACAAGATACCGTGGGCAGTGTATTTGCCATTTTAGGTTCCCTCATCCTCGATATTCTGACCTTTCCTGTCAGGCTTGTTACTGTTATTCCACGAGCCATCTCCAATGCTAACCAAAGCGAACACCCCCTTCTCACTTATCTCAAAAAAGAAAATGTCGATCCAAAGCTATACGAATCAGACCATGTTTGGGTCGCCCAAAATTGGCTAACACGGAAATTGAGTGGTTCAACTACATATGCTGACGGAACTGTAGAAAATAGATATAGCGATGTGAATTACTACCGTTCAGGAAGTATAAATTTCATCGAAACACCCATGTACCCAGGTCACAGTCAACATTATTACGGAGAGAATGGAAGAGCCCCTGAACCCGAGTTTGACAGGGGATGTACGGTATCCTGAAATCTTCTTTTGCGCGGCTTGCAGCCGCGCAAGTTCTATATTAAGTGTTTTTATTTTTCTCAATATATTCGACGACACTTCCTACGGTCTTCAGCTTCTCCGCTTCTTCCTCGGAAATTTCACAGCCGAAGCGCTCTTCAAAAGTCATGATGAGCTCTGTCAGATCCAAAGAATCTGCATTGAGATCTTCCACAAATGACTTGTCCAAAGTCACTTCTTCCTTATCGACTCCCAGTTGTTCCACAACGATGTCGATGACTTCCTGTTCTGTTGTTGACATTTTCCACCTTTTTAGTTTGTTTAAAAGTTAAAATAAATTTATCGTGGCCAGGCTCTTCACATGACCATTCCCCCATCCACGGTGAGGACCTGACCCGTAATGTAATCTGCCAGGGGCGAAGCCAAAAATAGGGCGGCATCCGCTACTTCTTCCGGCCTTCCCATGCGGCCCAAGGGTATTTTTCCTACAGCCGCTTCTTTTTGCGCTTCACTTAAAACCTCTGTCATGCTTGTTTCAATAAAACCTGGCGCTATGCAATTCACGAGAATATTTCTTGGAGCCAGTTCCTTTGCTAAAGCCTTTGTAAACCCGATAATAGCCGCTTTTGAAGCGGCGTAGTTGGCCTGCCCTGCATTACCTGTCAACCCCACTACAGAGCTCATATTGATGATTTTCCCCTGCCGGGCTTTCATCATGGAACGCACCAAAGCCTGACAAAGATTATAACAGGATTTGAGATTTATGGCCATGACATCATCCCATTCCTCTTCCTTCATTTTCATCAGCAGTTGGTCTTTGGCAATGCCGGCATTATTCACCAGTATATCGATTCCTTTTCCGTCTTCCAATATCTTTTTGATGGCATTTTCCACTTCGGCTTTATTTGCCACATTGACGGCATAAAATATGCCCGATTCCTGCCCGGTCCGTTGCTTAATCTCTTGAACCACCTGGGCTCCCCTTTCTTTATGAGTGCCGAAAATGATGACTTTTGCCCCTTGCTCCGCAAATTTCAGGGTTATCGCTTTACCTATGCCAGCAGTTCCACCGGTAACAAGAGCCTGTTTATTCTTCAATAACATAATGACCTTATGAGAGTGTTTTATACAACATTTCCAGATCAGACACTTTCTCCACGCTGAGAGTAGGGGTCAGATTCATTTTTCTGTTGAATCCCGACAGGGCTTTTCCACAACCAATCTCCACATAAAGATCGACCCCTCCTTCCGCCATTTTTTTCATCCCCTGTTCCCAACGGACGGAACCGGTCACCTGTCGGATCAGGTTTTCCCTTATCTCATCCGGATCTGTGGCAAAATCTCCCGTCACATTCATTACCAACTGGATGGAACTCTCTTTCAGACGGGCATTTTTAATAGGGTCTGCCAGTTTTATTTCCGCTTCTTTCATAAGGCCGCTATGGAAGGCCCCATGCACCTGCAAGGGCAATACCCGTTTAGCTCCCCTTTCCAGCGCTTTTTTTGAGCCTATTTCTATCCCTTTCAAAGTGCCTGACAGAACGACCTGCCCTGGGCAATTGAAATTTGCCACCCAAAGTTCGTTGAACAGGCCGATTTCTTTCACTAGATTTTCCACAATCTCTGCGTCCAATCCCAAGACGACTGCCATGCTGCCTTTGGCAGATTCACAGGCTTCATTCATGAATTGGCCGCGGCTTTGGACTAGGCGAAGGCCCTCCTGAAAGGCTAGACGTTCCGAAGCGGTCAAGGCTGTATATTCCCCCAGGCTTAATCCTGCGCATATCGATGGTTTAAGTTCGGGAAACTGCTTGTAAAGCACCCGCAGGACCGCCATGCTGTTCACATAAATTCCCGCCTGGCTGTTTTTCGTTTCGGTCAATACCTCTTCCGGGCCATTCAGTATGATGGAAGAGAGGTTTCTCGAAAGGATTTCATCTGCCTCCTCAAAAGTCAGCCGGGCCTCCTCGAAATTCTCCACGAAATCTTTACCCATACCCGGGTACTGGGCCCCCTGTCCGGGAAATAAAAAAGCAATTTTCTTGTATTTTGACATTACCTGTTCCATCCGTTAATTTTTCGTTAAAACCGCTCCACCCCAAGTCAGGCCGCCCCCTACGGTCAGCAAAAGCAAATGTTCCCCGGGGGCAACGGGTTGTTCCCTGATGAGTTCATCCAAAGCGATCGGGATGGTAGAAGCAGACGTATTGCCATACTTGTGTATGGTCTTATAAATTCTATCAAAAGGAAACTTCATACTCCTGGCCATGGCTTCAATGATTCTGATATTGGCCTGATGGGGAACAATCCAGCTGATTTTTTCCATAGTCAAGCCCGTATGGGCCAGGCAATATTCCGCCGCTGCATCCAGCTTCTTCACGGCATGCTTGAAGACCTCTTTTCCTGCCATTTTAAAGTAGTGCAGACCGCAGGCTAAAGATTCCTGGGTTGCAGGCTGCCGGGCCCCTCCGCCCGGAATGATGATAAGGTCGGCATATTCCCCATTAGCGCCCAGGTAAACATAATCGATCGAAAGGCCTTTAGGATCCTGGCTGACGATAGAAGCAGAAGCGCCATCGCCAAATAAAATACAGGTATTGCGGTCTTTATAATCCATGAAAGCGCTCATTTTTTCCGAAGCGATGATCAATACGGTCTTATACATGCCCGATTCCACATAGGCTTTTGCCATGGACAGGGCATAAAGATAGCCGGAGCAAGCAGCCTGGATGTCAAAGGCAGAGGCATTTATGGCGCCCAGCTGATGCTGGACCAAGACAGCGGTACTAGGAGAAATATAGTCAGGAGACATCGTAGCCACAATGATCAATTCAAGGCACCCCGGAGTCAAGCCGGCGTTATGCAACGCTTCTTTTGCAGCGGCAGTTCCCATGTCGGAAGTACACTCATCTCCGGCAGCGATCCGCCGTTCTTTTATTCCTGTCCGGGATACAATCCACTCGTCTGAAGTGTCGACCTTTTTTTCCAGATCGGCATTTGTCAAAACGGTCTTGGGCAAATAGGACCCTGTTCCAATAATAAAGGCCTTAGGCACTGGCTTTCCTTATTTTATTAAATTTTTCATCCATATCAAGGGATATTTTACCAAATTATGATTATAATAATAAAGGAGAATTTTAAAGAAAGGGAAGGGGAAGGGACAAAAGGGACAAAGTTTACCACTGAGCCAGTGAGATCACTGAGAAGGTATGAGATATTTGAGAGCGGTCTGGCATCAAGGGACAAAGTTTACCACTGAGCCAGTGAGATCACTGAGAAGGTATGAGATATTTGAGAGCGGCCTGGCATCAAGGGACAAAGTTTACCACTGAGCCAGTGAGATCACTGAGAAGGTATGAGATATTTGAGAGCGGTCTGGCATCAAGGGACAAAGTTTACCACTGAGCCAGTGAGATCACTGAGAAGGTATGAGATATTTGAGAGCGGTCTGGCATCAAGGGACAAAGTTTACCACTGAGCCAGTGAGATCACTGAGAAGGTATGAGATATTTGAGAACGGTCTGGCATCAAGGGACAAAGTTTACCACTGAGCCAGTGAGATCACTGAGAAGGTATGAGATATTTGAGAGCGGTCTGGCATCAAGGGACAAAGTTTACCACTGAGCCAGTGAGATCACTGAGAAGGTATGAGATATTTGAGAGCGGTCTGGCATCAAGGGACAAAGTTTACCACTGAGCCAGTGAGATCACTGAGAAGGTATGAGATATTTGAGAGCGGTCTGGCATCAAGGGACAAAGTTTACCACTGAGCCAGTGAGATCACTGAGAAGGTATGAGATATTTGAGAGCGGTCTGGCATCAAGGGACAAAGTTTACCACTGAGCCAGTGAGATCACTGAGAAGGTATGAGATATTTGAGAGCGGTCTGGCATCAAGGGACAAAGTTTACCACTGAGCCAGTGAGATCACTGAGAAGGTATGAGATATTTGAGAGCGGTCTGGCATCAAGGGACAAAGTTTACCACTGAGCCAGTGAGATCACTGAGAAGGTATGAGATATTTGAGAGCGGTCTGGCATCAAGGGACAAAGTTTACCACTGAGCCAGTGAGATCACTGAGAAGGTATGAGATATTTGAGAGCGGTCTGGCATCAAGGGACAAAGTTTACCACTGAGCCAGTGAGATCACTGAGAAGGTATGAGATATTTGAGAGCGGTCTGGCATCAAGGGACAAAGTTTACCACTGAGCCAGTGAGATCACTGAGAAGGTATGAGATATTTGAGAGCGGTCTGGCATCAAGGGACAAAGTTTACCACTGAGCCAGTGAGATCACTGAGAAGGTATGAGATATTTGAGAGCGGTCTGGCATCAAGGGACAAAGTTTACCACTGAGCCAGTGAGATCACTGAGAAGGTATGAGATATTTGAGAGTGGTCTGGCATCAAGGGACAAAGTTTACCACTGAGCCAGTGAGATCACTGAGCTGGCATCAAGGGACAAAGTTTACCACTGAGTCAGTGAGATCACTGAGAAGGTATGAGATATTTGAGAGGGGTTTGGCATCAAAAAGACAGATTTATATTTAAGACTGTCTTTTTAACATCAGACTCCTCTCAAATATCGCATACCTTCTCAGTGATCTCACTGACTCAGTGGTAAACTTTGTCCCTTGATGCCAGACTCCTCTCAAATATCTCATACCTTCTCAGTGATCTCACTGGCTCAGTGGTAAACTTTGTCCCTTGATGCCAGTGATCTCACTGGCTCAGTGGTAAACTTTGTCCCTTGATGCCAGCTCAGTGATCTCACTGGCTCAGTGGTAAATTTTTTTGCTAAATTTTTTTGCTTTTTTTTATTATTCAGTTTTTGTTATTTTTAAGAACAGGTTAATTTAATGAGGTTTTAATAATAATATGCATTACCCCGCCCATTTGTCCAAATTAATGACTGCTTTAAAAAAATTGCCCGGAGTAGGTAATAAAAGCGCAGAGAGATTTGCCTTTCAGCTGCTCGATTGGAAAAAAGAAAATCTTCAGGAACTGTCCCATCTTATCCATTCCATTCCAGATCATCTGGTATATTGCCAGGAATGCCATTGCCTGATAAGCCCTGAAAACTGCCCTTTTTGCCATCCGTCACGGCGCCATTCTGGCGCCCTTTGCATCATTGCTTCACCCCGCGATGCTTTTGCCATTGAAGAAACCCGTGAATTTAAAGGCCTTTACCATAACCTGGGCGGCTTATTGTCGCCTTTGGAAGGCATAGGCCCGGATAACTTGAAGCTCCATAATCTGAAACAGCGCATTCAAGCCTGCCAGGTCCAAGAGATCTTGATGGCCCTCGACTCTACCCTGGAAGGCGATGCGACCGCTTTTTATCTCAAGAAAGAATTGGCTCCCCTGAACGTGGCCCTGTCGCGGCTGGCTTTCGGCCTCCCTATGGGGAGTTCTCTGGATTACGTAGATGGAGGGACCTTGGCGCGCGCTTTAACAGGACGGGCGAGGTTTTAATCATTTATAGAGATTTTTTTTCTTGCAGCAAGACACGGCTTCGCCTATGATGATGCGCTTATGCCATACTCGACACATTTCAAATTGGGAGAACATTTGATGAAGAGAGGTTTATTATTATCATTAAGCATTTATTTTGTATTTTTGCTTTTATTTCCCTGTTTAGCCATAGCGCAAACCGTTCAATATGAAAACCAGGAGATCGAACAGATCGACGTGGAACTGGAAGGAGGCGCAAGCCTGGCCAATTTTGATACCCAGGCCATCCTGTCGCGAATGAAAACACGCAAAGGAGATTTTTTTTCCCATACCGACTTTGATGCCGACCTGAAAACACTAGCTAAAGAATTTGACCATGTCGTTCCCAGGCTGGAGACCCTGGATGGAAAAATGTACGTTATTCTCAAGATATGGCCAAAACCAACCATCCGGACCATCGCCTTTGTTGGAAATGAAAAAATTAAAACCAGCAGGCTGCTGAAAGAACTCGACATAAAGCCGGCCACAATCTTTGACAGGCAAACATTCAATGCGGCATTTCATAAACTGAAAGCTTACTATGTTAAAAAAGGTTTTTTTGAAGCTGAACTGGACTACCAAATCACCAGAGATGAAAACTCGAATGAAGTCGATATAGAAATAATCATTAAGGAAGGGCGCGCCGGCTGGATCAAACAGATCGTTTTCCATGACTTTACCTCGCAAGAAGAAGCCGCGCTCGTAGACATGATCCTCACCAAAAAATACAGTTTTTTCACTAGCTGGCTGACCAATCAGGGAACCTATAACGAAGAAGCCGTCCAACAAGATCAATTTACTATTCTGAACTTCATTCAAAACGAAGGATATGCGGACGCCAACGTAGAAATAAAAGTCCTCGAATCCAGCCAAAGCCACCGGATCATTCTGCACATTTATTTGGAAAGAGGGGAAAAATATTATTTCGGCGATATCACATTTGAAGGAAATACGCTGTTTGATGATGAGACCATTCAAGATGACTTCACCTTTGAAGAAGGATGCCCCTACTCCCCCGACGAAATCCGCGAAAGCATCCGCAATATCACCAATACCTATGGAAGAAAAGGCTTCATCGATGCCAGCGTCAACTTTGAACCTAAACTCTGCCCCGATAAGCACACGTACTCCATCCACTTCACCATCGAGGAAGGGCGCCAATATTTTGTCGGCATGATAAAAGTATATGGAAACACCTCCACTCAAACCAGGGTCATCCTGCATGAAACCCTGCTAATTCCCGGAGAAGTCTTCAATAGCGACAAACTGCAAAAAACAGAAGAAAGACTTCGAAATATCGGCTATTTCAAACATGTTAACGTCTATGCGGTAAAATCCGACGGTGTCTTTGGACTAGGCGACAGCTATCGGGATATCAATATCGAAGTGGAAGAAACCGGCACAGGCCATTTCAGCACCTCGTTCGGGCTCAGCAGCGTGGAAAGCTATTTCGGGACCATCGCCATTTCGGAAAAAAATTTCAACTATAAAGGGCTGGGGACCTGTTGGACAGATGGGCTCCATACGCTTCGCGGCGGCGGCGAATACCTGAACATCAGCGCCACCTTCGGCAACAAAAGCCGCAAGTACGAGCTATCGTGGACCAAGCCTTACTTTATGGACACCAAATGGACGGTAGGCTTTGACCTCGAGAACTCCAGCTCAAGCTTTATTTCCGAAGCCTATACCATCGACGCCGGCGGCATCACCTTCCATGCCTCGTATCAGATGAATCCCTTTTTAAGGACCGCCTGGCACTATCGCCTGCGAAATAGCCATTACCACGTGGAGAAAAGAGATACCACCAAGTATGAGAAGGCGTTGAAAGATCTTGACAAAATCACAGACCCGGAGAAACGGAAAATAGCCGCGGGTATATTGAAAAAAGAAGAAGATGATAATGTAATCGCCCATGAAAGGCTTCTTCGCCGGGCAAAGCATGCAGGGATAGTCTCCGCGGTAGGCACCACCCTTTTCTATGATTCCACCGACCATCCCACCCATCCCAACAAGGGTTTAAAATCCAAGCTGGGAGTTGAACTTGCCGGAGCGGGAGGCTACCATTCTTTCTTAGGCCTCAGCTACATGAATACCTATTACTATAGACTGCATCAAAGAGATGCCTTAAAATTCCGTTGCGACTTGAAATTCCTGATCCCTTATGGCGATAGCAAGCCGAACAACCTCCCCCTGGATGAAATGCTGTTCCTGGGAGGGGATGAGACCGTGCGCGGTTACAGGTCTTACAGGCTCGGACCGCATATCAAGGATGACGACGATGACCCGATCGGCGGTATTTCCCTTCAATATTATTCTGCCGAATACAACCGAAAAATTTTCAAAAATTTCGATGCTTTCATCTTCTTTGATGCGGGCCAATTATCGGGCAAATACCTGCATTTTGGCCGGATCAGCATGGCCGCAGGTTATGGTATCCGCGTCAAACTTTTGGACAGCCTGCCTGAACTGACCTTTGGTATGGGCTATCCGTTAAACCCACAAAATAACAGCCAAGTGAAAAAGTTCTTTTTCCAAATGGGCGGCAGGTTTTAAAATGATATAAACGTAAACTATAAAGGAGTTACTTATGAAATCCAGAAAAAACAAGGCAGCCAAAGCGGCGGCTTTCCTAGCCCTGTGCGTGATGCTCTGTTCCGCAACGCCCGCACCCACCCCTGCTTCAACCAATAGTGCAGCTTCCACAAGCTCCAAGCCGGGTAAAATTGTAAAAATAGGGGTGGTCAGTTTCAAAAAATGCGTGGAAGACTCCAAACTAGGAAAATTTGAACAGGCCAATTTTGAAAGTTTGAAGAAGCAGATGGAGTCTGTACTGGCTGAAAAAGAGAAAACATTGAGCGATATGGCTTCCAAATTCAATGACGCGGACTACCTTGACAGCCTCTCGCCTGAAGCCGAAACCGATCTCAAAAGAAAATTCCGCGCTCTGAACCAGGAATTGTCCCAGCAGCAGAACCAATATCTGCAAAGCTTGCAGCAGACCAATTTCCAAGTGGTGCAGAAGCTGCAGGAACAAGTGACCAAAGCCGCTGAGCTGATTGCCAAAAATGAAAAATACGATGTCATTCTCAATGATGAATCCACCTTCTTCGCATCTCCTGACCTGGATATCTCTTCTAAGATCATCGCCATCTTGGACCAAGACTTTGATAAAAATCCGCCTCAATCCAAAGAAAATGCGCGAAATACTCCAGAAAATAACCTGAAATAAGCTGTAAAGTACCTTTGCTTATGAAAGACAAATTTTTTACATTGGCAGACCTTGCAGAATTTACCCAAACCCGTCTGGTGGGAAACCCCGGCCACATCATCCGAAATGTGGCGGATCTCGATTCTGCCAATGAAGAGGACGCGTCTTTCCTCGCCAGGCCCGCCTTCGGACAATCTTCAAGATACGAACAGGCCATGCTCAGGTCTTCTGCAGGGGTCATTTTTGTCCATCCCGATGCCCCGCTTCCCGAAGGAAAAAATTATCTGCTCTCCGAAGACCCTTCCCGGTCTTTTCAGATTACCCTTGAAGCCTTACACGGGGATAGAGAACTGACGGGTTTCAAAGGCATACACCCCACAGCGGTCATTCATGAAACCGTCCGCTTTGGAAATAACGTATCCATAGGCCCTTATGCGGTTATAGATAAAGAAGTTATCATCGGAGACAGCACCCATGTGGGCCCCGGCTGTTACATTGGGCCCGGCTGTACTATAGGAAAAAATTGCATTTTCCATAGCCATGCGACCATCAGGGAACAATGCCAAATAGGAAATGACGTCATCCTACAGCCAGGGGCTGTCATCGGCTCCTGCGGATTCGGGTATACCACCAGCCCAGAGGGGCGGCATCTCAAGCTCAACCAGATTGGAAACGTCATCCTGGAGGATGATGTGGAAATCGGAGCCAATACCACTATTGACAGGGGGCGATTCAAACCTACACGGATCAAAAAAGGCACGAAAATCGACAACCTGGTTCAAATTGGTCATGGAGTTACTGTAGGGGAGCACAATCTGATCGCAGCGCAATCAGGCATTGCCGGATCTTCCACCACTGGCCGATATGTCGTTTTAGCAGGGCAATGCGGGGTATCAGGCCATATCCATCTGGACGACCATGTCATTATGTCTGCAAAATCAGGGGTGGACAAATCAATCAAGGGTGGAAAATATGGAGGGGCTCCTGTCATGCCCATGGCTGAATATAACCGGATGAGCGTGCATCTTCGCCATATTGAAAAGTATGTTCAACAAATCAAAGACTTGGAAGCACGCCTGGCCAAGCTAGAATCCCAAATTTAAAGCGATGTTGTTGCTAGCGACAATATCGTTTAAAAATTAAACGCAAAGTCCCTAAAGGTTCACCTAAAATATCAAAAAAATAACCAAGAGACTCATAGAGTGTCTGTAAACCGTCTTTGCGTTCTTTGCATCTTTGCGCCTTGCGTTTAATTTAATGCAATCTTGTTGATCAGCAACAATATCGTTTAAAAATTAAACGCAAAGATGCCAAGAACGCAAAGACGTTTTTTAGGGGTAACAAAGAGTTATTTAGGAGACACGAAGAGCCCTTTGTCTTCGTGTCTTTGCGTTTAATTTAAATTTTTAAAAAATTCAATACGCGTTGTTTTCCAGCTCTCTGGCCAGCATCTCATCACTGGAAATATCCATTTCAAACTGTCTTTGCAGCTCTCTGGCAAGGGTCTCGTCATTGGAAACATCCATTTTGAACTCCCCTTTGGGAAGATCCAGCAACGGTTGCAGGTAGTTATAGATCTCCTCAATACTTTTCAGCTCGGCAGGCTGCATTAAATTGCCAAATTCATGGGCAGCGAGTTTTTCAAACTCCATTTTGATTTGGGCCAATTTCTCCTGATAGTCCGGAGATTTCAGATCTATCCCCTGAATGGACTCTCTAACCTCTTGCATCGCTCTAATGCTATTCTGGCCAAAATTAGAACTGCTTGTACTTTGATTCAGTTTCTTCAAAGCATCTATACCATTATCCAGTTTGCCGAAGTTGTCTTCCAATTCTATAGCCTTTATCCTTTCTTTTGCCACGGATTCAAAGGTATTCCATTGTTCTTTAAAACTTTGTTCTTCCACAGGTCTTCTGGGAGATACCATTCTCAATATTTGCGCTTTTTCACAGATTGCAAGTTCTATGGTCGTTGTATTTTTTTCCTGTTTCACTCTATTGATCAAACCAATAAATCCATCGTGACATTTATTGACAAGAGCCGCTTGATTTGAACTGTTAAATGCTTGCCTGAAATCTTTTACGAGATCGGCCGGTTCTATAAATTGCTGGCTATTTAAACGACCAGAGCGTCCAACATATACTGGGTCCATAATTTTAATTCCTTTTAATGTTATAAATCATTTGTTTAAGTTAAAAGAATAAATGTACATTGTATTGTTGTATTAAATATGCACAAATATCGTTTCATAAATAAATGTAACACAATAATTATTTTAAATCAATGGTTATTTAATATGATTTTAGTAACGACAAACGACCTTAACGACATTAACGACAAACAACATTTTTATTGTCGTCGTTAAGGTCGTTTGTCGTTATCAGTCGTTAATGCGTTATCATTTACAAAAAAAGACATTTTATGTTAGAATCAAATTAAAATAAATCTAAGTCAAGCTCATGATCTCAATTTAGCCCGTTCCTGTTTACAGGACTTTTATAATAAGCCTTTTTGGAGGCTCTCTCAGAATACTATTTGTTACCTTATTGCATTCACTATAAATTATATGGAGTTATTGCGTGTTTACTAAAGAACAGAAACATTTGTTTCTTATTATCATCACATTCATTGCCGCCTGCATTGAAACAGATATATATTTACCCGCCTTCACGGATATGATGGCCTATTTTTCTGTTTCGGAAGATACAATTCAAAGTCTTTTAACTTGGAATTTTGCCGGGATCTGCCTGGCAGGCCCGTTATATGGCCCCCTATCCGATTCGCTAGGGCGCAAAAAACCGCTCATAATAGCGCTGGGTTTATTCCTAATGGGCAGCCTCATTACCCTGTTTGCAGACAGCTTTACGCTTATGCTTGCGGGAAGGATTCTGCAAGGATTAGGAAGCGGAGGCTGTTTTACGTTAGGAACAGCTATTCTTTTTGATGCCTTTCAGGAACAAAAAGCCATCATAGCCTTAAATAAGATCAATACCATTGTGCCTATTATTATGGCTGCTGCCCCCATGGCCGGAGGCTACCTAAATCAGGTCTATGGATTCAGGTCCAATTTTCTGGCCATAACAATCTGCGTCCTAGCTAGCCTTTTGATCTGTTTATGTTTTTTTGAAGAAACCCTGCCTAAAGAAAAGCGGGTTCCATTCAACTGGAACAAGCTTATAGGAGATTTTAAAAGGGTATTTCTCAGCCTTCCTTTCTGGCAAACCACCTGTATTGTAAGCCTCATGTTTGCGGGATACCTTGCTTTTCTTTCTACTATTTCCGTTCTTTATGTAATAGAAATGGGCGTCAGCAAGCAGGCCCTGCCCTTTCATCAGATGGCCCTTCTTGGGGCGTGGGTAGGGGCTAATTTATGTCTTAAACGATGCCTCGCCAAATGGGGTGTGATGAGAATAAAGAAAATAGGAACGGTTTTATTTGTTATTGGCGGTGTGGTTTTGTTGGCAAGCTCCTGGATGGACCCTGAAAACATCTATCTTTTTACAGGAGCCATGTCCTTGTATGCCATAGGGGCAAATTGGATCAATTCCATTTATTTTCCGGAAGGGATGGAACTGTTTCCGGACATTAAAGGCATCACTGCGAGCCTGCTCACCAGTGCCCGGCTCCTTATCACCGCCTGTGTCGTTGGTGTGACCAGTTATTTTTACAATTTCACTATTTACCCCGTTGTCACAGTGGTTTTTGGCCTGGTCGCTGTTATCCTTGCCACCATTATTCTGTACGAAAGAAAACGCACAGACACTACAGTAACGGCTCATAGCCACAACTTCATTGTTGAACTGTAGAGTTCGATTCATAAGTCATTCTTCACCACTGAGCCGGGTGCAATTAAATGTGTGGGGTTGAGAAATTTTTATTACCACAGAGCCTCTATAGTTTGTATGTTTTTATCAGGCAAAAACAAATATGAATAGTGGATCAGCAGCCTTTTCCCCAGTAGGGGAAATGACTATGAATGCATTATACTGGCAAAAACGGATTTAGCAAATGTCTGGGGCCGGTTCTTGCATAAATGCATAACTTTTACTCTAAATTATGATCGATAATAGTTATGCACTTACGCAAGAACCGCCCCCAGACACAATAACCGGCCCCAGACACTTGATATTTAACTCATGTTGGCCTAAACAAAAACCACGAAGTGGTTTTTGTTTAGGCCACAAATAGTCATCTAAACAGGATTAGGACATGGCGCAGGAATCATCGCCTTTCTTCTTCTGTTTTTCCTGCTGCCAGGCAACATATCCTTCTTCAAATTTCTTTTTCGACCCTTCTTCATCACACTTTTCTTTGACGTAGGCCAGCCACTCATCCAGATTCCCGATTCGAGATAAGCCTTTAAATATCTTTTCCAGGCAAGAAGGCAATGCTTTCATTTTGTAGCCATATTCCATCCCCCTCTCTATTTCTTTCTTCAACTCATTTTGAGAGGATAATAACAGGCGCTCCTTCCAATCAGGGACGATTTGTGCTATCAAACTGAAACAAAATGGGGTATCGAATTGTAAAAATGATTCCGAAAAATCCTCCTCCAGATTTTTCAATATGGAGGCAAGAATATTTTGATGAGATCCATCGAACAATTGCTGTTGCAGGGAAGGCCCGCACCCTTCCTTTTCTAATGATTTCCAGCAACCGGATAAATTCCAAAGGCTCATGTGGTCCTCATTGAGTATGCCCTCCATTTTTTTAAAAATCACAGGATAAAAATGCTCCAGATTGAGCGCCAGCAACAGTTTTAAACCATCTTCATTCATGCTTAAACGTCTCAATAGAATATCCGGCGTATACCATTGCCTGATGAGGGCCCGTTGCTCCTCATGGATCAGAGGCATGATATCTATCCCAACATCCCTATAGACGCCGCACATATTCTGAAAACATACAAATTTGACTTCATCTGGATTTGAGACTTTGCACAAGACTTGAATACTATCGACAAAAAGCTGTCTGCAGAATTCCGGTGCGGCATTCTTTATGCTTTTGATCATGGGTTCATTAAATCTGTTATGCTGTAAAAACAAACCTAAAAAATCCACCTTCATCAACTGAACGAATTTTTGGGTCACTTGAGCTCTTTCGTTATCCTCTTTTAAAATTGGCTCTTCCCATAGATCGTTTTCCAGGTTTATGTGACCACGCCTGTTGGAATTAGCTGATATTCGCTTATGATGGGCATTTAAACACTGTGCGATAAAGTCTGTTTTATCCCTGCCGGAAAGCTCCAAGGCATCTGCAATTAAACCTTTAAAATCCTCGGGATTGTAATTAAAACAACTGCAGGCAAGTCCATTCATGGTGGGAATAAATTTATCATAGGGTGTTTTGTTGATAAATAGCTGAAGGATAGGATAAAGCGTATTCGTTTCACATGCGGCCTGATAAAGAGGTCGCATGGCCCAATAGGCCTGGTCAGACCTATCCTCATCCTTATCACCGGTCAACAAGGGATTGTCTGCCATTTGCACAAGAGTTTCAGCGGCTATTTCTATCCATTGGCCGGCATCCTGAAACCCTTTTTCAGGGGGTTTTTTACTTAATTTGGCTCCTGCATCATGAATAGCTTCAATTTTCGACCACATCAAAACATTGCTAAGCATGTGGGCATTCTTTTTAGGATTTTCCAGAATCTGGTTGGCGTACATTTCTCCCATTTCCCTTCCAATATTTTCCTGACGGCCGGACATCCGAGGGCCCTCATTTTTCTTAACCTTTTTAAAGGAGCCGCCACGGGATTTCTCTTCATAATAATCATCATAATGGGAATGGCATATATCGTATTCGAAATGGATAAATATCAAAGGCCAGGCGGGTTTGGGTAAATCCTGGAACAAACGAAGAATCAGCTGCTGGACAGTCATGCTTCCTCGCAGATCTTTTTTATCTATCTGCTCCATAAATTCACGTCTATGTTTAAGCGAAATGTGAGGTGTTAAAAAATGTTTCTTCAGCTTTTTAAAAGCTTCTTCTTGCCGCACTAAAGGATCATTCATATCTACGCCTACAGGAAGAAGGGTGTCTATGAACTCCGTACCCACGTCACATCCAAACACACACCCTTTTCGTGTGGAGATCCACTGGTTTTTTAGATCGGGCGCGACCGCTGGGTTTATTTCATTCAAGAGGGTGTAAAAATTTTTGGACAATGAATCCGCTATATGGCTCTTCAATTGGTGAGATTCAATTCCAGAGTCCGCTGCTGTTACAGCACATATATCTATCCACTTCAAAAGGGTATTCAGGCCTTGATTATCCAGGATATATTTAAGGATGGTTTTGCGTTTGTCTTGTCCTAGCGCGGCAAAAACCGTGATTACAAGCGGATCCTTATTTACACTGTTCCCATCAGCATCTGTACTAAAAATTACTCTCACAGCCTCTTCAAATTTTCCGGCAGAACCTATCCAGTCGAACACTTTGGATATTGTATCGGAAGCTGTCTCATTATATCTGCCATGTCTTTGTTGTATCAATTCCATCCACTCTATCAATTTTTTCGGTTCATCATTTACGATCATTCTAATCAACGCTTCCCGAAATCCATTCCTGAAGGATTCCATGTAACGATGGAGATGCCGGGGTGTTAAGGCTTGCAATAACTCATTAGAAATCGAAGCGTATTCTGAAGCATATCTATAAAAAATGGATATGCAGGAGTCATGTTCATCCAGAGATTTTTGAAGAAATGTATTTGTGGAAAGTCTATTGGAAAGATCGATCATCCATTTCTTGGCATAGGCGGAGAGGTCCCATTTAGAGGATTTTTGAATGGCAAAAGGAGAAGAGGATGACTGATCCAGTTCTTTAAATTTTTCATTCAACCATTTCCATTCTTCCTCACCAAAATTCAGAACGATCATATCGCTTTTTGGATGGTCCAAGGCTTCTTTTAAGAACCATTCAAGAAAATAATGGGTTTTGTTTTTGTGCATGCGAGGCAATCGTTCCGGTTGGTCCTGCTCCTCAATAGTAGTAAGAAGCTGTTTTCCGATGTTTTGAACTTCTTCATGCAAGGTTTTGATGCGATCCGATAACGCAGCGGAACAGACCTGCTGCAACGACTGGGGATTATTCAAAAGATAGTAATAGATAATTTCATCCGCTGTAGCAGCAGGCAGGAGGTGGAATAGCCTATCCAAGAAGGCCTGTTTTTCATTAATGGCCCATGGAGTATGAATCAAAGACTCAATCCAGGAAGATACAGTCTTATCAAGGGAAATGTCGATATTTTCATATTTTCTGATTTTACGGAACGTTTTATCCCACATATCATCTGGGCAATATCGAAGAATAGAAATACTGACAACGGGATTGCTATGTCCCAGCATATAGTAGAAGTTTTTTAATTCCTCTTTTTCGAGAGGCGTGATGGTATCTAAAACGAGTTTTGTCCTGTCTTCCTCTGATATTTCAGGGTCTACCGAAACTGTAAAGAGATACGTGGTCACCAGGTATTGTTGGTCACTTTTTTCCATGCTACCAGGTCTGGACATTCTTTCTATGATTTTGAACCAGCTATCTCCCCAACTCTCCCTGGGCTTTTGAAGTTCCTTTTCATAGGGTTTAAACACGCCCCTCTGAAAAGCAGTCTGAATTTTCTCTGCCATGGAACTGGCCAGCAGTCCCTGAGAGTGTAGAACATTCTGATTGGAAGTTACCGATGAAACATTAAACATTTTTTCCCCTTTGGTAATAATGAATTTGGTACTATATCAAATACATTCGATAGTGTCAATTGTTGAAATATAAATACGGGTCATTTAAGATAGGGGACATAAAAAAGGTATACTCAAAGTGAATGGCATACAATTTTGCAGAAGATTTCCCATATTATTCCTGTTGATATCTACCAGCTGCGGCTACCACCAGGGAAATCAGGAATCCCTGATCCCCCCTCACCAAACCCTCTCGATCGATTCTATTGAAGGGGATTGGAATGGCGATTTGGCGGCAGCCCTTGTCGAACGGGTGACAGCAATGGGACTTGCCCGCTACCGCCCTTGTGGAGGGGACCTTCTCCTTAAAGTAGCCTTGGTGGATTTCAATGAGAAAAATATTGATTTCCGCTACGACCGGCATAAAGACGGCAAGCTGCGCCGTTCCATTATTCCTACCGAAACCCGCCTGACAGCTACGGCTCAGATAACTCTGGTACAAGCGGCCACAAATACCCCCTTGCTCGGGCCTATCCAGCTGAAAGCGTATGTCGAATTTGACCATGAATACTATTCAAGCCACGATGAAGTGAATGTGTTTTCTTTGGGTCAACTGAGCGATTACGATGAAGCCTACGATGCAGCCTACCCTCCTCTCATTCTGGCTTTAGCCCAAAAAATTGCCGATTATATTGCCGAAGCATGGTAACCGCATGAAAGCTGAATATGAAGCGCATCTCAACAACCTTCACGAGATGATCTCTTTTATTCAACGACAGTCCGATTTTTTTGGATTTGATGAAGCCCAACGGCATAATATTGCTTTGGCCTGCGAAGAGGCTCTGGTAAACATTATTTGTCATGGCTATGGCGGAAGGGCAGGGCCAATTGAAATCGATTGCCATGACGCCTCCAGTGACGGTATGGAAATCTACATATTCGACAAAGGAATTCAGTTCAATCCTCTAGAACATGTCAAGCCCCCCCCAAAAAATATCCAGGTGGAATCTCAAAAGTTGGGAGGCTATGGAATTTATATGATCATTCAGTTAATGGACAAAATCGAGTACCGAAGGGAAAATGATTTTAATATCTTAACATTAGTAAAATATTCAAAAAAGTTATTTAAGAGGCACTGAAATCACTTCGTCAGGTTTCAGCTTCCTTTTTTTCTCAAGAAGCCTCAGATCTGCTTCCGGAAGAAACAATGCTTTATCTTTTAAATCTATTAAGCGGGCCCCTTTAGGGAACTGCTGTGGGCCTGGATGGATCACAGCCCCTTCCAAAACCACCGTAATCATTTCCTGAAAGCCCACATAGACCATCTGCCCCTGGCGGAGTTTGGATTTCAAACGCATACGTTTAAGATCCGCTAATGGTAAAACCTGAGCCTTGTCCAACAAATCCTGAAGAATGGAGTTCTTTTTTAATTGATATTTTCCCGGATGGGCAACAGCGCCATCTATGGTCACTTCAATGGTAGGCGGAGTCAAATAATGGGAATCCTCTGTCGAAACAGAAGGCATTGATGCAGATCTGGAAATAATCGTCAACAGGGCCAGGCAGCCTATGATGCAGGCTATGGCAAGCCATTCATGAATGAACAACGACGGTTTTTGTTGATTTTGTTGGCCAGACACAAAACTGCAACTTCAAATTGTTGAGGAGTCAGTAAATTAAGGGATCTAAGGGGCATAGTTTACCACTGAGCCACTGAGATCACTGAGAAGGTATGAGATAGGGAGGGTTGCGCTCTCCATAATATTTAATTCTGTCATTTTGACTATGTTTCAGACCCCTCTCAATTGCCTCATACCTTCTCAGTGATCTCAGTGGCTCAGTGGTAAACTATGTCCCTTTAGTCCCTTTTCTTTAGGCAGCTATCATGTGGCCAATATGCGAATGGGCCTGAGGCTGCTTTTTGGGATCCAACCAGTACAGGCCATAAATGGTCCTTGCAAGGCCTACAATGGTAAGGACGATCCCAACGCCAAACACAGCCGCGCTGATGCCTGCCAGGACGCTGGCTCCCAAGGCCACAGCAGCCAATGCCACTATAGGTTTAATCAATACAAAAGCGGTCAATACAATCTTGGTAACTTCCATTGCGATGATGATCCAAGATCTCGTTTTTTGCGATCCCAATGTTCTGATATCCATTTTGCTTTGATCTATCTCGTAATTAATAACGTGTTGCACCACTTTTTTGCGTAGATCATATTTATTTCCGATGGGGGGAGCCAATTTATCTATCTTTGATACGTAATTGGTTAGATTTGTTTTAACAAAATAGCTCTGTATAATGTTAAAATCGTTAATATTAGCATCTTGGACTTGTTTTGCAAATGCATCTATATCATTTTGTTCGCCAAATGCTTCGAGAAGCTGTCTGGGGATCTCTGTCAATAAAGCATCTTTCAACTTTTGTCGTTCGACAGCATACTCCTCACCGAATTTGTCCTTCAAAGCTTGGTCATCAGCAAGCTTTTTGGCAATTTCTTTTTGATCCTTCACTATCTGTTTAATCACTGCTTGCGCTTCGAATCTCGAAAATTTCTGTTTGGCAATCTTAATAAGATCCGGTTGATACTGGTTCCAGAAATAATGCAAACGGGAAATGTGCTCTTTAGCGTCCTCCAATTTGGCGTACGCTTCATTCAGTTCCTTCTGGGTATCTGCAATTGCTTTGACGTTTTCCGTCCAGCGGCAGTCCTCTAGACTTGTTTCAAGTTCTTTGATCTTTTCGTCCGTTTCAAAATAATCATTATAAGCTTTTGCCAATTCATCCGTTCTGTCCTTTTTAAAGAACGAATCCTGTACAATAGCATCAATTTTTCTTGCATCCTCCTTGACCACGGCGTCAGACAGATCTGTCAGCTTGGTTATTCTACCTTGATAGTCTTCGATCTTCTTGTTCGCATTCTGGATGTCCTGTGCGTTCGTGATTATGCTGAAGACAGAAGCCGCCGCCCCGGCCACTTTGCCCACTATGGTGAAGCTGTTCAGGAAGTCTGTTGCTGTGTGCAGAAAAGGGGTAAATGAACCTATCTCGCTGGAAAAAAATCCCGCCGCACTGAACCACTGGAGTTTTTCCGGAATCAAAACAATCGCTTCAATACCGCCTGAAACCAGCTTCGCAATAGAATTTCCTTGCTGATGCCATTTTTTTTCTTCAAAACCGTCATCTGTAACGGTCTTTATGGTGCTGGCAAAATCAAAAAAGACCAGAAAATCCTTGATGGGAGAAAACAGGATGTCCACCTTTGATTTCCAGATATCAGGCAACTCTTTCATGAAAAACGAAGGAACATACTCATGAAAACGCTCGGGAAGCATCTGCAAAAATTTGGGAAGCTCCTTGAAAAAACTGGAAAAACCCAGAGCGGCGTTGGCTACTCCATTTAAATTATTAGATTCTCCTGTCAACGTCACAAAAGTGTCATTTAAGCTTTTAAGTGCTGACATTTACTACCTTCCTTGTAAAGTTATTGTAAAAATTATATAGTGGACTGCAAAACGGCATCCAAATCCGGTTTTTTGAGGGTTGCCTTATAATACAGGCTTATACCGCCCGTAATCAGGGCCGCTGTTCCCAATACAAATATGGCCCCCAAGCAGGTCAATCCTAAAATTAGGGCCACTTGAAGAGCAAATTGCGCCACAGTGGCCACCATGTCCACTTTGGCCTGAAAATTCTTGTTGTGTTGGTGTACAAGCTTGATTTTCAGGCGTCCCAAATCGACCTGATTCAGCGGGGTTATTCCCTGGCCCAATTGTCGAAAAGTGAGATGGGCCACGTCGCTCAGCTTATTTTCAACAAGCAAGGATTTCAAGGTGAGGTCCGTTATTTTATGTTTTTCCAAAAGGTTTCTGTAGTTCTGTTCCGCCACATTTATTTTCTTTTGGGAATAAAAAAACCTCTGAAGGGCATCCGCGAACAGAAAGCCGGTCACCCCGCAAAGCAGGCCTTCCGCCACTGCGCCAAGGGTAGCCAGCAAGGGAACCCATCTGAAAATCTGCACTTCGCTCAACCATAGGCCTGCTTCGGCCAGTTTTGGAATAGAACCCAAAACAGGCAGCTTCTGCAAAGCGGTCCCAGCTTGGGCAGCCCAGGCAAACACGCGGACCTCTCCAATGGTTTGGGCCAAATTCACAGCCTTTAAAAACACGGTCGTACTGATCCAGTGCGCAGGCACTGAAATAATATGCGAAATAAAGGAAGGGATGCGCCAGTGGGTGAGGTCTTTATACGCATCTCCGTTCATAAAATAGTTCATGTCACCGAAGTGCTCTCCAAGGCCGATCACTTGAAAAGTCCTCGAAAACTCTTTAGCCACCAAGGAAAATTCATCAAAAACATTGCCTATCTTGGCAATAATGGGAAGAACATAGTCGTTAATCTGCTGTCCCAAAGTAGCCCAATCGGTTGCGGCGCTGCAAAAACTGGAGGCAATAGCTATGCCCTTCTTGATGGCATAAACAGGAAGAAACAGCCTTTCAAAGTTGTCGTCAGGGTTTTGTAAATAGCATGATAAAGAACTCATTTTCAACCTCCTCCCTCTTGATATTATCGAAATTACACGAAACATTGGATTTTATAATATCATGAAGAAATTGTAAAGGGATAAAAATTCCATTGCAAAATTAATTTGAGTGCGCTATCATACAGCCTTTGCGGTTACTTTCATAATTTCGTCACAGGAATCGACCGTGCGAAAAGATGCAGATGTCAAAGATCGCGACGAGGGAATAGCGTCAGCTATTTCCGAGGAGCGACCTTTGACAGATGCGCTTTGCAGCCGGCCGATCCCTGACGAAATTGTGAAAGTAGCCGCCATTGTTCGGGGTATTAGCTCAGTTGGTTAGAGCGCCACGTTGACATCGTGGAGGTCAGCTGTTCGAGTCAGCTATATCCCAATCATGTCACTAATTCGTCAATTCATAGCCGCCAAAAGCTTTGGCACAAACGGCCTACCATCTCTACTTTCCCGGAGCTATTCTTGATCCGGCAGCATATCGACTGAGCCAGGCTTTTCTTATGAAATTGCTTTTCGCTCAGCAGATGGATTTCAATGCCATTCCCGCTGCTTGAAGAAAAACTGCGTGAACTGATCAAAGAGGAAATTCCTATACAAATACTGGAAATGATGCGGGAAAATGCAGCGAAACTTTCTGGACACCATAAACAGCCGATCAAAGCAGACCTCATGTTGCTGAAGAACAGTATAACATCGTCCACATCCTCAAAATGGACGATTTTTACGATACTTTACCGGTCGAATTGCCTGACGGCCGAAGATCTGCATACGGGATTGCCGGGTGTTATAAAAATCTTAGCGATCAGGAAAACCTGCAGAAGAATCCCAGTAATTACTGCGTGGCCGTTATCTCAGGGAGTGGCCGCAGAAAACAAGCAGGAACTCAAACATTGGGTTAAAAAACACGAATTTGCCCGACAGGAACAACCGCTTGCAGTTGGGCCTGGAAATGGACCTTTTTCATATCGATCCGAAAATAGATCTAAGGGTATGGTTTTGGCACCCGCGCGGCATCATCCTCGAGAAATTCTCTGCTATCAATTGGGAAAGGCCAACTCCAACGAACGTCCCTTTCAAGAAGTCATCCACTCCTCCCGTTCCTTCCATCGATAAGCTTCCGCCCTTGCTCGCCCAATTTTTTCACCCTCTGTCTCCTTATACTTCCATGAGTTTCCCATCCGACTTGGCAGAATCATCCACAGGAGAAGAGCTTTTATCCTGAAGCAACGAACCCCCTGCTATTTATATCAAACGACCGATCAGCGGCAGATTCTCTGTTGGCCGGAACAAGTTCAACAAGAACTCATTTCTTCCTTGCAATTCATTTATAAAACTATTATAATATTATCTTTTAGGTGCCAATGGATTTTATTGTCTCCCAAGGAAAATGCAGGAAAATCATCGAATGAATGGCGTCATAGAATGGAACTTTTAAGGCAAGCTTTGGCTTCCTGCGGCTATTCCTTATGAGGAAATAGAGACTGCACAGGCTTTATCCGGGCCTCGTGTTGAATTGCAGGTAATGGATGTATTGGACCGAAAATGGATCTTCTCCACCGTTGAATTTCACTGCCCTCGCCCTGGCAAGCGACATATCAAACAGGGAACTTGAAAGTAATGTTCATCCTGTGTTAATATGGGAATCGTTATTCACCTCAATGGAAAAAGCACTAGCGCTTGCTTCTTCAAAACAATGAGGAAATATTGCCATTCCGGTTAGCGCCGGAGCAAGTAAAGGTAATGCCTGTAGGCAAAAAACAGCTCCCTTATGCTATCCAAATTGCTGAGCAATTGAAGAAGGCAAATTACAGAGTCGGAATTGATTTAACAGACGATTCCTTAGGAAATAAAATACACAGGGCTGAAAAAGAAAAAATCCCCTATCAAATTATTGTCGGGGAACAAGAAGCAAAAGAAAATGATGTAAGTATTCGGTTGCTTAGGACAAAGAACCGCATTAAAGAAAAAAATGCCGCTTGAAATTTTTATTCAAGAATATCTTTGTCCGCGACAACTAAAATTTAATTTAAGGAGAATAAATTTAGCTTGAAAGTCAACAGAGAAATTCGGGCTCCAAGAGTAAGAGTAATTAGCCAAACAGGCGAACAATTAGGCATTTTTTCCCTTCACGAAGCTCTAGACAGGCTGCTGAAGCAGGTCTAGACCTGGTAGAAATTGTTCCGGGATCTAATCCCGCCTGTTTGCAAAATTATTAGCTATGGCAAGTTTCGCTATGACCAGACCAAACGGGAAAAAGAAAGCAAAAAATCGCAGCACCAAATAAAGGTTAAAGAAATAAAACTGAAACCCAATATCGATACCCACGATTTGGAAACCAAAACTCGACATGCACGTGAATTTATTCGAAAAGGGAATAAAGTCAAAGTCACCTGTACCTATCGTGGAAGGGAAATGGCCCATACCGAAATTGGGAAAAAAGTCGTCACAATCTCTTTGCGATGAGCTGGAAGATGTGGCCACGCCAGAATCGGAACCCAAATTTCTGGGAAGGACCTTGACGGTCATATTGGCCCCGGGCTCTAAAAAGAAAAAAGAACCGGCCAAACCACAAGCTAAACCTGAAGAAAAAGCAAAGAACACAAGAGAACAATCTTAGATAAGGAGATATTTCCGTGCCTAAAATGAAAACAAAAAAAGCTGTTGCAGCCAGATTTAAAGTCACTGCTACTGGAAAACTCAAACATAGCCATCCAGGAAAACGGCACATATTGACAAGTAAGACTCCAAAACGGAAACGGCAGCTCTCTGCCCCAGCCATTTTATCCGAGTCATTTGCAAGAACATACAGACGCCTGATGTGCGTTGTGTAATAAATGCCAAACCTTATGGGACTATAGAGAATATAATTAACGTGGAGAAAGAACTACAATGGTTAGAATCACCAATAGCGTAGCTTCACATCGTCAGAAAAAAAAGATTATTTAAGCGTGCCAAAGGATTTGTTGGAGACCGTAAAAACCACTTGCGACTCACCAGCGACTGCGTCGTGCGCGCTTTATCCTATAACTATCACCACCGCAAATTAAAAAAGCGGGATTTCCGTAGTTTATGGATCATGCGTATAAACGCTGCTGCAAAGATTAATGGAATATCTTACAGCAAGCTGATCTTTGGCTTGAAACAAGCTCGATGTGAAATTGATAGAAAAATGCTGGCAGATATGGCCATGCAAGACCCCGGCAGCTTTGCTGCTTTGGTCCATCATGCCAAGCAAGCTTTAGCTTAATGAATTAATAAATACCCACCCTTATGGGGTGGGTATTAATGGAATTATTATGCAACCTGAAATAGAAGCGCTCCGACAAGAGTTCGAAGGCGAACTAAATCAAGTCACTTCCTCGCTTGATCTTGAACAGGTCAAAGTCAAGTACTTGGGCAAAAAAGGCCCGATTCAAAATTTAATGAAATCCCTCAAAGACATATCTCAAGAGCACCGCCCAAGTGCCGGCAATAATATTAATGATTTAAAGCAGGGTATTGAATCGCAGATTGAAGCTCGGCAGCAGGAATTGGTTCAGATTGAAGAAGAGCAGCAAATTCACGCAGAAAAAATTGACATCACCCTTCCGGGTCGAAGAAGGCTAGCTTCCCGCAAACATATCGTGACTCAAACCATGGATGAAATGCTAGACATTCTAATTGCAATGGGTTTCTCTGTCCAATATGGTCCCGATATCGAAACCGATTATTACAATTTTGAAGCTTTAAATTTTATGCCCGATCATCCTGCGCGCGATATGCAGGATACTTTTTATATTACTCAAAATGTGCTCTTAAGGACCCATACGTCCAATATTCAAGTACGTGTGATGGAAAATCATGCTCCCCCCATTCGTATTGTGGCACCCGGCAAAGTGTACCGAAATGAAACAATCACCGCCAGATCGCATGTTTTTTTCCACCAAATTGAGCTTTTCTATGTGGATAAAAACGTAACTTTTTCCCATCTTATGTTCACGATGAATGAATTTTTACGCAAATTATTTAAAAAAGAAGTAGAGACTCGTTATCGTCCCAGTTATTTTCCATTCGTAGAACCCGGTTTAGAAGTGGATTTGCGCTGCCTAAGCTGTGAAGGCGCAGGATGCCACCTGTGTAAGCATACCGGATGGCTTGAAATTGCCGGAGCAGGGATGATCCATCCCGAGGTTCTCAAAAATGGCGGAATAGACCCTGAAGCCTATACAGGTTTTGCTTGGGGCATGGGAATTGAAAGGGTGATTTTGTTGAAACATGGAGTCAATGATATCAGACTGTTAACCGAAAATGATCATCCGATTCCTGGAGCAATTTTCAGGGGTATGACTCAGTGGACAGTCTCTTCTGAAGAACATAAAATGAAGCTGGCAGATTTTATTAAAAAGCACGCCGGCCCCACTTTTTCCCTCCGGCAAATTAAGCGCTCCATCGAAAGCAATCAATGCACTATCAAGGACGCGATAGAAAGATTTGCTTCGGCATTCGTTGTAGAAGGAGATCTTATTGATTTTAGTCTCACTGAAAAATATCCCTACATCTCCTAAAAAACATCTTTTATATGAAGATGATTATTTGCTTATTTACAATAAACCCTCCGGAGTTGTCTGCAACGATTCATTAAGCAAGATTTTTCCCGGACTTACGCTCATACACAGACTGGATAAGGATACCAGCGGGGCACTTTTACTTGCTAAAAATGAAGAAACTAGGCAGACTATGATTACTCAATTTAAAGAGAAGAAAGTCCAAAAGAAATATTTTGCCTTAGTCGACGGAAAAGTAAGAAACAAAAGTGGTACTATTGAATCGTATTTGAATAAAATTGCCGGCTACCAAGGTCAATCCCTATGGGGATCTGTAAGCAAAGATAAAGGACTTTATGCACAAACTCATTGGAAGATATGAGCAGAGGTACAAATGCTACTCTTTTAGAATGCACCCCTGTTACTGGCAGAACGCATCAAATTAGGGTTCATTTAGCAGAAATAGGCCATCCTATTTTAGGAGATTATCAATATGGCAAAAGATTTAAAACTACTTACAAACCCTCTAAGAGCTATGCTGCATGCCTTTTCCTTATCCTTTGAACATCCTTTTACCAAACAGCCCATTTATGCCGAGGCTCCCCTGCCTGAAGATTTTAAAGCCGGAATAGAAAAACTATGCACCTCCTCGTAGTCAAGGCCTCCTCTTTAGGAGATATTATACAAACCTTTCCTACAGTTAATTATCTTAAAAATAAATTTCCCCAAGCTACTATAGATTGGGTTGTAGAATCTTCATTTGCAGAACTTGTGCAAGCCCATCCGGATATAGATAACGTAATTGTGATTGATACCAAACAATGGCGAAAACATCCTTTTAGCATTTATACATGGAAATCTATAGCAGCCATTAGAAATAAAATTCAAAATAAGTCCTATGACATCGTATTTGATCTGCAGGGCAATATGAAATCGGGCCTCATGACTTTTTTTTCTAAATCCAAAGTCAAAGTAGGATTAGCCTGGAAAAGCATATCGGAAATACCTAACCTTCTCTTTACCCATCAAAGATATAACTTCACGACCTCAGGAAATATCTGTGAAGATTACCTGTACATTGTACAGCAATTTTTCCATGACGCCAGCCCATTTCAAACTACACCTATTAAGCTTAAGCTCACTTCTGAACAGCAAAAAATTTTAGAAAAAATTAAACAAACCACCTCAGCTCCCTCTGAAATAATGATTTGCCCCGGCTCCGCCTGGCCGAATAAACAACTCTCTCAACAAGCTTTGATCGAGTTTCTGCACCTTCTCCACCGGCATAAACCGTCCCATTTTTTGCTCGTATGGGGATCCTCTTCAGAATATGAATATACCCAAACTCTCCATCAACACTTTCCTAATCATTCTATAGTTCTTCCAAAAGTACCCCTGCCTGTTTTGCAAAATTACATGGATGAAATGGATCTTGTTATTGCTGTCGATTCCCTCCCTTTACATTTGGCCGGCACGACCCGTACAAGCACCTTCAGTATCTTCGGAGCTTCTAAAGCGCAGAAATTTAAACCACAAGGTTCTCAACATATCGCCATGCAAGGAAAGTGCCCGTATAGCCGCCAATTTAAAAAAGATGCCCAATATTACGCACCTGCCCAACGGGTGCCTGCATCAAATTCCCCCACCCCAAAAGCCCTATTGATTTTTTCCTCGAGCATGAAAAATAACCAATTTTATTCCATTGCTTCAGAAATTTCCTTTAAAATCCCTTCTCTTTCTTTGCCCGGAGGAATTGCATTGGCAATCTCTATAGCTTTGTTGAATTGGCCCCTCTCTATGAGGGCTGTACAAGTGTCGCAAAAAACCACTATTGCATAGCACTCTTCAAGGAATTTAGTGGCCATCTCTAGAGTCTTATCAAATTGACCGCACTGAATGAGTGCGGTACAAATATCAAGAATAGCACAAAGTCTAATTCCAGTGTCTTCAGGATTTGCTTTGACAAGCTCTATGGTCTTATCAATTTGCCCCTCTTTTATTAATATCTTGGAAATTGCACCAAGAGCACTCCATTTTTCATTGCCCTCATCAATTTCTATTGTCTCTGCAACCATTATAGCCTTATCAATTCCTCCGGCTTCAGCCAATTTAACGGAAATATCAGAAAGTAAGAAATTTTTCTCAACTACGTCAGGCTCTGCATTGGCCTCGTCAATTTCTCTATAAAGTTTCGCTAAAGAACATAATTCATCGGCTTGTGGCAATTCCCTAGACAACAGTTTTATTGTCTCCAAATCTGCCTTTTTCAAATCTTTTAATATGTTGATGAATTTTTCTTTTAATGCAAGGAAGGAAGATTTAACCTCTACCAAATTTTTAGAACCAAAGAGGGTGATGTCGCATTCTATAACCTTAAACTGTTCAATTTGATTGCTGTCGTATGTTTCCTTATTCAGATGTTGTCTCAAGAATTTTGCAAAAGGCAATAACAAACCAAATCTTTTTTCTGCTCCGGCGCTCAGTGACGCCAAACTCCAACGACGGCATACTGTTCCAACGGATTGCAAAGTCCTGTCATCCACAAAAAAGAGAATGTTCTTTATTAACTCGAAAGGTAATGTTTGCTCTATCGGCCCCACATCCCCCTGTTGAAAATTTATACTTCCATTACCATCAATTTTATTCATTATAACCTCCAAAATATTTATAAAAACAATCAAAAAAAGGACAAAGCGGACGAAGCAGACATAACAGACCAGGCGGACAATAAATTTATTTTCCTTCAATCCGCTTTGCTAAGCATCTCTTCCATTGCTTCAGAAATTATCTTTAGGACCATTTCTTTGCTTTTTTCCCCAGGAATTGCATTGGGAAACTCTATAGCTTGGGCGATTGGACCGCTCGTTCAGGTTATTAATTCGACTTCTTTTCTATTGCTTCAGAAATTTTCTTTAGAATCCCTTGTTTGGACAGTTCATTCGGATGGAATTCCAACAATGTAGTTGAAGTCTCAATAGCCTTATCCACTTGACCGTCCTGAATGAGTGCCTCACATATATTTTCAATGACCATGCCCTTTTGTATATACCTGTATTCAGACATTGCTTTAGCAAGCTCTATAGCCTTGTCAATTTGTCGCTTTTTTATGTATATATCGGAAATTTCTTTAAGAACGTCGGACCTAGACAAATCGTTCTTATCCAGTATCATTATAACCTCTATAGCCTCGTCAATTTGCCCCTTTTGTATTAGATTACTACAAATTACAAAAAAAGAAACCGATTTATAGCCCCCAGCCAGACTTGCAACCTCAATAGCCTTATCCATTCGACCCGCATTAGCCAATTTCTAGAAATCCGGGAAAGTGATAAATTTTTCGTCAATTCGTCAAGATTAGCATTAGCCTCGTCAATTTCTCTATAAAGTATCGCTAAAGAACATAATTCATTGGCTTGTGGCAATTCACTAGATGCCCGTGTTAATGCCTCCAAATCTTCCTTTTTCAAATCTTTTAATATGTTGATAAATTTTTCTTTTAACGCAAGAAAGGATGATTTAACCTCTACCAGATTTTTAGAACCAAAGAGAGTGGTGCCTCGTTCTATAGCCTTAAACTGTTCAATTTGATTACTGTCATATGTTTCCTTATTCAGATGTTGTCCCAAGAATTTCGCAAATGGCATTAACAAACCAAACCTTTTTTCTGCGCCGGAGCCTACCGATGCCAAACTCCAACGACGACATACTGTTACAACGGATTGCAAAGTCGTCTCATCCACAAAAAAGAGAATATTCTTGATTAACTCAATGGGTAATGTTTGCTCTATTTGCCCCACATCCCCCTGCAGAAAATTTATACTTCCATTACCGTCAATTTTATTCATTATAACCTCCAAAATATTTATAAAACAATTCGAGCATAAAAGAGGCAGCAATTTAAATCTATTGAAATTTGCCTTCCATAGCTTCAGAAATTTCCTTTAGAGTTACTTCTCTGGCCTTGTTCTGAGGAATTGCATTGGCAATCTCTATAGCTTTGTCGAATTCACCTCTCTGTGTGAGGGCTGTACAAGCCTCGCAAAAAACCATCATTGCATGCAACTCGTCAAGGAATGTAGTGGCCATCACTATACTCTTATCAAATTGACCGGACTGAATGAGTGTGGTACAAATATCATGAATAGCAGGAATCCTAAATAGATTGTCTTCAGGATTTGCTTTGACAAGCTCTATCGCCTTGTCAATTTGCCCCTCTTTTGTTAATATGTTAGAAATTGCACCAAGAGCCTGCCATTTGTTATCCTCGTTACCTATTATCTTTGCAACCTCTATAGCCTTGTCAAGTTGTCCCTCCTTTGTTAATATCTCGGAAATTTGACAAAGAACATACGACCTTCCCATAACATCCTCAGCTACTGTCTGTGCAATATCTATAGCCTTCTCAATTTGACCGGCCTCAGCCAATTCCTTAGAAGTCCGGGAAAGTAATATATTTTTCATCACTTCGTCAGGATCTGCATTGGCCTCGTCAATTACTTTATAAAGTAACGCTAAAGAACATAATTTATTGACTTGTGGCAATTCCCTAAACAAAAGTTCTAACGCCGCCAAATCCCCCTCCTCCAAATCTTTTAATATGTTGATAAATTTCTCTTTTAATGCAAGGAAGGAAGATTTAACCTCTACGAGATTTTTAGAACCAAAGAGAGTTGTGTCGCATTCTATAACCTTAAACTGTTCAATTTGATTGCTGTCGTATGTTTCCTTATTCAGATGTTGTCTCAAGAATTTTGCAAAAGGCAATAACAAACCAAATCTTTTTTCTGCTCCGGCGCTCAGTGACGCCAAACTCCAACGGCGACATACCGTTGCAGTGGATTGCAAAGTCCTGTCATCCACAAAAAAGAGAATATTCTTGATTAACTCAATGGGTAAAGTTTGCTCTATTTGCCCCACATCCCCCTGCAGAAAATTTATACTTCCATTACCGTCAATTTTATTCATTATAACCTCCAAAATATTTTATAAAAACAATTTAAATACCATAAATTTTCATGAGCTCATCACTTTGTTTGAAATGAATTGCTAAAGATAATATTTTCTCCGCTATGTGTTCATCTTGTGACAATGTACTAGACAACAGTTTTAATGCCTCCAAATCTGCTTTTTTCAAATTTTTTAACAAAAAAATAGCACTATCTCTTAAAACAATAAAGGCACATTTAACTTCCATCAGATTATTAGAATTCCATAATAAGGGATATAATCGATCCAGATTTTGATACTTAAATTGTTCTATTAGATTGTCATATGTTTTCTTATTGACATTTTGCCCAACAAATTTCGCAAATAGCTTAAAGAAACAGAACCTTTTTTCTGCTCCGGCGCCCACCGATGCCAAGCTCCAACGACGACATACTGTTGCAGCGGATTGCAAATTCGTGTCATCCACAAAAAAATGAATGTTCTTTATTAACTCGAAAGGTAATGTTTGCTCTATCGGTCCCACATCCCCCTGTTGAAAATTTATACTTCCATTACCGTCAATTTTATTCATTATAACCTCCAAAATATTTATAAAAACAATCAAAAAAAGGACAAAGCGGACGAAGCAGACATAACAGATTTACCGTACGTCCTTAAAAAGTTATGGCAAGGCGAAGCATGAAAAGGTAACCAGGCCGTCTCGGCCTGTACCAGGGCGGGACGCCCTGGCCACTTTCTCATAAAAAGTCATGTGCTGCCATGACTTTTTAAGGACGTACCAATTTATTTACCTTCAATCCGCTTTGCTAAGCATCTCTTCCATTGTTTCAGAAATTTTCTTTAGGACCTCTATGCTTTTTTCCCCAGGAATTGCTTTGGCAAACTCTATAGCTTGGGCGATTTCACCGCTCTTTGTGAGATCCATACAAATACTAGAAAAAACAACCTTTTCACAGAACTCGTTTTTATAGAATGTAGTGACAATCTCAATAGCCTTATTAATTTTACCAGCCATAATGACTGGCTTACATATCTCACCAATAATCATCATCTGATAGGTTTCAGGAAGTTCTTTAGCAAGCCCTATAGCCTCGTCAACTTTTTGATAAAGTATCGCTAAAGAACATAATTCATTGGGTATGCTTTCATTTTGTATCCTAGTCAACATTCCGAATAACTCCAAATCTCCCTTTTTCAAATCTTTTAATATGTTAATAAATTTTTCTTTTAACGCAAGGAAGGAAGATTTAACCTTTACTAGATTTTTAGAACTAAAGAGGGTTGTGTCCTGTTCCATAGCCTTCAACTTTTCAAATAGATTGCTGTCATATGTTTCTTTATTCAAATTTCGTCCCACTAATTTCGCAAATGACTTTAACGGACCAAACCTTTTATCTGTTGCGGCATCCACCGATGCCAAACTCCAGCGACGGCATACTGTTACAGCGGATTGCAAAGTCCTGTCATCCCCAAAAAAGAGAATGTTCTTGATTAACTCAATGGGTAATGTTTGCTCTATCTGTCCCACATCCCCCTGAAGAAAATTTATACTTCCATAACCGGAAATTTTATTCATTATAACCTCCAGAATATTTATAAAAACAATTCAAATATACATAAGACAACAATTTACATCTATAGATATTCGCATTTTATTTACTTCTTCGTGTCCGAGTCCGTGTCCGAGTCCGATTCGTACGTCCTTAAAAAGTTATGGCAAGGCGAAGCATTAAAGGTAACCAGGCCGTCTCCGTCCTGACCAGGGGCGGGACGCCCTGGCCACTTTCTCATAAAAAGTCATGTGCTGCCAGGACTTTTTAAGGACGTACACTTATTTTCCATTGCTTCAGCAATTTTCTTTAGAATTGCTTCTTTTTCTTGTTTTTCTGGTACCATATTGGCAACCTCTATGGCCTTATTAAATTGACCTCTCAGGATTAATCCATTACAAATAAGCTTCAAAAAACTGCTCTTTCCCCTACTGCCATCAGGAATAGTCTTGACAACCTCTATAGCCTTATCGATTTGTCTAAATACAACCAACGACGCAGAACACGACGCAAGTAATGCATTTTTGATAATTTCAACAGGTTCTGCATTGGCCTGATCTATTTTCCTGTAAAGTGTCGCTAAATAAAATATTTCCATATAAGATACAGTTACGCTTTCATCCACTGGTAATCTTTGGGCGATCTGATCAGATCTTTGCAAATCTGCCTTTTCCACATCTTTTAATATATTTATATATTTTTCCCTTAACATAAGAAATGATGACTTAACTTGTATGAGATTGTCAGAAGCAAAAAGGGTTGTGTCACGGTCCATATGGTTCAGCTTTTCTATTTGATTGCCATACAAATTTTTATTCAAATTGCTTGTCAAAAATTTCGTAAATATCTTTAACGAATAATCCTTTTTTTCTGCGGCAGCCGCAACAGTTGCCTGACTCCAACGACGGCATACTATTCCAGCGGACTGCAAAGTCCTGTCGCCCAAAAAAAACAATATTTTCTTGATTATCTCGATGGGTACTGTTTGCTCTATCGGCCCCACATCTTCTTGCGGAAAATTCAAACTTCCATAACCGTCCACTTTATTCATAATATATTTGATCCCTATGTTTGAGAGTAATACAAATATTATAAATACGGAGCCTGTGATACTCGTCAAGATAAATAGTAGCAAGCTCTATAGCCTTATCAAATTGATTGGCTCGAATGAGTGCATCACAAATATTAACCATAGCCCACGTCTTTTCACATGCGTTCTTGGGAATCAGCTTGCCAATTTCTATAGCCTTATCAATTTGCCCTTTTTTTACTAATATCTCGGAAAGCTCAAAAAAAATTTGCCATTTACCTTCAAAACTCAGCTTCTCAGCAATTTCTATAGCCTTATCCATTCGACCTGCCGAAGCCAATTTCCTGGAAATCCCGGCCAGTGTTATACTCTTTAAAAATTCGACAGGCTCGGCATTGGCCTCATCTATTTCTTTGTAAAGTGTCGCAAGATATACTATTTCCTCATAAATTACAAGTACGGGTTGGTCTTTTGACAATACTCTAGGCTCTCTTAATGCCTTCAAATCTGTCTTTTTCAAATTTTTCAATATATGGGCACATTTTTCTGTTAATTTAAGAAAAGATGATTTGACCTGTGCCAAATTTTTAGAACCATAGAGGGTTGTATCATGATCAATAGCCTCTAACTGTTTTATTTGATTGCCATAGTTTTTTTTATTCAGGTATTTTCCCCACAATCTCGTAAATATCTTTAACAAACATAACTTTTTTTCTTCAGCAGCTCCTACGGATGCCTGACTCCAACGTCGGCATGTAGTTCCAGCCGATTGCAAAGTGGTGTCATCCAAAAAAAACAGGATGTTCTTGATTATCTCGAAAGGCAACGTTTGCTCTATCTGCCCCTCTTCACCCTGTGGGAAATCCGAACTCCTGTAACTGTCAACCCTATTCATTATAACCTCCAAATTTTTTTTCAATTCGACTTCTGCTTCAATTCTTCAGAATAATTCATTAGGAACCATTCCCTCATTCCATTGCGGGGAAATGTATTGACAACTTCTATAGCCTTATTAATTCGACCGTTGTCCATGAGAGCCCTAATAACTGTAAAATAAACTCTCGTAACAGGAAATGCAGTGGCTATTTCTATAGCCTTATCCAGCTGACCGCCCTTTATAAGTTCATCACAAATAATTGTGATACCCATTTTCTTCACATCAGTGTTATCAGGAAGCCTCTTAACAACCTTTATGGCCCTGTCAATTTGACCTTGTTCGATGAAGATCTTGGAAATCTCATAAAGAACCCCATTCCTTTCATACCGGCCCTCATCTTCAGTCATTGCCTCTGCCGCCTCTATGGCCTTATCCATTAGACAATCTCTTACTCTTAGATCCTCTCCTAGATCCTCTCCAGCCAATGTCTTGGCAATCATAGCAAGTCTCATATTCCTCTCTAATTCGTTAGGACAAGCTTTTGCTTTATCTATTCTTTTTTGAACCATTGCCAATGCAAATCCTATAAATGCTATGGACACCCTCTTTACAGATAACTCCATTAATGTCTCCAAATCCGCATTTTTCAAAACTTTTAATATATTGATTACTTTTTCCCGTAACGTAAGAAAGGATGATTTGACTTGTATCAGATTTTTAGAGCTAAAGAGAGTTATGTCTCTGTCAATAACGGCAAGCTGTTCTAGTGAATTGCCATAGCGATCTTTATTCAGGTTTTCTCCAATAAATCCCGCAAGTATCTTTATCAAATCGTGTTTTTTCTCCGCAGCAGCGCCAACGGATGCCTGACACCAACGACGGCTTACTGTTCCAGCTGATTGCAAAGTTTTGTCATCCAAAAAAAACAATACTTTTTTAATTAACTCGAAAGGCAACCTCTGCTCTATTTGTCCCTCTTCACCTTGCGGAAAAGCCAAACTCCTATAACTATCCACCCTATTCATTATAACCTCCAAAATGTTTATAAAAACAATTCTAGAATAAACATCAATGCGATTTATAACAATAAAAATTGTGATTTTTTATATTTCCATAAAAGAGCAATTGCCATTGATTTTTATTTGCATTATCTATAGTATTAGTGAATGATGACAATTTGCATTACCTTATAGGGAGGTTTTTTATGAATTCATCACCTGTTCTCAATGAAACCAGATTTCAGCCAGTATCACATGTGTCGAATAAGCCTAAGACAATGGAAACATACCGTCGTGAACTAACGATCTTTTGCGAATGTACCAAGCCTTCTACCTCCTACTGTAAACCTCTTTACGATCGCTGTATTTGCTCCTTGTTGTGGAAAGCGCTGAAGACCTGTATAAAAGTCATTAAATATTGGATCCGATCATTTAATAGTGACCCTCGCAAAATTGAAAAATATCAAAATGAATTGGATATATACACAAGAGAATTAATTAATAATATTGAATTGATATTATCCAAAAAATCAAAATCTGATATCGACCGGTTGTTAGAAAACAATTATAAAAAAATATGTGTCCTTCTTGAAAACACTGAAAACTGTTCTTATGAGCAGAAAAAACAGTTAAAACTTCTTCGATCAGGTTATGAAAAAGCTCTCAATCTATTAAAAATGGATTCTGCACAGGAGATGAAAAATCCTGAAATCTTGCCCGTCAACCCCTCCTTCCGTCCTCCTGTATTGAAAAATATTGGAAACAGTTGTTACATGGATGCTTCCCTGCAATTTTTTTGGTTATTAAAAGAGGATTTATCTAAAAAAATTGAAGTTGTTCAAAACAAACCCTTTAATAAGCGAAACGAATCTTTAGAAGATTATCTTAAACAAAAAAAACTGTGTTCAGCGCTAAGTCAATTCTATATGGCCTGCAGTACTGCAAAATCGGAACTTATTCAAGAATCGCTTTACCATCTTCGCCAATTGATTTTTCTTGGGAGCATCCATCCTGAATTTAAACCTGGCCATGAATCCCGACAAATGGATTCAGAGCCCTTTATCTCCCTCCTTCTGGAAGCATTGAATGAAAAATTGCCCTATTATCAAATTTTGACCGCTGATAATCTTCGGGAACCTAAAATTGATAATGAAGGGAAAAAACGTTTTATAAAAATAAATTTAGGCAATCACATAAACAAGGATTTGGATATACAACATCTCATTGATTCAAATCATGTACCCGAACCTATGCCGGATTGGAAAATCCACCCCAGAGGAATAATTGACCATAGTGAGCCTGCTATAAACGGTCAAAAACAGGATATGCTATTATTATTCGATAACGAACCACCCCCTTCCTATATTTTTCTTCAACTTCTGCGGGAAGATTGCGATGCAAAAGGCTTCTCCAAAAAAATAGGGGCTAAAATCAGGTTTCCGGAAAACAATAAAATCCATTTACCTTTCAGCCGAGCTATCTCCCATCAGGAAGATTTAACAAATGAACAGGTGGAATATCAAATAGTGGGTGTTCAGAACCATCACGGGTATTCACTGCATGGAGGGCACTATACAGCGGACATTCAAGATCCTCAGACAGGCAAATGGTTCCACTGCAATGATATTGGGGGAAATGCCGAAGCAAAACCTGATTTTAAAATAAACGAACAGGATTGTTACTTTCTTCTTATCAAGAAGTGCTAAGGAAGCTGGTGAACTACCTGTCCCTAAAGGGAGCAGGCTTCTGGAATTAGCCTAAGCAACTAATTCTTTCTTTTTTGACGCTTCTCTGCTGCGTGCACAATTCGCATTCGCTCCTTGCGTCTTATTTGCAGCTCCACGTCCTATATCTATCAGATACAATCCGATAGACAACTCCGTTCCAGAGTAAAATAAATTGATTGCTAATGTACGTACCAAAATTTATTGCCGTTAGGCATTGAGTGTAGCCGCAATCAGTACACTCCAGTACGCCCTAGCCTTTTACCGTAGAAGGATTTTCTACGAACCCAATAGACTGTCAGATAACATGCTTTTTCTATGAAAAGCATCTTATAGGTAACATTATTGAGAATAAAATGAAAGAAAAAAAAGAAAAAAAATAAATATAAGATACAAAAAGCTCACTTGACCCTCCCCTAAAGGAGAGGGATTGCGTGAGCACTTGTTCAAAATAGCTTGCTAAACCAGAGTCATTGATTCATGGAGTAAATTAGAAAATTGTTGTCAAAAAATTTACGTAAATGATAAAAACATACGTATAAAGCATCGGTAGAAGAAAATTGAGTGGTTCTTATGACTCAGACGAACGAGATCAGATTAAATATCGGAGCAGGTCAAACCTATATTCCAGGATTTCTAAATATTGATATTTCCAGTAAAGCTGAAATCATTCTGGATATTGGAAAAGATAGGCTGCCCTTTGAAGACAATACAGTTGATTTAATATTCTCTTATCATACCTTGGAGCATATCCCTGATTATCTTTTTGCGTTGTCTGAAATTCACCGGGTGCTTAAACATGGAGGACCTTTTCTGGTGGGCCTGCCCTATGTTACGCTTACGGAGTATAATTTGGTCAATCCTTACCACCTTCATAATTTTAACGAATTCTCTTTCGATTTTTTCGATTTAAAGAAAATGAAAGGGAGTGCTGCTGAAGAAAATCCTATTTTATTCACCAAACTATTTCATAGATTTCACTACATTGGCGCTTTTAATCTCATACCACCGCCCTTTCGGACGTGGTGCCGCCGTCATCTATTCAATGTTGTTCAAAAAATCGATTACGGATTGGTTGCCATAAAAAAGCCGGGGATGGAAGTTACATCATGCGACAGAAAAATGCTTTTACGGCAATTTGATGAGTGTTTGTATTCTCGTATAAGTTATGGAGAAAAACAGGGAGCTTAACGACTTTCTTCTTCTTAACGATCCACATAAAAAGCGAGGATTGCCTGAATATTAGCGTCGGTGATCCCTTCCACTTGTTTTAATTCTTCTGCCGTCGCCTCTTTTATTTTCTTTACGCTTCCGAAATGGCGCAGCAATTTCCGGCATTTTTGCGGACCTATTCCCGGAATGTGGGTCAATGAAGTGCGAATCAATTGTTTGCTGCGCCGGCTGCGATGAAAGGTAATGGCAAAGCGATGCGCTTCATCCCTTATCTGCTGGAGCAAGAACAGCACGGGTGATGTCGATCTCAATAAAATAGGATCTTTTATATTGGGAAGAAAAATCTGCTCCTCTGACATCCCCTTGTCGTGGCGGCTTTCTTCTTTGGCTATGCCAATCACATCCACGCTGATGATATTGAGGTCTGATAATACTTTTAAGGCTATGTTCAAATGCCCTTTTCCTCCGTCGACAATCAACAAGTCCGGCAGGTCATTTTCTTCCTTACCCCTTTTGTACCGGCGACTCAAAACTTCAAAGAACGTTCCATAGTCATCAATTCCGCTAACAGTTTTTACTTTATATTTTCTATACCTTTTTTTGTCTTTTTCCCCTTCCGTAAATACCACCATGACAGAAACCGGTTCTGCACCTGAAATGTTCGAATTGTCAAAGCATTCGATGCGCCTCGGATAATGAGCAAGCCTGAGCTTCTCCTGCAACTCCAACAGGGTTCTTTCACGGATTTCAGCCAGGTCTTTTTCTTTTTTAAAGGCAGCTTCCGCATTTAAATACGCCATTTGGAGCAAATTTTTTTTCTCCCCCCTTTGAGGCATGGCGATATCCACTTTTCGCTTTTTTTGACTTGAAACAATATCAGCGATCTCCTCCGCATTGTCCAGCGGCACCGGGACCAGAATTTCATGAGGAAGCGGATCTATTTTTTCATAATGTTGAACAAGAAACGATTCGATTAGCTCCGAATCTTCCTGGGCAATTTTTGTAAAATTATAATGATGGGAACCCATCAGCTTGCCGGACCGAATATGCAACTGGCTTAAAATGACCTCTTCAGCCTGCCTATAGATTCCCAAGACATCCGCATCCGATCCAAACGGCTTGTCTACCATTTGCTGTTCAATGGTCTTTTCAATCTGCCGGACCGTTTTCAGGACCCTGCCCGCTTTTTCGAAATCCAGATTTTCCGAAGCAGCCTGCATATCTGCATAGAGTTCTTTCAGGATTTCATTATCCTGCCCTTTCAGGAATTTTATGGCCCGCTGCACATAAATGTCATACTCTTCTTTGCTGCATTTTTTTACACAAGGGGCAACGCACCGTTTCATGTCGTAGAGGATGCAAGGGCGTGTTCTCCGTACCAGTTCCTGGTCGGAGCATTCTCGTAAGGGGAACAGACGGTTCAGCAGATCCAGGGTCGCCCTGGCCGCTTCGGCGCTTGTATAAGGGCCAAAATAGAGGCCATCGGGTTCCGGCCGCCCTCTATAGCGGACCAGGCTGACCATAGGCCAGGTGTGCTTGTTATTGATTTTCAAGGCAATATACGTTTTATCATCTTTGAGCAGCGCATTATATCGGGGCTGATGCTCTTTGATCAGGTTGTTTTCCAAAAGAAGAGCTTCTTTCTCTGATGTGACTAGGATCGTATCAATGCTTTGAACTTTGGCTACCAGAAAAGGGATGATAAAGCGCCCATCGCCACCAGGGGCAAAATATTGCCTGATTCTGGAACGTAGGTTTTTGGCTTTTCCAATGTACAAGACCTCTCCGCCAGGGCCTTTCATGATATACACACCGGCCTGTGTAGGAAAAGCTTCCAGGCTGTCAATATCGAATTTCATGCCTTATTCTATAAATTATTTTTTAGACAATCTTTTAAGTACATCTGCTTTTTCAACTAATAACTCCTTTAGTAAATCTTCAAACTCATCTTTTTCGATATCTTGATGTGTTTTTTTTCTTTTATGTAAACTAGGTAAGTGTTCGGTAACAAACCGTCTCAAACTGATACCTTCTTTAGCTGCCAGCATTTTGATGTACTTATGTTGATCTAAAGGAAAATCAATAGTTAAACGAACAGTTTCTTGCTTTTTATGTTGTTCTTTCATAGAAGCCTCCTTTCCTTATTTTACCGTATCACCGTAAATAAGGCAAATAGTGTATCAAAAAAAATTAAGAATCTTACACCCGTTATTCGAGCCGGGCTGAGACAGTGATTTCTGCTTTGAACAGTTTAGAAACAGGACAACCCGCTTTGGCTGCATTGACAGCAGTATCAAATTTGCTTTTATCTGCGCCGGGAATATTGGCAACCAGGTCAATGTGGCTTTTTGTTATGGCAAAGCCTTCCTGAACCTTTTCAAGTGAAAGGGTGGCAGTGGCTTCGAGTTTGTTGGCAACCATGCCGGCATTTCCGAGTTCATTGGACAAAGCCATAGCGAAGCATCCGGCATGAGCTGCCGCGAGAAGCTCTTCAGGATTTGTACCCACGCCATTTTCAAAGCGTGTCTTGAAAGAATATTGTGCCTGCTTAAGGACTCCGCTTTCTGTTGAAACAGTCCCTTTGCCATCCTTTAGATTGCCTTGCCAAACGGCTGAAGCTTTGCGTTGCATAAATTTCTCCTCATTGTTGTTAATCTGATTTGCAGGTTAAAGCCTGCCGCAATGAAACGCAACCATTTTTTGTGCGGGGCTGAAAAACTTTAATCTGGACTTTAGCCATATCAAAATTCCTTCTTCGTGTCCGAGTCCGAGTCCGTGTCCGAGTCCGATTCAATCCTTGTTAAATCGGACTCGGACACGGACTCGGACTCGGACACGAAAAAACAAAATACTGTAAACTATTTTTTCGAATGGCTAAAGTCCAGTTTAATTTAACGGGCGGGAATTGCTTTCTCAGATTGCTGCAAAGCCAACTGACCACAAGCGGCAGATATATCGTCTCCTTTAGTATACCGGCAGGTGTTGACGATGCGATTGCCGTAGAGGACGCTTCGGAATTCCTTGATATTTTTTTTATCTGGACGTCTGAGTTTTAAACCTGCCACCGGATTATAGGGAATTAAATTCACCGTGCATTGACGCCCTTTTAACAGATGGGCCAATTCAAAGGCATGATCGGGATGGTCATTGATCCCTGCAATCAGCGTATATTCAAACGTAATATCCCGTTTCGTTTTGGCGGAGTACTCATCCATAGCCACCATCAAGTCTTCGAGAGGGTATTTTCTGGCATAAGGAATGATTTTTTTGCGTATCTGCTGGTTAGGTGCATGCAATGATAAGACCAGATTGATCGTCAGATTTTCCTGGGTCAATCGCTTGATCCCTTCAATAATGCCTACAGTCGAAACGGTGATCCGGCGTTGCGAAATATTGAAATACGCAGGATCGCACAACACCCGGATCGATGTGATGACAGAATCATAATTTTTAAAAGGCTCGCCCATCCCCATATAAACGATATGGGAAACTCTTTCCCCTTTAGGCATCAACCGGTTATTGATCAATAAAACCTGTTCAATGATCTCATAAGGGCGGAGATTCCGCAAAAAGCCTTGCTTGCCCGAAGCGCAAAAGGCGCATTTGGCCGGGCATCCCACCTGAGAGGACACGCATACGGTACGTCGATTGCTTGAAAGAATAAGGACCGATTCAATCAGATTCCCATCGCTGAGCTTCCATAAAAACTTGAAGGTTTCTTTGTCATTGGACTCGGTCATTTTTACGAGTTCAACCGAAAATAAACGGAAGCTGTCTGCAAGCTTGGCACGAAGGGATTTCGTCAGATTGGACATCTGGTCCCATGAATGCACCCCTTTCGAGTATACCCATTCAAAAATCTGTTTGGCATGGAATTCTTTTTCTCCCTGACTTTTAAGCCAGTCGGATAATTGATCCAGAGTTAAATCACAAAAAAAGATAGACATTTATTAACCTTATGTACACTAATTATATTAAAAATATTATAACGTATTTTGATATTAAATTCCATTTAAAATTGATCATGTCTCCTATATTTTATGTCTAAAGAGGTGATTTGACAAATGCTTAATTACGTTCTCCGGCGGCTTTTCCTTCTCCCTGTCACCCTGTTTTTCATCGTGCTCATCAATTTTATTATCATCAATTTGGCCCCAGGGGAACCCACAACCTATACGGAAATATCTCCGGAGGGTGCTGTCAAAAAGGAAGGCAGTGCCGTTGCCTTCGGAAGCGATGAACGCTATCTGCAGTTCCGAGAATTTTACGGATTGACTCTTCCCATCCTGTACAATACGTGGCCGGAACTCTCCCAAAAATATGTAGACGATACCCTAGCTCTATTGAAGACTCACAAAAGATCTCAGGCTGATAAGGAAGAGATCAGCCTGAAAGAATATGATGCTATCAGAATCGCCTTTGGAGATCAATCCCGTTATCTGATGCCTAAATTATTGAAGGTCATGGAAAATCCCTCCATAGATCCAGCCATAAGAAGGCTGGCGGCCCAATTTTTTATACGCGGAGGCACTCGACAGGCCTATTTAGGACCTAGTTTAAGCGAAAAGCAAAAAAGTTATAACAGAAAGATCAATAAAGACAACAACCTGCTCTCTTCTTTAGCCATAACCCTCTCAGATCAATCCGAAGCCTATACTAAAAAAATTCAAGAGTTAAAAAACTGGTATGAAGAAAATAAAGCCTATTATTCCTTTGAGCCGTCTCTCCAGAAAAAAATTTCCATTTTTTTCTTTGATACCCGCTTTTGCCGTTATATGGGCCGCGTCCTTACTTTGAATTTCGGCACCCTAAGAAACGATTCCAATAAAACCGTCATCATGGAGGTCACCAAAAGATTCAAATACTCCCTCACCCTTTCCCTTATACCTATGATCATCACCTTTGCCCTATGCCAGTTTTTTGGCTGCATGATGGCCTATCAGCACAACCGTTTGCCTGACTATACGTTAAATCTGTGTTTTTTAATCCTTTATGCGACACCCGTGTTTGTAGTAGCCCCCTTCCTGATTGAAATAGCCTTGAACCATACCTTTCCCTTCACCTCCATTCCCATCCCTATCAGCGGCTTTAGCAGCCCGGACGCTGTCTATTCTGAAGAAAACACCCTGCAGCGAGTGTTGGATGTGTTCCGGCATATCTGCCTGCCTTTAATAGCCATTATGTATGGCAGCCTGGCAGCACAGGCGCGTCTTTCCCGCACGGCTGTATTGGAAGTGCTTCGCCAGGATTACATTCGCACAGCCAGGGCCAAAGGCGTGTCTTTTCCTGTCATCCTGTTCAGGCACGTCGGAAGAAATGCGGCTATCACCATCGTGACTTCCATCGCTGGCTCGCTGGGAATTGTCTTGGGAGGCTCCTTGATTGTTGAAACGCTATTCGGAATCAACGGATTCGGAAAATTCTTCTATGACGCTATTCTAAACAGGGACTATAATGTGATTATGTTTTCAGCTTTCGCGGGGTCCTTCCTGACTTTGATCGGATTTCTGGTCGCAGATATAGCCTATACCCTATTGGACCCGCGAGTCACATTGGAGTAGATCATGAAAGAAAAATCCCCCTCCCAATCCTACTGGAATAGCTTATGGGTACGGTTCAAAAGGCACAGAATGGGCCATCTCGCTTTTCTCACCGTACTTCTCTTTGTATTTATAGGCATTTTCGCCCCTTTTCTCGCATCAGGCAAACCTTTTTGCGTCTACTATGATGGCAAATGGTATTTCCCTATGTTCCGCTATCTTTTCTATACAGGATATTACACAAAAAACATTGATATATTCTTCAACCTCCTCATTTTTACTTTTCCAATAGGGTTGATTGTTTGGCTGTTTCTTGACAACTCTCGCTTGCGCTGGGGCTTATTAAGCGCTCTATTATCCCTTCAGATTGGGGTATTCCTTTTTATTATCATGTCCCCGAGAAAAGACCCTGCAGTAGATCCAGAGCTCACACATCAAAGGCACATGGCCTTGAAGGACCATCCCTTGCCCGATTGGAATTTTGATCTGTCCTATATGAATGCCTATGCCCAATTGAATCTATTGCTTAAACAGCAACAATATTTTCTACAAAACCAACAGTGGCTTCCCTATGAGCCAGGATATGTTCAGTACGCAAAAAAAAATGGGTTGTCCCTGCATTTGCCATCCTTGTGGGAAAATGAAAAGGAAAATGAAGAGAACGAAATAAACCGCCTGGACAAAGCCCTGAAGGCGGAACAGCCTGATAACCAAACGTACCGTTATGCAAAAGCCAAAATACAGTATATCCAGGACCGCAGAAAATGGATTCAGGAAAATATTCCCCGCCTGAAATACGAACTGATGCCCCTGATCCGCGATTTCCATTGGGAAGACGATGCCGGAGGAGACCAAAGCCTGAACCAGTTCCTGCCCTGGTGGGAATTAACCCGCAGCAACGGCAAAGACCTCCTTTCCGCCCTGATCTTCGGCGTTCGCATATCCCTGACCGTCGGTATTTTATCAATTGGAATTGCCCTGCTGATCGGCATCCCCATTGGAGCTTTTGCGGGGTATTATGCCGGCACATTTGATATCATCGTCTGCCGACTGCTCGAAATATGGGAATCGATGCCCACATTTTTTATGCTATTATTTGTGGTGGCCATCTTGCAAAGTAAAACGATTTTTTTGGTGATTTTGGTCATCGGCCTTTTCGGCTGGACCGGGTTTTCCAGATATATTAGGGGAGAATTTTTCAAGCAGCGAAACCTCACCTATGTGGAAGCTTGCAAGGCCATAGGATTTAATGACCGATTTATCATATTCTCCCATATCCTTCCCAATGCCATCCCTCCGGTGCTCACCCTTTTGCCCTTTGCCATCATGGGCGCCATCAGCAGCGAGGCGGGCCTCTCTTTTTTGGGATTAGGAGAAGAAGGCTCCTGCTCTTGGGGCGTATTGATGGATGAAGGGCGGCGCGCCTTCCCCGGAGAAAGCGATCTGCTATGGCCTCCTGCCTTATTGCTGACCCTGTTGCTAGTCGCCATTGCCCTCGTCGGCGATGCCCTCCGCGATGCCATAGACCCTAAATTGGCTACTTGACATAATGCCACAAATCAATGCCGATTTTTAAAAATAATTTGTGAACCGTATTCAGAGGCAGGCCTATTACATTGTAGTAGCATCCATCAATCTTTTTGACCAGCAGCATGCCCAGCTTTTGGATAGTATATCCGCCCGCCTTGTCAACCCATTGGGTGTGCTTTAAGTAAGCATGGATTTGCTCAGGAGCCATGGGATTGAACAAAACGCGCGTTTCCTCCACTTCCTGATGCAGCTGATAGTCATAGTAAAGGCAAACTCCGGTAAAAACGCTTTGCCATTGACCCTGCAGTTCCCACAGAAATTGAAATGCCTCATCATAATTCTGCGGCTTGTTATATATTTTATGATTGCAAAACACCACCGTATCCGCCGTCAGCACCGCAGCCTTGGGATAAAGATGATTCAAGGAATCCGACTTACCTTTGGAGAGGGCATTGACGTAGGCCACAGGATCCCCATGAAAAGCTACAGATTCTTCTACAAAGGGAGGTGAAGCCTGTTCAAACGGTATAGAAAACTGGCTCATCAGTTCAATCCTTCGAGGCGACTGTGAGCCTATAATAATGCGTATCATACAAAGGATATATCCTAAATGTGTTTTCAAGGCATTCTACAATGAAACAAATATTTTAGACAAGAAATAAATTCTAAATAAATTCTAAAAAATGCGATAATATCCCTTTATAGGATGCCCACATTATTTTTAGATGGTTGAAATGATGAACAAGCAGATTGAAAGAAAAGCATATTACAAGCTCTGTACAGAGTTTTATGATATCAGCAAGCCTCAAGCTTGCCCCAAAGAAGTGATTTTTTATACAGAAGTCTTAAGAAGTGTTCAAGGTCCGATTCTTGAAGCCATGTGCGGATCAGGAAGACTGCTTTTGCCACTTCTTCGCCTAGGATTCCAAATTGACGGGCTGGATAATTCTACAGAAATGCTGGAAAGTTGTGAAAATCGATGCCGCTCCGAAAATTTTACGGTATCTCTATTCAATCAGCCGATAGAAAGTCCATTGTTGAAGAAGTATGCCCTCATTTTCATTGCGGTGGGATCATTTCAACTGATTGCCGATAGAGCAGAGGCGCTAAAAGTCCTTCGCAATTTACATTCTTACCTACTCCCCGGGGGCTCCCTTATTCTTGATACGTTCATTCCCTGGGATAGCATTAAAGCAAGCATTGAAGGTGAATCTCTCTCTAAGGATAAGAAAATTATCTCATCTAATCACGTCATCGCATGTCCAGATGGAGCTGAAATTTTCCTCAAATCGATGACGACAATCGATCCAAAGGAGCAGCTGGAAATGTCTAAAAGTCACTATGAAAAACGCCTTGATGGCAAAGTCATTGCTCACGAGGAAGAAGATTTGACCGTTCGTTGGTATTATCCTTACGAGATGGAATTGTTTTTAGAGAAGGCAGGCTTTTCTCAAGTGCTGATGACAGAGCATGCATTTGAACATAATCCGAATTCCATTGTTTACCAAGCAAAGGTGTAGAATGCTTGAAAAGTTAATAGAATGGGGCAAAAAAGAAGAGGCTGTCAGGGCTCTTATTCTCCTTGGATCACGTGCAGGGTGCCAGCCAGTCGACTCTTTTTCCGACTATGATCTTTCTATCTTTTGCAATACCCATGAACCTTATACAAAATCAGAAGAATGGCTGTCTCAGTTTGGGAATGTGTGGGTATGCATAAAAGAGAAGGTGTTCTGTAAAGGAAGAACATTCCCCTCCCGTCTTGTCATTTATGAAGGGGGGATAAAAGTAGACTTTTCTTTTTTGAGTATCGACATCTTGGATGAGATCGCACAAAGCAGATCTCTTCCTGACGACTATAAACTCGGCTATAAAGTTCTGCTTGATAAGGAAAATAAAACGAGTGGAATGCTCTCGCCTCAATTTGAGGTAAAAGCGATCAAACCCTCGGAGCAAGAATTTAATGAAGTTATCAAAGAATTTTGGTTTGAAGTCTACCATGTCGGAGTATATCTAAAGAGGGGAGATTTGTGGTCAGTGAAATTTAGATCTTGGGCGGCCCATTGCTTTCTTTTAAAAATGATCGAATGGCATGCACAAGCTGAAGAGGGCTGGATTTATTCCCCTCCCCCAAACGGAAAACGAATGCCTTCATGGGTCGATCAAGCCTTATGGAACGATCTACATGGCATTTTTGCTCACTTCGATGCTGAGGACAGTTGGAAGGCATTATTCCATACCATGGAATTATTCAGGCGCCTCACTTCCGATACAGCGCAAGCGCTTAGCTTTAGCAGCAAAGAAGAATTAAGTGTAAATATGATTAGCTTCATAAATATACTAAAAGGCTCTTCATGATTTTAGCAGCAGAAACATCTTACGAAAATGAGAGGTTCAAAAGCAAATGGACTTCCAGGAAGGAGCAACTGCAATGTAGTCAACGCCAACGCCATCGCCACCGCCCTGGACACGGAGTCCAGAGGGATCGAAACCTAAAAGTAAGCAGTCTCCCATTGTCCGCTCGTTAACACGTACATATGTTCTCTGGCCATTGACTGGTGGATCCCAAACAAAATTGCGTTCTCCCGATCTGACATATTCCATAAATACACTGATGGCTGTATCTATTAAACCTGAAATATTAGCTCCAGGTATCATTTTATTTTCTTCTTTGCTAACAAGCTCTTGCTGCTGTATATCGGTATTATTTCTGCCTATCACCTCTTTCTTTATCCATACCCAATGCGGTTTTTCCAGTTTTCTTCTTTCGGTAATAGCTGGTTGCCAGGAAATTACATAACCTGTTTTATTTCCTTTTTTGGGATTTTCTACCAGTTTGCCAATAACCTCCAAATTATCCAAGAGTACTTCTTTTCCATTTTCTATAACTTTGACTTTTTCAGGAATAAAGGTAAGCAAGCCGCCATATTTATCCAGATCTCCATAGGCACGTCTTGGCAGGCGCGGTTCTTCCCCGACATACACCCCAATATATTCTTTCCATTCTTGCGTGCCAAAGGCTTGGGCAGGGCGTATCATTTTGCAAAACGCCTCATCGTCAGCCAAGGCTTGCCAGTTTTTACTTGCCAAAGCCACGGAGGGAAGATCTACTTTCAAATCTTGAAAAATGCGAAGAAATAGATCGCTCGGAAGCGACCCTCCTTGACCAAAATTTAATTCCAATGGGGTAAGGTTGTGCTTGAAATCCACTCCTGAGTATATATCAAAATTTCGCTTCATCTAAAATCTCCTTTTAAATTATCATAGGCAATAAAAAATGTACAATTATCATCGAGGCCTCAAAGCATACTAAACCAGACTTTTTGTTAAAGTTGATCAATAGGCCTCTATCCTCCCTATCTCAACCTTCTCAGTGATCTCACTGGCTCAGTGGTGAAGAATGTTAAGTATTATTCGGATCTTCTATTCTTAATTGCATATTGTATAAATTCGCATAGGTGCCATCTAATGCGATTAACTCTTCATGCGTTCCTTGTTCCTCAATCCCGTTATCGGTTAATACAAGAATTCTTTGGGCATTTCTGACTGTTGACAGGCGATGGGCAATGACAAGTGTTGTGCGATTTTCAGTTAACTTCTCCAGTGAATCTTGCACGGCCTTTTCACTTTCATTATCTAGCGCGCTCGTCGCTTCATCAAAAATGATAATGGGAGGATCTTTTAAGAAAACGCGCGCCACGCTTAAGCGTTGCTTTTGCCCGCCTGATAATTTTACGCCACGTTGCCCAATATCTGTCGCATACCCATTCGGTAATGCCATAATAAAATCATGGGCATTGGCTTTTTTGGCTGCCATCATGATTTCTTCTTCACTTGCATCAAGTTTACCATAGCGAATATTGTCTAAGACTGTTCCGGCAAACAGATACACATCTTGCTGGACAATGCCTATATTCCTTCTTAATGAGCGCAAGCTTAAGCCGCTAATATTCTTGCCATCAATCAATATTTCTCCTTTGCTTACTTCATAGAATCGAGGAATTAAAGAACATAGAGTTGTTTTCCCAACTCCTGAAGGCCCCACCAAAGCAACATATTCTCCGACTTTTATATTCAGAGAGATATTCTTTAGGACATGGTCATAGCCTTCTTTATATTTAAAACTGACATTTTTAAATTCTATATTTCCTTGAACATGCGCAAGTTCAATTGCATCTGGCGCGTCTTTTATATCTGGCTCTACTTCTAAAACTTCCATAAACCGTTCAAAACCGGTAATTCCTTCCTGGTATAGCCTGGTAAAATTACCCAGTCTTTGAATGGGTTCAATGAGGATGCCAATATAAAGTAAAAATGTGAGCAAATCTGCCAAATCTAAAGATCCTTTCACAATACTGACTGCACCAAAGATGACAACAGCAATCGTCATGAGTTGCGTGAGCGTAATCAAACCTTCATAAAAATAGGCCTCACTTTTATACGCCTCTCTTCTGCTTTCGACAAAACGATTATTTTCATAAGCAAATTTCTTTTTTTCAATCTCTTCATTCGTAAAGGACTTGACAACTCTGATTCCTGACAAGCGTATCTTCAACTTGCGCGTTAATATCACCGATTCTATCCTTGCTTTTCCTTAATGCACTGTGCATTTTCTTGCTAAAATAAAACCCATACATTCCCATGATGGGCAAAAAAAGAAGAGCGATGAGGGCGAGCTTGACATTGATATTGATTAAGATGACAAATGCGCCGATAAAATTCAGTAAGGAGATGACGATATCTTCAGGGCCATGATGATATAATTCGGCAAGATCAAACGAATCGTTTGAGATCCGAGTCATGAGCTGGCCTGTTCTATGTTCATCATAAAAATTGAAAGAGAGTTTTTGGTAATGCTCAAATAATTCATTGCGCATGTCTCTTTCCATCAGCGCCCCCATCATATGTCCCTGATAGTCAATAAATGCATGGCATGCAGTATAAAGGACAACCAAAGCAAGCATGACGCCGCCCATCATGTAGATTTGATTGAGAGCATCGGGCGCACTGACTTCTAGCAAATTTTTAGTGATGTATCTTATGCATAATGGGATGGCCAGTGTAATTGCCGATGCAATAACGGCACATGCCATGTCTGCAAAAAATAGCCCCAGATAGGGTTTATAATACGAAAAAAATTTCTTAACTCGCGAATTCACAAGGGTCCTTGTTTCTGGTTTAGATCACCTGATATTGCTCATCTCTATAATAAACCCAGTGGCCAATTAAAGAAGGTTTTTGAGGATAATCTAGTCGGACAATGGGCGTTTCAAATTCGATGTCTTTTCCATTATATGTAAGGTGGCAAAAATCCGCAATAATATCATCGAGGGCGCCTTCGCAATATTCTGCTTCATCTTCAGAAATTTCCCCATCAATATAAAAACAGACATAAATTAAATTTTCTGTTGAGTTCACACAAACAGCTCTCAATTTAGGAAAAACACGTCCTAATAATCCTCGTAGAGCTGATTTTTCAAAAAAAAAATTTCCGGCAAGCCGGAAATTTTTATTCCAAGGAACAATAAACAAAAATCCAAAGCCTTTCCAAAAATCAAGTTTTCAAAGGCCAATGGACTTCCGGGCGAAAGCAAAACCGACGCCCTCATGGGAAGCGTTATAGTTGTGGCTGACACCAAGGCCGGAAGGCGCGAAATCTAAACAGATTCGCCACCCTATAGTTAGCTCATTAACACGCGCTATATTGTATTTAATTTTAGCCGAATCCCATATAAAATTGCGCTCTCCGGATCGGACATATTCCATAAACACGCTGATAACTGTGTCTATCAAGCCTGAAATTTTCGTTCCGGGTACTTTGTCATTTTCCTCCTTGGCAAGCTTTTGCTGATCTTCGTAGCTTTTATTTCGGCCTATGATTTCTTTGCTTATCAATACCCAATGCGGCTTCTCAAGATTTCTTTTTTCTTGAAGAGCTTGTGGCCAAGAGTGTTGAGTAAAACCAATTATATTTCCTTTTATTGGATTTGACACCAGATTGCCAATAACCTCCAAGCTATCCAATGGAACTTCTTTGACCTCCTCAATATCCATAGAGGTATCGTCAACCTTTCCATTTACTTGGGTCATCTTGACTTTTTCAGGGATAAAAGTAAGGTAATGGTTCCCGTTTTGCATATCTCCATAAGCTCGCCTTGGCAAAAGTGGTTCTTTTCCGGCATCCACTCCAATATATTCCTTCCATTCTCTACTCCCAAAAGCTTTGGCCGGGCAAATCGATTCGCGAAACTGTTGATTATCTACAATAACTGTCCAGTTTTTGCAAACCAAAGCCAGATTGGGAAGATCTGTTTTCACATTTTGGAAAATGATAGGCAATACATCTGTAGGAAGAGAACCCGCTATGGGATCTACCATAGATTGCGCTTCGTATTGGTTTGTTCCTGTAACATTTGAATTATTAATTTGCATAAAATAACTCCATTTTGTTAATCTTAATTCATTTATCCATCGATTAAGTATTTACAACTATATATTATTTGTACAGGAAAATAATTTGTATGTAGCTATTTAGCTATTATGTGAAGAAAAAAACTGAATAAAGCATGGACACAACGTAAAAAATGTTTCGCGTAAGGTGAGAAATTAAGTTCTCTGTTGAGTTCACACAAACAGCCCTCAATTTAGGAAAAACATGTCCTAATAATCCTCGTAGAGCTGATTTTTCAAAAAAAATTTCCGGCAAGCCGGAAATTTTTATTCCAAGGAACAATAAACAAAAATCCAAAGCCTTTCCAAAAATCAAGTTTTCAAAGGCCAATGGACTTCCGGGCGAAAGCAAAACCGACGCCCTCACCGGGACCGTCACAGAGGCCGTAGACAACAAGGCCGGAAGGCGCGAAACCTAAACCGAATCGCCACCCATTAGTTAGCTCATTAACACGCGCCATATTGTATTCATTTTTAGCCGAATCCCATATAAAATTGCGCTCTCCAGATCGGACATATTCCATAAACAAGCTGATAACTGTGTCTATCAAGCCCGAAATTTTCGTTCCGGGTACTTTGTCATTTTCCTCCTTGGCGAGCTTTTGTTGATCTTCGTACCTTTTATTTCTGCCTATGATTTCTTTGCTTATCAATACCCAATGCGGCTTCTCAAGATTTCTTTTTTCTTGAAGAGCTTCTGGCCAAGAGTTTTGAGTAAAACCAATTATATTTCCTTTTATTGGATTTGACACCAGATTGCCAATAACCTCCAAGCTATCCAATGGAACTTCTTTGACCTCCTCAATATCCATAGAGGTATCGTCGACCTTACCATTTACTTGGGTCATCTTGACTTTTTCAGGGATAAAAGTAAGGTAATGGCTCCCGTTTTGCATATCTCCATAAGCTCTCCTTGGCAAAAGTGGTTCTTCTCCGGCATCCACTCCAATATATTCCTTCCATTCTCTACTACCAAAAGCTTTGGCCGGGCAAATCGATTCGCGAAACTGTTGATTATCTACAATAGCTGTCCAGTTTTTGCAAACCAAAGCCAGATTGGGAAGATCTGTTTTCACATTTTGGAAAATGATAGGCAATACATCTGTAGGAAGAGAACCCACTATGGGATCTACCATAGATTGCGCTTCGTATTGGTTTGTTCCTGTAACATTAGTATTGTTTATTTGCATAAAATAACTCCATTTTGTTAATCTTAATTCATTTATCCATCGATTAAGTATTTACAACTATATATTATTTGTACAGGAAAATAATTTGTATGTAGCTATTTAGCTATTATGTGAAGAAAAAAACTGAATAAAGCATGGACACAACGTAAAAAATGTTTCGCGTAAGGTGAGAAATTAAGTTCTCTGTTGAGTTCACACAAACAGCCCTCAATTTAGGAAAAACATGTCCTAATAATCCTCGTAGAGCTGATTTTTCAAAAAAAATTTCCGGCAAGCCGGAAATTTTTATTCCAAGGAACAATAAACAAAAATCCAAAGCCTTTCCAAGGGTCAAGTTTTCAAAGGCCAATGGACTTCCGGGCGAAAGCAAAACCGGCGCTCCCATGGGGATTGTCATAGAAGGTGCCGACATGAAGGCCGGAAGGAACGAAACCTAAACCGAGCCGCACCTCTCGAGTCTGCTCATTAACACGCGCTATATTGTATTCATTTTTAGCCGAATTCCATATAAAATTGCGCTCTCCAGATCGGACATATTCCATAAACACGCTAATAACTGTGTCTATCAAGCCTGAAATTTTCGTTCCGGGTACTTTGTCATTTTCCTCCTTGGCAAGCTTTTGCTGATCTTCGTAGCTTTTATTTCTGCCTATGATTTCTTTGCTTATCAATACCCAATGAGGCTTCTCAAGATTTCTTTTTTCTTGAAGAGCTGCTGGCCAAGAGTTTTGAGTAAAACCAATTTTATTTCCTTTGGATGGATTTGCTACCAGTTTGCCAATAACCTCCAAGCTATCCAATGGAACTTCTTTGACCTCCTCAATATCCATAGAGGTATCGTCGACCTTTCCATTTACTTGGGTCATCTTGACTTTTTCAGGGATAAAAGTAAGGTAATGGTTCCCGTTTTGCATATCTCCATAAGCTCGTCTTGGCAAAAGTGGTTCTTTTCCGGCATCCACTCCAATATATTCCTTCCATTCTCTACTGCCAAAAGCTTTGGCCGGGCAAATCGATTCGCGAAACTGTTTATTATCTACAATAGCTGTCCAGTTTTTGCAAACCAAAGCCAGATTGGGAAGATCTGTTTTCACATTTTTGAAAATGATAGGCAATACATCCGTAGGAAAAGAACCCGCTATGGGATCTACCATAGTATTGTTTATTTGCATAAAATAACTCCATTTTGTTAATCTTAATTCATTTATCCATCGATTAAGTATTTACAACTATATATTATTTGTACAGGAAAATAATTTGTATGTAGCTATTTAGCTATTATGTGAAGAATAAAACTGAATAAAGCATGGACACAACGTAAAAAATATCGTACATTCATTAGTGATATATCTGATGCATAAGGGGATGGCCAATGTTATTGCCGACGCAATAATGGCACATGCCATATCTGCAAAAAATAGCCTTTGATAGGGTTTATAATAGGAAAAAAATTTCTTTACATGCGAATTCACAAGGGTCCTTGTTTCTTGTTTAGATCACCTGATATTTAATGCACGTATTGCCTTCTGCAATTTCAATATCCGTAATGGAGACATTGCCTACCTCCCTTGTAGAGGCGACTATGGTTCCTCCATCTGCAACGATGCCGACGCCCTCAAGCTTTAACGCTCGCAAAGGTTTATTTTTTGGCAGTCCAGGTTGCAAATAGATAGCTTCTTTCTCAATATTTTCCAGGAGTTCAAAATTCCAAGAAAAACGTATATCATTTGCAATCAGCTCATCACACTTTCTTTGCAGCTCTTCTTTAATTTCTTTTTCGATGACACCCTGATAAAGAACGAACGGTTTTTTTCCATGGTCGCCTTTTATTGGATGCAAGGGACTCGGAGAATACCCAAGCAAATGCATGGAAAAGTCTATTACATGGCCTGCCGAATGGACGCGCATGTTTTTATAACGACGCTCCCAATCTATGCTGCCTTTAACTTCTATCCCAATCATAGGACAAAAGGAGGTTTTTACGTAGTGATTGATCTCCCCTTCTTTCAGCAAAACTTGGTAAACATCACCTTGTAATCCATCAGGGAAGATGAATTTTCCCTGGTCTGTGGGCTGCCCTCCTCCCATGGGATAGAAGACAGTCTCATCAAGAATAAGCCGCCAAACGCCTTCTTTTTCCGGAATCACGTCAATAATGTGTGCTACCATTTCCCTCTTGTACGGGTCATCGAGATAAATTGGTTTTGTTTTCACTTGAAGCTCTCCCTTTTTTTATAATCTTATTTTACTTAAGTTCGATATATAAGAGTTTGATATTTAACTCGTTTTGGCTTAAATAAAAACCACGAAGTGGTTTAATTAAACCACTTCGTGGTTTTTCTTTTAGCCAAAACGAGTTAAATATCAAACTTTTATATATCGAACTCACGTTATTTACTGATATTGCTCATTTCTATGATAAACCCAGTGACCAATTAAAGGAGGTTTTTGAGGATAATCCAACCTAATAATTGGCGTTTCAAATTCGATGTCTTTTCCATTATATGTAAGGTGGCAAAAATCCGCAATAATATCATCGAGCGCGCCTTCGCAACATTCTGTTTCATCTTCAGAAATTTCTCCATCAATATAAAAACAAACATAAATTAAATTTTCTGTTGAGTTTACACAAACAGCCCTCAATTTAGGGAAAACATGTCCTAATAATCCTCGTTGAGCGGATAATTTTAAATTTACAATATCTATAATCATAAAGGCTCATACCTTTGATATTCTTTATCATACATAACACACCTTTATGATAATCCCTCGGGATGCTATTTCTGAACCTACAATATCCTCTCTTTTGGACTTAATGTATGCCCAGTAATTACTTTTAGGCAACTTTGCAGGTTTGTCTAATCGAAAATAATGCTCTTCTAACACAGCATTCATGCAATGTGCAATAATTTCACTACAGATCACGGATGCATCCTCGAGTTCATCGTCTGTCACTTGACCATCAAAATAAAAAGAAATGGATGCCATATTTTCTTTTTCTTTCCATGTCGCCAACACCCCTCTAAGTTTCAAAGAATGCATATCCTGAATTTTTAATTTTGTTATATATAAAAGATGTTTTTGCATATCCATTTAAAAATCTCTGATGCTTAATTAATGAAAGCTTGTGGATCAGAAGGAATTAAATTAACATATCCATTTTTTGCATAGTGTATAATACCTTTTGATGTAGGTATGTATTTTGTTGGTTGACCCTCAATTTGCAGGGCATATTCTCCTATAATTATTCCAAAATCCACACGCTCTTTGAAATTTGGTTCACCAAATTGTCCTTCAAAATGATCCATGCAAATAGCCGGAAAAGCAATTCTTTTCGGCAGGTAAAAGTCTGCGGCTAAATTTAATGTAAAGGCAATAGTCAAAATGGCAATCAGTGTTAAGCGATCCTATTCCTTAAGGGGGCGTAGCCAAAAGTTCACTAAAATCGATCACCTTATCAAAATATCCTTCATCCAATACACTTTCCTCTACACCATTCACATGGATAAGAACAGGCCTAATGGAGCAATATTTAGGAATTTTCAAACGTTTTCTTTTTTCTTCCATTTCTTCAATGATTTTTCTGCCTATAGGGTTCCTGGAAAATTTAATCTCACATACATATAACGTATGAAAACGGGTTTGAACCATGTAGTCGATTTGGCATCCAGGCTGTCTCTTAGTATGGGTCTGGAAAAAGGGGCCATCCATTACCACCTCTTCCGGCAATACTCCTATCATTTTCCAAACGATTTTACGATTATGAACTACAAGATTTTCAAATTGCAATCCCATAATGCTCTCCCAGTTTGGAAGCTTAACTAACGACGGAGGAGAAAAGGTCTCTTTTGCAATTTTAGAAAGATTAGGAGCAATATACTTCAAATAAAACCTCAGGTAGTTATCACTTAAACGATATCTGCTAAGGCTCCCCTCTTTTCCGTCTTCCAGGCGCCAGGTAAAGTCTCTTTGCACAAAACCAGCCTTGACAAGATCTTCGAGGTATTTATTACGGATTCCCCCTAACTCTTTTTAAGCTCTTTACAAATCTCAACAACATCTTTAGAGCCCTCTGCAAGGCATGTGACAATCTCACTGTAACTTGTGCTGCGCCTTGAAAAAAGATCGGAAAATATCTCATCAAATTCCCGTACAAATAAGCCTCCATTTGTAAAGCAAAGTTCTTGAATGTTATGTTCAGCGGGAAGATCGGGCCTAATTTGCTCGAGATAAAGAGGCACCCCTCCAGTTATTGACAAGAGCTTAAATTTTTCATATGCAGAAACTCTAGACTCTTTTTTACGCCAAAAAGCATTGCAAACATTCAAAGGGAGCTCTTTTAGGACCAGGTCGATCGTGATCCTTCCTAAAAACCCAGTGCTACTCAAAATATTTTGCTCGATCCAGGAAGAAATTGAACCGCAGAGAGCAATAATCAGATTTGGATTCTTACTGAAGTATATATCCCAGGCAGTTTTTAACTTGCCTAAAAAGTTAGGATCTTTCCCTCCCATCCATGATATTTCGTCGAATACAATAAGAATACGACCCTCTTTAGTATGTTTTGAAAGATGCCAAAACATATTTCCCCAATCATCAGGCTTAATACCAGGCACACCTTCCCTTTCAAGCTGATTAGCGAATTCTTCGCGTTGAGCTTGCGCAGTTGTTTTGCGCATTGGGGGTATTCCAGAAAAAAAGAAGCTCTTCATTTCTTTTCCGAATTCTGCAAGCAGCCTGCTTTTTCCAATTCGCCTCCGACCTCGGACCACGATAAGACTTGCGCTATTCTTTTTTAATAGTCCTTTAAGCCTGGCCATTTCATTTTCGCGACCAATAAAAGGAGCCTCTTTCATCTTTTCACCATTCCTATATTATAGAAGTCATAGTAGACGAACTCTTTAATAGAAATCAATCCTAAAATCAGCAAAATGTCGATTTTAGGATTAATAACTCAAGCGCAATTTCAATCCTAAAATCAGCAAAATGTCGATTTTAGGATTGAAAATTTAGATTTACAATTTCCGTCATAAATGCCGTTTTTTACTTGCAATTTTCGTTAAAAATGACGAAAATTACAAGTATGAAACGATTATATTTTCGGAAATTACAAGAGTGGAAGACCTGTGGGCATAAAAAACCACTGATTCTCCGCGGCGTTCGCCGGTGTTGGAAAAACGGAATGGGGTCAGGCAGGAATGGGGTCAGGCATGACATTCGGACATTTGAAATGTCCGAATGTCATGCCTGACCCCTTTTCGAATGTCATGCCTGACCCCTTTTAAAAAATAAGTCCATTTTTTCAAAAAAAAATTTCCGGCAAGCCGGAAATTTTTTATTCCAAGGAACAATAAACAAAAAATCCAAAGCCTTTCCAAAAATCAAGTTTTCAAAGGCCAATGGACTTCCGGGCGAAAGCAAAACCGAGGCCCCCAGCGGTAAAGCTATAGCGGTCGTCGACATGAAGGCCGGGAGGCGCGAAACCTAAACCGAGCCGCACCCCTCGAGTCTGCTCATTAACACGCGCTATATTGTATTCATTTTTAGCCGAATTCCATATAAAATTGCGCTCTCCAGATCGGACATATTCCATAAACACGCTAATAACTGTGTCTATCAAGCCTGAAATTTTCGTTCCGGGTACTTTGTCATTTTCCTCCTTGGCAAGCTTTTGCTGATCTTCGTAGCTTTTATTTCTGCCTACGATTTCTTTGCTTATCAATACCCAATGAGGCTTCTCAAGATTTCTTTTTTCTTGAAGAGCTGCTGGCCAAGAGTTTTGAGTAAAACCAATTTTATTTCCTTTGGATGGATTTGCTACCAGTTTGCCAATAACCTCCAAGCTATCCAATGGAACTTCTTTGACCTCCTCAATATCCATAGAGGTATCGTCGACCTTTCCATTTACTTGGGTCATCTTGACTTTTTCAGGGATAAAAGTAAGGTAATGGTTCCCGTTTTGCATATCTCCATAAGCTCGCCTTGGCAAAAGTGGTTCTTTTCCGGCATCCACTCCAATATATTCCTTCCATTCTCTACTGCCAAAAGCTTTGGCCGGGCAAATCGATTCGCGAAACTGTTTATTATCTACAATAGCTGTCCAGTTTTTGCAAACCAAAGCCAGATTGGGAAGATCTGTTTTCACATTTTTGAAAATGATAGGCAATACATCCGTAGGAAGAGAACCCGCTATGGGATCTACCATAGATTGCACTACGTATTGGTTTGTTCCTGTAACATTAGTATTGTTTATTTGCATAAAATAACTCCATTTTGTTAATCTTAATTCATTTATCAATAAATTAAGTATTTACAACTATATATTATATGTACAGGAAAATAAAAGGTTTATAATAGGAAAAAAATTTCTTAACGCGCGAATTCAGGAATGGGGTCGGATATGTATGTTCAATCCTAAAAGACTTCCGGGCGAAAGCAAAACCGGCGCCCCAACGGGGATCGTCATAGTCGTGGGCGACAGTAAGGCCGGAAGGCACGAAACCTAAACCGAGCCGCACCTCTCGAGTCTGCTCATTAACACGCGCTATATTGTATTCATTTTTAGCCGAATCCCATATAAAATTGCGCTCTCCGGATCGGACATATTCCATAAACACGCTGATAACTGTGTCTATCAAGCCTGAAATTTTCGTTCCGGGTACTTTGTCATTTTCCTCCTTGGCAAGCTTTTGCTGATCTTCGTAGCTTTTATTTCTGCCTATGATTTCTTTGCTTATCAATACCCAATGAGGCTTCTCAAGATTTCTTTTTTCTTGAAGAGCTGCTGGCCAAGAGTTTTGAGTAAAACCAATTTTATTTCCTTTGGATGGATTTGCTACCAGTTTGCCAATAACCTCCAAGCTATCCAATGGAACTTCTTTGACCTCCTCAATATCCATAGAGGTATCGTCGACCTTTCCATTTACTTGGGTCATCTTGACTTTTTCAGGGATAAAAGTAAGGTAATGGTTCCCGTTTTGCATATCTCCATAAGCTCGCCTTGGCAAAAGGGGTTCTTTTCCGGCATCCACTCCAATATATTCCTTCCATTCTCTACTACCAAAAGCTTTGGCCGGGCAAATCGATTCGCGAAACTGTTGATCATCTACAATAGCTGTCCAGTTTTTGCAAACCAAAGCCAGATTGGGAAGATCTGATTTCACATTTTTGAAAATGATAGGCAATACATCCGTAGGAAGAGAACCCGCTATGGGATCTACCATAGATTGCGCTTCGTATTGGTTTGTTCCTGTAACATTAGTATTGTTTATTTGCATAAAATAACTCCATTTTGTTAATCTTAATTCATTTATCCATCGATTAAGTATTTACAACTATATATTATTTGTAAAGGAAAATAAAAGGTTTATAATAGGAAAAAAATTTCTTAACGCGCGAATTCAGAATGGGGTCAAGAATGGGGTCAGGCATGACATTCGGACTTTCAAATGTCCGAATGTCATGCCTAACCCCTTTTTGAGTTTATTTGCCAAAAGACATTGCAAACCTTCTAAAAGAACCTGGGATGCTAACGCATCTTCGAGGAATCATGCAAGCCTGTCATCATGTGTATGTTCAATCCTAAAATCAGCAAAATGTCAATTTTAGGATTTAAAAATCAAAAGCATTTTCAATCCTAAAATCGACATTTTGCTGATTTTAGGATTGAAAATTTAGATTTACAACTTCCGTCATAAATGCCGTTTTTTACTTGCAATTTCCGTCAAAAATGACGAAAATTACAAGTATGAAACGATTATATTATCGAAAATTACAAGAGTGGCAGACAAGTGGGCATAAAAAACCACTGATTCTCCGCGGCGTTCGCCAATGTGGAAAAACGTACCTGTTACAGCATTTTGGGAAAACCTGAGTTTTCAAATTTTCATTATTTTAATTTTGAGAAAGAACCTGAATTGGCAAAGGTATTTGAATCGAATTTGGATCCACGGCCCTATTATTAATCAGCTCAGCTTCCATCAGAACAAACATATCGACATCACCAAGGATCTTGTCATATTTGATGAAATTCAAGCCATTCCCAGAGCATTAACAAGCTTGAAATATTTTCAGGAAGATATGCCGGAACTTGCACTTTGCTGCGCCGGATCATTACTCGGAGTAAAACTGAATCATGAATCCTATCCCGTTGGAAAAGTTCAGACGGATTATTTATACCCTCTTACTTTTGTTGAATTTTTACGTGCCATAGATGAGGATTTTTCCGCTGATTTAATAGAGACTTGCAATTATGATACAGTAATTCCACAGTTAGTGCATGATCGGATTTGGGAGCGTTTAAAATGGTATTTTATTGTCGGAGGACTTCCTGAAGTTGTGCAAACTTTCATTGATAACAAGGAATGATTTATTTGTAGCTTTCGAAAAAGTCCGTGAAAAGCAAACACAACTGCTTTCTGATTATTATGCCGATATTGCCAAACACTCGGGGAAAGTCAATGCAATGCATATTGATCGAATTTGGCGTTCTATTCCGAATCAATTGGCAAGAACTGTTGATGGGTCATCAAAACGATATCAATTTCATGGCATTATTGAAGGAATAGATCGTTACAGCAGGCTTGCAAATGCAATAGATTGGCTTGAGAATGCCGGGCTAATATTCAAATTGCCCATCATTGAAACTATAGAACATCCCCTTTCCGCTTATGTGGAAGAAAATCGCTTTAAATTATTTGTTTTTGATGTGGGTATGCTTGGTGCTTTAAGCGGCCTGGCTCCCAAGACAATTTTAGAATATCAGTATGGAACTTATAAAGGTTATTTTGCAGAGAATTTTGTTGTCCAAGAGTTTATCAGTACAAATTGCAAGGATTTGTATTCGTGGCAAGAAGGTCGTTCTGAAGTGGAATTTGTTAGAAATATTGAAGGGGATATTTTGCCCATAGAAGTAAAATCCGGTAATGTCACTCACGCTAAAAGTTTGCAAAAATTTGTTGAAAAATACAAGTCAAAATATCGCACTATTATGAGCGGCCGTCCATTCAAAATTGATATACGCAATGGAATTCACAGCTATCCTTTATATTTGGCAAGTCGATTCCCATTCAAAATTTAATCAAAATTTAATTCTCGTTAAATTTTAATTCCTTTACAAACAATTAATAAACAATTATAATGAAAATTAATTTAAATTTAATTTAATGTATTTTATGAATATTGAATTTCAAAACAAATTAATAAAATTGGATTATTTGACGCACACATTAAAGAATAATCCTCATATAAAAAATAGCAAAACTTTATTCGAGCAAATAATATCTGAAGCAGGCCTTGCCCTCCAAAATCTGCCTGCATTCAAGGCTTTTGATCCCTATACCATATCATGGCGCAACGATATGATCCATGTGTTAAATGACCTCTCGATAGAATTACAAAAACATTCATCCGATGATAAAATTCAATCCTTAAAAAAAGATATTCTCGCTATTCAGTCACAATTGGAATCTATCCCGGAAATCGACACCAAAAATAAAGAGATCATCAAACCAAAAATTGATGTCAAAATGGCCTTTTTATCCGATATAGACGCAGAGGACTATAATGGAGCGATTGCTTCTTCCTTGAAATTATGCCTCAATCAAGGAGTGCCTTTCATTACCACACGGTCGTTGTTCCGCAGGAGTAAACAAACCGATGATACCAATAGAATGGCTAGAATTCTCGAAGATGAAAAAAGCCTGCTGGAAAATGCAGGCAAATGGGATATATTTCAAAATGGGGAATTTCTCGTATTTTTGCCTTCCCAAGGATTGTCACCGGAAGAAACTCTACGTTCCTTTGATTTGACCACGGATGGTTCCTTAAAAAAAATCACAGCCGAAGAAACCTTGAGAAGTCCGGAAAAACCTGTCAATTTTCAAACATTTCTCAATTTATTTGTTAAAAACCCCCTGAAAAACAAAATGATCTATTTGTATGGCCATGGGTCTGCTAAAGGTAAAGTGGGAGGATTATCTAAAGAGCATTATCTTGAGTTTTTACAGTTCCTGGAACGACAGAATTGCAAGGGATTGATTATCAATTCTTGTTATTCCGGAGGCGCCACTTCCCTTCTGAGTTTACCCAAGATACCATCAGAAGAGGACTTAAGGTTTGAAGAAAATGACGATCTGAACACGCGCACGTTTCCCATCATCGTAAAATCGATTGGTGATTTTGTCACCTTGGGATATCAGAAAGCGGAAGAAAATTTGAAACTTTTATTAGATGAGGTAGCTGTCTACCTGGAATCTCATCAGGCCGAGTCTATTTCAGAACTTCGTAAAGTAATAGACAAAGTGGAAAATAAACTTGAAAAATCCAATCTGAATCTGATGAAAGTCTATTTTCCTCAATCTCCAGGAATTACCGGCGGCTTTAGGCCTATAGGAGAATCCGGCCGAGGATATTCACTGACTTTCACCAAAGCCAAACAGGCGGAAGCCACGGGTTCAAATATTCAAATCAAAGAAGCCTCCAGTTTGCACATCCACCCTCAGGTCATTCAAGCTCCCATAGTCACAGAAAAGGAGCAGCTGCTTTTGCATTCTCTGATTCCGGGCTGCGGCCGCCACGCCATGAAATCGGTAAAAGCAGCCATCGACAAACCCGAAGTCTTTATTAAAAACACTGTTTTAAGTCAGATGCCTGTCATTGGAATCACGAAGGGATTTTTCATAGGAACTCTTGAGTCAAAGGGAGACTCACTGAAAGAAGTGGTCATTTACATTTCCCCTACTAGCACCACGGCCGTCTACAGAAAAGGAGATTCCTATTATTATACAAATGGAAAAACAACATTTGCCCTGACGGCTCTTCAACATGCCCTATTTGTAAAAGAAGTGGAAGCTTGTACGCGTCCGTCCAAAGAAGCCCTTCTCGCCGCCTCTGCAGGCCATGAGAATGAAGCCTCATTTCAGGAAGCTTTGCAGGGCCCCCTCTTTTATTCCGATATCTCACCCTCCAAGCAATGGTTGGGCCAATTGGAAGATGCCCTCAAAAACAACGATAAAAATGCCATTAGAAAAATCTTCCACACTAATGCTCTGACGTGGCTGGATAAAGCCCATTTGATTCTGTTATTGGAAGAAACGAACCACTGCGACCTGGCTTTGGAATTTTTTAAAGCCATTGACATGAATCCGAATATACACAATTTTAGCGGGCTTCACCTGATCGATGCGGCCGTTGCGAATAGAGATTATCCTTTGATCGAATATCTGATCCAAAAGAAAGTCAATGTGAATACAAAAAACAGCCTGGATGATGAAAAATCTCCTCTTCATTATGCCGTAGAATCCGGTGATAAAGCGCTTTTTGATTTATTGCTTCAAAGTGAAGATATCGACGTCAGTGTTATAGATAAAAACGAAAGATCTCCTTTGTCTTTGGCCATTCCTCTAAACCCCAAATTTTTCTCCAGGATGTTGAAAGCAAAAGGGAACAAATCCCAAAAAGAGCCGTTTATAAGCTGCCTGCAACTATGTCTCAAGGATGAAACAAAATTAAATTTTCTTCTGACCCATGGAAGTTCCGTATTATCTGAAGGAATAAGTTTCATTCTTGTAGAAGAACGTGAAGAGGAACTTATCAGGAAATTACATACACATGGATGTTTTTCTTTTGGCAACAACGAGGCAACTAGTTGTGCCCTGCTATATGAAGCTGCTGCCAGAGGGTCCTATCCTATTTTTAAATTTTTACTCGATAATTTTCCATATGATTTAGGCCAAATAAACAAGAAAGATCAATACAAATGTATTTTGATTGCAGCGCTGCTTTCCGGAGATGAAGAAAAAGTCAAAGCGTTAAATGACAGAAACATTTCATTTCCTCCGACAATCAAGTGGAACGACCAAAAGATTCTGGATGTCGTGTTTTCACGCTATGAAGCCTTAAATAACACTCAAGCCATTGAGAGTCTATTGATCGAAAACAAGGGAGCGCCAGGGCTAGAGCATTATGTTCTGGACCAATATCTCCGATCCAAACCGGAATGGATTCTCAAGTGGCTCTCCAATGGATGCCTGAATCCTAACACCTTAATATGCAACTCTTCGAACAATTACACTATTTTTTCAACAATTTGCGAATACGCTCCCTACACCCATTCTCAAAAGCTGGTTCAAACCTGTCTTGATAAGGGAGCTCATATTGTCCACAATTCGTTAGCATACAAGCTTATCACCTCGCCTCTTTGTGATTGGGATGCCATAAAAAAGATCATTTTCATCAGCCCGGAACCGCATCGCCAGGCAGTGAAAAACGCCTTCCTGCAAGTTTGTGCAGATCAGGTAAGCCGATCCAATTATGAGGTGATGTTTAAGGCCCTTGTAGAGATGGGAGCTGATCTGAATGAGATCAATCAAACCTCTCATGAATCCTCCTTTACAAAAGTTGTCAAAAGCGGCTGTCAGGACCTTGTGAAATATTGTCTGGATAAAGGAGCCAAAATCCATTCCAGTGGGGCAATGGAAAATGAGACCCCGTTGCAAGCCGCTGCGAACCTCGATCATGATCCCCAAAGAACCATTTTCAGGCAACTTATAGAAGCCGGAGCCGATATAAATTATTGCCCATCCAAAAATTCCCTTATGCCATTGGAAAGCATAGTAAAATCAGGGAATCTGGACCTGATAAATTGGTGTCTGGACCATAAAGCTGATATTAAACTATGTTCAGTCAATTTGCTGAGAACTGCCGCTACCCTTAAAGATAATTATATCATTTTCAAAAGACTCGTTGAGGCAGGCGCCCCTATCAATAATTACACCCCCTTAGGTCCGGTATATTATTTTATAGCAAAAGAAAATGTGGATATGCTGGATTGGTGTTTGGCTCATGGTTTTACATGGAATAATAAACCCGATCTTATCATACAAGCTTTAACCTCCAAACATCTGGACATCCCCAAAAGGATTCTAGATGAACTGGCCAAATACCCTGTATTGCCTGGAGAATTACTTATATCAGCATATACGTTGTCGCCATCGCCGAATAACTTTTCAAATCTGGAAGCCCTATTTAATCTAAAAAAAGAATTTACTCCCCTAAATAATAACGACAAAAAAACTCTTTGGGGGCGCATTATAAATTTTAACGATATCAAATCGGCCCGGCTCTTGCTGGACCATCATATCGAACCCTTTGATGACAAAAAAGAACCCATAGCGCAAGATGCAGCAATAGAGCATGACCGGAGGGAACTATTGCAATTACTGGTCAAATATAACCTCTTCCGAAATTACAGGCAAATCAATGGCGCTTCGTGGTATGAAATTAAAGATAAAGACAATGTGGAACTCCTGAAATTTCTCCAAAAGCAGGGAGTCAAATTTGATGATTTTTCTATAACTACAGATTTTTTCTTTGGAGAAAAACCCCGGCTCAAGCTGCTTTCTTTTCTCTTGGAGCAGGGAGTAAGCGCTCATAAGGAAAAAACATCGTTCCCTCTTATGGATGCTGTATTGTTTGAAAATATCGAAGCGATAAAAATATTATTAGAAAAAGGCGGAGTCAAAGCTGAAACCACTGTCAAATCCAGCGGGGGATTAAGCTCTCCCCTGGATTATGCTTTAGCTGTCGACAACCTCGATATCATCAATCTACTGACCAAAATTTAATCAAACTGTTTGGCCACTTGTTTCGCTGCCTCAAGTTTTTTCCAGTACATTTTTATCCATTCGGCAAGTGAGGTATTTCCTTTGGCAGCCATTTTATCAGCCAATGCCATGATCGTGGGAGAGTATTTTGAATGGAATTTATTCATTTGAGTGAGGAACTCTTTCATTGCAGGCGGTTCCTGGTCTTCTGCAGGCAATTCATGGCCCATGCGGTTGATCACTTCTGCTATGCCCTCCTCAGCAAAAGCAGTGGCGACAATCAATCTATAACACTCGAGGGCCAATCCACTAAGGTTATTATTAGCCTGGCATTCATCAAGACGTGATTTAATATTTTTTAAAATAACATGCCGATGTTCCAATTTTGCGAGGACGAGGGAAAGCGCTTTCGATGTGCCGGTACCCAAGGGGGCTTTTTCGGGATGGGCAAGGAACCAGGCAAATAAGAGATTGGAGGCTGCACGCAAATTAGCATACCGCGCAAAAACAGGGGAATTCTCATCTAATACCGGCAATTTTTCAATTCCTATGTTTCCAAAGCTTCCGATTTCTGACATCGCGTTGCGATACGATTCAACATTGCCTGCTATTTCCAACAACTGTTCCTCGGCTGTAAATTTCTTAAAAATAGTGCTGGAATTTTCCTGGATGGTTTTATCTATTTTACCGGCATACTGGGCCTGGAAAACTCGGAACATTTTCGTTTTTATCGACTTATATATCGCCTCTGCTATCCCTATATTATCGGATGCCAATAACATGATTTGATGGCGCATCATAGCCATCATATTTTGGGAAGCACAACTGCCTGAGGCCTGCTTGGCTTCATAATCTTCTTGATGGATCGAAGGCTTTTGCAAAACTCCGCTTTTTCCCAATCTATCCTTCAAACAGGCATATACTCCATCCATAGCATTGTCAGACTTCCATAGTTTATGGATCTCTTGCCACGCTTCCAAGTCAGTGATGGTATTCTGATCAATATTTTCTATTTTCCAAAAAGTTTGATAGCGATTGCTATTTTCCCACTGGGGATGCCATTCCAATACACCCTGTCCTGTGTTATAAAGGGTGAGTGAATAAGACAGATTTTTTTCACGGGTAATAAACAGGGAAACTGCATGCGTTTTATGTCCAGTTGGAATGATGAGATTTTCTCCAGGCGCCATCTTATTCAATTTATCCACAATCGTAGATGCAAAAAGAGTATCTTTCCATTCTTTGTTCTCGTATAAAACCATAAAATCTGGGAATTTGCTCAACACATTTTTCTGAAAGCTTCCCAGGATTCTTCGTTCTTCAATACTCAAGGTATTCTCTTGAAGGAGTTGCTCAAAAGCTCGAATGAGGGCATGGGCTGTAATGGCTTCTGAAAAACCCTCGTATTTTCCAGCTGTTGGGAACAAGACTTTATCCAGAAAAAGTGCAAAGATCAATCTATCGACAAATTGGGGTATATCTTTTAATTGGCCAGCGAACCTGGCATTAATGAGCTTTGCCAACAGATCTTTTTCGTTTGTATATATGAGATAATCAAAGAGCCCGTTAGTGAATGCCATGGAGCTTGCCCCGTAAAATGTCATTTCATCCTTTTTAAGCTTATTTATCATCCATTCGCACTTCGTTTTTTGGTTTTCTATTTGTCCTTTATATTCATCCATTTTTTCTTTTATGAAATGTATAGCTGGATACTTCTTCATAACCAGTATGTCATATACTCGTGACAGTTCATTGAACAGTTGTACTTTTGAAATAGAAAATGTGCTTTGATCTTCCGTATTAAAATTTTTTATAATAGCATTTGATCTTTCAACCGCCTTAATGGATTCGAGATCTGCTAGTTGGCTAAATGTCGGCTTTAATTCAGCCGGAAGAGCCGGATGCTGATTCAATCTGTTTAGAACGGAATAGCCATCTTTCAGACACAATAAGGGCATAAATTCAATGCTGAGAAGACTTTTGACAAATGCGATATCTCGTTCCGACCATTCATTTTTAGCCAATATTTTTTCACTTACAAAGAGAATGCCTTCTGCATATTCCGGAGTAATGGAAGCCGCGTTTTTTTCTATCAAATACTGTAATAAAAGAACGCTCTGATCGTCATTTTCTCTAACAAACCAGAGTTTAGAGAAATTGAGACATTTTTCTTTAACGCATAGATCAAGAAATTGGAAGACGGCCTCGTTTTTCCCTTGATTAAGCAATTCGACAAGGAAGGGTCCCGTGATATTTCGGGCCACCCGTTGTATTAATGAAATTCCATCCACTTGAAGATCGGGTGAACTCAAAGCCATTTGAAAAAGAAAGGTAAAATCAGAATCGTTTTCCGACTCCATAAAAGCTGCTTTAAACGGAGTCATTCCCTGTTCTGTCTTGGCCAAGGGATCTGCTCCCTTCTGTAGGAAAGCTTGAAAAAGAGCCAAATCTCTTTTTAATGCTGCAAAATGAATCCCTGCGGCTCCCCGTAGATTTTTTTGATGGATATCGAAACCCTTTTCAGACAAACAAGAGAGAGCTGCCGCGTTCTTGGGGAATCGCTCCGGCATAACTGATGGAACAAGTAATCCCCTTTTTCAACATCTCGTATCTTGTTCAAATCCAATTTTTCAATAAGAGAATGTATTTGCTGTTCGTTGTCTTTATCGGACAAATATTGATCCTGCTCTGTCGGAGATAACTTTAAGAATTCATCTATCAGAGCCTTTTCAATATTCGTTAAAATTTTTATGCCCATGACGTGGGATTCAGAGGATCTATTAATATTGTCTTCGATCCTGTGAATTTCCTCTTGAAGGAATGTCAGGGTGGGTACAGCTTGATCTGCTGTGTTGAGTTGTTGGCCCAGCTGTTGTATTTTTTGCAGAGATTCCGTTAGAAGTTCGGGTTGCGGCGCTACGGAATAACTTCTGCAATATACATCTAAATCCTGCCTGATTTCAGTGAGCATCCTTGCCCTCCAGGTTAAATTATATTAATACGAACAAACATATTATATCATAAATTAATTTTCAGCCTCAAACTTATTATATCATAAATTATTTTTTGTTGCGGTCTCAGTTTCGATATTTCTTTTATAGGGTTATGGAGATTTTGAAGATCCCATATTTTTAAAGTACCCTAACCTAAGCTCCAAGGAGTATGTCTTGATATTGTTCAACTATAGCAGAAAATAACTCATCCACTGAAATTGCGGTTATGTAGTAAATTGATAATATCGATTTCGGAAAGTCTCTTAGATTTTCAGTAAGAAGGAATTCACTCCCAGAATGGATAGCGGCAGCCAGTACATGTCTATCATTCATGTCGTGTAGCTGTAAGCTGTGTGCCTGATAAAGGACTGATGCATCGCAAAACACAATTGCATCAGATTTGATTTGAATGGTCAATCGTAGAATCCCATTTCCTGATTTTCAGAAATCATCTCATCAAAGTCTTTACGGGCCGTATTTCTTCTCTCGTCATCGTATTTTAATACATCTTTCCTAAGCACTCTTCTCTGCCGTCCCACCTTGTAATGGGGAATTTTTCCTTTCTGTAATAAACTGACAAAAAACGTTCTGGAAACACCTAAGATCTCTGCAGCCTCTTGCGTTGTGCAATCTCCTTCAATTGGAGATACTCCGATATCTTTTCCTTGAGCCACCATTTCTAGAACAGTCAAAATAAGATAGTCAACTCTTTTTGGAGCTCCAGATATCGCTTTTTTGTTGTGACGAAGAAATGCTTCTGCAAAGAGTCTTTCTTCGTCTTTAGGATGGAAATGATGAGATTTCATGACAATCACCTTTTTTTTCTTATATTACATGCAGCGATTTATTCGCAACAGACAATTTTAACGATTTATAAGCTTCTTGAAATCACCCTTCTGGTAGTGAATATGTTTGGCAAACTTGCTCCATTCGCTGGTTTTCACCATTCCATGCCTCGAAAATTTTTTAACACCATCCTGGAGTTTGTTGCAAAACATTAATAATTAATTACTTAATAAAATTATTTTTCGTCATTTTGCAAAGTTAGAATGTAGATGGCTAAAAACATTAAAAATATTTATATTCTGTTTAAAAAGGCATATGCTACAGGTAGCTCTAGAGAGGTAAAAAAGATGAAGAAGCCATTCTTGTAAGAAAAAGGCTGGAAGAACGTGTTAACTCATTTATCTTTAAGGGCTTATGATTTGAATAAACGTTTGGATAAAAAAAGGTAAGCCTTTGAGGTAATTGCAAAACTCGGAAAGGTGGTCTTTTGGATCTTTTTCAAATGAAGCCATAAAAATGTAAAAAGGTAACGCTAAGGCGTTTACCGTTTTTACATTTTTTGTCTTCATTTAAAAAATCTCTCAAAAGTCCACTTTTTCCGAGTTTTGCAATTACCTCCTTTATGAATGGATGCCATATTATCAAAAAAAATAACAAAGAATAATCTATGTTTTCCAAAATATCAAAATATATGTCTATATTGCTCGGAAGTTCAATTGCATTCTCCTGTGCAATTTTTTTTGTTTTACTTTGGGCATTAACAGGCCCTTATTTTCATTTCAGTAATTCTTGGCAGCTCGTGGTTAATACCACTACTACAATCATCACTTTTTGGATGGTGTTTCTTATCCAAAACACACAAAATCGCGATACAATGGCCTTACATTTAAAATTAGATGAACTCATCCGTTCCATTCAAGGTGCGCACAATGAACTATTGAAAATCGAAGAATTAAGTGATGAAGATCTTAAATCACTACAAGATCGGTATCATACACCTAGCCGATAGTGTAAAACAAAAACTAAATCGAGGCTTATCAGATATTGATACTCCAGAAATTAAAAAAATAAAAAACACTACCAATGATGTATTTTAAATATATAAAAATAAAGCTCAAAAATTTTGGCTATCAAAAGTTCTGGCTTGGAAAATAGCCAAAATAAAGTCTGCTCATGCCCGAGAATCTGGGTGAGTCCTTCGCAATTATTTTTGAAAGGCAGCTAAAGGATTGGAAGACTTTCCACCGATTGCTAAAAATTCAAAAGGCTTCTACAAGGTACTTACAAAGTTCTTTAAAACTTGAAAAATGTGGTACAGGACTATGCACCCATTCTCAGCATTTAACGGGATCAATAAACCGATACGCCAGCAGTTTCACGCGGTCGCTCAATAGTGCCCAGATCAGCGCATATCCCCATACGAATCCGGCCCATTTCCAACCAAGAGGCGGCATAAGGAATCCGTAGACTGCAATGAACGTCGCCAAAATTTGTGTGCCAAGCACAGCCATCCATAAAATCTTGGCTGGGGGAATGGACCAGAATGGGCCGCGTGTGCGGGTAAGAAAAATTGTCATGTGTCCGGCCACTGACAGCATCAGATACATCATTGGCTGGAGTTGCTTATGACTGAGTTGAAAAACTTGGTCTCCAAGGTAAAACAAGCCGAATGCAGCTATGGGGCCAATGATACCTAGGATAGTGGCAATCCCAAGCACCATGCGCATGTTCCATGCCTCCGGCTGATCCTTGTAATGAACGTTGTCGTAGGCAATGGACAGGATAGCGCCGTCGTTGAGCAGCGCTAGCATCACGATCATCACTGCGGTCAAGGGATAAAAGTTGAAGATCAAGATAGCCGCTGTCATAAATAGCAGCACGCGTAGCGTCTCGGCGATGCGGTAGATCGCGTAACTGTTCATCCGCTGGAAAATTTTCCTACTCTCCTTGATCGCTTCAATAATCACCGATAGACCGGGGTTCATCAGCACGATAGATGCCGCTGCGCGTGCCGCGTCCGTCGCTCCGGAAACGGCAATGCCGCAGTCGGCTTTCTTTAAAGCAGGAGCGTCATTTACTCCATCGCCTGTCATGCCAACCATATGACCGAGTTTTTGCAGGACATCTACGATGTGGTACTTGTGTTCGGGGAAAACCTGGGCGAAACCATCGGCCTTCTCAATGGACTGTTCCATCGCCTTAGTTTCTTGCTTCTTCGAATCGCCTAGGCCAGTAGCATCAAGAATATTCGTACCCATTCCTAATGTTTTGGCCATTTCCTTGGCAATGGCTATTGCATCGCCCGTCACCATCTTGATCTTCACGCCCATTTGAGTTGCGGTTGCGATAGTCGCCTTGGCATCTTCCCGAGGCGGATCGAAAAGGGGCAACACACCGAGAAACTGCCACCCACCATCTCCATCTGCCCGCGCCACCCCCAAAGAACGAAAGCCTCGCGACGCAAATTCGTTAACAGCTTTCTCGGCGTCCGGCTTCACTTGCCCGGCATTGGCCGACAAGGCCAAAATGACTTGGGGTGCGCCCTTTGTTACCTTAAACTGTTTTCCATCTTTATCCTTGACTGTGGCCTCGGTGCGTTTATGCACAGGATCAAATGGCTGAAAATGGAGCACCTGATAATCCTTCAAGACATCTTTATTTTTCAGCCCGCTAAGAACAGCTAAATCAATTGTATCGTTATTTTCCGCGCGCGATGCCAGCGCTGCATTGAGGATGACTTGCTCGGCGGGAACATTGTTCACGCTGAAGGGATCACCCAGCGTCAGCTTATTTTGGGTCAGGGTACCTGTCTTGTCTGCGCACAATATGTCCACGCCAGCCAATTCCTCGATAGCCACTAACTTGCTGACAATTGCTTGCTTTTTAGCAAGCAGGCGTGCGCCGACCGCCATCGTAACTGAGAGCACCGTTGGCATCGCCACGGGAATTGCAGCTACAGTCAGCACTAGAGCGAACTGCAATGTTGTGAGGATTGGATCGCCACGGTAAATTGCAACTGCAATAATCGCCGACACCATAACTGCAGCCAGGATGATAAGGTAATTGCCGATCTTCAAAACTGCCTTTTGAAAATGGCTGACGGTGCTCGCCTCCTGTACTAGTTGCGCTGTTTTGCCGAAGTAGGTGTTCGTGCCCGTAGCATACACCAGTGCTCCGATTTCACCTTGGCGGACAATCGATCCTGAAAATACTGCCTCGGTGGATTTACGCGTGACGGGCAACGATTCTCCGGTCAACGCAGACTGATCCACCTCTACCGGATCGCCTTCTAACAAGCGCGCATCCGCAGGCACAATGTCGCCTGCACGCAATCGGATGACGTCACCCGGTACTAAATCACGCGCCGCAGGAGTACTCCACTTTCCATCACGTTTTACACGTGACTTGATCGCAAGCTGCGCCTTAAGGGCAGCAATGGCATTCGCTGCCTTGTGTTCTTCCCAGAATCCGACAATGGCGTTGGCAAAAAGTAAAAGGAGGATGATGAAAAAATCGGGCCAGTGGCGGACAACGCCCGACAGGATTACCGCCACTTCGATCATCCATGGGATGGGACCCCAAAAATAGGAAAGGAATTTAAGGAATAGATTGGTTTTCTTTTCTTCAATCTCGTTTGGTCCATATTGGGCCAGTCGTTTCTGTGCCTCGGCTTGACTAAGACCATCTGGCGCGAATCCCAATTTTTTCTTCAACTCAGGCATGGGAAGAGTTTTTAGATCGTCTTTTTCATTGGGCTTTGATTCTGGAGTCTTGGGTTGTTCGATATTGGATAGTTTATTTACTTTTTCCGCAACAATCTCTTTCCTAACTTCATTTTTAACTATCATAACCAAGCTCCTTCCAATTTCTTCATCTAATTTTTTCCATATCAGCTAAATTGCTGCGTCAATGTAATCTTCAACTTATTAATGAATCGCAATATATTCAACTTTTTTTTTATTTTACCAAAAAATTAGTTTTAAAATATTAATTTTTAATTACTTAAGAAAATGCTTTGCATCATTTTGCAAAGTTCAGAATGTAGGTGCTATAAACATTAAAAATACTTATATTCTGTTTTTAAGAGGCATATGGTACAGGTAGCTCCTATGAGAGGTAAAAAAGATGAAGAAGAGAAATATAGCTCTTGGTTTTTATCAAGAATTTTCAACTGCCCAGTCGGTTCTTGCTGAACTAAAGAAGCGAAATTTTTCACGTTTTGCCACTATTCACCATAAACGTGATCATAGTATTGAAATTAATCGATATTTTCCTTTCTCTGCTTTAGTTATTCCATTTATTGGCGCAATATCAATTGTTTGTTTAATTCTTTTAAAATATTTTTCAATCATTGCTTTTTCTTGGTTAGCCATAGTGATCGGAATTTCGACGATAATCGCAATGGCTGGGATTTACACATTCTGGCGTTTTTCAGGATTAATTGATTCGGATATAATTAATTGTTTTAAAAATCGGGTAATTGTCAATGAAATATTAATAATCGCACAAGTAAATTATTCAGATGTCCGAGAAGTCCTGGCTATTTTACGAGAAGTCAAAAGCGGGCATCCTGTGACTTTTCTATTACGTCCGGCAATGTTTGAAGAGGGTAACGTAGAAATCCCGTCAGAACCAATGACAATAGAGATGCTGCGTGAAGAAGCGAGCAAGCTTGCTAATTCATTGCAACAAACAAGTACTGGTGGAGATGATGGCCGCTCATTAATAAAGCGTCTTCAAAAAAGTAATCAGATGCTTCAATTTCTTCGACGAGACATTGCTGATGCTGAATATATAGAACAAACAATTCCATCGTCCGCAGAATGGTTGCTAGACAATATGTATGTGCTTGAAGGAGGTATAGAAGATGTAAAACTCAATCTGCCAAAAAAATATCACAAAGAACTGCCCAAAATATTAAATGGACCTCTGACTGGATTTCCAAGGATTTATGCTCTTGCTATAGAACTTGTTAAGAATACTGCAGGTGGCTTAAATCGCGAAAATATCACTCATTTTCTTGATAGTTATCAGAGTGATCATCCCTTGACAATTGGAGAGCTTTGGGCTTTTCCTTTGATGTTGCGTTTAAGACTCATCGAATGGGTCGAATTCCTTGCGATACATGTTGACAATCGTATGCGAGAGGGCGAATTAGCCAGTTTTTGGGGAAATAGACTTTTAAACGCGGCTCATCACGACCCAGCACGGCTGCCGGTTTTGCTAGCAGATTTATCTAGCGAGCAAGCATCTTTCTCCGGTCATTTTGCTGAAGAATTGCTCGACCATTTATTTGATGAAGAAGCCATTCTTCCTATGGTAAGAAAATGGCTGGAAGAACGTTTTAGATTACCTCTGGATGAAATACTGCATCAAGAACATCTTGAAGAAACATCTGAACAAGTCGTTTTTTCTAATTCAATTAGAAGTTTAATCACATTATCACAACTTTCATGGCCGGATATTTTTGAAACTGTGAGTCCGGTCGATGCCATCTTAAGAGAAGATTTTACAGGGATCTATTCAAAGATGGATTTCACAACAAGAAATTGCTATCGGGAAACCATAGAAGAGATTGCGCGCCGTGTCAATCTAAAAGAAGTGGAAATCGCTAAAACGACTCTTTCATTGGCTCATGAGGGTATTAAGGAATATGAACAGCATGTTGGATATTATCTGATTGATGCTGGCCGTCAGGCTCTGGAGCAAGCGGTTGGTTATCGTCCCACTATTTTACAATCTATCAGTCGATGGATCATCAAAAATCCCGCAAGCGTGTATCTGGGCGGAATCACTTTGATGACTTTACTATTAGAAAGCGTTATTGTTTTCCTTTTTGTTTAAGGCTAACCTTAATTTTTTTCAGATAACGTTATTTTTAATTCTTTCATTGTTGCCTATCTCTGAATTAAGCATTCAATTCGTAAACCTTATATTAACGATCATTCTTCCAACACCCTTGCGACCAAAGATGTTATTCGAAACAGGTATCCCGCAAGAATATAAAACTCTAGTCGTTGTCCCCATGATGTTGCTGACCCCTGAATCGATACGTGAAGAAATCAATCGTTTAGAAATCCGTTATTTAGCCAATACCGATCCGCTCTTAAGTTTTGGATTATTTAGTGACTTCTCAGATGCAACAGAACAGCATGCAGAGACTGATGCTTCTTTACTTAAAATCGCAGTCGAAGGTCTTCAAGCATTAGAGCATAAATATGGCGAGGGTAAGTTTTTTCTTTTTCATCGACAGCGAATTTGGTCTAAAAGCGAAAATGCTTGGATTGGATGGGAACGAAAGCGGGGAAAACTCGAATATTTAAATCGATTTTTAATGGGAGAAACATTACCCGAAAACATCGTGTATATGGGTAAAGCCGAATGCACTTAAAGGAACTCGCTATGTCATCACTCTTGATGCGGATACTCAGCTTCCTAAGGATCAAGCCGAGCCTTGATAGAAGTATTATCTCATCCATTGAACCGCCCTTATCTAAATGCAAATAAAAACAAGGTTGGAAAGAGGGTACACGATTATTCAACCTCGAGTTGGCACAGACTTTATTCATGCCAAAGCTTCCTGGTTCTGTAAGATTTTTTCAGAACCAACGGCAGTAGATCCCTATACTCAAGCCATTTCAAATGTTTATCAAGATCTTGCTGGAGAAGGCTCATATCATGGGAAAGGCATTTATGACGTAGAAGCCTTTCATAGCATTTTATCCCAGCATTTTCCTGAAGAACATTTCCTTAGCCATGATCTTATCGAAGGCGCTTTTGTGCGGGTTGGATTTGCAAGTAATATTTGTTTATTCGATATACATCCCAAAGATTATTTATCATGGGTCAAACGACAACATCGTTGGATGCGTGGGGATTGGCAAATTATTGATTGGCTTCTGGCAAAAGTCCCGATAGAAATGGGAAAAACAGAGGCTAATCCACTTTCCTGGCTCAATCGCTGGAAAATTTTCGATAATTTACGTCGAGCTCTTTTACCTGTTGCTCTTGTGCTTCTTTTGACAGCGGCATGGGCTATTTCTCCTATTCCAGGAGTATTGACAGGTTTGGCACTGCTTGTTCTGCTTTTGCCTAGCATTTCTTTGTGCATAAGCAAGTTATGTACCTATTCTTTTTCACCAATAAAATCATTTTTAATGGAGCTAAAGATCTTAAGTTTACGATCTCTTATTACAATTGCGCTATTACCTTTTGAAGCCTTTCTTTCTCTGGATGCCATGTTGCGCGTCGCGTTTCGACGTCTGATCTCGCATCAAAATTTATTGCAATGGACGACAGGTGAATATATTTATAATGGTTTGAAAATCCATCAAAGGTTTGTGCTTCAATTAGGATGGGTTTCTTTTTTTGCTGTCATCGATTTTAGGAACAGTCATCTCCTTCGATCCTCATGCAGAGCTGATGGCTTTGCCTTTTTGTTTGCTTTGGATAGCTGCTCCTTTCATTATCCATGTCATCGATAAACCATTAGATAAGCGTATAGATGAAGATCTTTCTGATCTTGACAAACAAATTCTACGAAAAATTGGGCGCAAAACATGGCGATATTTTGATGAATTGGTCGGAGCTCAAACACATTGGCTGCCTCCCGATAATTACCAGACAGCCTTAAATATAGAAATCGCACAGCGTACTTCTCCGACAAATATCGGTATGTGGTTATTGGCAGTCATGAATGCTTATGATTTCAAATATATTACCTGTGATGCTGTTATTGATAAAGCATTAGCCACTATTCATGAGTTAAAAAAGCTGGAACGGCATGAAGGGCATTTTCTCAATTGGTATAACATTCAAACATTGGACCCTCTTTTTCCAAGATATGTCTCGACAGTAGATAGTGGAAATTTACTTGCCTGCTTTTGGACATTGAAGCAGGGAATGGATGAAATGATATCCTCTTCAATCATACCAACAGATGCCCTATCAGGAATCAAAGATACCTATGAGATCCTTCAAGAAACCAACAAATCCACAAAAATTGAAGAGCTCTGCAACCTCTATTCAATTCCGCTGCATCAAATGATCTTTCGCAATTTATTGCAATCAGTCAAGGATGCTTTAAAAGTTGTACAAGAGGCTATCTGTTAGAAGGTATGAAGCCTATTGGTTAAAGCAGATTGAAGAGCAGTTAATGGAATGGGAGTCCATCATTTCTCGTTATTTTTCTTGGGTAGAAATTCTCAACTCTCTTCCATTAGAACAACTTAAAATCATCGATCCTCAAGCATCGCTATGGAAGGATCAAGCATTATCTTGGCAACCTTCATTAGAAATGCTTGCAAATAAAAATTTCTTGCCTGCATTTGATAAACTGATTGAAGCATGCCCAGAGAAACGATCTGCCTAATGAAATTAAAGCCTGGGGAAAGAAACTACAGGAGGCATTATCCACCGCCCAATGGTTTGCCGGAGAAAAAATAGGGTTAGTCGAAGAGCTAATCAAAGAAATCGAGCAATTTTCTCAGGAGATGAACTTAAAATTTCTCTATAACAGAGATCGAAAGTTATTTGCTATTGGATATAATGTCGACGACCGAAAACTTGATACTTCTTATTATGATTTACTCGCAAGTGAAGCCAGAATTGCAAGCTTTGTGGCAATTGCTAAAGAAGATGTCCCTTTAGAGCATTGGTGGGCACTTGGAAGATTGTATAGTATTGTGCGAGGGCGAAAAGTCTTATTGTCTTGGGGCGGTACAATGTTTGAATATTTAATGCCCTTGATATTCAATAAGCAATACTCGGATTCTTTAATAGGAGAAGCTTGTAATGCAGCTGTCGACTGCCAGATAGATTATGGAAAAAAGCGCGGCATCCCATGGGGCATTTCAGAATCTGCATTTAGTGCCATAGATTCACACAAAATTTATCAATATAAAAGTTTTGGAGTACCGGGGCTTGGTCTCAAACGAGGATTAGAAGAGGACCTTGTCGTCAGTCCTTATTCTTCTGTACTTGCTTTAGCAGTCAAGGCTAAGTCCGCAATCAAGAATTTAAAAAAAATGGCAGAAAAAAATCATCTGAATCTTATGGGACCCTATGGCTACTATGAATCGATGGATTTCACAAGACAAAGAAGCCCTGCCGGCGAACGCGGCGTTATTGTTTATGTCTATATGGCTCATCATCAAGGAATGATTTTCGCAACAATCAATAATATTTTGAACAATGACAACTTTAATCAACCGGTTTCACAAAGATCCTCGCATTTGCGGGGTGAGCTCTCTTCTTTATGAACGCATTCCCTTTTCTGCTCCTATCAAAGTCACCGGCAGTAGAAAAGAACCCATTCTCAGAAGACTCGAACCGTTTTCTCAAAGTCCTATTATGGGAGTCGTTGAAACCCCTGAAAGCGTGACACCAAAAATCAATCTTCTATCGAATGAAAAGTATTCTCTAATGATCACTAACACAGGAGGAGGATACAGTCGTTGGGGTGATATCGAAATCTACCGATGGCGTGCTGATACAACACAGAGATTCATGGGGAAGCTTTTGTTACATTAAAGATATGAAATCAGGAGAAGTCTGGTCGGCTGCCTATCAACCTACTCAAACTAGCGGCAAAGAGTATTCCGTAAATTTTAAAGGAGATAAAGCGGAATTTAGACGAAAGGATCATCAAATTGAAACGCTTACTGAAATCGTTGTCTCTCCGGAAGATAATGCTGAAATACGATTGATTACTTTAATTAACCATTCTAATGAAACACGTTATATTGAACTCACAAGCTATCTAGAGTTATCGCTAGCCCCGCATCTCACAGATCGCGCACATCCTTGTTTTAATAAACTGTTTATTGAAACAGAAGCAGTGCCGGAAGCCTCTGCTCTTCTTGGCTTTAGACGCTTGCGCTCGCCTGATGATCTTCCGATTTGGGCTGTGCATGTCTTAGCAACAAACCCAACATCTGATGGGGACTGTGCAATATGAAACCGATAGAGATCGATTCATTGGGCGCGGAAAGTCTTTAAAGCATCCTGCTGCTCTTGAAGGAGACTTGTCGAATACAACAGGAACTGTCCTTGATCCCATTTTTAGTTTGCGGCGCCGTGTTGTCATTGAGCCAGGAAGAAGGGTTCAGCTTTCTTTTGTCACAGCGGTTGCAGATAATCGCACTTCAGCCATAGCGCTTATAGAGAAATACAAAGACATCGCAGCAAGTCATCGTGCTATAGAACTAGCTTGGAACTATGCCCAGTTGGAGTTACGCCATTTGCGTATTCATCAAGAAGAAGTACAACTCTTTCAAAAACTTGCAAGCCGGCTCATTTACCCTCATGTTCAGTTCCGCACTGTTGAAGATCGATTGCGCAAAAATCGATTGGGACAATCCGGTTTATGGGCTCAAGGAATTTCAGGTGATTTGCCAATAGTGGTTGTCACAGTTGGGGATATCTATGATGTCGATCTTGTTAAACAACTGTTAATTGCTCATGCCTTTTGGAGTCTGCGAGGTCTTAAGGTAGATTTAATTATTTTTAATGAAGAAGAGACAGGATATAAGCAACCTTTGCAAGAGCACTTGCAGAGTCAAGTTCAAGCCCATTCTTATCGCAATCAGATTGATAAACCAGGGGGTGTTTTTTTAAGAAACACTGATCATATTCCTCCCGATGAACTTAATCTGATTTTTTCTGTAGCACACGCTGTATTAATTGCATCAAGAGGTTTGCTCAGGCAACAGCTTGTTTCGCCCAAGGCAAAAGTGACATATCCACCAAAGCTAATTATTAATGAAAAGGTCAAAGAAGAGCCATCTAGGCCGCTGCCATTTTTAGAACTTCCTTATTTTAATGGATTAGGAGGTTATACTGCAGATGGACGTTCATATGTGATTTATTTGGGACCCAATACGAATACTCCGGCGCCATGGATTAATGTACTTTCTAATCCGCAATTTGGAACATTAGTCTCTGAGGCTGGCTTAGGATGTACTTGGTATGGCAATAGCCAAACAAATCGACTCACTCCTTGGAGCAATGATCCATTATTAGATCCCATTTCAGATACGATTTATATCCGAGATGAAGAAATGGGAACTGTCTGGACACCTACTCCCGCTCCCATTCGGGAGTTAGATGCCTATCGAATCTCACACAGTCAAGGTTACACACGCTTTGAACATAATAGCCATGGGATTGAGCAAGAATTATTAGTTTTCGTTCCTGTAAATGATGAAGGCGGCCTTCCGTTGCGCATTCAACGCCTTCGATTAACCAATCATTCATCCCACCGCCGACGTCTTACTTTGACAGCTTACACTGAATGGGTTTTAGGTGGTGATAGAGAAGATACCCAAATACATGTAATCACAGAATGGGATTCAGAGAGTCAAGCGCTTTTTGCTTATAACCGATATAACCCAGATTTTGGCGGCCATGTAGCATTTTCATGTTCAACTATGCCTATCGCTTCCTATTCCGGGGATCGCACAGAATTTCTTGGACGCAATCGTTCAACTTCATCCCCTGAAGCCCTAAGTAGAAAATCATTATCTGGGCATACTGGCGCAGCTTTGGACCCTTGTTCTGCTTTGCAAGTTTTGCTAGAAATCGATCCAGGAAAAGAAGAGGAGGTTGTTTTTATCATGGGCTATGCACCGGATGCTGTCAGCTGCCCGTCAATTAATATCGCAATGTCGAATCCCAGGAAAGATAGATCAACTTCTTTCTGATACACAATCTTGGTGGGATAAAACCCTCGAGACTATCCAAATTGATGTTCCGGATAAGGCGACTAATTTTTTAATGAACAGATGGCTAATTTATCAAGATCTCAGTTGCCGCTTTTGGGGAAGAACAGCATTTTATCAATCAAGCGGCGCTTATGGATTTCGAGACCAGCTTCAAGATAGTATGGCGCTCGTTTACTCCGTTCCAAATATTGCTAGAGAATATATCCTTAAAGCTGCATCGCGACAATTTGTCGAAGGGGATGTTCAGCATTGGTGGCATCCACAATCAGGAGCTGGGATAAGAACACGTTGTTCAGATGATTTCTTATGGCTTCCCTTTGTAACAGCTCATTATGTCCGTATTACTGGAGATATTGGAATACTTGAGGAGAAAATTTCATTTTTAGAAGGCGATAAATTGGCAGAGGATCAAGAAGAGATTTCTCAAGTCCCGAATATCTCCAAAGAAGCAGAATCATTATTGGAACATTGCCGCAGAGCGATAAACAAGGGGATTACTGCGGGACCTCATGGTTTGCCTTTAATTGGAACCGGCGATTGGAATGATGGAATGAATCTCGTCGGAATACATGGAAAAGGAGAGAGCGTATGGCTCGCTTGGTTTTTAATCCATGTGATGCATGATTTTGCCGATTTACTAACGTTTAGTAGCGGCAATAAAGAAGCGGGAGAAGGGTTTCGAGTCGAGGCTAAGCGCCTTGCAGAAGTCGTAGAAGAAACAGCATGGGATGGCGCCTGGTATCGCCGCGCCTATTTTGATGATGGAACTCCATTGGGCTCAAAAGAAAATAGCGAAGCTTCTATTGACTCATTGCCACAATCATGGGCGGTCATTGCAGGGTTTGGCAAATCCCGAGAGGATTGCAATGGCGCTCAATTCTGCTGAAGAATATCTTGTAAATGCTAAAAACAATCTCGTTTTATTACTCACGCCTCCTTTCGATAAAATGCCTTTAAATCCGGGTTATATAAAAGGATACCCTCCTGGGGTTAGAGAGAATGGGGGGCAATATACACATGGGTCTTCATGGCTAGCCCTGGCATATGCAAGAAATGGTAATGGAAATAAAGCTGTCGACTTATTGAGAATGATATCCCCAACCTTGCATACCCCAACAGCAGAAGCAAATGAGCTTTATAAAGTCGAGCCCTATGTAATTGCAGGGGATATCTACGATCTCAAAAATCAAGTGGGCCGCGGCGGCTGGACCTGGTACACAGGTTCCGCTAGCTGGGTATATCGAGTATGGTTAGAAGAAATCCTCGGTTTTAAATTACGAGGCCAAACCTTATCGTTGAATTGTTCTATTCCAAAAGAATGGGATCAATTCAAATTACATTACCGATATAAGACTTCCCATTATGATATCACTGTGACAAATCCCCATCATTTGAATAGAGGAAATCCTAGCATCACATTGGATGGAGTTTTGCTTTCATCACAAGAAATTCCACTACTCGATGATGGGAGTCAACATAATGTTAATATTGTTCTCTAAATTTATTTATTGACACTAGTACCTCTTGATGCTATGGATTTACTTTATGGATGAAACGCTTTCACTCTACATTTATCTTATTTTGGCAGCGGCGGTTACATTGCTCATACTGGTCTCTACGGCTTTGATACCCTCGAACAAGTCAGCTCCCGCCAAATTTCTGCCGTATGAATCGGGCATTCAAACCGAAGCCCGTCTGTTGCAAAAGCGATTTCCATTAAAACACTATTTAGTAGCTTTGATTTTCCTGGTTTTTGATATCGAAGTGATCTTTATGTATCCCTGGGCGGTTATAGCAAAAAACATCGGAAGTTTTGCCTTTTACGAGATGGCCTTTTTTCTGGTAGCTCTCCTGGTCGGATTTGCCTACGTTTGGCGCAAAGGAGGTTTGCAATGGGAATGAATCCAAAGGAAAAAACTCCATTTATAGTGGCGCCTCTGGAGAAACTGATCAATTGGGCCAGAGGAAATTCCCTGTGGCCTGCCCAGTTCGGCTTGGCCTGTTGCGCTATCGAAATGATGTCTACCGCCGCCGCCCGCTACGACATGGCCCGTTTCGGTATGGAGGTGTTCCGGGCGTCACCGCGCCAAAGCGATGTGATGATCGTGGCAGGTCGCGTCAGCCAGAAAATGGGCCCTGTCCTGAAAACTATATACGATCAGATGTTGGATCCCAAATGGGTGGTCGCCATGGGCGATTGCGCTGCCTGCGGGGGAATTTTCAATAACTATGCCATCATCCAGGGAGTCGACAAACTGGTCCCAGTGGATGTGTATGTACCCGGGTGCCCTCCACGACCTGAAGCCTTGCTGGAAGGCCTTATTTTTTTGCAAAATAAAATCCGTACAGAACGACCTTTGAGTAAAAAATGAATACAATTGAAGCGATAGCTTATTTGAAAAGCCATTTTGAGAAGTCCTTGGCAGAAGAGGCGGAATTTCTCGGAGAGCATACGCTGACCCTAAAAAAAGCTCAGTTGAAAGAGGTACTTTCCGCACTGAGAAAAGCGCCGGAACCTGGATTTGAAGTATTAATGGACCTGACCGGAGTGGATTATCTCGAACCCGTTCCACGGACCAAAGTGGTCTATTGGCTGCATAATCCCTCCAATAATAATCGATTGAGAATTGTCATATGGGTAGAAAGAAATGATACCATTCCCTCCGTGTGCGACATCTGGGCCGGGGCCAACTGGTATGAAAGAGAATTGTACGACCTGTTCGGAATCCGATTTGCGGGGCATCCCAATTACAAACGGATCCTCATGCCTGACGACTGGGAAGGGCATCCGTTGCGGAAGGACTATCCGTTGACAGAAGAAATAGTGGAGTTTAAACATGGCGTCAAACCTAAAATACCTTCGGAAATAATTCCTTATGTCAAAAGCGGCAGACCGTCTTGAGCAATTGGAGAATGCGGGCCCTGAGGAAATCATGGAGCTCAATCTGGGCCCTCAGCACCCTTCCACCCATGGCGTTCTGAGAATCAAACTGCGCTTGAACGGAGAGATTATCTTGTCTGCCGAACCGGTCATTGGCTACCTGCATACCGGCATCGAAAAAGAATGTGAAACCCGTACCTACCATCAGGTGTTTACCCTGATTGACCGTTTGGACTATCTCTCGGGCCCGGCAGAAGAACAGGCCTTTGCCGCTGCGGTGGAGCGGCTGATGAAAATAGAGGTTCCTGAAAGGGCGCAGACCATACGGTTGATCTGCCTGGAGCTTGCCCGTATCGGCAGCCACCTTATATGGGCTGGAACCAGCGCCCTTGAGCTGAATATGTCTTCCGTGTACATGTATTGTTTCGCCGAAAGGGAAAAAATACTTGATATCATCGAAGAATGGTCGGGAGCCCGAATGTTCCCCTCCTGCTGGCGAATTGGGGGCGTTGCACGGGATCTGACGCCGGCTTCTGTGGAAGCCCTGAAAAAATTCCTGAAAGAATTTCCCCGCACCTGGAAAGATCTGGACAATTTATTGACCTATAATTACGTGTGGTGCGAACGGCTTAAGGAAATCGCCGTCATTGACAAGGAGCTCTGCCAGCAGTACATGTGCACCGGCCCTGTCATCCGCGCTGCCGGAGTACCTTATGATATTCGAAAGGTATATCCTTATCTCGGCTACGAAACATACAATTTTGAAATTCCCACACGCACGGAAGCCGATTCCTATGCCCGCTATCTGGTCCGGATGGAAGAAATGCGCCAAAGCGCTTCCCTGATCGAGCAGGCCATAGCCCGTTTAAAACCCGGACCTATTATCACCGACAACCGAAAAGTGGCCTTGCCTCCTCGTAGCGAGCTTGTGCGAAGCATGGAAGCTGTGATCCACCAATTTAAACTCGTCAGCGAAGGGATGCATCCACCGGCCGGGGAATTGTATCATTGCGTGGAATCCGCCCGAGGCGAACTGGGCTATTATTTGGTGAGCGACGGAAGCAATAAACCTTACCGAGTCCGCGTGCGGTCTCCCTCGTTTCCGCATATCGCTGTCCTGGAAAAAATCATGCCCGGGCATTTGCTGTCAGATATCATAGTCGCTATTGCCAGTGTAGATCCTATATTAGGAGATGTAGACAGGTGATGCTGAAAGAAGAAACAAAAAAAGCTATCCTCGAGTTGCAAAAGCAATACCCTCATCGGCGTTCCGCTTTGATCCCGGCTTTGCATATGGCACAATCAGAAATAGGGTATCTTCCTTTGGAGACACAGGAAGAGATCGGCACGTTGTTCGACCTTGAAACCTCCGAGGTGCATGCCGTGGTCACTTTTTATGACATGTTCTATGAGGAGCCTATCGGCAAACATGTCATTCACGTATGCAAAAATGTTTCCTGCATGCTGAAAGGTTGCGATAAAATACTGGAAGGATTATGCCATAAGCTGCAGGTCCAGCCGGGCGATACAACGGCGGATGGAGAATTCACTGTAATAGCCTCCGAATGCCTGGCAGCCTGCGACAAAGCTCCCATGCTCTTGGTCGATGATAAAGTCGTCGGGCCTGTATCCGAATCGGATATCGATGCCATCTTCGACCAAGCCAGAAAAAGCCAGGGGCACGCATCTCCTGTGAGTGTCAAGGAGGCTACGCATGGCTGAAATGCGGATCCTGATGCAGCATATCGATGCTCCCGACCAGCATACTTTGGCTGTCTACGAAAAGAATGGCGGCTACCAAGCCCTAAAAAAAGCCATTCCGGCTATATCTCCTGACAAGCTTAAAGAAATGGTCAAACAGTCGGGCTTGCGCGGCCGCGGAGGCGCGGGATTTCCCACCGGAATGAAATGGGGATTTGTCCCTAAAGATATCGAACCGAAATATCTGGTCTGCAACTGCGACGAAAGCGAACCAGGCACCTTCAAGGACAGGCTGCTTATCGAAAAAGATCCTCATCAACTGATCGAAGGGATGATTTTCTCCTGTTATGCCATCGGGGCCCGCACAGCATTTATCTATTGCCGGGGCGAGTTTTTTGAAGGCATTGTCAAATTACGCCTAGCAGTAGCCGAAGCCAGGACCAAGGGATATATCGGCGAACGCATTTTAGGCAGTGATTTTTCCCTGAATATCATCGTTCATCCAGGCGCCGGGGCCTATATTGCCGGAGAAGAGACCGCGCAATTAAGTTCCTTGGAAGGCTACAGGGCCACTCCAAAACTGAAACCACCCTTTCCTGCTGTTTCGGGGCTATATGGAAAACCCACCATCATTAACAATGTCGAAACCCTGTGCAATGTCGTCCACATTGTCAACCGGGGAGCTGAATGGTTTCAGAATATTGGAAAGCCCAAAAATACCGGAACGAAAATATTCCAGATCAGCGGGCATATTCAAAAGCCAGGCTGCTACGAGTTTGCTCTGGGAGTACCCCTTAGTGAAGTCATCGATACTGCAGGGGGCATGCCGCCCGGAAGAAAATTTAAGGCCTGTTATCCTGGAGGATCCTCCTGCTCCCTCCTGACGGAACGGGATTTGGATATTTCAATGGATTTTGAAACCCTAGCCAGTCGGAATTCCGCTTTGGGTACCGCCTCCATCATTGTCATGGACGATAGCGCTGACATGGTCAAAGTGGCGCACCGCCTGATGCAGTTTTATCAGAATGAATCGTGCGGCAAATGCACACCCTGCCGTGAAGGGACCCGCTGGATTACCCAGATATTGGCGAGGATAGAAGCCGGAGGGGGAACAGAATTCGATCTGCCGGTGATAGAGCAGGTATGCATAGACATGGCAGCCAATTCCTTTTGCCCGCTGGCCGTAGGCGCAGCGCCTCCGATCGTCAGCGCATTGAAAGAGTTCCGGCCGGAATTCGACGCCCATGTGCGGAGGAATCCGCAAGGAGATAAAGAACCCGAAATGAAAATAGCTTACCCTTATTTATAACATTATGAATGCAGAAACACCTGTAAAACCACAGCTTGTCACCTTGACCATCGATGGAAGGAACATCAGCGTCCCCAAAGGGACAACTGTTTATACAGCTATCACACAACTCGGGATAGACGTTCCTATATTCTGCTATCAAGACAGGATGCCCCCCTTTGGAGCCTGCCGTGTGTGCTTGGTAGAAGTTGAAAAAGTGCCCAAGCTGCAAACTTCCTGCACACTGGAAGCCACAGAAGGGATGATCGTCAAGACCCAAAGCGATCCAGCTGTGGAAGGACGCAAAGGCATTCTGGAGTTCCTGCTGATCAATCACCCTCTGGACTGCCCCATCTGCGACCGCGGCGGAGAATGCCCTCTGCAGGAACAAACCTTGCACTTTGGCCCCGGACATAGCCGGTTCTACGAGGAGAAGCGGCACTTTGTGAAACCTTTGTCTTTAGGCCCTGTATTAAAACTGGACCGGGAAAGATGCATCGTCTGTGCCCGATGCACCCGCTTTGGTGAAATCATTGCCGGAGATAATGCCCTGGAATTTAAAGACAGAGGCTATCGGACCGAAGTGGGTACCCCGCACGAAGGGCCCGCTGAGTCCAAATTCATCGGCAACACCATTATGATCTGCCCCGTAGGCGCCCTGACCAGCGAAGTGTATCGCTTCCGGGCCCGCCCCTGGGACAACCAACCGACCCTCAGCACCTGCCCGCTATGCCCTGTAGGCTGCAGCCTGATCCTCGATGAAAGGGATGGAGAAATCGTCAGGACCCGGTCTGCAGAAAACCGGAACGTAAACGATATCTGGCTATGCGACAAGGGATGGTTTGGGTATGAATTCACCTCGCATCCCGACCGTTTGACCACTCCCCTAATTCGGAGAAATGGAGTACTGGAAGCTGCCGGCTGGGAGGAAGCTATTGACCTCGTCGCTTCCAAAATCAAGCAGTATAGGCCCAAAGGCAAGCTGGCAGGCCTCGGCGGCAACCCTCTGACCACCGAAGAGTGCTATCTCTTTCAGAAGCTTATACGCGAAGGATGCGGGACACCCCACGTGGACTACAGAGTAGGCATGTCCGTCTTGCCGCTGGAACAGGAAGGACTCACCCCTGGGATGGAAATGACCCTAGGAGATGCGGAAGAGTTATCTTTTGCAGTGCTGTTAGGTCTGGACCTCACTGAAGAATTTCCAGTCATCTGGTTAAGGCTGAAACAAGCCATCAATAAAGGAGCCAAAGTCTATTCCATCGGCCATTTTGCTCCCGAAACCGCCCGACACTTGACCGGTTCCATTGTCCATCCTCCCGGAAAAGAGGTGGACTCTTTAAAAAAATACCTCTCGCAATGGCTGGCTTCTGCCGGCAAAGATAAAAAAGGAGCTCTGTTTATCGGCCGGCAGTACCTGAATTCTATAAATAGGAAAAACACCCTTGCAGAAATACTGAACCTTAAAAAAGACTTTGCTTCCATTTCTATCAATATAATGGAGGGGGAAGGAAACAGCATGGGAGCCCGCTTGGCCGGCATGCACCCGGAACTCGTGCCTCAAAATCAGAAAGCTCTAACACCCGGGTTAAACTTCCTAAACCTCATAAAAAAAATAACTCAAGAGAATTGGGATTTCCTTTATATAGCCGGAGCCAATCCGCAGTTCAACGATCAGGCCCGGTCCCATTTGCAGTTTTTAGTCGTCCAGGATATTTTCTTGACTGAAACAGCCCAGCAGGCGGATGTGGTGCTGCCGGTTTTAACTTTTGTAGAAAAATCAGGCACATTTATCAATATCGAAGGACGCCTTCAAAAGCTGTTGCCCGGGAAGAATATTCCGGACAATATTTATAGCGACGGAGATATTTTTGCCCGCATAGCCCAAAAATTGAACCTCAATCTTTCGCTAGATTCCAGCTTCAGGGAATATCTGAACCGTACCCGAATCATCCTCCGCCATCCAACGGCCTTGTCAATTAATGGGACGGCACAGCCTGTTTCAAATGGGCTAAAAGCCACCTTTGCCAAAGCGCTATTTGACCATGGCGTCCGAATGAAACACGATCCGCATGTGATCCAATTGTCTAAAGAGCCGGTGTTAAGAATCCACCCTGAAGAAGCTAAGAAAAGAAACATTAAGGATGAAATGAGCGTCAGAATTACCAGCCAGGGGCGCTCCCTTATAGCCAAAGTAAAGCTGGATCCAAAAGTTGCAGAAGAAACCGTAGTTATTCCTCTGGGGTATGAATCCATTCCAGCCTATGCCATTGAAGAAAATCTAATGAATGGAACCCCTGTAGAAATTGAAACCGCGCTCCCCGAGTCTGAAGGAATAACAGGATAAGCAGGATCGCCTTCGGCGGGAGGATAATTGCAGACTATCCTGACGCCGAAGGCGATCCTGTAAATCCTGTTTCTTTTCCGTTTGGCAGGATCAAGAGCCTGAATTGAAGAACATAAACAAAGAAGGATTATGACTGAAATCATCATAGGGACCTTGATCAAAGGGATTATACTTATCCTATTCCTGATGGGCTCCTTTGCCTATATGACGCTTCTTGAAAGGGTCCTCATGGGACGGATGCAGTTGCGGCTGGGCCCCAACAGGGTAGGCCCTTTTGGGTTATTTCAACCTTTGGCGGATGGCTTGAAGCTGCTAACCAAGGAAAGTTTCATGCCTGCCGGCGCAGATCTTTTTACCTATTGGCTGGCGCCCTTTATATCTCTGTTTATTGCCTTCGCCGTTTTTTCTCTGATACCCTTTGGAGGCACCGTTCATTGGTGGGGAATGGATATAGAATTAAGAATAGCCAATATCAATGCCGGGATACTTTTTCTGTTGGCCCTCTCTTCTCTGGCGGTTTATGGGGTTGTATTGGCCGGCTGGTCTTCCGACAACCGCTATTCCCTTTTAGGAGGACTGAGAGGGACGGCCCAAATGATCAGCTACGAAGTCCCCCTGACCATCTCTCTCCTGACTGTAGTCTTAAGCGTAGGTACGTTGAGCCTTCCAGAAATTGTCGAAGCTCAAAGGCACCACTGGCTTGTCTGGACCAATCCCATCAGCTTTATTCTGTATCTCATCACGGCTTTTGCCGAGACCAATCGGGCCCCCTTCGACTTGCCTGAAGCGGAGCAAGAGCTGACTGCCGGCTACCACACAGAATATGGAGGCATGAAATTCGCCATGTTCTTCATGGCGGAATATATTAATATCCTTGCCGTCTGCTCAATTGCGGCGACTTTATTTTTTGGAGGATGGCTAGGACCCGGCGACATCCCCATTTTGTGGTTTCTGGTGAAGGTAGGAATCGGGGTCTTCTTTTTTATATGGGTCAGGGCTACGATGCCGCGGTTCCGTTATGACCAGTTAATGAGTTTTGGCTGGAAGGTGCTGACCCCCATAGCCATCCTTAATCTTATCATAACGGCTTATTTTACTTTGGTGTAATGTATGAAAGAAAAATTGTATCAAGTGCTGGCCAGTCTTCGAGGGCTTCTGATCGTATTAAAATATGCCTTTAAGCGGCCTGTGACGCTGCGCTACCCGGAGCAAAAAAGGAAGCTGCCGGAAAGATCGCGCGGAAGGCATTACCTGACCAAATGGAAAGATGGCAAAGAACGGTGCGTCGGCTGTGAATTGTGCGCCATCGTCTGCCCCTCCCAGGCCATTTACGTCAAACCGGCTGAAAACAAGCCGGGTGACATGAAATCGCATGGAGAACGCTATGCCTCCGACTTTCAGATCAACATGCTGCGCTGCATCTATTGCGGCTACTGCGAAGAAGCCTGCCCCACAGGAGCTATCATACTCAGCAATGAATACGAGTTTTCGAGCGATTCAAGGGAATCTCTAATCTACACCAAAGATATACTGACTGAAAAAAATCCCGGAGATTCAGGCCGGGATCCGAACAGGGAGATTTAACCTCATGCCTGACGTTTCGCCTATGGAATATATTTTAGGCTTCCTCCTTATAGCTTCAGCCGTTGGAGTTCTTATACTTAGGCAGCCTGTGCACGCCTGCATTTCATTCCTAGTGACCCTGCTTTCTCTGGCCGGCCTGTATTTTGAACTTTCAGGGCAATTTATCGCCGTCATGCAGATCATCGTCTATGCAGGGGCCATTCTGGTCCTGTTCATGTTTGTCATCGTGCTGTTTCAGGATGCCCACCAGAAACATCGATACCCTTCCTGCCAAAAGCCCGCGCCTTTTTGTCGAACTTGCCGCCACTGCTGTTTGCTCGGAACGCTGGTTTATTTAGGCAAGAATCTTATAAGCCTTCCATTAGCAAAAAGAGAGATTTACCCCTAATTATGGCACTGTGGAATCCATTGGACAAGCACTATATATCGATTTCTTTTTTCCTTTTGAAGCTGTCATCTTAATATTTCTTGTAGCTATAGTAGGCGCTATTTATATTGCAAAAAAGGTAGGAATGGACAAATGAATATTTCACTTTATCATTTTTTTAAGCATGGCCATGTTTCCATAGGGATTGTAGGGGTATTAACAAAGAGAAATGCCTTGATATTCTTTTTGTCCATAGAAATGATGATGAATGCCGCAAACCTCCTCTTTGTGGCTTTCGCAAGGGCCTGGGGAAATGAGATCGGATTGCTTTGGGTATTCTTTGTACTTTTGGTCGCTGCCGCAGAAGCCGCTGTAGGACTGGCCATCATCATCAACCTGTTCCGCACCAAGCAGGTCGTAGATATCGATCAATTCAACTACATTAAGAGGATAAAATGGTATATCTTGTAGCATAGGTCTTTTTCTTCCCCTCCTTAGTTTTTTGTTCCTGTCTGCCAACTCCTTTTCCCTATGCCGAAAGCTGGCCGGAAGAATCGCCAGCGGGACCGTATTGGTTTCCTTCCTGTGCTTTGCAGCCATTGCCATTCTGTACAACTACACTGGAAAGCAGCCGCAGCATTTTTCTCTCTTCAACTGGATCATGGTCAAAGGAATCAATGCCGACTTCAGCCTCACAATCGATCCTCTCTCCATTCTTATGACCTTGATCATTACCGGGGTGGGTTTCCTAATCCATGTGTATTCCATCGGCTATATGGACCATGACGAAGATTATAATCGGTTTTTTGCCTGCATGAATTTCTTTATCTTCTCCATGCTGTTGCTTGTTCTGGCCAGCCATCTTCTGGTCCTGTTTGTCGGCTGGGAAGGAGTGGGCCTGGCCTCCTATCTTCTCATCGGATTCTGGTACCAGCGCCCTGCTGCAGCCAAAGCTGCAAAAAAAGCGTTTGTCGTCAACCGGATCGGAGATTTGGGGCTGCTTTTGGGCTTGTTATTGACCTTTCAGCTGTTCGGAACAGGTAACATCGCAGAGATATCCCAGATGGCTCCCCAGCTCTATTCCGTAGGCGCTCCGCTCATGATCCTGGTTACCTTGCTATATTTTATTGGCGCCACCGGTAAATCAGCCCAGATCCCATTACATACATGGCTGCCCGATGCCATGGAAGGCCCTACGCCTGTTTCTGCATTGATCCATGCAGCCACTATGGTCACAGCTGGAGTGTACCTTGTTGTAAGGATGCATGCATTATTCATGCTGGCGCCTCCCACACTGCACCTTGTGGGTGCAGTGGGAGGCATTACCTCCTTGTTTGCCGCGCTGTGCGCCATAGGCCAGACGGACCTTAAACGAGTGCTGGCCTATTCCACCATCAGCCAACTAGGCCTGATGTTTCTGGCTTGCGGCATAGGCGCCTTCTATGCTGCCATGTTCCATTTGACCACGCATGCCTTTGTGAAAGCGCTATTGTTCCTTTCCGCCGGGAATGTGGTCCATATGATGCATGGCAACACCCAGATGGAAACCATGGGAGGCCTTTCTAAATTCTTTGTCAAAACCCATTGGCTGTTCCTGCTTGGCGTCCTTGCCTTATCAGGCATTCCCCCGCTGTCGGCCTTTTTTAGCAAAGACCTGATCCTGGAGCAGGAACACCTGGCCGGATTCGACACTCTTTTCGTCATTGGGCTGGCCACCTCGCTTCTCACGGGATTTTACCTGACCCGCGCCTATTGCCTGACCTTTTTAGGCCGTCAACGGAGCGAAAAAGAAAGCGACAAACATCTTTATGAAGCTCCCAATGTAATGCTCGTTCCGGTCTTCATACTTGGCCTTTTATCCTTCGGAGGAGGCTTTCTGGGTTTTGCCTTTGGAAAACACGCAGAACTGGAATGCTTTCTGGAAACTGTGGGAGTATCCCTGGCAAAAGTGGAGGAAGGGAATACGTTTTTATATACGCCGGAAACTCTGTTCTCCATTATCGGCGCCATGGCAGCCATCACCATCTCCGCATTCATCTATATAGGAGAACCCGGGAGGGTAAAAAATCCGGTGCCTTATTTAAAGAATTCCTTCTATATTGACGAACTGTATCAGATATTCCTGGTCAAACCTCTCAGACAATTGTCCCGAATGATAACTTCTGTTTTTGAACCGAAAGTATTCGAAGGAATAATTAAAGGGGTGACGGCCTCAGTGCAAGGCATCGCTGCACGGACACAGCATCTGCAAAGCGGACAAATTCGCTCCTACGCCTCCTGGATGGTCCTTGGTATTGTAGCTGTATTGATCTATTTCGTATTATACAAAGTCGAGTTGTAAGGAGACCGCATGTCACTGTTGCTATTGTTATTTATTATTCCCTTTGCAGCCTCTGTCCTGCTGTTCTGTCTGCCTTCCTGTTCTGGCAGCGGCTTAAAGCGATTAGCCCTTGGATTCACCCTGCTTCCCGTGATCGTATTGATTTATGGTCATGCCCATTGGATAGGCTCTTCCATGCAGATTCCTTGGCTGCCTATGCTGTCCATAGAATTTTATCTCCGCATGGACAGTATTTCACTCCTTTTTATCTGCCTGACGGCTTTCCTGGTTCCAATCAGCCTGCTGGCTATCGTAAAAGACTCGTTTACTTCCCCTCACGTTTTCTATGGACTGGTTTTGCTGCTTGAAGGGCTGCTTTTCGGATTCTTTATGGCGCGGGACCTGGTGATGTTCACCCTCTTTTATGAAGCCATGCTGCTGCCTTTGTATTTTATCATTTCCATTTGGGGAGGCCAGCACCGCCGCCATGCCGCCATCCAGTTTTTGGTCTATATGATCGTCGGTTCCGGATTGATGGTGGCTGCCGTGCTGGCCCTTTATCAAAGCGCAGGTTCCTTCAACCTGGACAAGCTGTCCGGAGTCTCCCAGGGTCTACCTCATGCCGGTTGGGTATTTGCCATTTTCCTGCTGGCTTTTACCGTCAAAACCCCTTTGTTTCCTTTCCATATATGGTTGCCGGATGCCTATTGCCAGGCCCCTACCGCTGGTACGATCCTTCTCGCAGGGCTGCTATCCAAAGCGGGTATCTACGGTATCTTCCGGATAATCAAAGAATTATTTCCAACGTTGTTAAATGCCTGGAGCCCCTGGCTGGTATCCCTTGCGGTTATTGGAGTCTTATATGGCGCCCTGGCTGCATGGTGTCAAAATGATTTTAAGAGGCTGATCGCCTATTCCAGCTTTTCCCACGTGAATTTCATTCTAGCAGGACTGTTTGTCCTCAATGAACCTGCGCCGGCAGGGGCTATCTTTCAGGCCATCAACCACGGCATTACAATTGCAGCCCTATTTTTGGCTGCAGGCTGGCTGGAGGATAGGATCCGTACTACAGATTTAAGGTCCGTACGAGGCCTGGCAAAATACCTTCCCCTGCTGTGCTGGTTCACCCTGGTTTTTGTCCTCTCTTCAGTAGCTTTGCCTGGAACGAATACCTTTGTGGGAGAAGTATTGATCTTATTCGGCCTCTTTGGCGTCAACCCCTGGATGACGGCTATTCTTGGCCTCAGCGTGATCTTGTCTGTTATCTATATGCTCTACTGGATGCAATCAGTCTATTTCGGACATTTTATGTCGCCCGAACCCTCCAAACCGGACATCAAAGCCAAAGAGATTTCAGCTGCCCTGATATTATCAGCTGCAATATTCTGGTTGGGAATATATCCTCAACCGGTTTTAAATGAAATTATCCCTGCCATGGTCCAAACACAACCTGTAGCCCTCCAGGAGGAAACAATCAAATGAACGTTACTTTGACTCTCCATGATTTTGCAGCGATCAGCCCATTGCTTATACTTCTTGCAGGAGCCCTTGTCATTCTCCTATTGGAAAGTTTTTTTGACTCCCTTGTAAAAAAATGCTCTTTGGCCCTGACAAGCCTCACTTTTATTATAGCCATTTATGCCGCAGCGGTTGCCCCTTCCAGCGACAACCCTTTATTGACCCCCTGGATTAGCTTCGACTCCACAGCTCGCATCTTCACCCTCTTCTTTCTAGCTATAGGATTAGCCTCGGCCTGGCTGGCTTCCCCCTTTTTCCGGCACTTCGATTCGACTCAGGGGGAATATTATTTTTTGCTTCAATCATCGGTATTTGGATTAATTTTGATAGGTATTTCTGCCGATTTTTTAACCCTCTTTTTAGGATTGGAAACCCTTTCAGTGGCCCTGTATATCCTATGCGGGTACATGAAGAGATGGGAAATTTCGCATGAAAGCGCCATGAAGTATTTTCTGATGGGAGCTATGATGACCGGCGTGCTTCTTTATGGGATCGCGCTGGTATATGGAGCTGTTGGAACCACGAGCTTTGCTTCTTTGCTGGACAATTATCATCATATCCAGACCGATTCGCAAAAGGTCTTATTCCTGGCAGGCATCGGTCTTATTACGATCGGATTTGCCTTCAAGGCGGCCCTCGTGCCTTTCCATGCGTGGGCTCCGGATGTTTATGAAGGGGCGTCCAATCCGGTCACAGCTTTTATGGCAGTTGGCACCAAAGCAGGAGCCCTGGCAGCTTTTGTCCGGGTATTTTTGATAGCACTGCCTGCATTTAATCCTCTCTGGAATTCCATGATGACCTGGCTGGTCTATATCACCCTCATTTATGCCAATTTGGTCGCGATGAGACAGGTCCAGCTCCGACGGTTTTTCGCCTATTCCGGCATCTCCCATGCAGGCTTTTTGCTCATCCCGGTGATCACGGGAACAGACGCTGCATTTCAGGCATTAATGTTCTATTTGGCCATTTATGCCTTTGCTACCATGGGATCCTTTGCAGTACTTGCCTTTCTGGATAATAATAGAGAAGGAGTGATGCTTCATGATCTGCATGGACTGTTTTACCGCTCCCCTTTTCTGGCGGGAGTTTTCTCGCTGTGTCTGTTGACCTTAGCCGGATTTCCCCCTACCGCCGGTTTTTTTGCCAAGTTTTATCTCTTTAAACTTGCATTCCAGACAGGGTATTATTCCCTCGTGATTGTGGGTATTATCATGACCATGCTCGCCGCTTATTATTATCTTCGGATCATTTCCTATATGCTTTCCGATGTGACAGCCAAAACAGAACCTATCCCCAGTGTACCGGCCTTTGCCATCAGCGCGCTCTCCTTTGCAGGCATCATCCTCGTGTCCTGCTACCCCTCTCTTTTGCTTGAGCTTTTTCCTACCTGAACAAAGGAATTGGTGAAATTTAATGATAAAAAAACTGGAAATTTCCAAGGCATTGATATATGGTTGATAAAAAACGTGTTCAACATTTGATATGAAAAACATTCACAAACATTATCCAAACCCTACCATAATTGAAGCTGTCATTGAGCTGCGCCTTGATAAATCAATGAAACCTAAAGATAATGAACACATTGAAAAAACCTTTGGGTCAAAATATCAGTTGAAAAAAGATGAACTTCTGATCTATAAAGCTTCATTCAATTCCTCTGGTATGTCTTTACAGCACGATAAGCCTGGTCAGTTTCGTTTAAGGTTTAATATTAGTGAACAAATGTTTGTTCAGATTTATCCGGACCGGTTTTCCTTTCATTGGGTTGGTAAATATCCAGGATGGGTTATTTTTCAAGCCGAATTTGAACAATTTTGGAATCATTTGTTTGAGCTTCTTCCGGATTTTAAATGTCTGCTTTTAGGAACCAGATTCATAAATAAATTAGATCAAAAAACTAAAGATCAAAAAGTAGGTTTTTGGCTTAAATCATCTCCCAATTATCCTAAAAACATTCTTGATGTGAGCAGCGATTACTTTTACAGATCCAAGTGGCCTATCGCACCAGATAGATGGGTTCAGATATGCATTGCAGAATCAGAAATCTCCAATCATTTCAGGCCTTTAATGTTTGATATAGATATCATACAGCAAATCAACAAGCCTTTTGAATTGAATTCTTCACTTTCTGAAATTGCAAAAGACCTTCACGATGAGGTTTATGGAATTTTTGAGAGTTCAATATCGTCCAATTATAAAAAAGTATTAAACTTGAAATATCGGCTTTAATAACATTATGTTTTCACCTATAGATACACAAATTACTCCTATCAATCAGCAAAGTAGAATAATAGAAGAACGCTTTTGTCATGAGCTCATTGATAAAGCCATTGATAGCATTGCAATGCCCGAAGTCTACATACAATACGTACCAAATATAAGATCAGAATCAAGATCAAAACCTTTGTCAAGCCGTATGGCCAGATTTAAAAAAGCTGGATTAATAGGCTGTTTGAGTGATTCAGGAGTCACTAGTACCAATTATAAAGAAGTGATGTATGGAACAATCATAACGGATCCGAATACCTAATAAGAATTTATTAAAAAAATGACTCTCCCCAAAAAAGTAATTGTTGATTCGGGTTTCTATATTGCCCTCTTCAATGAAAAAGACAAATACCATCAATTAGCCATGGAATTGGAATGTAAACTTGGTGATTCCTACCAGTTTGTCTCAACGGCTTTCGTTATACAGGAAATCTGTTGGCATCTCTTAAAAAAGGTAGGGCATTATATGGTGCTTGCATTTATGGAATGTGTAAATGACAAACAAATAATCTTACCTGCCCTTCCCGAATCCTGGATAGAAAATACAATTGACATTCTTCGCAAATATTCGGACAGAAATCTAGATTTGGCAGATGCATCAATTATTGTTCTTGCCGATCATCTTTATCTTGGTGATATTATCAGCGTGGACATAAACGATTTTTCAACTCTAAAATGGGGACAGGGTAAAAATCACTTCAATAATTTACTGCTTTCATGGAATCTGATGTAAGACTAACAAATCGCTCCGAATGGAAACGGCAAGATTCCCCTTGATTTTTTTTAAAGAATGGCTTAACATAGGTATTAAAAAAAAGGAGTTTTAAACAATGGCAAGTAAACGTCAACAAGCTAAAATGAAAAGCGAAGAAAGCAATCATTATTATTACACAGAAAAAAATAAAACGACCACGCCCAATCGCATGGAGTTGAACAAATACGACCCCACATTGCGCAAGCACGTCAAATACAAAGAAACGAAGTAAAGTAAGACCAAAAATCGCACAGAAACGACAAACGACCTTAACGACAACAATAAAGATGTCGTTAAGGTCGTTATCGTCGTTATCGTCGTTAAGGTCGTTTGTCGTTTCACAAGCGCTTGCATAAATTTATTTTTATAGGTTTTTAATTGAATGTTTGAACTGTCTGTTGCGACCAAATACCTGATACCCAAGTGGCGGCAGCTTTCCGTTTCGATTATAAGCCTTATCTCGATAGCGGTCATTGCTGTTGTGGTCTGGCTGATCGTTGTCTTTTTTTCCGTGACTTATGGCCTCGAAAAAAGCTGGATCCATAAACTGGTGGCCCTGACAGCCCCTGTCCGCATCACCCCCACGGAAGAATACTACAATTCTTACTACTACCTTATCGACAGCATCAGCGAAGCTTCCGACTATAGCCTAAAAAGCATCGGAGAAAAAAGAATAGCTTTGGCATCCGATCCCTACAACCCCGCCATAGACGAAGAGCTGCCCTCACATTGGCCTGAGGCAGATTTGAATAATGAAAGTGAATTAAAAGATCCGGTCAAACAGGTCTTCCATACCATTAGCTCTTTCAAAAACATCCCGGGGCTTCAAGCCAAGGATTTTGAAATGACCGGCGGAAACCTGCATTTGAATCTAGTGCGGCATGAGCCTGTAAACAATCTGCGCTTGGTCCCTTTTTTCGACCAATATACTTCCGCTGTATTATCTCAAAGTGTCTATTTTGGATCCTTCGATTCCGATAATACCCTGTTAGCCAAAGCCTTGCTGCCCCTCACCTCCCAGGATGCTGCGAATCTTCTTTTCATGTTCGATATCGCACAAAATATAAATGAAGGCGAGGATTCCACACTAATGCCCGCCAGCGATGATCTCATAAAATCGCGATTGAGAGCTTATTTTTCCTATGTTGCCATCCATCAACTCACTACTCCTTCTGAGACCTGGATTTTTCCCAAATCGCTCTGGCCGCTTAATGGAAAATTCTCTGGTTGGGCGATTTATAAAAATGACAAGATCGCCAGGATCGTCGTTCCTGGATCAGCCAATGAGGTCCCTGAATTTGTTCAGGACATGGAAAATCAAGGGAATAAAGTTGCAAAGGTTCAATTGGAAATCAAGGACAAAGAACCTTATATAATCGAAGGATCCAATGCTCCCCAACCCCTGCCCAAATATGTTTCTGTCGCCCTTTCGGAGAACATCCCATTTGAAGCCACTGTCGACCCTGCCTCTATAGAAAATGCGCATCGTTCCCGAGATGTCGTGTTTTCGGTCAAATTCCGGCTCCAGGGAATAGAGATCCAAGGAAAGACTCCTTTGAAAAATCTCGTTATTTCAAAAGCGGATATTAACTCCACTCCTGATGCAGAAAGCGAGTATTCACCTTTATGGGTCTATTCCAAGCCTCAAACAAATGGACACCAAACATCCCCTCTGGTCCTTCCGGCCGATCCTTTGTATGGAGAGGGAGCTCTCTTTCCAAGGACCTACAGGGAAGCCGGAGTGGCTGTAGGCGACCGAGGGTATGCATCGTATGCAGCTCCTACGGCCAGTTCTATTCAGGAACAGCGCATCCCCATCTTTGTGGCCGGATTTTATGAGCCAGGAGTCATCCCCACAGGGGGAAGGATCATCTTGGTCAACCAGGAAGTCACCAGCCTTATCCGCTCCTCTATGAATCAGCCTGAAACCCATTTGACAAATGGCATTAATGTCCGGTTTGATTCCCTAGACCAGGCCAATGAAGTCAAAGCCCTATTGAAGCAGGCTTTTGATGAAAGCGGAATAAGCCCCTATTGGAACATCGAAACCTTTAGGGAATATGAATTTACCAAAGATATCCTCAAACAATTGCAAAGCGAGAAAAATCTGTTTACCCTTCTTGCGGGCCTGATCATTCTAGTCGCGTGCTCGAATATCGTCTCCATGCTGATCATTCTTGTAAACGACAAAAAAATGGAAATCGGCATTTTACGCTCCATGGGGGCTTCTTCCCTGAGCATTGCCTTCATATTCGGCACCTGTGGAATGATTATGGGGGTGATGGGAAGCCTTTTAGGCATAGCAGCGGCCATTGTGACTTTAAACAATCTCCCTTTACTGGTGGGTCTGATCAGCCGCATGCAAGGGTATGAGATGTTCAATCCCATTTATTTCGGAGACAATCTTCCCACAGAACTTAGTTTTGAAGCTTTAGGCTTTGTGGTAATAGCCACCACCCTGCTTTCGTTGATCGCGGGCCTTGTTCCAGCAGTCAAAGCCAGTTTAATCCGCCCATCTGCTATTCTGAGGTCTGAATAACCCTATGACACAACCATGCAAAATAGTTTTAAAAGCCAGCCATATCCACAAAGCCTTTTACAATCCCTCCAAGGTATCTGTCCTCAATGGCATTGACCTGGAAGTAAAAGCCGGAGAGGCTGTCGCCATTAAAGGGAAATCCGGCGAAGGCAAAACTACTTTGCTGCATATCCTGGGAACATTGGAAAAACCGTGCTCGGGGGTTCTGGAAATTGGAGGAGAAGTCCTTTCGATCTTCAATCAAAACCGCATCCGCAATCAAAAGATCGCCTTTATTTTTCAATCCTTCCACCTGCTGGATGACTATACCGCCCTGGAAAATGTCTTGCTCCCGGCCCGCATAGCCAGGCAGAACACTTCAAGAGATTCTGAGGCATGGAAACGGGGACTCCAGTTGCTTGAAAACGTCGGTTTATCGGAAAGAGCTCATTTTCATACGAAGTTATTATCTGGCGGAGAAAAACAGCGAGTGGCCATTGCCCGGGCCCTATGCAATAATCCCGATCTGATCCTTGCTGACGAGCCTTCGGGTAATCTAGATGAAAGTACTGCTGAAGCCATTCACGACCTATTGCTTGGTTTTGTAAAAAACCAGGGCAAGTCTTTGGTCTTAGTCACTCATAATAATGGGTTAGCCAAACAGTGCGACACCCGCTATGTCCTGGAAAACGGGTTGTTATAGTACGGCCTTAAAGTAATCCAGGATGATGAATCTATTTTGTTCTTTGCTATAGGAATTGAATCACAATGATCCATTCTATTTCCGTCGACGCCTAAGAAGAGGACGACCCTCACTTATCTGATTGGAGTTGTGGTATTTGCATTACACAGGTTGCATATCGTTTCCTTGGGTTAAATTATTGTGGAACGACGACGGGCGCCGCCCCATCCTGTTCTTTTTTTTTTGTTAACAGGCTCTTATGGTTCCTTGCGTCTCGAATTTCACTAAATTGTTGTAATAATAATAATTGCCATCACCGCCCTTTGTAAAGCCATCGAGTTTAAGACATGCCTCAATGACTTGTGGTATTAAAGACTTCGATGCCACACCAATGCAAAAGCCATCTACTTCTGTTGCTGTTGAAGCGACTCCATAGATCTTCATACAAACAGCGTCAATTTTCTCTCTTGCTTCACGAGATAGAACTATCGCGGTTGGGTATGGATTTGTTGTATTTGCATAAGATACAGGTTGCATATTGTTTCCTTTGGTTAATTTAATTTAAATTTTTAAGGATTGGTTCTAAATATTTAGTACAATCCTTAATTGCTGCAATACTATTTAAAAGAGATTATTGTGTCAAGTTATAGTTTCTCAATAGCCTTGAGAATGCTGTCTAGGTCATTGAGGGGCTTTTGACAGTCGCCTTTATGGCATATATAGAGAGTGGTTTTATGATCTTTGGGCTGCCGTTCTTTCAAGGATGGAATGAGATCGAGCAATTCCTGATCCTCCTCTCGCCTCCAGATCACAGCTTTATGGGGAATAAAGCTTTCAAAAATGGCCTTCTTTATCTGCTCATAATGTTCATTTTCCTTATTCAAGGAAATGATCAGTGTCGGAGCATGTTCGTTATAATACCTGTTCAAATTTATGATTGAATAAGTATATCCCGGAGCATAATTTTCCAAATAGTTCTTTACTGCTTTCAGGATATCTTCCGCTTGCTCCAGGAAAGAGGGGTCAAACGTCAACTGATACAGCCTTAAGAGGTTTTCGCAGTGTATTGAATTGCCTGAGGGCTCAGCTCCATCGGAAAAATGAGCCTTTCGCAATATGACGTTTTCTTCCCGATCATCTGTTTGAAAAAAAGCTCCTTGGTCTACTTTAAACTTTTTCTCCAGAATATGGGTCAATCGGAAAGCCCACAACAGCCATTCTGTCCCCTGATCGGTCTCAAACAGGCTCAATAGCCCCTGTATCAAAAAAGCATAGTCATCAATTCCGGCCAAAAACTTGGCTTCTCCATCGCACCAGCGACGCAAAAGGATATCTTCCTTCCAAAGCTGGGAACGGATAAATCCAGCTGCTTTGACAGCCGCTTCCAAATATTTCGGATTTTTAAAGGCGCATCCTGCCTGGGCTAGGCTGTGGATCATTAATCCGTTCCAGGAAGTGATAATTTTCTGGTCTTTGGAGGGGTGGATTCTCTGTTCCCTGGCTTTCCACAAAATTTTTTTCTGCAGCCGGACCCTGTCCAGGACGCTTACAGGATCCAATTGCCTTCTATTGCAAAACTCTTCTATCTTTTCAGGGGTATGAAGAATGTTTTTCCCTTCAAAATTACCTGAGGAGCTAATGTGAAAATAATCGCAAAACAGCCTGCTTTCTTCCTTCCCTAAAATATTTTGAATTTCTTCCAAAGACCATAGATAGAATTTTCCTTCTTTTCCTTCGGAATCGGCATCTTCGGCTGAGTAAAATCCTCCCAAGGGACTTGCCAGATCACGAAGCACATAGGCTACAATCTCTTCGCAGATTTCTTTATAGGCCTCTTTTTTGCTGACCTGCCACAATTCAAGATAGCTGAATACCAAAAGGGCATTGTCGTACAGCATCTTTTCAAAATGGGGCACCAGCCACATTTCATCGACACTGTACCTGGAAAATCCCCCTCCCAGATGATCGTAGATGCCGCCCCTATGCATTAAATCCAGGGTGCGCTCCGCTATGAACAAGGCACGGCTGTCCTTCATCGTCGCATAATAATGTAAAAACAAATTATACTGGTAACCGATGGGAAATTTGGGAACGCCTTTGATTCCTCCATGGGCAGGATCAGAGATTTTAAAAAGGATCTCTATAGTTTCTCCTATAAATTCTTTGGGAGGAAATTCCTCTCCTCGAATATGAATAGTTTCCGAAAATATATCTAAAATCTTATCCGCCTGCAACAGGATGCGCTCCCTTTCTTCCCCCTCCCAGACTTCGTTGATCCTGTTTATAAGTTCAGAAAGGCCCATAAGTCCGGTTCTAGTGTGGGGCGGTAAATAGGTAGCCGCAAAAAGAGGCTTCAAATCCGGGGTAAGGATAACGTTAAGAGGCCATCCCGAAGCCCCTGACATGAGGCTTTGGGCAAAATCCATGTAAATGTTGTCCAGATAGGGATGTTCTTCCCTGTCCATTTTAATGTTGATGAATGCCTCATTCAATTTACTGGCGATCTCTTCATTTTCAAAAGATTCCTTTTCCATGACATGGCACCAATGGCAGGTAGAATAGCCTATGGAAAGGAAGATCGGCTTGTCTGCTTCTTTGGCAGCTGCGAAGGCTTCGTCACCCCATGGATACCAATCCACAGGATTATGGGCGTGCTGCTGCAAATAGGGGGATTTTTGATGGATCAACCGATTAGTGTAGCGTAATTTGTCTTGCATGGCTTTGTTTTGGTTCAGGAGTACCCTGATCAAACTCTAAACATAAAAAAATAAAGTAGGAAGAGAAAAAATCAAATTAAACTTGAATTTTTATTAAATAAGGTATATTTCTCGATTCTTCGCAGGAAAGAGCAAAATCTCTGCGAATAAGGCCATTACTTAGGCAAAATCATAACTTATGAGAGCTGATATGAGACAAAACAAATCCGATCCTAGCTTTATTTTAAAACATATAGGCAACCCTATATCTAAAAGAAATCCTAGAGTTATCACCTGCGCCTCTTTCCTTGCCAGCCTCACATTGAGCTTTGGACTGACTGCAGACCCTTACAATTCCAATTCCCTTACCGGAGAAACAGCTCCGGAAAGTTTTGAAAGCTATCAAATGAGAATCCTCAAAAACCAGAACCAGCTGCAAGCAGAGAAAATTCAGACCCTCCGCGGAGAACTGGTAGAGATCAATCAGAAACTGAACGAATTAAAACCGCACCTGTTTAAATACGGCGATCCGGAAAATGAAGCCAGAATTGCAGAATTGAATTATCAATTATCCGAAAAAGAACGCGTGATCCATGAGCTGACCCAAGCGAAAGCCTATCTGCAGGCAGAGATGCATTCCATACAGAAAAAAATGCAGGAAATGGAAATTGTCAAAGATGCTTTGACTTCCATGGTGGAGGCTCATCGAAATGCAAAAGAGCAGAATCTGACCCAATTCATGAAACAGTTGAACGAGATCAATACCGCAGCTGAAAATAACAGGACCGAACTTGAGAAAAAAATTGGGGATCACCAATCCCATGCTGAAAAATTGCAGCAGCAAATATCCGACAAGGAGCATACCATCCGCCGCTTGGATACCTTGGCAGGCCATCTGAATACACTGGTTTCCAAAAAGGAACACGAACTGGACCAATTAAAAGGCCATGTGATGTCCCTCTATGATGAACACCTGCTTGTGGCGGAACACCAGCATGACACTACCCAAAAGGAACAGGAAAAATTTGACAAGACCCTTCAGGATTGGCAATGGCAGCTGGACTCCCTTCAAAGCATGAATGGAGTGCTTTTAAATGAAATAGACAAATTGGAAGCGGCATTGGAACAGGAAAAGATAAACTATTTGGATGGGATGCAGCAACATCATCAGGCTTCAGCCAATTCACAGGCGGTTTTATTGGCCCATATTCAAAGCCTGCAGGAAGATCTGAATAAAGAAATCATCAAAAATATCGGCCCCACAAAAGAAAAACTCAATACCCTAAACAATGCCTATTTGAATCTGGAAGCCGAAATGTATGAACATGTCCATGAACTTACCTCTGCCTTGGTTCAGGAAAGAGCACAAACCCGTGAAATCGGACAAGCTTTGACTGCCTTGCATATCCATCATGAAGCAGGTGAAATCCATTCTGAATCTCTTAATACAGAACTCCAAAAAGCCCTTGCAGAACTGGATAAACAAGAAAAACTACAAGCGTGGCTTTCAAATGCTTTGAACAGCTTGCAGGAAGACTTTGTCTTGCAAGGAAAACTGGAAGACCTATCATTAATGTCCCAAAACCTATGGATGGCCACGGAAAATTACAAGTTCGGCAAGATCGAAGAAGAACAGAAAAAAGTATATGCCCTGCTGACCGGGATCATCCGCAATCTGAGGAGCAGTTTGCAAGAGGAAATAGCCCTTTCAACACATCTAAGGATTATACTAGAGGACTACGTCAACCTTGCAGACAACCTGTCCAACCAACGATTCCTGAAACAACTCGCAATGCTCCAGGAAGAACATGACAACAATGAAAATCAGCTAAAAGAGAATAATGCCCAGCTAAAGCAGGAAATGGAAAGTAAAACCGCCCAGCTGGAACAGGAAATTAAAAATAAAGCCGCTGAACTTGATCTCACGGAAAATGAACTAGGGCACATGATCGGTTTGTATCAGATGTTCCATGATCTTCATCTTGATATGGGCAACAAAACGAATAATCTTAAAAAAGACTTGAACCATTACAGCGAAGCCATTGCGTGGTTGAATGAACAGGAGGAGAAAATGTCCTTGGATCTACAAGAAAAGACCCAGGCCCTCTCCCTTCTGGAAGACAAACTGAACACACTGGATTCTCACAATAATAGCCTGTCCGCAGAAAATGAGGAGCTCAAAACGCACCACGATTACTTGTTGGATGAAATACAAAAACATGAAATAGACAAGTCGGATCTGGCCAAGCAGATAGATCAATTATACTCCCGGCTAGTCCATGCAGAAACACTCATTGCTGATATGGGTACCATAGACCTTTCAGATCTGGTTGAAAGCCGGCATTCAAATACATCCCAAGACCTGCATCACCAGATACAATATCTGGAAGCAGAACTTGAGTCCTCCAAATCAAGAAACTCTGCCTTGGAAAAGGACCTTGCTCACGCCCGAATGAACTACACACGGGAACGAAATAACAATTACAATCTGGAAAAAATCCTGACTGAAATAGCTTCCACATCTGCCAAGAAGGAACCTCTATCAGATCCTCTGCTTCATGACTATGCCTTCCTGCAGGATTATGTCAAATACCTGGAGGAAAGACAATCCCACCTTTCAGAAAGTGATTATGATAGTGAAAAAGAAAATCTGGACCTGCCGGAAAAATACAAAGAATTACAAGATCATGCCGCAGAATTAAGCATCCAGCTTCTAAACCTTTCTCATATACTCAGGGAAAAAGATCGCGCTCAAGCTATATCAGAAATAAATGCGGAGAAGGCACAAAAGAAAAACCGGGAACTGACAGCCGAACAGCAAAGATTAGCACAATAAATCATTTTTTCTTTGCATTTTTAAAATGATTTGCTATCTTACACTAAAAACAACCTTTCATTTTAAATTGATGGTGCCCAATGCTTAAGTCTCTAAGTTGCTGTATTTCCTTTTTTCTTATACTTTTTTCCCGAGTCTTTGCTGAAGGCAGTACAGAAAAAACTGCTGTTCTAGCAACTGAAAATGGATCTTTCGATCTTTGGCTGGTATTCCAAAGCTGTCCTTTGATCTACACCTTGCTGATCATCATGTCGATCACTGCCATGAGCATCTGGATCTATAGCATTATTACGCTGCGCTATTCTCAAGTGATCCCCAAACAAATCATGGATCAGCTCCGCACACTTCTTAACAAGAAAAAATACGGGGAAGCCCTGACCCTTTGCCAGGAGAACCGCAGCTATACAACTTCCATTCTGGCTGCCGGAATTTCAGCCAGAAAGTATGGCCCTCATATGATAATGGAAACTATGAGCTCTGAAGGTAAACGCGTGGGGCTTATCCTATGGCAACGCATATCACTGATCAATGAAATTGCCGTATTGGCCCCCATGGTCGGACTGCTTGGAACCGTGGTCGGCTTATTCTTTGCATTTTATGACTCTAGTAGAAATGTGGAAAGCATGACCTCTCTTTTCGATGGATTGGGAATTGCCATTGGCACTACAGTAGTAGGGCTTATTGTCTCAATTTTGGCTATGATCCTGTACACCACCCTAAAGTTTAAAGTGATCCATATCCTTAACAGCATTGAGAACGAGACGCTCTCTTTTACAACCAAGCTGGAAGCCGAGTAAATATCATGAGCTATATTCCTGATGACGAAATAAAAGGGCGGCAGTCTTTGAATTTGGCGCCTATGATAGATTTCTTGTTTCTGCTTCTCATGTTTTTTGCCACCCTGGCTGTGACAAGAATAACAACCAAAGATACAGATATCGATCTGGTGGAAATCAAGCCTGAAACAATGTCTACCACAGCCCAAGGAAATTCCGACCTCAAAACCGTCAATATAACCATTAATTCCGAGGGAAAATACAAATGGGTAACCGATGTTAAAGATTATCCCATGAATTCTCCGGATGAAATCAAAGATGAGCTGCTTAAACAATATGACAAGGGTATTCTGCCCGAAGATAAGCTCCTCACTCAGATCCTGCTTAAAATAGACAAAAATGCCACATGGGAACCCATTTTAAAAGCGATCTTTGCCATACGGGATGCCGGTTTTGAAGTTAGGCCTGTCTATGAACCCGAAGTGGTCTAAAGGGAAAGGGACTAAAGGGACATAGTTTACCACTGAGCCAGTGAGATCACTGAGAGGGTATGAGATAATTGAGAGGACCAAGGGGGACATAGTTTTACCACTGAGCCAGTGAGATCACTGAGAAGGTATGAGATAATTGAGAGGACCAAGGGGGACATAGTTTTACCACTGAGCCAGTGAGATCACTGAGAGGGTATGAAATAATTGAGAGGACCAAGGGGGACATAGTTTTACCACTGAGCCAGTGAGATCACTGAGAAGGTATGAGATAATTGAGAGGACCAAGGGGGACATAGTTTTACCACTGAGCCAGTGAGATCACTGAGAGGGTATGAGATAATTGAGAGGACCAAGGGGGACATAGTTTTACCACTGAGCCAGTGAGATCACTGAGAAGGTATGAGATAATTGAGAGGACCAAGGGGGACATAGTTTTACCACTGAGCCAGTGAGATCACTGAGAGGGTATGAAATAATTGAGAGGACCAAGGGGGACATAGTTTTACCACTGAGCCAGTGAGATCACTGAGAAGGTATGAGATAATTGAGAGGACCAAGGGGGACATAGTTTTACCACTGAGCCAGTGAGATCACTGAGAAGGTATGAGATAATTGAGAGGACCAAGGGGGACATAGTTTTACCACTGAGCCAGTGAGATCACTGAGAGGGTATGAGATAATTGAGAGGACCAAGGGGGACATAGTTTTACCACTGAGCCAGTGAGATCACTGAGAGGGTATGAAATAATTGAGAGGACCAAGGGGGACATAGTTTTACCACTGAGCCAGTGAGATCACTGAGAGGGTATGAAATAATTGAGAGGACCAAGGGGGACATAGTTTTACCACTGAGCCAGTGAGATCACTGAGAGGGTATGAAATAATTGAGAGGACCAAGGGGGACATAGTTTTACCACTGAGCCAGTGAGATCACTGAGAGGGTATGAAATAATTGAGAGGACCAAGGGGGACATAGTTTTACCACTGAGCCAGTGAGATCACTGAGAAGGTATGAGATAATTGAGAGGACCAAGGGGGACATAGTTTTACCACTGAGCCAGTGAGATCACTGAGAGGGTATGAAATAATTGAGAGGACCAAGGGGGACATAGTTTTACCACTGAGCCAGTGAGATCACTGAGAGGGTATGAAATAATTGAGAGGACCAAGGGGGACATAGTTTTACCACTGAGCCAGTGAGATCACTGAGAGGGTATGAAATAATTGAGAGGACCAAGGGGGACATAGTTTTACCACTGAGCCAGTGAGATCACTGAGAGGGTATGAAATAATTGAGAGGACCAAGGGGGACATAGTTTTACCACTGAGCCAGTGAGATCACTGAGAAGGTATGAGATAATTGAGAGGACCAAGGGGGACATAGTTTTACCACTGAGCCAGTGAGATCACTGAGAGGGTATGAAATAATTGAGAGGACCAAGGGGGACATAGTTTTACCACTGAGCCAGTGAGATCACTGAGAAGGTATGAGATAATTGAGAGGACCAAGGGGGACATAGTTTTACCACTGAGCCAGTGAGATCACTGAGAAGGTATGAGATAATTGAGAGGACCAAGGGGGACATAGTTTTACCACTGAGCCAGTGAGATCACTGAGAAGGTATGAGATAATTGAGAGGACCAAGGGGGACATAGTTGGGACATAGTTTTACCACTGAGCCAGTGAGATCACTGAGAAGGTATGAGATAATTGAGAGGACCAAGGGGGACATAGTTTTACCACTGAGCCAGTGAGATCACTGAGAAGGCATGAGATAATTGAGAGGACCAAGGGGGACATAGTTTTACCACTGAGCCAGTGAGATCACTGAGAAGGCATGAGATAATTGAGAGGTATCTGAAACATATGTCAAAAAAACAATCTTAAATATTCTGACGAGTTTAGAAAAGGAGCCAAACCCTCCCTATCTCATATCTTCTCAGCGATCCCGGCAAACTATGTCCCCCCCCCTTGGTCCTCTCAATTATCTCATACCTTCTCAGTGATCTCACTGGCTCAGTGGTAAAACTATGTCCCCCCCCCTTGGTCCTCTCAATTATCTCATACCTTCTCAGTGATCTCACTGGCTCAGTGGTAAAACTATGTCCCCCCCCCCCTTGGTCCTCTCAATTATCTCATACCTTCTCAGTGATCTCACTGGCTCAGTGGTAAAACTATGTCCCCCTTGGTCCTCTCAATTATCTCATACCTTCTCAGTGATCTCACTGGCTCAGTGGTAAAACTATGTCCCCCTTGGTCCTCTCAATTATCTCATACCTTTTCAGTGATCTCACTGGCTCAGTGGTAAAACTATGTCCCCCTTGGTCCTCTCAATTATCTCATACCTTCTCAGTGATCTCACTGGCTCAGTGGTAAAACTATGTTCCTTTAGCCATTTGCTGCAAGGCACAGTTCTTCAAGGATGTATTTGGCACATCCCATTGCATAATCCCTGTATTTTTCAGCTCTTGGCTGGACATTGCCGGACACTTTTAGCAGATCGATATTCATTTGCATAAAATCCTTAGGAAGATTAATAGCGTCCGGAAAAATGTTGTATCTGGGGTAATTTCGATTAGCGATATAATATTTAAACATCACTGAGGCTTCATCAAAGGGTGCCGGAGCCAAAGCATGCAGCCTCTCCACCATTTCCAAAGCCCTTTGTTTCGTGGGTTTTTCTAACTCCAAGGAAAGTAAAAAGAAATTCCATTCTACTATCCAAGCTGATTCTCGCGGAGCTTCCTTTATTGCTTTGGCATACAGGTTCCTGTATAGTTCTTTTTCCGTAGGCCTTGCAGCATAGGAAAATTCCCGTTTTTCCTTTAAAAGGAGCAGTGAATATAAAGGATGTGTCTTGTCTAACACAGAAGCATAGATCATGAGGTTGTTATTTCGTATCCAAGCAGGAAAATGTTCAAGGTCCTCCAATCCATATCCCATGAATGACAATGCCTTCTGGTTCCCCTGATAGTAGAAAATCATATCCCTTTGAAAAAAGCCATTTGGGGCAGTATGTGTGCGTGGAAATACGAGAGAGGCATTATTATTTACCATTCCAATCAAGCTGCGGTACAGTCTATCATAAGAATAATTCTCCAAAAGGTATTTGTAGCCGGCTTTGGCTATTGCTTCCAGTTCCAGCTTATGCTCCAGAAAATAAAGCAGCTTGGATTCCAGATTTTGCTGATTGAAGCCGATGCCATGCACACCGTCGATAAATAGATCGGAAAATCTGTTTTGGAAAAACCCCTCTTCCCAATCATATTGAAAAAGTGCTGTTCCTGCACATAGTGTCTCTACAGTCCTATAATTATATGGCCCATGTATTCCGGTAACATTGATCGCGATCCGGCTTTGCCTTAGCAGTTGGATATAGTCTTCCTGAGTCAACTGGCTGATGATCAAGATGGAATAGCGCTCCCCATATTTCTTTTTGAATTTATGGAGTTCCTCTAGCACAAGATTGCGCCTGTTGTCATATATAGGGCTTGAGGATTTTTCAAAAGGGATTATTACATCGATGGATTTATCCCAGCAAGGTTCTATGAAGGCATCAAAAGAGGCCCAATTCAGTCCAAAAGGGATATCCAGGATTTTTGTCCCATATTTTGCCTTCAAGATATCTCCCTGGTATCTAGAAATGGGAAGTACATAGTCAAACAGTTCACAAACATACTCAACTGACTTGTAAAGGAAGGTATGGCATATACTGGCCACTAAGGGAAAAGGGGCCTTCTCAAGGCCGGGTGGAATGTAATGAAGATGTTCGACCTGGTTGTCCCAATAAAAATCGGGTTTAAAACCTTCAGGCAGCCTCTTTAGGATATCCAAAAACAAGGTAGCCGGCTGACAGGGTAAAAAAGAATTACAGACCAAAGGATTGGGATGGCAGTTTATGGCCACCACATCTGCCAAGGCAAAAAGAGGCTTTATGTAATGATAGGGATAGGAAACATCCAAAGGGCCGGCTGTTAAAATATGAGGCCTCGTTTTTGGCAACCTCCCACTATTGGCTATTCTGAATTCATTATAAAAAAACCAGCCCTGCCAAAAATTTTTTGACTCCTTTTCCACTTCGCTTCTGAAATGACGGTCAAAAGCCTCCAGATCCTTCAGAGATGTAATATCACGACTCTGTTTTACCCGGAGGGCATATTTCAACTCTTGTGCGATTGTCATTCTAAAAGTTGGTGATCCAATGCTGGCACGTATTGGTCACTAAAACATCTTTCCTATGGACCGGTTGCAGGAAAAGGCCCCTGCTGCAGCAGTCCAGCGTCGAGCAGACGCATCCAAACATTTCAAATGGGATCGTCAGCTGGAGAATCCCCTGCAATTTACCTTTGCAGACATCATCATAGCTGGCTTTGACTTCAAGGCTAAGATATTCATTATATTGAATCTTCAGCCGGCCGACAACACCCAGGAAATGCAGATAGTGTTCTTTGTTATAGTAATAGCCTCCGATAGCTCCATAGAGCATGTAGGTGCAGGAAGGGCCGATATAACGGCCAATTTCAAAATCCAGTCCCGGCATGGCAAATTCTTTCCTTTTGCACGTGGCTACAAACCCTCCTAAATAGGAGTTAAAAGTCCTTGTATGGGTGTACAACGTTTTTCCGAAAGGCATATACCCATTGACCCGGATGTCAAAATTGAGCCCCAGGAACTCCAATCCGACCCCGACATCATTGAAATCTCCTCGACAGCCTTGTTTGTAATCATAGTACACGTTAAAACCATATACTCTGCAATCGCAGCAATTGGACCACCGCACTCCCACACCTGCATTTGCAGCCCAATGGCTTCTGTCCAGATAATGGCCTTGCAAATCTATGAAAGGGACAATGCAATCCGAGCAAACGGTCGGAGCGCAAAAGTACCCTGCAGAAGCCCATCTTTTTTCACAGCCATACATCTCCCCTCCCACAGCTGCTATACTGACCCGATTGGGCATGGTATATTTGAGATAACCCTCCTCTGAAGGTGCTAGGATTTCAAGAGCTTCTATTCTAAAAAAACTCAATGCCGCAGAGCAAAGTGCAATAGAAAATGCCAGGTATTTTATGGCCTTCATGGAAACCTCCCAATTAAGTTATAAGTATTAAAATAAAATTCAATTTTTGAAAATATATTTTTTTACTATATTTCACTATGTGGGATTTTGACAAATGACCTCCGCGCAAGGACAACGCCAGCGCATTGGATACGACAGTCATATATGTGGCCTACTTCGAGGCTGGAATGAGAAAAACCTATCCATATACGCCATACAGGAGTTCGCTCACTGACACGTACACATGTGGCTCCATCCAAAACGAATCTGCCATCTTTAGATCTGAAATATTCCATAAATACGCTGATGACAGTATCTATTAATCCTGAAATTTTCGCTCCACAGGATTTAGCAAGCTCTGTTTGCTCAACATAGGTTTTATCTCTTCCTATGACTTCTTTCTTTATCCATACCCAGTGCGATTTAACTGGCCGTCTTTTTTTCAGGATAGCCTTTTTAACTTCGGAAGAATGCATCCTATTATTTATTTCAAGGTCGGATTTATGTTTTTTGAGCAGTTTGCCAATGGCATCCAGGCTATTCAGGAACACTTCTTCGATCGCACCATTTTCCTTGGCTGCTTTGACTTTTTCCGGAATAAAAGTAAGCAATCCCCCTTCTTTTTCCAGATTGCCATAGGCACATCTTGGCAGAGGCAGTTCTTCTCCGGCATCTACATTGATGTAATCACGCCACTCTTGGGCACCAACAGCTTGGGCGGGGTGTATCATTTGACGAAACCCCTCGTCATCAGCCATGGTTTTCCATTTTTTACAAACCAAGGCCACGGCAGGAAGATCAGCCTTGAGATTTTGGAAAATGATTTGGGCCACATCCATGAAAAGAGGACTGTTTTCGCCTATGGGATCTACCATAGGTAATCCATTAATGGGATCTATCCCCGTAATGACAGAATGGAAAGACATATAAACCTTATGTAAGATGAACATAGCCTATCCGCTATCCGTAAACAGGCTGGTTTTCTTGTTTAGCTTACAGCAAAGGACTTATATTATTCACTGTTTATTTTCATTTAATGCATCCATAGGCATTTCCCCAGTAGGGGACATTTTTGCTTAAACGGAACATATTTGACATATTTTGTCTAAAATGTCATAGTTTGACATATGAAGAGAGTGAAGAAAATTGAAAATGTTGCTGCATTAGCAAAAAATCTAATGCAAAAAGGAACCTATTCTATCAGCAAACATGCGAAACTTAGACAAGGAGAGCGGTACTTCACCATTGGGGATATAAAAAATATTCTTAACACAGGTTACCACGACCACGAGAAGAAAAAAGATGAATATAAAGGCGAATATGCTGATTGGAATTATGCAATCAGAGGAAAAACTCTAGATGATGAGTAAGCTAGGGTTTGCATTGCCTTTGTTGAAGAGAGTCATTTTATCGTGATAACTGTAATTCGATTGGAGGTATAGAATGAAAAAAATAAGATACAACGGATTGGGTTTCCCAATCGATTTGAAAGGAGTGAAAACTCGTGAATTTCGCGGGGAGATCCTTCCTGATATCAATCACCGAGGACTCGAAGATCAAGTATTTAAAACCCTTTTATGGCTTCCTGCTCATTTCTCAGGAGCTCATCTCTCTTTTGTTCGAGGTTATATGGGATTATCCCAAAAAGAATTTGCAACAATATTGGGATTAAAGACCCACACCACCATTTCTGGATGGGAAGGCAAAGAGAACAAAGCTACAGGGATGCAGGGAGCGACAGAGGTGGTAATCCGATTGCTTATGGCCGAGTTCATTAAAGAAGACTGTTTTGCTCGACATTTCAGAGAATTTCTGGAAGTCACTCATCCGCCAAAAAATCTAGAAATGAAAGTAGCTTGATTCGAGAGCTCAGTTGGGCTACATCTATGAAATTTTGGCCGTATTTTCATGGATTTCGGCTAAAATACGGCCAAAAAGCTTGAAAATTGGCCGTATTCATGTTATAATTGGCCGTATTAACGAAAATGATAGCAAAACATGACCTCAAAAAATAAAAAATTGGCCGTATTACATCAGTTGAGTCAGGAAGCAGAACCTGTCAGCCTCCCGGAACTTCTTAAGAAATTGGGAAGTGAGTACGTCGAAAGGAGCGTCCGGCGATGGTTATCAGAAATGGTAGACGAAGGGCTTGTTGGCAGGATTGGACATAAAAAAGGCACAAAATATCAAATCATAAATCGTGATAAAAGAGAAATTGACACTTCAGGTAGTTGTTTTGGATCGGAAAGCATCAAAATCATCGAACAGATACGACGTCCGATTTATAAGCGAAATCCAATTGCTTACTCAGATCATTGGTTTGAAGCTTATAAGCCAAATATCACCTTCTATATCCAATCAGACTGTAGAATGAGATTGGAAAAAGCTGGGCAACGCTGCAAACGGGAGGATCCTGCAGGCACCTATGCGCATCAAATATTCAACCGCCTGCTCATTGATCTTTCCTACAATTCTTCACGATTAGAAGGCAATACCTATTCCTTGCTGGATACTCAACGACTGCTTCTTGAAGGATCCAGTGCTGAAGGAAAGCTGGATGAAGAAAAAATCATGATCCTTAATCATAAAGAAGCTATTCGCTACTTGGTGGACAATGTATCAAGACTGGAAATATCAGAACAGACTGTTTGCACCTTGCATTACCTTCTTTCAGACAGTTTAGTAGAAGCTCGTTACTCTGGGAGGATCAGAGACCATGGAGTGCGTATAGGAGGTTCTACCTATATTCCCTTCGAAGACAAAAAACAACTGCAGATCCGTTTTGCCCGCATAGTCGAAAAGGCAGCCGCCATTGATGACCCCTATGAACAAAGCCTGTTTTTACTTGTGCATATTACCTATTTACAGGGATTTTCCGATGTCAATAAACGCACAGCGCGACTCTGTGCAAATATTCCCTTGATAAAAGCCAATCTTGTTCCACTCTCTTTCAATGACGTTGAGAGAGAAGACTATTCTTCTGCGGTAATTGCGATATATGAATTACAAGATATTCGACCTATAGTCGATTTATATTTGTTCTCGTACATGCGAACCTGTGCCATGTACGATTCGACAGTTAAAGCAATGGGATTTGATGAAGTGCGCGTGCAGTATCGTCAACAACGACGCGCCGTAATTCGAGACATCATCCTTAATAAGATGTCAGGGACAGAAATGGAAAAATACATTTCTGAACAGACTTTAAAGTTAGTCAAGGAAGCTGATCAAACATCCTTTTTTCAAGATCTTATGGAAGATCTTAAAGAAATTGATTTAATCCGCATAGCAGGTCTTGGGATCACTCCTGAGCAATTGAATACATGGTTAGATGCTCAATCCTAACACAATACAATCCTGAAATGTCAACCCCACACTTTTGTTTACACCCAAAGGAGCCTGTCCCTGATTTTTGTTCTTTTATTAAATCTTTAAAAAGATTATAATAACTTTGTTTAGTTAAAAATGGAGCCACAAAAATGCTGCAAGTCCTGAAAGAGGATAACAAGTCCCCTTCCAATACTGTAAAGAAAACAAAACCTCAAAAACTGGGATCGATTCAATTCGATTATGAGGGAAATAAAATATTCTTTATCAGCCTGGGTTGTCCCAGAAATCTGGTAGACAGTGAGGTGATGCTGGGAATACTGCTTAAAGCCGGCTATGAAGCCGCAGAACATCTGGAAGATGCTGACTATATCGTCATCAATACGTGCGGTTTCCTGGAAGCCTCCCGAAATGAATCGATGGATGCTGTTCAAGACTCTTTAAAACACAAGAAAAAACAGGCCAAATTGATCGTCACAGGCTGCATGGTCCAAACCCATAGCGCCCAGATAAAAGAAAAATTCCCCAAAATAAGTTATCTGTTAGGCTCGGGTGATGTCGAAGGGATTTTAAAGGCTGTTCAATCCACCCAAGATGGGGAAATGATCACTTCTGCTAAAAGCTATCTCGAAGCCGGCGAAATACCCAGGCAGCTTTCGACACCCAAACATTATGCCTACCTGAAAATCGCCGAAGGATGCCGAAAGAAATGCGCCTATTGCATCATTCCGGATATCAAAGGCCCTTTGAAAAGCAAAAGTCAAGAACAAATATTGAAAGAGTTTGATCTTCTCCTTCGACAGGGTGTCAAAGAGGTCATTTTAATTGCTCAAGATCTGGGCGATTACGGCCGCGACAAAGGATTCAGAAAAGTCGAGGGGTTGATCGACCTTCTTCACTCCTCCCTATTAAAAGTGGAAGGAGACTATTGGCTGCGGTTGATGTATCTGTATCCGGATGAAATTACCGATGAGTTGATCGCCCTGATGAAAAGTGACAAACGGATTTGCCCCTACCTCGACATGCCCATCCAGCATATCAATGACCAGATACTCCATTCCATGCGCCGCACCACCTCTAGAGACAAAATCATAGGCACTATTCAAAAATTAAGAGCCGAAATTCCCGAAATAATCATTCGCACAAGCCTGATTGTTGGATTCCCCGGTGAAACAGAGGAGCAATTTGAAGAATTGTGCCGGTTCATCCAGGATAATCCTCTGGATAATATTGGCATTTTCAAGTTTTCACGCGAACCGGGATCACATGCCTATGATTTGCCCGATCAGATTTCCGAAGAGATCAAAGAAGAACGGTACCACCGCCTGATGCAGATCCAGCAAAAAATTGCCAAAAGACGAAACAGGGCCATGGTCGGAAAAAAACTGTCGGTTGTAGTGGAGGGATATCACCCTGAGACTCCTCTGCTGATGAGAGGCAGGTCCATGGGACAATGTCCAGAAATAGATGGAATGGTCATCATTAACCAAGGACAGGAAAAAGTTAAAGCATTTGGAGAGCGTTATAAGGTGAAAATTACGGATAGCCTCGATTACGATCTGATAGGAAAAGTTGAATAATTTTCCATTAACAGGCACAATCTTAAGTCAAGGGGAATACTATGCAGAACTGGATTAAAAGCTTATGTCATGCCAGCCCACAAACTAAATTTTTTGCTTTGAACTGGTTTATTTACGGCTTAGCCATTATTGTAACAACAATTTATTGCTATGCCCAGCTCAATTTCGGGAAAAGTGACCCAGATCCCAAGCAAGTGGTAAAAACACACCAACCACCCGTAAATATACAATAAAAATTTCTAAAGTGTAAAAAAAATATGATAAAAAAACCTGAATATCATGAACATGAAGAATATCAAAACAGGCTTCGCAAGCTGACTGAATTAAAGGAAATGGGAATCGAACCGTTTCCTCCCAAATATACTCCCACCCACACAGCCCTGGAATTGCACTCCAAATACAAGAACGATCCAATAGGCCATAGCGAAGATGCTTCGGCAGGCACTACCCCTTCAGCCACAATAGCTGGAAGGCTGATCCTATTTCGCGCCATGGGAAAAAATGCCTTTGCACATATACAAGATGATACCGGCCGGATCCAGGTGATGTTCAATCGCGATCTCACCACTTTAGAGGGCTATGAACCTCCCAAAGAGGGAGAGCCCCTTCTCCCATCAAAGTCATAGAAAAAAAGATCGATCTGGGAGACCTCATAGGTATCGAAGGGAATCTGTTCTTCACCAATAAAGGTGAATTGACAGTCTTTGCGAAAAAAGTGACGTTTCTTTGCAAAACCCTGCTTCCATTGCCAGACAAACATGCCGGCTTGGCCGATAAAGAACTGCGCTACCGCAAACGATGGCTGGACCTGATCTGCAATGAAGAGGTCCGCGCTATCTTCAGAATGAGAAGTCTTATTCTAAATGAAATCCGCCGCTATTTTGCCGAGTCGCAATTTATTGAAGTGGAAACACCCGTTTTACAAAGTATCTACGGAGGAGCTGAAGCCCGTCCCTTTTTGACAAAGCTGAATGCCCTGGACCAAGAGATGTTCATGCGGATTTCTCTTGAAATTCCCCTCAAAAAACTGATCATCGGAGGCATGGACAGGGTCTATGAAATAGGGAAGGTGTTCCGGAATGAAGGGATCGACCGCAACCACAACCCGGAATTCACCCTTCTGGAAGCCTATGCAGCCTATTGGGACTATCAGGACATGATGTCATTTGTTGAAAAGCTGTTTGAAACTCTGGCCCTTAAACTTTATGGAACGACGATCATCCCCGCCAAACATCCTGAAACCGGCGAAGCGATCGAAATCGATATGAAAGCTCCTTGGAAACGGCTAAGCATGAAAGAAAGCATCCAGCGCTATGGGAATATCGATGTCGATTCCCTGAATGATGAGCAAATGCGAAAATTGTTGAAAGACAGCGGGCATGTAGATGTCAAGAAACTGAACGCCCTTTCACGCGGTCTGCTCATTGCATGCCTTGTTTGAAGTGTTCGTCGAACCCCATCTTATCCAGCCCCACCACATGATCGATCATCCCATCGATACGACCCCCCTATGCAAACTGCACCGCGACCCTGCCAAACGGATGGAAGGCATTGTAGAACGGTTTGAAAGCTTCATTCTCAGACAGGAGGTCTGCAACTCCTATTCCGAACTCAACGACCCTGTATTGCAAAGGGAACTTTTGGAAAAACAGGCGATGCGAAAGGAAGCGGGAGATGAAGAAGCGAGTCCCTTGGATGAAGAGTTTCTGGAAGCCATTTGCCAAGGTATGCCCCCTACAGGCGGCGTCGGCATAGGCATAGACCGGTTAGTGATGCTATTCACCCAAGCGCACTCGATCCGCGATGTCCTCTATTTTCCCTGGATGAAACCTCAGCAAGAGGAAATCCAGTGATGCTGTCAGTTAAAATAATTCCCAAATCAAGCTTCAATAAAATCGTTGGGTGGGAAAACGATTGCCTGAAAATAAAAATAATGGCGCCTCCAGAAAAAGGAGCCGCCAATGAAGAGCTCATAGCTTTTCTCTCCAAGTTCTTGCACATTGCTAAATCCACCATTACCCTTGTCAAGGGAGAAACGGCCAGGCATAAATTGATAGAAATTGAAAACTATACCCTGGAACAACTTCAAGAACGGTTAAAAGTTACCCATGATTAAACCTGCAGCCATAGGCATTATTTTCTCGAAAGATAAAAAAGAAGTGCTTCTTGTCAAAAGATGCGACGTGGCTGTATGGGTACTGCCCGGAGGCGGCATCGAAGAGGACGAATCTCCTGAAAGTGCCGTTTGCAGAGAAGTCTGGGAGGAAACCGGCTTGAAAGTGCAGGTCGCCCGAAAAATTGCCTTCTACACCCCCTTAAATAAATTGGCGAGTCCTACACACTTGTTTGAATGCACTCCGGTAGATGGCGCCTTGCAGACAGGTTGTGAAACCAGAGAGATTGCCTACTTCAGTTTAGATAAGCTCCCCCCTCGTTTTTTATTGTCCATCAGGACTGGCTGAAGGACGCCTTATTAAATGAACGCAACGTCATCCACAAACCTATCTGGCGTGTGACGTACTGGGAACTTGTAAAATATTTTTGTAAACACCCTTTGCAGGTCCTCAAATTTACCCTTAGGAGATTTTATGCTGCATGAAGCACCTTTAGGAAAAAAAACAGGTTATATACAACACTACACTCCTGCCCTTTTATTCCCTGTACCCCGATCGCTTGCCAGAGACAAGCTAAACCTTAAATCATCCCAGCTTCCCTTTGATGGTGTGGACATTTGGAACGGTTTTGAGCTTTCGTGGCTAAATCCTAAAGGCAAACCCGTGGTTGCATTGGCAGAGTTCCTCTTCCCCTGTACCTCTCCTTTTATCGTTGAATCTAAATCTTTCAAGCTCTATCTCAATTCATTCAATCAATCCTCTTTCCAATCATTAGAGGAAGTAAAAGAAATAGTAACTTCCGATTTGGAAAAGACGATTCAAGCCCCTGTTCAAGTGAACCTTTTTTCTTTGCCTATAGAAATGAACGTCAGTGAATTTGAAGGGATCTGCCTGGATGACCTTGATATAGAAATTGATACCTATCAGGTGCATTCAGCATTTTTAAAAACCCATTCAAGCCATGCAGAAGAAACCTTTTATAGCCATTTGCTGAAATCAGATTGCCTGGCTACAGGACAACCTGATTGGGGAACAGTGCTTGTCCGATATTCCGGACAGCAAATCGATCCCACGGGCCTCTTGAAATATATCATCTCCTATCGGAATCACCAAGGATTTGCTGAACATTGCGTAGAACAGATTTTCTATGATATCCTCGAACGATGCCAGCCGAAGAAATTAACGGTCTATGCCCGCTATACCAAACGAGGCGGCCTCGATATCAATCCTTTCAGATCTAATTTCGAAACACCTTATAAGAACGAACGCCACGTCAGGCAATAAATACTGCATCTGACCTTCCATCAACAGGATAGGCAGGATCGCCTTCGGCTAGGGTGTGCGGGTTTTTCACAGACGGGTTGAGCAATTTTTATTACCACAGAGCACACAGAGAACACAGAGATCATTCAAGCCCGGAACGGGCTTGAATGACAGCTTTCATTTGTGCGCGAAGCGCACAAACGCTATAGTTTGTATGTTTTTGTGAGGCAATAATTAATATTTGCAAAATCCGTTTTTGCAAGTATAATGCATTCACAGTCATTTCCCCTACCGGGGAAAAGGCTGCTGATCCACTATTCATATTTGTTTTTGCCTGATAAAAACATACAAACTATAGCGTTTGTGCGCGAAGCGCACAAACGAAATTCTATATCGCAGAGGCAAGCGAATTTCCTCTCTGTGCTCTCTGTGTGCTCTGTGGTCATAAAAATTTCTCAACCGCGCAGATCCTATCGCCGAAGGCGATCCTGCCTATCTTGTTTTTTCCTTTTTGTATATTAGTCAACAGTTTGTTTGCGCCTAAATTTATCCCAGTTAAAAAAAGTTGATGAAATTTTTCAATCCACCTGCTAGAATACCGTAACACCAAAATAACCAGGAGAAATTTGATGACCTATTTAGCCAATGGAATACAAGAAAAGCTTCAACAGGCTTTTACCAATAATGGCTTCCAAATCAATGTGCAATCGGACCATATTATTGTAGAAAGTTCTGAAAATCAAACGGAAGAAAAAGTCAGACAGATTGTGACATCTGCAGGCTTTTTTCCTTTAATATCTGATAACAAAATTAATAGGAATATTGCATTTTCTATTATGCCTTATACAATTCCAGATTTTTTTATTGGAAAAGATTTTTCAATTGTGAGAGATAAAACCCCTTATTTTAGCAAAGATGAAATTTCACGTTTATTGGAATGTGCGGTTTTTGTGGATAAACAAGAAGAGAGTACACCTAAGGACAAATGGTCAAGAGTTAATGATTTTAGATCTTATGTGACACCGGCATTGAATAAGGGATTATCGGAAATCCTTTTACAGCACATCAGAAATGAGCATCCCCTCATTGAAATCGGAAGCGGAATCGGCTATACCCTTCCTGATACTCTGTCATCAAAAACAATCCGATTTCAACCCAGGTACGCTGAGTGCCAATTGTTAAAAAAAACTATTGCCGATCCCCTATATCAACTGGATATTGAAGGTTTTTATAATTGCGTTTCGAAAAATGGGAAAAAAATCCCTCTTTTTTTTGCATTGGATGTCTTTGATACGATGTCTCCTGTGGAGAGAACAACAAGTTTTTCACAAATCTCCAATCTCCAATGTACTGGAGATAAAATTTTAATCCTGCTGGATACCAACCCCTGTTTTGAGGTCATTACCGAACATTTAGAAACTCTGCATCCAGGACATATTGTATTGCCCTATTTTCCTCTCTCACAAAATAGTTCCAGAATTTCTGTGATAATGGTTCCATCAAAATTTGTTCCATTTAAACCCTCCCATAATGACCTGATCGGTCTGATCGAAACTGAAACTATGGGAATTATGAAGGGATATGTTTCGGAAATGCAATTTAAACTGCATCAACTGCAAGAGAAACATGATCTTAAAGTCATAATCCTTGAAGACTTTTTTGTTGAACAGATAAAAAATGATTTGAAACAGACGGGTTATAACGCGAACACTTATTATCATGCAGCATTCACAACGGGAGAGCCTCCCAAAGGTCTATCTAAAATAAATGAGGATCTAGTTTATAAATCCGTGACAGACACTGCAACTCTGAGACAATGGTCATTAAGCGATGAAAATCTATTCAATTGGTTGGCCGGAAAAAAACTGGCTCTTCCAAGCCATTTTGACGAAGCGTTTCTTTGCAATCTTAGATCAACAGGCCAAAAAATATTTGGCGCCGAGATCCTGGTCATTGAAGCTACCAAAAACTAATGTCCTAATTGGGGTATTGTCGGAACCAATGCCCCTATTCTTGACTTCTAAATACCTTTTATGTTACTATGATGTTGTAACATGGAGGTCATTATGATAAAACACCTGGTCCCACATGGCAATAGTAAAGCCTTGGTAATAGACAAAGCTTTATTGCAATCTGCCGGATTATCTGAAAAAACAGCTTTTCAATTTACCGTTCAACCGAATGGTTTAACAATCCAAAGTGTTGGCGATGAAGCAACATTTGAAGAGTTTAAACAAGCCGGAGACAAACTGCTGAAATCAAAAAACAAATTATGGAAAAGCCTGGCGGATAAATGATCAAATTTTTACCTGTTGAAATGGTTATTCTCTATCACGATAAGTTAATTGATGAATATGGCGGATTAAAAGGCATTAGAGACATGGGCCTACTATTATCTGCTTTGGAAATGCCTAAAGCCTCACTATTTGGTGTAGATCTGCATCCCACCCTATTTGACAAGGCTGCAGCCTATCTTTTCCACATTGTTTGCAACCATCCCTTTAATGATGGGAATAAGCGTACCGGTGGATTTACAGCCTCTGTTTTTTTGGATATTAATGGTAAGAATACAGATTTCTCCGATAAGAAATATGAACAGCTCATTATTAAGGTTGCAAAAGGAGAAGCTAAAAAAGAAAACATCGCTAAATTCTTTGAAAGTAATTGTGCCTGATGTGGGATTGAGAGATTTTATTACCACAGAGCACACAGAGAGCACAGAGAAGAAATTCGTTAGGCTCTGTGACAGAGAATTTTCGTTTGTGCGCAAAGCGCACCAACGAAAGCCGTCATTCAAGCCCGTTCCGGGCTTGAATCTATAGTTTGTATGTTTTTATCAGGCAAAAACAAATATGAATAGTGGATCAGCAGCCTTTTCCCCGGTAGGGGAAAACGTTAATAGCCCCGTGTGAAGCGAGCGTAGCGAGCGGAACGCGGGGTTAGCAACATAGTAATAATTGCGCCCCGGCAGGGGCGCACGAAACAATAATGATAACCTCATATAATTCATCCATTTCGGTCGGAAATGCCTTAAGTTGCATATGATACTCAATTTTTTTGGATAAATAAAAGTTTCTTGCGCCCCTAGCCGGGGCGCAATCATTACTATGTTGCTAACCCCGCGTTCCGCTCGCTAACGCTCGCTTCACACGGGGCTATTAACGTTTTCCCCTACCGGGGAAATGACTGTGAATGCATTATACTTGCAAAAACGGATTTTGCAAATATTAATTATTGCCTCACAAAAACATACAAACTATAGATTCAAGCCCGTTCCGGGCTTGAATGATCTCTGTGTTCTCTGTGTGCTCTGTGGTAATATAAATTTCTCAATACGCTTGCAAGCCAAGGCTTCATCTGATACAATCCCGTAAAACAAAACGTAACTTTAATTTTTTTTTAGTAAAGGAGATTTATGAGCTGGATAGCAGGCTATTTTTATCCCCAAAAAGACTTAGGCAAATGCAAGGCCGAATTGAGGCCTGCAACGGCAGAAGAAATCCATTCTAAAGCAACCTCAAAAGGCATATATCACTATATAGATACTGTGATCAATGTTCTATGCGCCCCAATTTTTGTGAGCTATAGAACGCTTTTTAATGGTATCTTGAGAAGATCACCCGACCTAGGATATGCCCCGACTGGCATTTTAAATGCCCATCTTTCCAAAAATCCACAGGTAATGAAAGAAATATTCCGTTATCACAGAAATGACATCGAACAGGGAGTATTTTCCCATACCATAGTCTTCAATGCCATTTCAGGGGTTATGAATAAGATTTATCCGGCCATTCAATCCAATGATATTATTCTAACCTGTGATCCTGCCCATACAAAAATATATCGTGATTTTCTGAATCAATTTTTTACTCCCAAATCCGTAAAGGTACATTATAACGACATAGAGGGCATAATCCAAAAGACCATCGCACAATGGGCGGCCTCTTCTAAACCGGTAAACTTGAATACTGAAATTAAGCTGTTGGCAACTAGCATTATGGCTCAGGTTTTTTTAGGATATTCAGGGCCTTGTCAGGAAATTTCGAGAGCATCAACCAATATGATCTCGTGGGTAAGCGATAATGTGTTGTCGGCCGTTAGTCCTTTATACCGCAATCTTATTTACTATTTTCCGATCCTAGCCATAAGTTCTGCCTCTGCTAAAATTCAAACGATAAAAGTCATTACAGAAACAGTTGAAAATGCCATCAAAGAAGCTTCTGCAAATAATACCAACAGAACTCTGATAAAGGAAATGATACAGAGTAAATTTACTAACGAACAAATTCAAGCGATGTTAATTACACTCTTTGTGGCAGGCCAAGATAATGTATCCACTTCTTTAACTCATGTACTTTTAAAACTTGCCCAGATACCTTCAATCCAGGAGGAAGTAAGAAATGAAAATAACCCTCCAATGCAATCTGCCTCAATACTGGGATTATTGTGCGAGAGTTTGCGTATGATGTGTCCTGTTGCAGGAGTCGGAAGGACAGCAGCCAGGCATGCACTTTTAACTCTGACAAATGATAAAAATGAAGAATACCAAACTCTGATACAAAAAGGGGACGATATACAAGCCATGGTTATGTGTGCGGCTAAAGATCCTTCTCTATTTCCCGAACCAGATAGATTTGATATAAAGCGGCATAATAATCAGACGGATTTTCTTCCTAATCTGCCCCATTTGCCTTTTGGTCACGGGGCCCATGTATGTCCTGGATGGTATTTGTATTATGTCATTTCAGCTATGACTGTTTCCCATTTGGTTAAGACCTACAAGATCACGACCTCATTTACAGGCGAACCCAGAACAAAACCCGGTTTTGTCAATACCTTAAAGGATACAATTGAAATTAACCTTGAACGGTTATAAAAAGAGCTCTTGGATTCTATCTAGAAGGCCTTTAAACATCAGCCTATGAGGTATAAACCTTCATCGTTTTAATGTCGTAAAAGCCAAGTTTTTGATAAAGGTATCTCGCATCATTAGTTGCTGTTAAAACACAGGTGTCCAAGCCATTTTCTTTGGCATGCAGCATGGCTTGAGCAGTTATAGTTTTGCCCAATCCTTGTCCTCGGACTGTTGGTGAAACAATGACGTCAAAAATAGAAGCTAGACCTGCCTTGTAAAAGACAGAGAAGGTCGACACTGGCTTGCCATGGAAATATCCCACAAAGAATTTCAATGGGCAGTGTTTATCCAATAAGAGATTTGTGCCTTCAGTATATAGTGTTTCAATAGCCTGATGCTCTTGTTTTGGCAAAATTTCATTCATCACACTAATTAAATCTCTAACAGCTTTTTCATCTGAAATTTGTTTAATTTTGAAATTTGGTTGAGGTGCCTGCAGAATGTCATTTTTTAAATTGCATGCCATAGCCCATTCTGTTTCATTAGATGCAAGGCCCATTTTTTTCAATTCGTCTTCGAGCCAAACCGGCTCCTTCTCAAAACCAATCCAAAAAGCAAAAGGTAGTTCTTTTTCTTTAAAATGATCAATGGAGGTTATAACGGATATACGATCCTGAGTGCCTTGACAACAAATAATGTTAAACATATCTGAAGTTAAACCACTATCAATAATCAGCATGTCATTGGCAGTCATAACCGACATATTCACTATGTGGCTTGGAAGATAAGAAAATTTGCTTTGAATATTAAGATCAAAGGCTGTTTTAAGATCATTATTCATTTACTAAACCTTCTATTTCAGCTAAAGCTAATTCCAACTCTTTTTTTAATTGTTAAATATTAACCGTCATTAAAAATTTGTCATGAGCATCATAGAATTTATTATTATCTACAAAATGAACGACAATTGGAGGTTCTCTTGTAAATACATTGATTTCCATGTTTGTTCCTATCGTTGCGAGGTTTATTGAGGCCCAAGCAAGATTGACCTTTGCTAAAATCACATGTATAGCATTTTCAGTTCTAATTTCGAGTGGTCTATCTATTTTTCCACCCACAAGATAGAGTTTATTTTTTGCCTCGTCAAATAAAGCGTGTATTTCGGGATTTTCTTGACTGCGATATTTTACTAGAACCTTGAATTCATGACCCGTTAATTTGTGGTCTATTACATCGAAATGAGTAACAGGGATTTTTTCAAAAGAGTTAATTTTTTTAATTTCAACAGTATAATTAAGTGGATTTATTTTATTTTCAAAACAACGCTTGACTATACGCGTTATTGGAAGATCCGTAAAAGATAATCTTGATGTTTTTCTTGGACAAGCCCTGAAATGGAAATTTTTACAATGATTAACAGCGAACATAGGATCTCCTTTTTGAACGGAATTATACTCGATATTTCCTAATCACAGCAAGGTTTTTCCAGGTCAGTTACCAAAAGGAAATTCATACATAAATGTTATAAAATTTATAACATTTATGCAAATATCATTGATTTTTTTTCACAAATGTTATGATTTTTATAACATTTATGTTCTTGATAACAGAGTTTGAACCCAAGAATCCCAGGCAAAAAAAATGTACGTCCTTAAAAAGTCATGGCAGCACATGACTGTTTATGAGAAAGTAGCCAGGGCGTCCCGCCCTGGTACAGGCCGAGACGGCCTGGTTACCTTTTCATGCTTCGCCTTGCCATAACTTTTTAAGGACGTACAAAAAAATATTGCAAGAAAAAGAAAATTTGAACAGGATGTCTGTTGTTCCATGTTGACTCGGTTTAAAAAAAATCCAGGTCAAAGTTAAATATTAAATTTTAGGGAGGTCCTATCATGTTTCCATCACATCTAGTACGTGCCTGTTATGCTAAAACAGCCCTTTATACAGGTTCTACAAAGCAACCCAAATTGTCACACCATAGACATATCTTTACGGCTATTAACGATCGCGATCAGAAATGATTGGAAGAACAGCTGACCAAGGACCCACAGTGTATTTATAAACTGGAAAGTGAAAAAACTTCGCCATTACATCTTTTGGCAGGGGCCCAACATGATGGAGTATTTGGAGTTAATTATCCTGTAAGACGGGAACCACCAATTAAATTTATAAAACAACTTATTTCCAAGTACAAAGAGGTCGACCTGATAAATTCTATGGGCAAAACACCGGTTTCAATGGCCGCTAAAGTAGGTTATAGCAATGTAGTCAGAGAGCTTTTGAAAAAAGGTGCCAATCCTTTGGAATTAAAGATATCATCACTTTCCAAGGCACAACCGTGGATGAGATTGAGCATGCTTTTAAAGATTCTGTTGAAGATTATCTGGCTTTTTGCAAGGAAAGAGGAGAAGAACCGGACAGACAATTCTCAGGACATTAAGCTGATTTTCTCATGACATGGCGGATTTTTTCTACATTGGAATTGATTTTTAACCATTCTGCAATATCTTTGGGAATGTATACTCGTGATTTTGGTTCTTTATAGGTTCCTTTAGGCCTGCCGGCTCCTGGCCTGTAGCCACCCCTCCCTCTTGTTTCTTTTTCTACAAAATCAGCCAAACGCCCTTCAAGCCTATGTTCAATAAAGACTTCCAGATATTTTGGGTAATTTTCGATAACCTCTTCCGGAGATTCTCCACCATATTCTACTGGATATAAATGATGCTCAAATACCCAGGCATTGACATTTTTTTCAAACCAAGGTTTAATTGGGCCTATTTCAGCTAAAGCTAACTCCAACTCTTTTTTCAATTCTTTTTCTTTAATGGAGGCCATAACAAACCTTTCTTTTGAAAAGCTGCTTCAGTTTTTTTCACACTTATTGAAACAACTTCTTTTTTAGTATTTTTTCCATGAGAAATTTTAATCGAACAAACAAAATTTCCACTTTCATCGTATAGGTTCCAGTCAATTTTACTTTTTCCAATTTCCATCCAGCCGATTTGATATACTGTTCGTATTTGCTTGTCGTGAGCGGTTTAAACGGCATTTAAATTTCCCTTGTATATTTCATAATAGATTAATTAGACTAAAAAATCAATTGAAAACTTTTAAAAATGAACTTTAAAGATTCTGCCAATGGAATTTAAATTTGACAGTAATACTACATTTTGGTACCATAAAATTATGAACAGGAAACATCAACGCACATTAGAAGCGATATTCAATCAGCCTGTCCAATCGAATGTAGTCTGGAAGGATATCGAATCCCTAATGAAACATTTGGATACAGAAATCACTGAAGGTGAAGGATCCCGGGTTCGTTTCGCCTTAAATGGAGTTCGCGCAACGTTTCATCGGCCTCACCCTAAAAAGGAAACTGATAAAGGAGCATTGGTATCAGTGCGTCGTTTCTTAGAAAATGCAGGAGTAAAACCATGATGAAATATAAAGGCTATACCGGCCATGTTGAATATGATGATGAGGCTAAAATCTTCCATGGAGAAGTGCTTGGAATTAAAGATGTCGTCACTTTCCAAGGCACAACCGTGGATGAGATTGAGCAGGCATTTAAAGATTCTGTCGATGATTATCTGGCTTTTTGTAAGGAAAGAGGGGAAGAACCAGACAGACCATTCTCAGGAAAATTTAATTTGCGCATTCCTCCCGATTTGCATGCAAAGCTTTCTATTGCTGCTCAAATTCAGGGAGAAAGCCTCAATAATTATATTACAAAGATGTTGCAAAAACTGGTGGTCTAATAAAATGAATTATTATTGGGAACGATTTCCAAAATAACCATCCAGGTATTTTTTATAATTCTCGCTGGTAATCTCACAATCTTTTATTGCACCCAACAAACCTAAATCCTTAAGCTTTTGTAATTTAGTTTTCTTATTTGGATTTTCTGAATTTTTTATCTTCTTATTCATTGATCCGTTACGAGAACAGCTCTTTGATTTTATCCAGGAAGCCCTTGCGTTTGGGCAGATTGGCTGGGCCTTCCAAGCTGGCGAACTCTTCCAGAAGCTGTTTCTGCTTTTCGGTCAGCCGGGTAGGAGTCTCGACGAAAATCTTAACGAGCAAATCCCCTTTGCCTTGTCCATGCACATTAGGGAATCCTTCGTTTTTTACCCTGAAGATTTTTCCATTTTGAGTGCCTTCGGGGATGGTGATACGGCAATATTTATTATGCAGCGCGGGGACATCCTTTTTGCATCCGAGAGCAGCCTCAGTAAAGCTGATGGGCAAGTCGAGGAGAATATCGTTGCCTTCCCTTTCAAAGATGTCATGAGGCTTAACAGTAATAAACACATAGAGATCGCCCGCGGGGCCTCCACCTTGGCCGGCATCGCCATAGCCGGACATCTTTAGGCGCATGCCGCTGTCCACTCCGGCAGGAATATGGATTTTAACATGCTGTTTTTCTTTGACGAGCCCTTGCCCATGGCAATGAGTACAGGGTTTGGTAATGATTTTGCCTTCTCCGTGACATTCAGGACAGGGTATGGCCATGTTGAAAAAGCCGTGCTGCTCGACAACTTGGCCTGATCCGCCGCAGCGGGTGCAACGCTTGATATCCTGCGCCGACTGGGCGCCTTTTCCTTTGCATTCCTGGCAGGCCACATAATTGGTGATGGCCAATTCTTTATCTACGCCGGAAGCGGCTTCTTCAAAGGAAATGGTGATATTGACGCTTTTGCTTGCTCCTTGGCGATGGGTCCTGGCAGCGGACTGCCGTCCTTCGCCAAAAGCTCCTCCAAAAAAGCTTTCAAAAATGGAATCCCCTCCCCCCATGCCGCCAAAAGCTCCCATAAAGGTGCGCAGGGCATCTTCCATAGATTCAAAGTGGGCGCCGCCGCCCATTCCGGCTCCTTGCAGCCCTTCTTTTCCATGGCGATTATATATTTGCCGTTTTTTCTCATCGCTCAGGACTTCATAAGCTTCGGAAATTTCCTTGAATTTTTTTTCAGCTTCTTTATCCCCAGGATTACGGTCGGGGTGGTATTTGAGAGCTTGCTTGCGGTAAGCTTTTTTTATATCCTCTTGACTTGCATCTTTGGATAATTCCAAAATATCGTAATAATCTGCCATAATCTTCATCTTTGGAAACTTTAAAATTAAATGACTGCAGCACAACCCACGATGAAGGGGGATTAAAATCGGACCAGCCAAGGAAATATTGCTATTTTTCGGTGTTTTAACGTGTGCGCTTATATTTTAAAGCAGCTTTTGATTTAGCGCGTTTCCTTACCGAGGGTTTTGAATAAAAGCGATGTGCTTTTACTGATTTCATGACTCCTTCTTTGTCCAGTCTCTTTTTAAGGGCCCGAAGCGCCTTATCAATAGAGTCCCCCATGCGAACTTTTACTGCGGTCATCTAACTCCAACCTGTTAATGATTTATAATTTAATGCTGTCTTTCAGGACGGCAGCATTTAATACTGTTTATGATTGCTTATGATACACTATCTTCGACTTATTAATCAACCAGTAAGTTCAGGTATACCGATTTTTTTTTCTCTTTCCATTTCGGCCTGGGTTTTACGAAGATAAAGGATATCGACTTCTCCATTTAACGAGTAATTTCTCTTTTCAAATTCTGATAGGGCCTGTCTATAGATTTGGAGCGGATCCGGCGCTGCGATTTCCCATTTGGGCCTGAATTGGGGATAGGCCGCATCGATTCTGGTTTGGATTCTGTGGGGAGCTGGACAGACAATCGTATCTACTGTATCCAAAATAGGAAGCAGATGGCCTATTTCAAGGACTTCGGGCCCTCGGGAATAAGCGATGGTATTTCCCGATCGTGTTCCCCTGATCGCATAGACTCCGCTGATACCGGCATCTAGAAATACGGCAAATTCTCCTTCGGAAGAGGGAGTGAATGCATGCAAGGTGCAAAGGCCGATCAAGGGGAGATTCGAGGCAAACGCCAGGGTTTTGGCTGTTATGACTCCCATGCGGATGCCGGTATAGGATCCGGGCCCCTTTCCAACCACAATGGAGTCAAGATCCTGTATCCTCAGATTCAACTGCTTCAAACCCGACTGGATTTCAGGCAATAGGAAAGCGGAGCTTTTAAGACCCGGCGGAAGCTGGCCCTGGAAGAGCAGTTGATGGTCTCTGGCAATGGCGGCCAAACCCTGTTCTGTACTGGTATCGATCAATAAAGACAACATCAGCCCCACTCTATGTTCCTGGGCACGACGATTTTTTCCAGGGTACGCACAAAGAAACTGTCCGTCATCCCTGAAATATAATCCACGACCATTTGGACAGGGCCCGTCGTCGACTTGTACCGTTCGCTTTTATTGACAACGTATTGAGTCCAGACGAAGCTGGATTCCCTGTTTTTTTCATAATCTTCCAGAAGTATTTCGAATAGGTAACTGTAGCTTCTTTCAATTTTCTTTGATTCAATTTTAAGTTTGGGGTGTCTGTAGAAATGCTCAAAATTGAATCTGCGAATTTCCTTGAGGGCATCGAAAACCTCATCAGACAGGGCAATGAAGTCCTGTTCAAAGCTTTGAGAAATGATATCTCTGGCTACAATGCCCAACAGTTCCCTGTTTGACTTTCCTAATAGGGTTTTGGGCAGATCTTCCCTCTGCAAAATGCCGAGATGAATGGCATCTTCAATGTCTTTACCGAGGTAGCTCACTGTATCGCACAGCTTGACCAGGCACCCTTCCAGGGTTCCGGGCATGAAATTGATATCGGGATCGTGCTGTTTATTTCTTTTTTCCATAAAATGGTCTTCCCACGTTTTGCCATAGGCAGGGCTCAGCCGGTTGCCGCCAAACCCGCCATCATGGCAAAGGAACCCATCGTATACTGCCAACCCCAGATTCAGCGATTCAATTTCTGTCAGAAGGCGGCATGATTGCACGGAATGAGTAAAGGCTCCGATGCCATGCCGTTGCGTCAGGGCGGAAAGATAGCCTTCTCCTTCATGGCCAAATGGGGGATGCCCCACATCATGCCCCAAAGCAATAGCTTCTACGAGATCGAGGTTCAGCCGCAAAATCTGGGCGATGCCGCGGGCAAAATTGCTCACTAGTTGGACATGGAGGCTGCGATGGGTAACATGGTCATTTTCGACCAGATAGACAACCTGGGTTTTGTCTACATATCTTGCATAGGCTTTTGAGTGAACAATCCGGTCTACATCTCTTTTGTAGGGAAGGCGATAATCTTCTTCCGGCCCAAAATAACGCTGATGCTGCCTGGACAGGGCTGCCTTGGGATGAAGCTGATGTTCTTCCTGTTCTTCAGCGATTTTTCTAAAGTTGATGAATGCCAAGTCTGTATTCATATAACAAATTTTACACGAAAAACGCATAAAAATACAATAGCGATTTTAATATCACTGGATTTTAATTCATTTGTGAAATAAATAGTAAATTGGTATGACACAGCTTGTAGTTATATATAGATGTTTATTTAACAATTAAAAAGTGAGGTTTTATGCAACCTGTTTCCAATCAGACAGTACCTAATAATGTTATAGAAGAAGTAATATCTGCTCCTCCAACAGAAAATAAAGTAGCACTGGATGCCCTAGTGGCAACCCACAAGAGTGTTCCTGAAAGATTGGAAAAGAATCGCACCTATGCAAAAGTTCAACAGGAATCCCAAACACCCAAGTCATTTCAAATAATAACTGGTGAAATTCCAGCTTCACTCAGCGTGTTTGTCCCTTATTGTGGAAATTATGATAGTCCGATCGAAGGCAATGAACTCACCTTCAATGGGAGGCAAGTCGGAATGGGATTTTGCCAAGGAAGGAGGGAGAAAATGGAGGACGAATGCATAGCAACCCATCAATCATTTAAAATAAAGGACATAGAATATCCCTTTGATCTTTTTGGGGTTTTTGATGGCCATTGCGGCAAAGAGGCTTCCATCTTTGTAAAAGAACATATGGAAGAGTATCTCAAAAATGCATTGGAAAAGCACAATCAGGAAACTTTGACGGAAAAAGGCGTATTTGATGCATTAAAGGCAGCTTTTAAAAAATTGCATGACGACTTGAATGAAACACGCGCCGGGACCACAGCCACCATCTCCCTCATTTTGAATGATACCATCTGGGTAGCCAACGCAGGCGATTCCAGGACCATTTTAGTGAAAGAGGGGCAGACAATCCAGGCAAGCGAAGATGCCAAACCCAGCATGCCAAGATATCAAAAGACTATTGAAAAACTGGGCGGCCGTGTTTTTTGTGGCAGGATCGAAGGGAGTCTTGGTGTTGCCAGGGCCATTGGAGACAAATTCTGTAAACGCACTATATCAGGTCAATGCCTCGTTTCTCCCAGCCCCAAGATCACTTCTTACCCACTGAAAGACTTCCAGGAAGGATACCTTGTTCTGGCATGCGATGGCCTTTTTGATGTGGCCACTACACACCAAGTCGGTTTGGCTGTTCTGGAAATGGCCACAAGCAATGAATCGGCGGGCAGTATGAGCAAACGGTTGGTCTACTCCGCAATCCGCTTTGGCAGCGAAGATAACGTGACCGCCCTAGTCGTCAAGCTTTAAGGAGATAAAGCTTTAGCAATTTCAGTTTCCTCATTTTCCTCTGATATGATATATTTATTTTAGCAAACAAATTCGCGAGGAACAATTTTGATACAAGATAATGAAAATCCCACCCTGGAGCAGGAAATAGAAGAAGCTTTGCTCCAATCCATGGATGAAAGCGGCAGCGAAAGGCATCGCTCGCCATCCCCTCACCATCTGTGCATTTTTCCTTTGCAGCGCCGCCCCTTTTTTCCCGGAATGGCCGCTCCTATCGTGATCGAACCCGGCCCCTTTTATGAAGTCTTAAAAGTGATCGCCAAATCGGAGCATAAATGCGTAGGGTTGTTATTGTCCAAAAAAGAAGAAGGCGATATCTACAAGAAAGAGTTTGAGGATCTCTATTCAGTGGGGGTCCTGGCGCGGATCTTGCGAATCATCCCCATGGAGCAGGGAGGTGCCCAAGTCATCCTAAACATGGAAAAGCGGATCCAAGTTCTCGAACCGATCGATTCTGAAAACAAATACTGAAAGCAAAGTCGCTATTATCGAAGACACTCCATGTCATGACCGATGAATTAAGGCCTATGCCATCAGCATCATCTCCACGATCAAAGAGCTGCTGAAACTCAATCCGCTCTTCAAAGAAGAGCTGCAGATCTTTCTGGGCCATTCCGATTTCACTGAACCCGGCAAGCTGGCCGATTTTGCTGTGGCCTTGACAACAGCTTCCCGAGAAGAACTGCAAGATGTCCTGGAAACTTTTGATATTCCCAGACGGATCGATAAGGCCCTCAATCTGCTTAAAAAAGAGCTCGATCTCAGCCAAACTGCAAAACAACATCAATCAAAAAATCGAAGCGACCATCTCCAAAAGCCAAAAGGATTTTTTCCTGCGAGAACAGCTCAAAACGATCAAAAAAGAACTGGGCATTGAAAAAGATGACAAGGCCATCGACCGGGAAAAATTTGAAACGCGGCTGAAAGACAGAAAAGTCCCCCCGATGTCCAGAAAGTCATCCACGATGAACTGGAAAAGCTGAGCGCGCTTGGAAGTCCAATCCGCCGAATATGCTGTCTGCCGCGGCTATCTCGACTGGCTGACCATTATTCCCTGGGGCATTCATAGCAAGGAATGCCATGACCTCGACAAAGCAGAAAAAATTCTTGCAGAAGACCATTACGGGCTTGAAGACATCAAGGAGCGCATCTTGGAATTCATCAGCGTCGGCAAACTGTCCGGCGGGGTCAGGGGCAGCATCATTTGCCTTGTAGGACCTCCAGGAGTCGGAAAAACAAGCATCGGCAAAAGCATCGCCCGCGCGCTCAACCGCAAATTTTACCGCTTTTCTGTCGGCGGCATGCGCGATGAAGCGGAAATCAAAGGGCACCGCCGCACCTATATCGGCGCCATGCCCGGCAAAATGATCCAAGCCCTGAAATATTGCCAAACCATGAATCCTGTCATCATGCTCGATGAAGTGGACAAGATGGGCAGCAGCTACCATGGCGACCCTGCTTCCGCCCTGCTGGAAGTGCTCGATCCGGAACAAAATGTGGAATTTCTCGACCATTATCTGGATGTGCGCTGCAACCTATCCGATGTCCTGTTTATCGTCACTGCCAACGTTCTGGATACCATTCCGGAACCCTTAAAAGACCGAATGGATATCATGCGCCTTTCCGGCTACATCATGCAGGAGAAGATCGCAGATCGCCAAAAAATATCTCATTCCCCGCAACCGCAAAGTCAATGGGATTAAAAGCACACAGAGTGCAATTTTACGTACAGAGCGTTGCGGGCGATCATCAATGGCTATGCCCGAGAAGCCGGAGTCCGCAACCTGGAAAATCAGATCAAGAAAATCTTGCGAAAAGTCGCCGTCAAAATGGTGCGCAAGAGGCAGGAAAAACAAAGTTAGAGCGCCTGCAAAAAGAAAAACATGCCAAAAAGCTCGAGCTCCGCACGTCGTATCAGTATACGATTACAGCAACAATTTGAAAGAATATCTTGGCAAACCGATTTTCACCAGCGACCGTTTTTACGAAAGAACTCCTGTCGGTGTCTGCATGGGGCTTGCTTGGACCGCTCTGGGCGGCGCGACACTATACATCGAAGCGATCAAAGTGGCAGGCGAAAAAACAGAGATGAAGCTGACCGGCCAAGCCGGCCAAGTGATGAAAGAGTCGTCGGAAATTGCCTGGAGCTATCTTCACAGCGCCGTCCACAAATATGCTCCGGGCTATACCTTCTTTGAAAAATCGCAAGTGCATATCCACATTCCTGAAGGCGCCACCCCCAAAGATGGACCCTCTGCCGGGATTACAATGGTCACATCGCTCCTTTCGCTTCTGACGGATACTCCGGTTCTCGATAATTTGGGCATGACAGGAGAGCTAACTTTGACAGGCCGCATACTGCCTATCGGCGGGGTCAAAGAAAAAATGGTGGCAGCACAGCCGCTCCGGCTTGAAAGTGCTGATTTTCCCAAAAGATAACATGCGCGATTACGAAGAACTGCCCGATTATATACAAAAAGGGCTTGACAATCCATTTTGTTGAACATTATGATGAAGTTTTAAAATTGCTTTCCCCGAATCTGCAAGAATCTGACAGCAAAAAAGACAGACTTCTTTGGTCTGAAGCCTATAAAAATAAAATCATTCTGCCTGAAAACCTGGAGGCCACGGTAGCCGGGCTAAGGAAGAAGGAAAAGCACTAGTCACCTTAAATGGCTCATTTGATCTTCTCCATGCAGGTCATTTTCAAATTATATACGAGGCCTCGCTCCAGGGAGATGTCTTAATTGTCGCACTAAATACCGATCGGTCCATTCAACAATATAAAAGCCCTTTCCGCCCGATCATTCCCCTAGAATACCGACTGCAAATGATGGCGGCCTTGGAATTCGTTTCTTTTACCACATGGTTTGATGAAACAGATCCCCGCCAAATCCTTTCTATCATCAAACCCGATGTTCATGTCAATGGCGCAGAATATGGAGAAAATTGCATCGAAGCAGATACCGTGCACGCTAACGGGGGCAGGCTCCACATTGTCCCATTGATCCAAGGGCTTTCGACATCGGATATCATCCATAAAATCCGTTGCCTTCCCCTTGAAGGAAAATAAGATGAGGCTTTTGCACACTTTTGATGACAAGAAAACTGCAGATTTATTTTCTTCTTTCCTTACACAGGAAGGAATTGAAAATGTCTGTGAGATCACATCCAATACTGACTGGGGCAGCCCTGACTACGGCACCGTCCAATGCATCCTCTGGGTAGTGGATGAAAATTACTACGATACAGCTCAGAGATGGCTGGATGAATTCAAAGCCAATCCCAACCACCCCATATTCCATGCGCAAAAGAAATTTGAACCTCTTTCTGAAATCCTATCAAATAAAAGCACATCACCGCCTTCCCCAGGTGCCCCAAAAAAACCGATAGACAGGAAGCTCCCCCTTACCTTCTTCCTGCTTTTTACATGCATAGCTCTTTTTATATGGGGAGGCCTTACATTGCCTGTCACGAGTAATTTAGTATTTAAGAAGCTGCCTCCCTGCGAACTGGTGTTTATGCCTTCCATTGATAAGGTCCTCCTCTTTGATTACCCTCACGCTTGCGAAATAGAAGACAGGATCATCAAAATTTATGGAATGGACAAGCTATTAAACCCAGCCACGTTGCCTCCTGAAGGAAAATTTCTCCTTGCTAAAGCCTATCAGGAACCCTACTGGAATGGAATCTATCCCATGGCTATTGATTATTTCCGGCCGCCCTATACTCAATGGGAATTCAGGGCCCCTCTGTTTGAAAAAATCCGGCAGGGAGAGGTCTGGAGGCTGTTCACCCCTTGCGTATTGCACGGTTCCATCTTCCACCTGCTATTTAATATGCTTTGGCTCGTCTATCTGGGCAATATTGTTGAAGACAATTTGCGTTCCGTCCGATACAGGGATCCTGGTAGTGCTGATAGGCATCATCTCCAATACCGCCCAATATCTGATGAGCGGCCCCAGCTTTTTAGGTTATTCCGGAGTGATTTGCGGACTGGTGACTTTTATTTGGGCGCGGCAAAGATGCGCTCCCTGGGAAGGGTATCGATTGCCAAAAGGGCTGTTGGGATTTCTTATTTTCTATATTCTGGGATTGGCCGGAATTCAACTCCTTTCATTTTTTATTCAAATATTCCAGTTTTCCTTTGTCATACCCGATTTGATGGCCAATACAGCCCATCTTTCAGGGGGCGTGTCCGGTTATCTTTTAGGACGCCTTCCCCTTATGGCTAAAAAGAATTAGCCTGCATAATGTTTATGAAGAAGGATTATTTTATGGGATTCGATATTCAAAATATATTAAATGAATGTAATTATGAACTAAATAGTTTTCAAAAAAAACAATTAATTACCTTCACGCAATATTCTTACGCCATTCAAGTTATTGAAGGATTAGTAAAAATCTACCATCAAAAAGACTATATTTCAAAAATCTTATGTGAAAATCAACGCAATGCATACATTACAAAATTAACAAATCTGATTGCGGAAACAGGATTACTTCCAGGTGAAACTTTCGAATGCATCCTTAATTCTATTGATATCAGAATCAACGTATTCATCCAAACCTACCTTTTGGACAAAAAAAATCATGATACACTATCTTTTTTTAAACAGGCATTTATAGGCCCTCCTTGCTTTAATGGACGTCTAATTACCCTTGAGCATTATTTATTTTCGAAATATGGAATTAAAAATCCATTGTTCTATGAGTACAGCACTGAGTGGGATCAGGAAGCTGTCCAATTAGAAGAATTTATGCACAGTTATTTTGCTGACCGCAATGAGGATTCCATATGTCCTCCTACCTTAGAGAAATTAACTGAATATTCAAAAGAAAAGATGAATGCCGACCTACAACGTTTATTACAGTCAGACTCGTTAAATTCTATTTATCAAAGAGCGTGTCAATTTTACACAGGAGCTTAATCCATTCGAAAAAGCAGTTTACAGTATTTTGTTTTATTCGTGTCCGAGTCCGTGTCCGATTAACAAGGATTGAATCGGACTCGGACACGAAAATAGACAAAATTAACCATATCATAAATTCAAGTCATGGATTGCCTGAGCCTTTCCTAATTCGAACCAAATGGAAAATTCAGGCCTCTTAATGATTTTTGAAACCGCATCTATCCAATCGATATTATCAATATCTGAAATCACCCCTTGTTTTTTCAAAAGATGAAGCAAAGGAGCCGCTTGATATCCCGAACAATACGTAGCAAATTGGTTCGCTAAGGATTGTAAATCGGCTAATTGCCTGATTTCATTAATTTGCACATTTTTTACATCTTCTATGGGATCCGAAGACTCTTCTGTAAGTTGTTGCAAAAATTCGGAAATGGCTAGCATAGGGCCATCATTTAATCTTCCTGCAGGGCCTTCATCCTCATTCATCCTCATGCCCTCTAATTCAGCTTGAAATTCTTCTATTCTACCTACTCGAGCCGTTAAACAGACATCACCCTGATAAATTTTTTTCATCAGATCATCTAAACGATTGAGTTTTTTGGCTTTTTGATAGGTAAGCAAAACCATGTGTATTTTATGCGTTAAAGATCGTTCTGCTTCATTGGGGGTGGTTCCAGTAGCAAACCCAGGTTCTATGCCGCCGGGAACGAGTAAATTCATAGCATTCTCTCGTTTAGTTTTATCTTGAATTTTCGAAAGTTGTTTTCGTTCGGTATATAAGGTAAGTAAATGGGTAAATACGGAACTCACCTGATCGCAATCACGAGCTGACAATTGTGTACGTTTTTGATTAATGTCTGCAACTGCATTTTCAATAATTTCCGAAATTATGTTGCCATTTTTTTGAAATTGAATTTCCCGTCGGATTTCTTGCAATTTGGGAACGTAGGGATCATTTATAGGAAGCCTTGAAATGTAAAAATTGACGAGAACTTCTAAATCTGAAATACGCTCATAAATCCAAAGATCCGAAGAGAACAGCCAATTGCCTTCTTGAATTATTTTATAGGCAGTCAAGCAGTTCGAAAGGATCATTTCTTTTTTAGATCCTTTCGGAGACTCCTCGGAAGCCAATAAAAGGTTAGGAGTATCATCTAAAAGAGCCAAGGCGTTACTTTGTTCAATAGTTTGATCCGGTGCAAACCATCCTGAATAGATCGAAAGGCTATCGCCTACATAGGCATAAATAGATTTTAGTAAATCTTCGCTATTTTCAATATGCCCCTTAATTAATGCTGCGAGCTGACCAAATGCCGATCGGTCCCCAAAAATTTCATGATGATTATCCATAGAATCGGATCCAATAAATGAAATTTCATTTAATGCATCCTTATTTACTTGTAGAGCATACCAGTGGCCGGACATTTCATCGCCGAAGATCATGGTTAACGAAGAAGGGCCAGGCTGCTTAGCAAATCGAACCAGCTTTAAACCATCAAGGGCTTGAAAATTGCCTGTAAAACCCAATACAGGAACTCCATCGCTGCCTCCAGTAGTTGTACTCATTTGAAAAATGGCGATTTTGTTCTTTGTTCCTGGATCTTGCAGAATCGCTCCGATAGGATCGGCAAAGGGACCCTTGAAGCTTGCTGGCTCTTGTTGCAAAATATCCCTCAAAATAGGCTGTGTCGCATCCCTGGACCCTATTACTTTTTCTTTAACAAAGGGCAGGCAATAGGTATTGTAAAATTTCAAAAAAACGTCCCGATCATTAAATAAAAGGTGCAATTGATTCGGGTCATTCTCTGAAAGCATCAATAAGCTGTTCTTCAAGGCATGAAATCCGCAATTTTCTCCACCTGAACCCGTGCCATCTTGAACTTGCTCAAGGACACGTATCTGGGTCATTCCTTCCATGACTTTGCCATTTCCCGGCAAGCTATTTAAGGTCTCGATGTTGGAATGATGGAGTTCCTGCGGTTCAGCTTGATCCACGTAATGGAATTGGGTTTTTAGCCTCTCTAAATTCTGTAGCAGTCTGAATTCTTCCTCAGAGGGATTCATGAAAGTACGGTGCATAACTTCATCTATACGATCTATTTTTCCATGAAGAATAGACCGCAAATCTCCTATATCGTTTGATGGTTCTTGATCAATCTTGTGAACAATTTCAGATAGCATATCCACTATCGGTTTGGCTTGGTCACGAGGAATTTTCGAGTGGATATCTTTGATATATTGATTTTCGGCTCGTTCGATGGCATGAAATAATTGTTTAATGCTCATCCCCGCCCACTCAGTTTTAGAATTTTTTGATTTTTGTTTATCAAAAAAAGGAGTTCCAGAATTATTTTTTTTAAAGTTATAATTTTCATATTTGTTCATAATAAAAACCACAATATTAATTAAATACAATTTAATTATAAATAAAAATTAATATATTACGCAAAAATTTATTTATTAAACAGGTTATTTTTTAGAACGCCTTCCCCTTATGGCAAAAAAGAATTAGCTAACCTAAAGACTTTATAATATGCACATAATGCGTATATGTAAGTTATGTGCATCTTGACTTAAATGAATAAGATGCACATAATAAATATATATTTCCTGGATGGCCAACAAAAATCCGAATTTTCTTGGATATTTAAAGATTTGGTGGGACTTAAATCATTCAAAATTTCCACAACTCATTCTGGTTCTTTGCGGATCTGTTTTTTCATGGATTGAGGAAATTATTTTAAAAAGCACCAGGTAGTAAATGTCTGGGGCCGGTTCTTGCATAAGTGCATAACTGTCCACTGATTCTAGAATGAAATGCTGAATTGTTGATGTCTGGGGCCGGTTCTTGCATAAGTGCATAACTTTTATTGATAATAATTTTGAGTAAAAGTTATGCATTTACGCAAGAACCGGCCCCAGACACTTTATGGACTATAACAGAATATCGATGAGAAATTCTTGGTCACCCACCTCCAATTTATATTGCGACCCCATGAATGCATAGACATTCCCGACTTCGCGCAAGAATTCCTCGATGTTTCTTACTATAGCTCGCTCTAGTTCGTATTCACTGTGCTGTTCACCCATTTCAAGAAAATCAAAGGCGTATTCATCCTTAACAGCCAGCTTTGCATCCGGCCTCATCTTCTCCGGTAAATTCTTATCAAAATTTGTCTGACTACTCATCGTTTTTTCATAGTTCTGGTTGTCTATCTGATTTAAAAGAACTCGATAAGTCCAAGAATTTCTTTTGGACATTCTGATATAAAATTCTCGCTCCAGAGGATCTTTGCACTTTTCTAAAATGTAGACATGATGCGTCCAGCTAATTTCTGCCAGCAATGCTGGCAGTTTGAAAGGGGGTCAAAAAGGGGGTCAGGCCTGACATTCGGACATTTAAAAGGGGGTCAAAAAGGGGGTCAGGCCAAAGGGGGTCAAAAAGGGGGTCAAAAGGGGGTCAAAAAGGGGGTCAGGCCTGACATTCGGACATTTAAAAGGGGGTCAAAAGGGGGTCAGGCCTGACATTCGGACATTTTGGTCTGGATGCAAAGGGATCAGGCTTGACCCCTTTCCCTTTCCTTCCAATGTCCGAATGTCACAATGTCCGAATGTCAGGCCTGACCCCCTTTTATGTCCGAATGTCAGGCCTGACCCCCTTTTGACCCCCTTTTTGATTTTGGCAATTTATTCGAAAGCCATCAAGGTAAAAAAATTGCATAGAAGCAGATACCGTGCACGCTAACGGGGGCAGGCTCCACATTGTCCCATTGATCAAGGGCTTTCGACAACGGATATCATCCATAAAATCCGTTGCCTTCCCCTTGAAGGAAAATAAGATGAGGCTTTTGCACACTTTTGATGACAAGAAAACTGCAGATTTATTTTCTTCTTTCCTTACACAGGAAGGAATTGAAAATGTCTGTGAGATCACATCCAATGTCGTTTTTCAAGATGTTTAGGGCTTTATCATTAATAGCGAGGGTGGAATTATTATCTATTTGGAATTTTGAAAATTCGGGTACCGCAATTGAACGATCATGTCGCGGGGGAATTGATGGAACTTTTTTCTTGGAAGAAGAAAACTCGGGAAAATATAAAGTTCTTTTGTCAAAATAATTACGATCAAAATTCTGTTTGTTCTTGGAAGAAGAAAACTCGGGAAAATATAAAGTTCTTTTGTCAAAATATAAATTAAAACTCATAGATACTCCTTATAAAATAAAATTCAAAGTTTACAACTGTTCATAAAGTTGTGGTAATACAATCCTTACCCAACAATTTGTTGACAGTCAGAGTGTAACATTACTTCATTAAGATTTGATAAAGACAATGGAATTGCTTTAGGAGGAGATGTAGCAAGGGCTTTAGAAAAAGGTTTGTCAACATCCATATAACTTCATTAGATATATTTAGGCTTTCTTTACAAATCTTTAAAAAAGTTTCGAAGCTGACCATGGCTACGCGTGAATGCAATTTTCTATTCTCTTAACGAAATAATTACAAGCAAATTGAAGCACATTGAAGCATGATTGTGAAGGGGTCAGGCCTTTCTAGGCGATTGGCAAGCTTGCTCAGACTGCTTGGATCACGACCAAAAACAGTTAAATTTTTTAAAAGGATGTCACTCGAAAGGATTAGAATTTTTTATTGTTTTTCAATTAATATTCCTTTATCCTAAAAATGTCACAAAAAAAGACTCTAATCTGGACCTATTACATAACTAAAAAGAACGATGGTAAGTAAGTTTCAATTTAAAAAATGGGGTGGATCAAGGAAATGGAATCCCTTCCTGCCCGTCCCCACCTTCCATCGATCCGCTTATCTTTGAACTGGCCAACGCTATTTTTCATCGGCCACAAATTCTCCCCCGACCTATTTCAAATGCGGTGCTTTAAAGCCGTTTTGTCCAACAGGATACCGAACTTTT
>CAWACC010000002.1:0-40411 GCA_963780445.1 uncultured Parachlamydiaceae bacterium
AGATTTCTACATGTTTTGCGTAAGGTGAGTATTTTAATGCACACAATCCTTATTGCCATCTTCCTTTTATGCAATTGCAATGCCAGGATCAAGCCGACCAGTGGACGATGCTGCTGCCTTTATCCGAAAATCCCATGAGGGCCTGAGCATAGGAGGCGCCGGCATCGAAAGAGCCTTTGGCGTTGTCCAACATGGCTTGCATGGCCTGGCTCATCATTGACTGATAGGCGGCATCCAACGTTTCCTGATATTTCCATTGGCCAACGGCCTGGGCTCCTTGGGCAGCGGCCATATCTTTTGCGGCGCCCAAGCTGGAATTAATTCCCGTCTTAATGCCATCCCATGTTTGAAATTTCCAACCTTGGGTATTGAACGATCTGTTGAGAAGCTGTGTCTTATGCGCTGACAGCTTGTCCTTGTCTTTGGCCAGTGATCTTTTCAAACCTGCCAGGTCATTATTTTTAAATAGATCTTCTTGTTCTGCTGTATTTAATTGAAATTCGCTATTGGGATCCACTTTATTAAACGAGTCTTGCAGTTTTTTCGTTTGAAGGGCTTTATCGTCAGCCAATAAATCTTGTCTTTGTTTTAGAATAGTTTGTTGTGCTTTTAAATTTATTTCCTGTTTTTCCAGGATGTCAGGATTTTTCATCTCAGGATCAATAATATCATTTCGATTCTTTTGATTTTTAAGTAACATTTGTTTCATTTCGAGCAGGTCTGCCTGATCATCCATTGCTCCTTCTTTTCCCAGTGTGTCTAAAAGTGTTGTTCTATTGGCTGGAAGCAGCTCGTCAGATATTTCTTGTAGCAGAGGGGTTTCTTCATCTTCAGCTGCAATTCTTGCTGTATTAACTCTTGCTGCCCTACTAATATCCCCTCCTGTAACTTTTTGCAACTCAACGTCAAGATTTTTCTTGTTAGCTCCATATATTTGTTTTTTTATGTCATTCCTTTCCATTTTACGGGTGTTAATATTTTTTTGCTGTTTCATTTTTGCTACATCTTCAGTATCCTTTAAATTTTCTTTCTCTGCTTTGGTTAAATCCTCTCCTCTTGCTTTTTTCGCGTTAATACGATTAATTTCAACTTCGTCGACATTTTTGTTTTTAAGTTTTGCTTCTTTTGCTTGAATTTTTTTATCTAATTCATCATTTTCTTGTTTCAGTTGAGTATCTTCCGTATTCAAGTCTTTTATTTCTTTATCATTTGCTTTAACATCTTTTTCTATATCATCTTGTGACCTTAGTTGTTTAATTTTTACTTTATTAGCAGCATCCTGTTCTGCTTGTGTTCGCACGGTTCCCTGCGGTGGGGGTTTTTTAGCTTTTACATCGTTAAGAGCTCCTTCAAGCTCTTGTCCTTCATCAGCCATAGTTTTTTGCTTTGTGGGATTTTGCAATAATTTATCTGCGGTGCTCATTCGGTTTTCCAGTGCTTCGCCGGTTTGTTCTGCCTGCTTTAACCCTTGTTCGACTTCGCCTGCCTCATGCAGTCCACCCACTAGGGTAGTTGCGGCGCCAAAAAAACTGACGCCAGCCATTCCGTACTCGAGGGATGCCTGTTGGGTCAGTGAATTGGCCTGTGCAGTAGCCCCTTGGAGGATCGCATTGGCCTGATCTTTTGCGTCTGACAGTGTCATTTGTTGGTCCCTCATTCCGCTTAGAGTCTGGATTTGCGCGAGGCGGCCCATAAGGTTGATGACATTCAAAAAAGTGCTGAAAAACGTGGTCATGGGGTTTATATTAAAGAAAGGATTGCTCGTTCCCTCTTTTCCCTGAGGGGGCGGCAGATTGGTAGTATTGGGAGAAGGCAGCTTAGGATTGTTGGTGCTGTCAGGGCTTTTTGTGTCGTATTCCTGCAAGTATTCGGTGATCTCTGGCGACATGCTTTCCAGCGAGCTGCTGTCGGAGAATTTCTTCAAGATCTGAATAAAGCCTTGCTCCTGCGCGCTTCCACTCGTGCCCCTCTCTCCTTTGACGATCTGTTTATGGAGGTATTGTGCTAATTCCTGGGAAGCTGAGGTATTCCCTGCAATAGCGCCTGCCAAATAACCTAACGGTGCAAAACCTGACATAATGACCTCCTTGTCATTAATTTCTTGTCGACTATGGGACTAGGCAGAGCTGACCATTTTTGTCTGTAGTTTCGTGTCGGCTGTCAATTCTTCTCCGAGACAACGTCGCAGCCATCCCGACAAGGTTTTAATTTCATTCAATTCTTTTACCATTCCATCCATAGAACCCTTCATATTTTCGAGGGTTGTCCCTACAAGATGGAAAAAGCTATCATACTCACCCTTCTCCAGGGCGAGCAGCCCTTGCTGGAGTAAAATCTTCACATTTTTGGCATCCGGGCTGTTCCCTTCACCGGCCAAGGGACTTTGCATAAACATTTCCAACACCTGCATCCTGCTTTTCAGGTCCGGCTGGCATTCTTCCAAAAGGTATTCCATTTTTCCGCTTCTTCCCTGGCCTCCCATCAATATCATCATCAGGAGGAGAGGCGGCTCCAGCAGGTCGCCTGCTTGCTGTTGTTTTTCTTCCCCTTGCCCGCAGGCTCCGGCGATAAGGCTGACGATCAATTTAACAAACCGGCTGCTCATAAGGAGTTTTAAGATCAGCAGAAAGTTAAATTTCTTCCCTTCTTCCTCTTCGTCCTCATCCTCTGCCGGAAATCGTCCCGTTCCGTATTGCGATACCAGCGCGGCCAGCGCGCCGAATCCGCCTAAGGCAGACATCAGCATCATCATCATCATTTTCAATTTGGCCGGGCCTGCATTTTTCAGCAAAGAGCCAGCCAATCCATTCTGCAAGGCATTCAGCAGCATTTCGAGGTTTTCACCGAATATTCCCGCTTCGCTCTCTGATTGGAATATCCCTTTCAAAGCCGTTTTCAATCCCAGAAACAGCGCCGGCGCTGAGGGCGTTAGGGACAGCGCTTGGGCTACGGCTTCCATAGTTTCTAACATCGTGCCCAAAATCTGCAGCCTGCTTCCTGAGGAAATAGCATCAAATTCTTTGGCCAGTTTTCCTATATCCTGGCATAAACCATCTTTTTGCGCTTGCATCGGCAGAGGATGGCCCGGATCTTTCAGGATTTCCAGGTATTCATTCATCCGTTTCTGTAAGGCGCCTCCTCTCTGTGTGAATTGATAGAGCTTATCAAAGTCGGGGTCGTTCGGTCCTACGTCTTTCAGAAAAGATTCGGCTCCTTCCAGCTCTGCCTGGCTCTGGTTTACGACGCCTCTTAATGCAACCCCTCCCAAGGATAGGTTGTCTAAAGTCCTTTCTCCCTCCGCTGTTTGCGGGTCGACCGGCTGCTCCGCATCATCTATCCATGCCATCCCCTTGGCTAAGGCAGTGAGCGTGTTCCCAAAAAGCATGAGGTTGGGATTTCGGAATTCGAAGGTCTTGGCGAGTTCACTTTGCATTCTGGCCTTCAGTTGGGGAGGTAGCTGGTCCATCAGTTCATCCATATTGTCTTTCCACGATTCGTCCGGAGGCGGCTGTTCTTCGCCCATGGTGCGGTTGCCCCCTAGGGGCATAAGAGTAGGCCGGGTAGAATCTGAGCTATATTTCCAGATATTGCCGCCGACTTGGGTAAAAGGAATTTCCAATGTGTCTTGGACGACACCCATGCGCTCCTTGGTTACCAGGGCCCAGGCAGTGGCTTCGATTTCTTTGGAACTGAGCTGCTGAGGACCTCCAATATTGCCTCCTACACCTGAACCTGTCGTGGTCATGTCATTACTCCTTCAAGCTGCCTTAGTACTTGTACTCGCCGCTTCTTTTGCCGTTTTCTCCTTTATTTTATCTTCTATTTCCTGGACCTGCCGGCGCAAACTTTTAATGATCATAATGCATTTGGCTTTCAGATGGGCATGTTGTTTATTATTTCCGCATCGCGTGATCGCTTCGATGAGGGATTCCAGCGCCTGCTGCATGAGCCCCGTTTGCAAGAAACAGTCATACAGATAATATAAAGGTTCGGGATCTTCCGGAACACGCCTTGCATACGCCAGATAAGCTTGAATGGCCTCGGGGTACATCTTCATCTTTTGGTGTGTGGCAGCCTGGGCAAAAACGTAGCGGGAATCATTCGGATTTAGAATGCTCAATGCAGAAAAGATCTGGGCCGCTTTTTTATAGTTTCCGGTTTTATAGAGGCCATGCCCGTATGCATACAGATGCTCCAAGAAGGCACTTCCCATGCCCAAAGCTTCGTACGGGACTTCGCCGTTCATAAAAATCTTTTCAAAGGCTTCCTTATACAGGGCCTTTTGCTTCTGAGGGATCTCGGAACCGGCGGCATCCAGAGTGGAATCAATAATATCATTGAAATTCATGGACCCTCTCCTTTATGTTTTGTTTTCCTGTTTCAAGCTATTTACTGTCAACAAAGCCCTGTCTTTTATCATTTGGTATTCCGGCCGGGAGCCTGCCTTTTGTATGGCCATTTCCAGAGCGATGACTGCCGATACGGGATCGTTCAGGTGAATGTAACAGTCAGAGGCGTGATAATGGGGGATAGGGTTGTTCGGATCTATGACTCCGCACATCGCATAGGTGGAAACGGCATTCCTATATTCTTTTAACATATGAAAACAGGCCGCCAATCCCATAGCGTATTTGGACTCTGTCGAATTCAGCATTATCAATAAGCGGAACAATTGGCAGGCATCTTTATACTTTCCGGTGTTATACAATCGGTACGCCTGACCATAAATTCCTTCGACCATCGCATCGCTTAGGCCCAATACGTCCTTGGGCATCACTCCCTGCTGGACGGCCTTGGCTGCAATGTTCTGAAAATCTTTCGCTTTTTCCTTGTTTAAAGCTGCACCCAAATCTTCTGTGGCTTTCTTGATCTGACGTTGTTCCCCTTTCATAAGTACCGTCCCTCCTTATTGAGTTCAAACCAGGCAAAAGTTATGCTGACGCATTCTGATAAATGGAAGTCAAAATGGTCTGCAATTGCTGCAGCACTCCAGTGGCCAAGTCTGATTGTGATTGTACGGCATCATTGGTCTGGTTCACTGCTGATTGCAAGGATTTGGCATCGTTGCTGACGACTCCGCTTTCACTTTGCAGTCGGGTAGAGTAGTTGGTATTGGTCGTGTTTAAATCCTGGCGGATAGTGCTGGCCAAAGCTCCGGGCGAACTGGCATTCGAAGGGTCCGGCGGCATGGAGACAAACTCACTTGTACTGTTCGTGGAACCATTGGGATTCAAGGTGTTGTCGCCATTTCCTTGGGTAAATACGTGTATGGTGTTCATCTGGGATGCATAAGCGTTCTGCCAGTTGGTCAAAAAGTTCAAACGCTGCGCTTGAGCTGCTGCCGCTTGTTGCATGCTGTTTATCATGAGGGTAAGCAGGAAGAATAGCTTGTTCAGAATAAGCGGGTTGCCAAATTCTCCTGCGCGGTCTGCAGTGGCGTCTGTATAAGGGATGCTATCGAGATAGGGTTGCAGTCCTTTAACTGTGGTTGTTGGACCTGACATAAAATACTCCTTTTAATCTATGGGTATTACTTTTATTAATAAAACCCAAATATTTCTATTAATATCCTTATATTCTTATTTTATAACTTATTTTTTTAAATTACACCTATTTTTAATTATTGTGATATTTTTTGGGCCATATCTGATATTGTTGTTGTTATTGTACTCAAAATAGCTGCAGCGGATTGATAATATTCTTGGAATACAAACAAGAATTCCCTCACGTTTTCGGTTTGCGTATTGTTCAAGCTTTGGGCCGCTGTAATGGCTGTCGTCAAGTCTGCTTCTATCTTACCTCGTGCCGAGCTCATTCCGTTCTTTGAAGCGTAATCGTCCAAAACCCAGTTTTTATAGGAGTTAAAGTCGGTGGGGAGTTCGTTATAAACGGTTTTTAATGAAAATAAAAGGCTGCCATTTCCTTTTTGCAAAGCGGAAGTCATGGAAGAGAGCTTCTTCATTTCTTGGAGCAGTTCTGCCCGAACGTTAAGTATGCTTGTCAGATTGGCTTGCGAATTGGTCAGTGAGTTGGCAGTAGGATTTATCGCCGTTCCGTAGTAAACGCTCGCTATTTTTTCATAAATGGTCTGATAGGTAGAAGCAGGCAGATTGGTCAGCTGGCTAAACGAAGTCAAAGATGTGCCCGGCAATATGGTCTTTAAAGCCGATGTCTGCGTTGTATAACCGCCCAGTGCGAGAAATGCCGTTGTCGGTTGACCTGTCTGGAAATTAAAGGGAAAGTTGGAAGGCGTAGATACGGAAAGCTGGTTATGGAATTCTTGCAGCATAGACAGCAAATTGAGCGCGCTTTGACTGGCATTCATTGCACTAGTCAAATTGTCCATGGCGTTTCCTATGATCTGATTCGCCTGTTTAATATAAACCAATTCGATAGCAGCCTGTTCGGTATGGTTCTGAACTTGATCGCTAACCCCATCCAATGATGGGCTTGCTGCTACTATGGTTGTTCCACTCATATTCATAATATTTCTCCTTATTTCTCCTATTTATTAATAGTATTCTCTAATAATCGGGTCTCCTATACTAAAATATCCACACTGGCCTTTCCTTTTCCGGATTGCCCCGGCAATCCGGTGACCTCTCCGGGAGCCCCGGCTAAAGAAATGCTAAATGCATAAAGCAACACTTTGCCAGGATTGTATAAATCGGCAACGACTCTCCTTGTCACTCGTTGCGATTGGGTTTCCGGGGGTGCCGCAACCGGAGGGGCAGTAGTAGGGGTAATATTTGCCGCAATAACCGGAGCGGCCCCGGTTGTAATTTCTGAAGGCGTACGGTTGACATTGGTCACTGGCGCTGCTTGGGGAGGTATCACGACATTTTGCGGAGCCGTAGGCGGATTTTGGTTGTCTGCATAATTTTGGAAACTGGCGGCAAGAGAATATAATGGGCTGGGATGGGCAATATCATAGGCATCTTCTTGCTTGGCGATATCTTCCTTGATTATATCCTCTTTCTTTTGATCTTCCTTTGCTTCCTCGGTGCGCTTTTCGTTCGTGGCGGAAATGTTCTCTATGAATGCCAAAGTGGCCTGATTAGCGGCATTGAGGGCTTGGGAAGTTATAGAGAAGATAATGCTTTGCAAAAGGATCAGGTTAGCGGCCTGGGCAATAAGGGCAGCCTGAATCTGTGGGCTCAATTGAACGTTGGCTTCTTGTTCCGCCTGAACAACGGCATTTTGAAATGCAGTATACAGGTCTGCATTGCCGGTAATTTGCTGTTGGGAGAGAATGGCCAACAGGTCATTGACAAAATTCTGGGATTGAGTGGCATCCAGGTTGCTCCTGGCTTCCAGTGTACTCAGTAATTTCGCTTCCAAACGGGATTGGTTGGAACTGCTATTCAAAACCTGTTGAATGGTCGGCAAAGAAGTGATCGGAGTCCCCGGAACATTAGTATTTAAATTTTGCGAAGCCTCAGTAAGGGAGAGTTTGACCAGTTCCTGACTGACGGCGCCAATGGCCGTCTGGGTAATTTTGTCCAAAGTGGCTGCATCGGCCCCGGGATTTGTATTTTTGACAGCGGCTATGATTTGATTTCTGAAGGTATCAGACTGGATGACAGAAGCCACTATCTGGGCATTTGAAAGTCCAAAGGCTATATTTGATTCTGCAGAAGACCATCCGGCATTTCCCAGATAGCCGCCCAACGCTTTTCCGGCAATCAGCCCTCCCTTCACAGCGATATCGATAGTGGTTACAGTAAGGGCCGTTAAAGTGGCTAAAGGCACCTCGGCACCTTGAAGCCTGTTGAAAGTTTCTATTATCGCATTTGCAATTGAGGGTCCTGAAGGGACGCCCGTTCCCGCCTCGATCAATTGAGCGACACCAGCTCCGCCTCCCATAAGAGAAGCAAACGAAGGCATCTCATAATGCCTTAAAATGTAAGCATTTGGAGTAGTAAACGCAGTGCTATTTTTATTTTGAATCTTTGAAATCGCATCATAGTACTGAGTAAAAGAGAAAATATTCGTTTGATTCAGGGAGGCTAAAATACTGTTTATATTTGCGCTGACAAATTCAGCGGCAGTCGTGACAGTAATAGGCGACAAATTATTGTCCGGATAAGTCACAGAAGAGGGGCTCAGCGAGGGTGGCGTTGGAGGGGTATCGCTAGGATCACTTATGGTCGAATAAATCCGTCAGCCCTGTTTGCAGGGTAAAGGAAAAATTGGTGCTTTGCGTCGGCTGATTTTGCGTAGCCACAGGGGAAATGTTTGCATTCAGCTGGCTTATCTCGGTATTTATGCCGGCAATGCTATTATCATACTGTGTTTGGTTGGTATTAAAATTGGAGGAATCGCCGTTCAATTTATTAAAAACGGAGGCATTACTTGAATTGGCATTTGCAGCATCGGTATTGTATGAACCACTCGTACCACCGACTGCATTAAAAGCAGCAATAGCAGCATTGACGCCTGAGACGTATTGCGCAGACGTAATTGTATTATTATTATATTCATTCTGGAGAGTGGTTATAGTATTATTATATGTAGTTACACCGTTGTTATATTTAGTTATTGCGCTCTGTGTCCCGTTCGAATTCATTTTGGTTGTAGCATTAGCTATGTCCTGTTGTTGTGCTGTAATGGCATCATTTTGCTGGTTTTCGGCATTCTCAATCTGTCCGCCTATGTTTCCCAAGGTCGCAATAACATCTGCAGCCAAGGAAGCGGCATTATCACCGATCCCCTGTGCTAATGCATCAAATGAAGAATTGCTTAAAAGCTGGTTCACAAATTGCTGGAACTGACTGGCCGTCAGCGCTCCAAATACCTCTCCATAGTAAGTTTTGGCAGGTATAAATTGCGGCGGGTCAAGCGTAATGTCGGCTTTCATGCTGGTATCTGTTATCTTGGCCAAAGAATCTACACCCTTTGACTTAGAAATGGAATCTTTTGCACCAGCCGATTTGGTAGAACTTCCGGCTGGAACATCTGAAGTTGGTAACGCACCACCAACTTCACTTTTATGATGAGTTGAGGATACACTAGACATTGTACCACTCCTTGCTTAACAAATTGTGCTATTTATTATGTTAAGCTATATAAGATAACAAATAGCATTACATCTATTTTTATTATACAAGTAAATTTAATATTTAACAATATTTAGAGTAAAAAATATTTTATTAAGGGACAAAAGGGACGAAAGGGAAAGGGACCAAAGGGACCAAAGGGACAAAGCAGACAAAATGAACAGAGCGGACGCAATAACGATATTCACCACTGAGCCAGTGAGATCACCGAGAAGGTTTGAGATTAGGAGGATAGAGGACCTATTGATCAACTTTAACGTAAATCTGTTGAAGCATGGCATTTGATGCCTAATAACTCACCTTACGCAAAACATGTAGAAATCTCGCCTATTGGTTTAAGTTTGTGTTTAATGGGTACTTGCCGCTCAGGCCAACGGCCTGGCTTGTAAAAGCCTAGGGCGAAGCCCTAGGAAACCAGTAATAAACCATTGCAGGCTGAAGGCCTGCCCTGTATTTCCCTGGGGCTTCGCCCCAGGATTTACATAATCAGGCCTTCAGCCTGAAACTGATATATTGAATTCACCTAGGGCTGCGCCCTAGGCTTTTACAAACCAGGCCGTTGGCCTGGGCGGCAAATATCGCAGATGAAGCGAAACCAAAAGACGAGATTTCTACATGTTTTGCGTAAGGTGAGCTAATAATATACTCTCTCTCCTTTCTCAAAACTTCTCAGTGATCTCACTGGCTCAGTGGTTATCGTAATTGTCCTTTTCCTTTCTCAAAACTTCTCAGTGATCTCACTGGCTCAGTGGTTATCGTAATTGTCCTTTTCCTTAACCGGCTTCGGGTTGGACAAATTGCAATTGGTCGACCACCAGCCAAAGCCAGGTATAATTCGAGGGCATATACAGGGGGCCTTCAATGACAGCTACCCGGTTTTGTTTGACGCCTTCAGCTAGTTGAGACAGAACGGCTTGAGATAATTGACGATTTTGCAGGGAATCACTGATAGTTTGTTGATTAGGCGTAGCATTTAATTGACCTAAAAGATAGAAAGGTGTATTATCACCTAAGGATATTAGTGCCACGGATTGGGCTTGAAATTGGATCGTTCCCCGCACTTTAACTCGGATAGTTCTCATTCCTACGCCTACCATTTGCATGGCTGTTTGTATGGCAGTATAATTAAACGGATAACGCGGTTTCCAACGCAACTCAGCATAGCCTCCCGGTTGATTCATAATTATTTCCGCTACGCCCGGAACTTGCTGTAATTGCTTTCCAATTAATTGCGCGCATGTCAAGTTGCATGCTTCGGGTTGCCATTGAATTTGGACTTTGAGAACTTCCGCATGGGAATGGCCCGAAACAAGCAGCGCCTGCAGAAAGAAAATAGAAAGACATGATCGCCATGATAACATATTATATTCCTTATTAGAGGTAAGAGTGGTTTTAATTTTTTATTTATGTTAGTTTAAAAAAAAATACAAGAAAAATATGAGTGTTCATACAAAAATTATCTGTACTATAGGACCTTCGGTCCAAACTTTGGAAAAAATAATGGAGCTGATCCAGGCCGGAATGAATGTAGCCCGTCTGAATTTCAGCCATGGGACACATGATAGCCATCTTGAAACTATCCTAATGTTGAAAGAGGCGAGAGAGAGGCTGGGAGTTCCTATGGCCATTATGCTGGACACCAAAGGCCCGGAAATACGGCTAGGTAAAATCAAAGAGGGAGGCGTTGCCTTGGTTGCCGGCCAAGGCTGGTGGCTGGTCAAGGAAATGGTGGAAGGAGACGCACAACAGGCTTCCATTACTCCGGCCTATATTTTAGACCAGCTCAAAGTCGGATCTCAGATATTGTTTGATGATGGGTATATCACCTCCGAAGTTAAGGAAATCCGCCCGGGAGGCGTCAAACTCGAGATCCTGAACGGCGGGTTTATAAAATCCGGAAAAGGCATTTGCGTTCCCAATGAAATTCTAAATTTGCCTGCCATTACCGAAAAAGATATGGAAGATATCCGCTTTGGTTGCCAAAATGATATTGATATCATCGCGGCTTCGTTTGTACGCTCCGCGGAACATGTAGTTGCGATTAAAAAGCTGCTTCAGGAAGAGAAAAGGGGTGACATCCAGATCATAGCCAAAATTGAAAATATGGAAGGGGTACAGAATTTTGATTCGATCCTGCAGGTAGCGGATGGGATCATGATAGCCCGGGGCGATCTGGGTGTTCAGGTCCCTCTCAGCCAGGTCCCTCGCCTGCAAAAAATGATGATCCGCAAATGCTATCTGGCAGGAAAACCCTCTGTAACAGCAACACAGATGCTGGAGTCGATGATCTACAATCCTCGGCCTACCCGGGCGGAAGCTTCCGATGTCGCCAATGCAATATACGACAGCACATCCGCTGTCATGCTCTCCGGCGAGACTGCCATTGGAAAATATCCCCTCGAAACCGTAAAAATGATGAGAAGCATTATTGCCGAATCGGAAGCCGATTTTGATAATAAAACCTTCTTCGATTACCATACCGGATTGGTCTATTACGATGTGCCTTCGGCTTTGACCTTGGCAACAGTAAAAACGGCCTATAGTTTGAATGCCAAAGCCATTTTTGCTTTTACCAGCGGGGGCTCCACAGCCAGGCTCCTGTCGCGGTTGCGCCCCTCCATGCCGATCATTGCCATGACACCTTGCCAAAAATGTTACCATCAATTGGCCCTGAATTGGGGAGTGACCCCTGTTTATGAAGCAGATGGTAAAAATTTGTCCGAAGCTTTTGAGCAACTCAGCCAGTATGCATTGGGGCATAAATGGGTAGAACAAGGAGATCTCGTGATTGTCACCGCCGGTACCCCTTTTGGGTTTTCAGGCACCACGAATACCTTGATCGTTGAAAGCATCGGAGAAGTATTGGTGCGGGCAATACGAGGAGCCGGGCCCGCCACACATGGGAACATTTCTTTGGTATTGTCTCCCGATACTGTTAAAGCCTATATGATCAGAGGCATGATTATGGTCGTGACCCGATGCGATGAGTCGTATTTCCCCTTGATCCGAGAAGCTGCCGGAATCATATTACAAAACGACATTGAAGATCACGAATCGGAAAATCTGCTGGTCCAAATAGCCAATACCTTGGGAAAATCGTGTATTGTCCGCGCCGACGGAGCGATGCGCATACTCAAAGAAGGGCAGTTAGTGACCCTGAATCCGGAAAAAGGATTGGTTTATAAGGGAGTCGTGTTGTAAATTGGAACAAAAATAAAGAACAGGATAGATAGGATGCCTTCGGCGGCAGGATAAAACAAAATGGTTTTTGTTTTATCCTGCCGCCGAAGGCATCCTATCTATCCTGTTATTTTTATTGCTGATAGGAAGATAAAATGACAAATTCTGTTAAAATCGGAGATTATTCTATAGGCTCGGATTTTCCCCCGTTCATCGTAGCGGAAATGTCCGGCAACCACCACCATTCCCTTCAAAAAGCTCTGGAGTTAGTTAATTTAGCTAAACAAGCCGGAGCCCATGCAGTAAAGTTGCAGACGTATACCGCAGATACCATTACTCTCGATATCAAAGGGGGAGAATTCCTCATATCGGATCCCAACAGCTTATGGGCAGGGAAAAACCTGTACGAGTTATATCAGCAAGCCTATACTCCCTGGGAATGGCATGAGCCTATTTTCAAACGTTGCCGGGAACTGGGCCTGATATATTTCAGCGCCCCTTTCGATGAAACGGCGGTGGATTTTTTGGAAACGCTGGATGTGCCTTGTTATAAGATAGCTTCCCCCGAAATTGTCGATTTGCCCTTGATACGCAAAGCGGCAGCCTTGAAAAAACCGCTCATTATCTCGACCGGAGCCTCCCATTTGAATGAAATTTCCGAAGCGGTAGAAGCGGCTCGGGCAGCGGGCTGCAGAGAGCTTGTGCTGCTTAAATGCGTGGCCTCCTATCCGGCCCCTCCGCAAGACACCCATTTGCGTACGCTGCCCCATATGGCTGAAGCTTTTAATGTCCCGGTAGGATTATCAGACCATACCATTGGCAATGGGGCCGCCATTGCCAGCGTAGCTTTTGGGGCTTGCCTGATAGAAAAACATCTGACCGAAAGCCGCAAGGGAGGGGGTGTCGATGATGCTTTTTCTACGGAACCTCATGAATTTGCGGACCTCGTCAAGGAATCGGAGAGAGCCTGGCGGGCTTTAGGAAAAATCCATTATGGCCCATTGCCCTCCGAAGCGGTGACCCGTTCGCATCGTCCCTCGCTCTATTTTGTGGAGGATGTGCCGGCAGGGGAGACCCTTCAGCCTCACCATATCAGGTCGGTGCGGCCTGGCAAGGGACTGCCCCCCAAAGAAATCGATCACATTATGGGCCTCTCGCTTGCGCATGCCGTGAAAAAAGGCACTCCCGTCCAGTGGAGTCTGTTCAAGATTTAAAAAAAGGCCCAGCGCAGCAGATGTTCATATTTGTCCGCATTAAGCACATTATCTCGAGCAAGGTTTCGACATGTGTTGAAAGAACATTTTTCCAGTAGTGGTGCTTCTTCTGGCAGAGCAACTTTTGAAAGCTCCTTACACCATGATAACGTAATTTTTTTAAGAACAGGTGTCTTCTTGGGCAATGTCAGGGATGTCAGTTTGGTGCCTGAAAATTCCACCTCTTCCAATGAAGGGGCCTGTTCCGGCATCTTAATGTTTGAAAGTTGTTCGCAATTGGGAAGAAAAATCACCTTCAGCGCAGGAGCTTCGTTTGGAAACTGAACAGATGAAAGATCTGTACATTTGGGAGCCCATAACTGTTTCAAAGCTGGGATCTCTCCGGAAGGGTAATCGATTGAAGCCAGTCGCAGTAGATACAATCTAAGTATTCAAGCATAGGAGCTTTTTTTGGCAGGGTAAGAGTTTGCAACTGCGAATCATGGTAGCAAGATACACACCTCAAGTTAGGTGCTGTTTCAGGCAAGGTCAAAGAAAGCAGCCGCGTGCAATAAGGGAGGCGGACATCCTCAAGTTTCTCCATTGAGGATAGATCCAAAATGCAAACTGAATTGGACTGTAATTCCAGTTCCTTTAAATCTTTTAGCTTTCCAATATTGCAGAACTGATTAAAGAACTCATTGCTGTTAATGAATAAACGGGAAATATTTGGACACGTATCGATCAATTGTTTGATATGACCATCGTGAATATCGGGAAATTCTTCAAGGTTGACAGCCTCTAGTTTGTTATTGATGGCATAATCAATAGCTTCTTGAGCATTTTTACACCCTAGTTTTTTAAGGGATACAGCCTCCTTGCTTATCCAATCTTTCCTTAATTTCTGGGAAAGGTCATGGAATTGTTTTGAAACCCATCGTGTAGATTCGAGGCCGGAAACCTCGCCTCTTTTAAAACTAGATTCTCTTTTATTAGTAACATAGGACAAGATCTTGTGCACGACCTCTTCTGGGAGATCCTTGAAGGAAGCTGATAAATTTTTATCAGACAGGGGAGTTGTTGCCATTTCTATAATCATAGGTTTTAAAGTACCAGCCAACTTTTGTACTTCAGATTCTATTTTATTTTGATGACGACGAAATTTCTCTCTATGCTTAATAATTAGGGGGTTTTCTTTTATATTTGGAATCATAAGTTGTCCTTAATTTAATATTGTTAATAAAATACTATTTGTATAAAAATAATGATATTTTAAGAGTCATTCTAAAGATAAACAAATAATAAGTCAATATGAAAACACCGAATTGAAAACACCGAATATGAAAACACCGATATAAAACACCGATATAGGAAAACACCGATATGAAAAGGTAACCAGGCCGTCTCGGCCTAGGCTGGTTAATCTGGCTAAAATTGAGTCGTTAAAGTCCTTTCTAGTTTTGGTTCAATTTTACTCCTAAAAGTAGGCGTAAAATGGAACACATTACAGAGGGGAATTTGAGCAAAAAACTGCCCAGATTAACCAGCCTAGTCTCGGCCTGTACCAGGGCGGGACGCCCTGGCCACTTTCTATGGCAAGGCGAAGCATGAAAAGGTAACCAGGCCGTCTCGTCCTGAACCAGGGCGGGACGCCCTGGCCACTTTCTCATAAAAAGTCATGTACTGCCATGACTTTTTAAGGACGTACGTTCTCTCTGTGTGCTCTGTGTTCTCTTAAAATTTGTTCTGTACATGAAAATACAGAATATATTATAACAATTAATTCTCTGACTTTTGAGTGAAATGGTAAACGCTTACGACAAAAGCTCACGTGCTGACAACGCCAGCAAAAAGGTTTGTCTTGTTACTAAGAAATTAAAAAAAGTAGTCGTATTTCATCAAATTGTATACAGGTGTATTATGGAAGATGAAAGAGGATAATATATGGAAACCATAAAGAAAACAGTAAGGAGAAGACCTAAAGAACTTTCTGTCATAGCTCCTGCTCCATCAAAAAAGAAGTTGTTATATGACAAGGATTTCTATAAATGGACAAAAACACAAGCCGGTTTGCTAAAGAAAGGAAATATCAAAGACTTGGATATAGATAATTTAATAGAGGAGATTGAATCTTTGGGGATTTCAGATAAAAGATCATTAAGAAGCTATATTGCAAACCTATTTTTACATCTATTAAAAATGGATTATCAGCCAGAAAGAAAATGTAAATCTTGGCAAGACAGTATATATGATTCGTTAGATCAAATCGAAAGTATTATATTGGACAGTCCCTCATTTAAAAATTTAATACCAAAGTTATCAGAAGAAGCGTATGAGTTAGCAAGAAAAAAAGCCTGTAGAGAAACCAATTTAGATTTAAGAACTTTTCCGAAAGAATGTCCTGAAAGCTATAAAGAACATCTTAAGTTTAGTAAAAAATAGAATTAGCGTCTATATTTTTTTGGATTCGGCTGTAAGGCAATATTTGAGAGTCCGAGCGAAGCGAGGACGATTGAACCCTCTAGCCCATAGTGACCAAGCCCGGAGCGCAAGCGAAGGGCAAGGGAACTGTGGGAAAAGCAATCCCCTAATAATTGAGCCCGGAGCGCAGCAAAGGGGCGACCACCCAATCTTAGAACCGCAGCAGATATTTGTATTTGTCAGAATTAAGCACGTTATCTAGAGTAAGGGCAACGCAAGATGTGAAATAGCAATTTTCCAGTTGAGGTGCCTTTTCCGGCAGAGCAACCTTTGAAAGCTCCGTACATCTGGTACATAGAACATTTTTAAGAACAGGTGACTTCTTGGGCAATGTCAGTGATGACAGTTTGCTGCAGTAGATACAATTCAGGTATTCAAGCATCGTAGCTTTTTTTGGCAAGGTAAGAGTCTTCAACTGCGGATTATTGCTGCAGGATACAGACCTCAAGTTAGGTGCTGTTTCAGGCAAGGTCAAGGAAAGCAGCCCGCAATAATTGATGCGGACTTCCTCAAGTTTCTCACATTTGGATAGATCCAAAATGCAAACCGAATTGGATCGTATTTCTAGTTCCTTTAAATCCTTTAGCATTCCAATATTGCAGCACCGACCAAAGAACATATCGCTGTTGATGAATAAACGAGAAATATTTAGACACTTATCGATCAGCAGTTTGATATGACCATCGTGAATATCGGGAAATTCTTCAAGGTTGACAGCCTCTAGTTTGTTATTGATGGCATAATCAATAGCTTCTTGAGCAATATTACATCCTAGCCTTTTAAGGGATACTGCCTCCTTGCTTATCCAATCTTTCCTTACCTTCTGGGAAAGGTCATAGAATTGTTTTGAAACCCATCGTGTAGATTCGAGGCCGGAAACGACCCTTTCAAAAGACGATTCTATTTTATTGGTAACCTCTGAGAAGATCTTCTGTACGACCTCTTCTGGAAGTTGCTCGAAGAAATTTTTATCAGACAGGGGAGTTGTTGGCATTTCTATAGTCATAGGTTCTAAGATACCGGCCACCTTTTGTACGTCAGATTCTATTTTATTTTGATGACGACGAAATTCTTCTCTATGATTAAAAATTAGGCTGTTTTCATTTACATTTGAAATCATAATTTATCCTTAATTTAATACTATTATTAGCGCTGGAATTTTCTTTATTTGAAAAAGGCCCAACGCAGATGTTCATATTTGTCAGCATTAAGCATATTATCTCGAGCAAGTTTGTCGCATGTGGTGAAAGAACAATATTCCAGTCTAGGTGCTTCTTCTGGCAGAGCAACTTGTGAAAGCTCCCTACACGATGATAACGTAATTTTTTCAAGAACAGGTGTCTTTTTGGGCAATGACAGGGATGTCAGTTTGGCGCCTGAAAATTCCACCTGTGCCAATGAAGGGGCCTGTTCCGGCATCTTAATGTTTGAAAGTTGTGGGCATCCGGGAAGATAAATCATCTTCAGCGCAGGAGCTTCGTTTGGAAACTGAACAGATGAAAGCTCAAGACAATGAGTGGCCCATAACTGTTTCAAAGCTGGGGTCTCTTCCGGCAGGGTAATCGATTTAAGCCAGTCGCAGTGGATACAATCCAGGTATTCAAGCATAGGAGCTTTTTTTGGCAGGGGAAGAGTTTGCAATTGCGTAACATGGCAGCAAGATACACACCTCAAGTGAGGTGCTGTTTCAGGCAAGGTCAAAGAAAACAGCCTCGTGCAATAATTGAGGGTGACTTCCTCCAGTTTCTCACATTTGGATAGATCCAAAATGCAAACTGAATTGGACTGTAATTCTAGTTCCTTTAAGTCCTTTAGATTTCCAATATTACAGCACTGATTATAGAACATATTGCTGTTGATGAATAAACGGGATATATTTGGACGCTTATCAATCAATTGTTGGATATGACCATCGTGAATATCGGGAAATCCTTCAAGGTTGACAGCCTCTAGTTTGTTATTGATGGCATAATCAATAGCTTCTTGAGCATTTTTACATCCTAGACTTTTAAGGGATACAGACTGTTCGCTTATCCAATCTTTCCTTGCTATCTGGGCTAAGGCATGGAATTGTTTTGAAACCCATCGTGTAGGTTCAAGACCAGAAACCCCGACCTTTATAAGCCACGATTCTCTTTTATTGGTAACATATGACAAGATCTTGTGCACGACCTCTTCTGGGAGATCATTGAAGGAAGCTGATAAATTTTTATCAGACAGGGGAGTTGTTGGCATTTCTATAATCATAGATTCTAAAGCACCAGCCAACTTTTGTACGTCAGATTCTATTTTATTTTGATGACGACGAAATTCTTCTCTATGATTAAAAATTAGGCTGTTTTCATTTACATTTGAAATCATAATTTATCCTTAATTTAACATTGTTAATAAAATTCTATTTTTATAAAAATAATGATATTTTAAGTGATATGTTAAAGAGAAACAAATAATAAGTCAATATGAAAACACCGAACATATGAAAACATCGAATCATAACGAATAATTTTGGGACTTTTGAACTCGTTCTCTCTTTGTGCTTTGTATTCTCTTAAAATTTGTTCTGTACATGAAAATATAGGATAAATTATAACAATTAATTCTCTGACTTTTGAAGGAGAAAAAGGTATGAGCGAATTGATGCAAGCTATTGTGCATATGGTGGGGATGCTGGCCTTGCTAATGTTTGCCACATTCTTTATAGATAAAAAATAGTATCTCACTTTGACAAAACAGGCGGCAGCTTAACACAAGAAAATAAAAAGAAAATCAAATGGCTGGTATCTTCAATTCTATTAATCTTAACAATTTATTTCTCTCTATTACGCTTACTTCTTTTGCTATGAGATTGAGTCGCCCTTCGCTGGCGCTCCGGGCTTGGTCACTAGGGGCTAGAGGGTTCAATCGTCCTCGCTTCGCTTCGGACTTTTTTTTAAGGGACGAAAGGGACCAAAGGGACGTAAGGGACATAGTTTATCACCGGGCCAGTGAGATCACTAAGAAGTCCCTTATGTCCCTTTCGTCCCTTATGTCCCTTATGTCCCTTATGTCCCTTATGTCCCTTATGTCCCTTATGTCCCTTATGTCCCTTATGTCCCTTATGTCCCTTTCGTCCCTTTCGTCCCTTATGTCCCTTATGTCCCTTTCGTCCCTTATGTCCCTTATGTCCCTTTCGTCCCTTATGTCCCATTCGTCCCTTAAAAAAAAGTCCGCGCGAAGCGAGGACGATTGAACCCTCTAGCCCATGCCAGCGAAGGGCAAATTACGCTTACTTCTTTTGCTATTCATCGCAAGTGTACATCGTATTCATCTTTTTTACAGATTTTTTTAAATATTTTATTAATTATATCAAAGGGTAATTTCTGTAAAACTGAATTCTTATTTTCCTGTTTCATCACCCCGGCCAGAAATAACTTGGCTTTTCTTTTGTCATTGTCGACTATCTTCTCAATAGTATTGATTTTTTCGATCCAGTCTTCCCTAATATAATAATATTTATTTACTTCATAAGTAGGATCATTTGAAGAAGCAGATAAATCAGATAAATTAGTCGGCATGACTGCCCCATGCTTAAGAAGCAAGCGGACCAAATTTATATTGCAAGACAAGATAGCCCAACGAATTGGAGTTTGCTGATGAAGGTGTTTTCCTTCCCATAAGGGATAATCTAGATTTACATCAGCACCTAGTTTAATCATTTTTTTTGACTGCTCATACGCGGCCTGTTTATCAGCTAATCTGGAGACATACCCCAAAGCCGTCCCTCCCCAGCTATCGGCAATGTTTAGCAGATGAACTTCTCCTTTCTTCACTAGGTGTTCTACAAGTCTTATATTGCCCTCTCGGGCTGCTTGTGTACATGCAGTTATCCCATAGGAATCTCCATCTTCATAGTCGTAATCCTCTATCGTTGCTACGAGTGCATCAAACTGTTCTGGAGTTGTATCAGGTTTTATCGCGCGGATAAAATTGTTCACTTTTGGATTATACATAGGTCGTAATTCGACCGGTCGTATCCTATGCAAATAGGTGGCAGTTAATTGTTTGAGCAAGTGTTGGCTTGAAAGCTCAAAAGAATTACGAAGAGCAGCTTCCGCGAGCTCTTTATACATCCTTCTTGGCCCAGGATTTTTCATCAATGGCTTCGGAGGATAAAGTTGTCCCCGGTTGGTTTCTTGAATCATCATTATAATTTCTCCTTGAAGTTAAAATTAATGAAAAACTATTTTATAGCATTTAAATTATAGGGTCAATTGAAAGATATGACAACGGGCCACTTGCAATGGATGGCATTCCATCTTCTGAGCTTGGGGGCTATTTCCGGCTGGGTGACTTTTGAAAGGCATAAACAGCCGGAGCAGTCAATTTTTTGAAGGAGCGGCGCCTTCTTTGGCGATATCAAATTTGTTAGCCTATCGCAATATATAAAGCCCATATATTCAAGTGAAGGCGTCTGTTCCGGCATGATAAAATATGTAAGATTTGGGCAGTCGAGGAAAAAAACGTCCTTTAGCCGGGGAACTTCATTGGGCAAACTGACAGAGGAAAGCGAATGACAATAGTGCGCCCATAACTTCTTTAAAGAAGGAGCTTCCTCCGGCAAGAGAATCGATAAAAGGGAGGTGCATTTGATGCATTCCACCTTTTCCAGCAGGGGAGCCTGTTTTGGCAGGGCGAGAGTCGAGATCTGGACACAGTTTTCACATCTCACAGATTGCAACCTGAGGGAGGTTTCAGGCAAGGCGATGTCTAGCAGCTGAGTGCACTCATTAAGGCGCAGGTCTTCAAGTTTCTCACACCTGGCCAGATATAAACTGATAAGAGTTTCAGACTGTATTGAAAGCTCTTTTAAATCCTTGAACTTTCCGATATCCAACTGGCCTCGGAAATGGTCGCTTTTGATCAATAGGCAGGACAGAGAAGGGCAGCGGTCCATCAGCCGGAGGATATGGCCATCCTGAATATCGGGAAAATCTTCCAGGTTAACGGCTTCCAGCTGGTTATGAATAACATACTCAATAGCTTCCTGGGCATTAATGCAGCCCAATCTTCTAAGCGGCACGGCCTGTCCGCTGATCCATTCTTTCCTTGCGGATTGAGAAGCGATATAGAATTTTCTTGAAACTAACCGCGCCTTGTTAAGGCCTGAGAGCTCCACTCTTTCCTCATTTGACATTCTTTTGTTGCAGGCATAGGCGAGGATCACATGGAGAATCTCCTGAGGGAGTTCATCAAAGGAGGGAGACATATTATTTTCCGCTTCATTTTCCCTTGCTTCCGGGGTGGAGGGCTTTAAGGCATTGTTCCATGCAGAAATCCGCATTCTAATATTGGCATTTTCTGGATACATGTAATTACCTTATCGGGTTATATATTCAATCTGCGGAGCGACATTGGAAACGGGCATCAGGCATGGCCAATAGCCAAACACAGGCCGGATAGGGGGGCGGCCGGAGGAATACCCTGTCACTCCTTGAGGGCCGCTAGTTACCATGGGGGCTATTTGGTCTGCCAGGCATTCCAAAGCTTCCTGTCTGTGATCGGCTGCAGCCATACGGAGGACGCATTCGATGAGTTCGGGTTTATACTGGGGAAATACTCCAGGGACGACGCTGCCGCCTCCCAAACATTCTACGACGTGCCGGTCCAGGACAAAGCCGGCATCTTTCACTCTTTCTATGATCACTTCCCCGCAGCGGCGGGCTTTATCCAGGGCGTTTTGACCAAATAGCGTCAAAAAGGCTTCCACCCGGTAGCCATCACGGTACGTAGCGCTGACTTTATAGTTAGGCGGAGGCGGCCTGCCTTTAGCTCCTGTGATTTTGATCCTGTTCATGCCATCGGGCGCTAGCTGCAAGCCTAAAAAGGAGGCGGTGACGTCGGGGCTTAAATAATTGTTTGGATCTCCGATCTCATAAAGGAGCTGCTCCTTGACTGTTTCCATGGAAATGACGCCGCGAGTCCCTTCCGGCTTTGCCACAACAAAGCTGCCGTCTTCATACACCTCAACAAAGGGAAAGCCTATATGCGCCGGATCTTCAATTTCCATCCAATGGTTGGATATGCCGCCCGTGGCTTGGGTCCCGCATTCTATCAGATGCCCTGCAATGGTGGCCCCGGCTATACGGTCATAGTCTTCCCAGCGCCAGCCAAATTCTGCTGCACAGGGGCCTACGGTCAGGCTAGGATCGGCGGTGCGGCCGGTAATGACAATGTCGGCTCCATTGGCCAGCGCCTCGGCAATGGGTTTGGCGCCAAAGTACACATTGGCAGTGACGAGCTTGTCGGCTATCGTTTGCACGGCCTTCCCCGTATCCAGGCTGTTAAAGAGAGGATTTTCAGACTCCGCCTGAAGGATATTGATAACGGAATCTCCGCTGACGACAGCGAGTTTTAATGATGAAACAGCTTCTTCTTTTAGGAGTTCGAAGCAGGCCATGGCGCAGGCTTGAGGGTTTAAGCCTCCGGCATTGGTCACGACCCTGAGTTTCCTTCCTGTTTTCCATAGAGGGACCAAAGAACGGACGACCTTGATGAAGTTGCGGGCATATCCCAAGCTGCTTCCTTGTTTATCTTTTTGGATCGCCATAATGGAAAGGGAAACTTCCGAGAGGTAGTCCAAGGTCAGGTAATCGAGGTCCGGCTGCTGCCGGGCCAATTGCGCGGCGGCGTCGGGCTGATCTCCCCAGAAGGCCTGGGCATTGCCAATTTTAAGGGTCTTGTTCATTAGACCTGAAGGACTCCTGTATGAAACTGTTGCTGGCTGGGGGGAGCTCGTTGTGCATATTCCAGCAGGCTGCTTAAACAATCACGGGTCGAATGCGGTGGAATGATGGCATCTACCCAGCCGCGGGCGGCTCCATACCGGATATCCATTTGTTGCTCATAGCGTTGCCTGATGGCTTCTTTCTGGATTTTCGCCTCTTCCTTGTCCCAGAATTGCCCTTTTCGCTCAGACGCGCGTTCCTGCACACTGAAAAGGGTGTCGGCGGCTTGGTCGGCTCCCATGACGGCGTATTTTGCATTGGGCCAGGCCAAGATAAAATGAGGGTCATAGGCTTTCCCGCATAGCGCATAGTGGCCGGCTCCAAAGGAATTACCGATGATGACGGAGATTTTTGGCACGATGGAGTTGCTGAGCACATTGACCATTTTGGCTCCGGAACGGATGATGCCCGACTGTTCGGCTTCTTTTCCCACCATAAACCCCACCACATCCTGAAAGAATACTAGGGGCAACCGAGTCTGGTTGCAGTCCATGATGAATCGCGCTGCCTTGTCGGCTGCATCGGAATAGATCACCCCGCCAATTTCTATTTCCCCTTCCGCTGTCTGTGTTTGGATCCTTTGGTTAGCTAGGATGCCGACGGGAATTCCCTGGATTTTTGCATAACCTGTGACCAAGGTTTTACCGTAGCCTGCCTTGAATTCATGGAAGGAATCCCTATCGATCATACACTCCAGCAGGTCGCGCATATCATAGGCTTTTCCATTATCCGCGCTGGCGAGGTCATAAACCTCTTCAACGGGCCGGCCGGCTGCCTGTTCTTTTTGGGGGGATGGGGGATCTTCGGGGAGCATTTCGACCAGAGCGCGGATCCTCTGCAGGCAAGAAGGGTCATCTGGCTCGAGGAAATCCACAGTGCCGCTGACTTCAGAATGCATTCGGGCCCCTCCAAGCTCTTCAGGGTCCACTTCTTGTCCAATGGCAGCTTTGACCAGCGCGGGCCCGGCTAGATAGAGGCCGCTGCCCTGGGTCATCAGAAGCTTATCGCACAGCACGGGGAGATAGCCTCCTCCCGCTATGCAATTGCCCATAATGGCAGCTATTTGGGGGATCCCGTTTGCGGATAAAACAGCATTGTTCCGAAAGATCCTTCCAAAGTCGTCTTCGTCGGGAAAAATCTCGTCCTGCAAAGGCAAAAAAACCCCCGAAGAGTCCACCAGGTAAACGATCGGAAGGCGGCATTGATAGGCTATCCGCTGGGCCCGGATCACTTTTTTGACAGATTGTGGAAAGAACGCTCCGGCCTTGACGGTGGCATCATTCACTATAAGGAGGCAGGTCCTGCCGGCAATCTGTCCAATGCCTGTGATCACTCCTGCTGCAGGCAGTTCGCCCCATTCGGGATACATGTTATAAGCCGCCCAGAGACCGAATTCAAGAAACGATGACCCCGGATCCAACAGGCGGTCTATCCGTTCCCTGGCAGTCAAACGGTTCAATCGGGCCTGCCGTTCTTTGCCGGCTTGGCCTCCTCCTTCCCGAAGATGCGCCTCCTGCTTTAGAAAATCGTCAGTCAATCGCTTAAGGGAGGGGGCATGGGCTGTCTTCATGGAGTTTTAATTCCGGTTATAAGGTCAGATAAAGATTCAATATCGGCATCGTAGTTTTTCGTCAGGGTGGCCAGGTTGTCGTGAATGCTATCAAAGGCAATTTGGCAGTAGAGTTTTGCCGTGGCGATATCCCGCTTCAGAGGCTCGTGGTTTTTCGTCGCCGTCAGATCTGCATCTAGCTTGCTGATGACGGAAGTGATGGTATAGATAGCCATGGCTGTCGATGCGATCCGGTCGAGAAGCAGCTGCTTTTCGACAATGTTTTCCCTATGGCGGATGAGCATATGTTTGACGGAGAACCCGAAACGCCGGATCGCATTTTCAAGTTTATGCGCTTCCTGACGCAGCAGGGGAGATTTAACGGGTACATTAATGTATTTGAGGCTTCTCCAGAACTGTCCTACAAAATCCTGAATTACTTTAGAGTGTTTAAAGGGGTTGAACAGGGCAGAGGAGAGGTTTTTCAATTGCAACCCCACATCCCGCATCCCGACGGCGCCGATGAAAGCGCGCATCACTTCGTTGGAGCCTTCCCCGATCTGGTTCAAGCGGGCATCGCGCATCATCCGTTCATATGGCTCGTCAGTGAAGAAGGAACGGCCTCCGAATATTTGCATGGTATCGTATAAAATGCTCCACAGGGAATCGCTGGTAAAGACTTTCAGCATGGCCGATTCCAGCATGATATCTTCGGCATGAGAATCCACCAGGCCTGCGGTCATGTAGGTGGTGGCGTCCATGGCATATACCAGAGCTGACATGGTGGCTATTTTTTTCTTGACCAAGGCAAATGAGGCCAGGGGGCGATGGAACTGGTAGCGATGGATGGCGTGGTCGATAGCTTTTTCCAGAAGGAGCTTGGCGGATCCTGTGCACATCGCGCCAAAGGTGGTCCTCCCGTAATCTAAAACTGTTAAAGCGACTTTTAATCCTCCGCCAAGCGGGCCTAATACATTTTCCGCAGGCACTTCCAGATTTTTAAACTCCAGATTGGCTGTCTTCGTTCCCCGCATGCCCAGCTTTTCTAATGCGGCTTGGCTGACGATAAATCCCGGCATTGTGGGGTTGACCAGAAAGGCGGTTATTTTATCTTCTTTGCCATGCGGTGTTTCTACCTCGGTCTTGGCCATCACGGTCAAAACCTGTGCCACGCTTCCGTTGGTGGTCCACTGCTTGCGGCCGTTAATTCTCCAACTGTTTTTTTCAGGAATAAAAACTGCCCGGGTTTCTATACCGCTGGCATCGGACCCCGCGTTGGGTTCAGTTAAGGAAAAGGCTGCAGTAATCTCTCCTTTAGCCAATGAGGGGAGCCACTTTTTCCGTTGAGTTTCCGTGCCAAAGAGAAGCAGAGCTTTGAGTCCAATGCTTTGGTGCACATTGATGAAAAGGGCGGTAGAACTGCATTGCCTTGCAATGATCTCTACGGCCCGGCAATAGGTGTGTTGGGACATCCCCAATCCACCATATTCTTTGGGTACGGATAAGCCTAAAATACCCAGCGTAGCCATTCTCTTGATCACCGTGTCCGGAATCGCAGCATTGCGGTCGATGGCCGCAGGATCGATCTCCTGCTCGGCAAATTGCGAGACGGTTTCCAAAAAAGCATCGCTTTGTTTTTGCTCGTCCGGTGAAAGACGGGGATAGGGAAAGATCTGCGTCGAATCCAAATGGCCAAAATACAAGCTTTTGGCAAAACTGGACTTCTTAGGACCGGAAAATAATAACTCTTCCGCCATTCGCCTCTGTTGTTCATCCATATATAAGGTCCTGATATTTTTCTTTACAATTTATAAAAATCGGGTATAATTCTATCTTTTACTAATCTGGCAGTACTTATGAAAAAAACACAAACTCGAGATAATTTCAATGAAAATAAACACCATCTTGTCATTTCAGACTATTCTTGGCTGGATGGGATTGTAAACTATGGCAATACCATCATCATAGCTGTTTTGGGTGTTATTTTTCTCGGATTCCTTTATTTCCGTTTTTTCCCCTCGGCCTCCCAAGGGGCGCCGGCAGATTATATCCGCGCTGAAAAGGATTATATTTCGTTAAAAAAAAGCGCATCGAGCCCTGAAGATGCAAAGACGCAGTCAGCACTTCTGGATGATTTGAACGCCATTTTTGCCAAACGCCCGGAACTCAAGACCAAATATGAGGGCGCCATTGCTCAGATTTTAATAAATAACGGAAAATGGGACCAGGCAACTCCTTTAATGAACCAGACATTGAAAAGAACCCAAGCACCTTATCTGGCTTTTTATGAAGCCTATGCCCATACAACCCAGCTAATTGGAAATAAAGACTATGCCCAAGCCTTGGCCAAGGCCAAAGAACTGAAAAAACAACTGTCTGATGCCCGCTCCAACAAGCCTGACAATTTCGGAAACGAACTTTATGGGTTTAATTTGCTTCGCATAGCAGTGCTGGCAGGAGAGACAGGAAATAAAAATGAAGAAGCGGATGCTTGGAATGAATTGGCCCAAACTTCCAACGGAGTCAGCTATCTGAATGCGATTCAGCTTCCGTTTGTCGAAGGGAAATTTGGTTTGGCAGATTACATAAAAGCGACGAAAGGATAAAGGACGAAAGGGACCTAAGGGACTATAAGAAACCACTGAGCCAGTGAGATCACTGAGAAGGTATGAGATAGGGAGGGTTTTGACAGCACTGAGAGTTAATTGATAAATATTGTTTTTTTACCACAGAACATTCATGAGAGAACGAGTTGCATCTATGTATTAATTTTCTTTGCTCGATCAAATCTTGATGTTAACGCCCCTCTCAATTATCTCTTACCTTCTCAGTGATCTCAGTGGCTCAGTGGTGCTTTGTTCCCTTTATTGTTGCAGTAAAAAGTTGAAAGTGTTAATGATAAATTAAAAATACCGGTAATTTTATTGCCGGTTTTTTTGAGTGCCTCAGATCCAAAAAAGTGGTACCACTTATGAGCCAAAAAGGAGGTGACATCAGGCAATACAATGCCCTAACTTTCGGGTTAAGGCTAAGGTCTCGAAGCCACAAAGTTGGATAAACCAAAAAAAACAAGTAAAAATGGAACTCATTTACAGCTATGCTTGGATGAGATTGAAAATAGGACAGGGTTGCATAAGGCAGCTTATCCATCCTGTTCATCTGATATCCCCGCAAGGGGAGCGGAGTTAGAAATTGAGCCATACAAACAGCTCATTAGCTTATGATGTGCTAAAGGAACAATCAGAAGATTTTATCAGGGAACCTGAATTAAATCTTATCATCGATAAGCTAATTTATGAAAATGCAGGCTCATCCCCGGTACCTGTAAAGGTTAGAGGAAGAGTCACCGTTTCTTTCTAATGAGTTTAAAGAGAGAAATCCCATTCGAAGGCGGCTGATCAGCCGCCTTTTTTATTTCTCATTTCATATTAAACCCTGTCTCTTTTTCCCAGATAGTTTTCGTCATCAATTCTTTGAACTTATTATAATCATTCATCTTATCATCATTAATCATGAGGCTGAAGGGAAAATCAATTTGATTAAAGCAAGAGTGGAATTCTATATTTCCTTTATCGCAAATCTGAATATCTTTTTGTCCTAGTGCATTACACCCAGTGGTGACTTGCAAAAATCTGCTTAGAGTGGGCTCATCGCTTTCACGTATCCAGTCTTCCATCCAACCTTGCCATTTTTCCTGATCCTCTGAAATAGGATGGTTAACTTTGATGTGTTTGATAATCGCTTCCTTTCCCACTTTTCCTTGCAGCATTTCTGAAAATTCAGGTGATGACATATTTTTTACATCATTCCATGTTATATCTTTTGCAAGTTTTGCCTCTTTCATCCCACGTGCAATGGCTTGAATAGGCCCCAAATCAGCAAGCATTTGTGCAAGGCATACTTTTTTCAATGACGAAAGAATCTTTCCCTCGATTTTTCTCATCTCAGCAATATCGTTTTTGATATCCATACTCCGTAAATCATCTGGAAAGTCTGGGTCATCTAGCGCTAAATCATAAATCGTCTCAATCAGTCTTATTGGTGTCTTATCATCCCATGGTTTCATATATTTCATATACATTTTGATTAAATCTTCTCCTTGACCTTGCCCACCAGCATTAAGCTTAGAAAAAACATCATATAATTTGTCTAGATTGTCTGGGTTTTTAAATAACTCATTTACATCCATATCCTTATTCAATAATTCATCTGGAAACGCCTGTATAGCAGCGAGAACATTCCCATCGAAAACCATTCCTATTGGATAATCTATCGGGGGCACTTCAGTTTTCCCTGCATTCAGACAAAACATCATGAGCTTACCAAGATCTCGATAGACTTGTTGATCTTCTGGCTTAAAATTGGTATTTGGCTTGAGCTCTGGTCGGAATAACCCGTTTTTGCACATTTTAAAGTCCATGGTTTTGGCCATTCCAATAAAAATATTTGAAATTAAATCTCTGCTAAGAGCTCCAGCGTCAATTCCAGGTTCGTTTTCAAATTTGACATTTAACCGATTCTGTTGCTTAGATCTTTTATTTAATTTGCCGATCAATTCATTGAATACTTTTTTCGGTTCTTTGTTTAGTGTTTCTCGAGAGACCATAGTGTAGATGTAATTTTTGGCAAAGTCAAAATGTTTATATTCCCATCTAATTTCGCGGTTAGTTAAATATAATAAATTGTGATTTATATACCATTTAGGAATTTCAATAGTAATTTTATCACCTTGATCTTCCTTATAAGTAAATAATAAAATATCTTTATTTGATTTATCTTCTTGTACAGCAAAATAATACTCATTGATCGTATCTTCAAGATCATCAAGATCTGTAATAAAATTATCACTAAATCTTCTTTTCATAAGCTTTTCACACAATTCTTTTACTTCTTTTGATTTATTGTTTGCTAGGGCCTCACAATTTGTTTCTGTTACGATATGATCCGCGATAAGTTCAAAAGAATTTGGATTTTTAAAAACAAAACTTGCAATTTCTTCTAGAGAGAATGTGATAAGATTCTTTATTACATTAGGACCTAATTTAAGAGCAATCTCTTTATAAAAAGCAATCTCTTTGCCATCTTTATTATGGAATTTAACTTTATCTTTATCTTGTTTATCTATTATTGGATCCATTCCTGAAAATTGTTCTTTAAAAATGTTGTCGATCGTATTTTTATTTATAGTAAAAGTTTTTGACTTACTCTTATTCGAATTTAAAAAATTATTTAAATCAACATTAGTAATTTTTTTCTTTAAAGTTTCAACGTCATATTCTTGAAATTTAATTTTACTTTTTGACGTTGGATCTTGATAATATATTTTAACTCGTTTATCTTTAATTATGCAGCATGGAAATTCTTCTTTTAGTACTGATATTTGCAATTCCTTTTTGTCATTGCAAATCTTTATCTTTTTTTCTTTAAAGAAGTCATTTAAACTTACATTTAGTTTCTTGCAACCTTCATTATTAGTCTTTGAAGCTGTTATGTTTTTAGGTGAGACTTTTGCGGATTTATTTGATAAGCCCTTAAAAAAATTGTGTGGTCTTTTAAAGATATCCGTTAAGTTAAATTTTTTAGGTATATCCGTTTTCTTTTTATGCCCTTCTAACGCTGCTTGATTAGAAACATGACCCATTCTATTAACGTTCATACACCCTCCTTTTACTACTTTCGTCATAACTAAATATTATCATGAATTTTAATTAAATAACAATTATTGTATAGTAAATAACATTTTATAATTCAGAATTATCTTATTTTTATTTAATTAATATAGTTAAAAATAAATTTAAGTTGTTTTATAATTAAATAAAGGATGTATTTAATTTTAATTAAAAATAAATTTCTACGGAAAGGAGTCCGTTATGAGCATTGAAAATTTTAATCCAAATATTAACTCCCCTTATGTAGAGCGTAAAAACAAAGAGAAGAAGCCCAAGGATGTGAAAAAAGCAAACGAATTAACGGAAATAATACAGGAAAAATTGCCTTTTAGCAATAAATCCACCAGCTCTGATAGCGATGACTCTGACTCAGACGATGAATTATTTGATAAGCCTGAAAAATGGGAATCAGATTATTTTTCGGACAATCCAGAATTTACTGCAGTAAGAGAAAAAACAGAGTATATTATAGAAGAAAAATTCCCTTTCAGGAACTTGGGCGGCGATGCCCAATCTCCTTTTTCGGGCTACAGAAGCCGTCAACTAGGGACCCCTGAGGATTCCCCTTCTCCTTCTTCGGGATACCGGAGCCGTCAACTAGGGACCCCTGAGGATTCCCCTTCTCCTTCTTCGGGATACAGGAGCCGTAATTCTTCATCACCAGGTGCTTTGCATCGCAGTGAATATCATGTAGTAGAGCATGAAAAAATAGCAAAACAATACCAGCATGAAAGAACACAACTGGAACTAAAGGGAATTTCTTTTGATAAAGATGCCATCTTACAATGTTTCGCAAATTCAACCACTGCGAATAAGAAAGCGGAAGAGCTTAAAAAGGCCATGCCTTTGATTTCAGATTCAGAAGCGCAACATATGGCTGGTTTTATTGAGCTTAATAGAGCTCACCTTCATCAATTATCTGATAAAAATGATGTGTACTTAAGAAGAGAAGTGACGGGTTTACCAATGTCCTTGTTTTTCACATCAAAAGGCAATATTTTTTGGATGTTGAAAAAAAAAGGAAGCCAAAATCCCATGTACTTTAGAAGTGCTTTTAAAATTATACAGGAAGGCATAGAACATGACAGCTTAAAACAATGCGCTGCGGGTACCATGAAAATAAAAAATGAAAGTGCGAGAGATTCAGCTCAAAGTGAAATCCAGTTTGGATCATTATTTCAAAATACTCCGAATATAGCACAAGTTTTAGGCACCATTGAATATAAAAGCAAATCGAAATTAAATGAGCCGGAGCATGATAAAATCCTCGTAGTTGGGGAATATTATTCCAATGGCGACCTTGCGGACGTAATTGACAAATTATCTTTATCAGAGGAGACAAAGGACAAAATAGTACAAGGCGTAATTAATGGAGGCTATGAAATCCATGAAAAAGAAATAGTACATGGAGATTTCAGGCCTGAAAATATTTTTTTAGATAGTGATTTCACTCCTCATATAGGAGATTTTGGCTGTTGTCACAGGTTTAACGAGTTGCCGCAGCGAATGCTCGAAGCTTACACGCATCCTCATGCCATGACCGCCAGTGATGAGGAACTTCTCATGATGCAGCCAAAATACGATGTCTATGCTATGGGGCTGGCCCTTGCCAAAATGGAATTGAAAATAGATACCCTGCCATGGGAATCTCACCATCCCAAAGGGGGAATCAAAGGAAGAAAAAGCGATAAGGAGGAAATAGTTGAAAATGGCCTCAAGGAATTTTATAATAATTTTCCTGTTGCTACCCCCCGCCAACGATTGATCAAAAAATTGATCCATCCAAATATTAACAAGATCCCTACTATGGAAAAAGCAAAAGCACTCTGCGACAATTTTTAAATAATGCGAGTTCGATGCATAAGTCATTCTTCTCCTTATTCGTGTCCGAGTCCGTGTCCGATTTAACAAGGATTGAATCGGACACGGACTCGGACTCGGACACGAAGAAAATCTCACTGGCTCTCTGAGTGGTAATCTCCTCCTTCTCCTTTTTGCTTGTAATATCGAAAAAAATTTGATATGCTATTGTTTCACAACAGGATAACAGGTCGTGTTAAAACAACGTAATAGATTCCCTAAAAACTACGACGGTACGGCCGTAACAACACATAAGATGACGGAATTGCTCCCGGATGTTTTAGAAACCATTAGCGGGGTATATAAAGCCCGTCCCGACCTGATATTAGCTGCCTGGCCGACGATCATAGGCCCTCAGATGGCTTCCATGACGCAGGCGGTATCATTTAATGAGGGTATTTTGGTCGTTAAAGTAAAGAATTCCACACTGTACAGTGTCTTGTCCCAAAGGGACAGGACAAAAATCCTAAATCTGCTCCAGGTAAAATTTCCAAAAGCCCAAATCAAAAATATTATATTTCGCATGGGTTAGGATCAGATCCTTAACGAAGGTTAGGCAATGTCAGAAGAAGCAAAGAAAAAAGAATACGATGCCAGCTCAATTACCGTTCTGGAAGGGTTGCAGGCGGTTCGGGAACGCCCAGGCATGTACATCGGCGATACCACCAGCAGCGGCCTGCACCAGCTAGTCTATGAAGTGGTGGATAACTGCATCGACGAAGCCATGGCAGGGTATTGCACGGCCATCTATGTCACTCTTCATAAAGATAATTCCGTCACCATTGAAGATAATGGCCGCGGCATCCCCGTCGAAAAACATGAAAAGGAATCCGCTCAAGCAGGGGACGGGATGTGTCCGCTCTAGAAGTGGTGATGACGGTCCTGCATGCCGGCGGCAAGTTCGATAAAGACACCTATAAGGTCTCCGGCGGCCTTCATGGCGTAGGCGTCTCCTGCGTATGCGCCCTGTCCAAAAAAATGATCGTCCAGGTGTACAAGAATGGCAAAATATATGAAATGAATTTCTCCAAGGGAAACGTCACCACGGCCTCTGATCATCGTTGGCGAGACTACAAAACGAGGGACAAAGATTACGTTTGCGCCGGACGATACGATCATGACTGTCACAGAGTTTGACTACGATATTCTTGCAAAGCGCTTGCGCGAACTGGCGTTCCTGAATCAAGGGATCAACATCTATTTCCATGATGAGCGGCATCGATGAAAAAGACGATGTGAACTTTTGCTATATGGGCGGGCTTGTTTCATTTGTTTCCTATCTGAATGAAAATAAAGAGCCCCTGTTTCCCAACGCCGATCTATTTTCATGGTTCGCGCAAGGGGATGATGCGCCCATTGAATTTGAAGTGGCCATGCAATGGAATGATGGCTATAACGAAACGATCTATTCCTATGTCAACAACATCGCCACACGCCATGGAGGAACCCATCTCACCGGCTTTTCCACAGCCTTGACACGTGTCTTAAACAACTACATCAAAAATCACAACCTGCTTAAAATCGCGACAAAATATCCATCAGCCGGCGAAGACATGCGCGAAGGGCTTACTGCGGTCATTTCCGTCAAAGTCGCCAATCCGCAATTTGAAGGGCAAACCAAACAGCGCCTGGGAAATAGCGATGTGGGATCCGTCGTACAGCAGATCATAGGCGAAGAATTGACGATCTTCCTGGATGAAAATCCCGCAATTGGCCAAAACGATCGTCCGATAAGGCGATCCTGGCTGCCCAGGCACGTGAAGCTGCCCGAAAAGCGCGCGAGCTGACTCTGAGAAAATCAGCATTGGACAGCGGCCGCCTGCCTGGCAAATTGACCGACTGCCAAGAGAGCAATCCGCAACTGTGCGAGATCTATATCGTTGAGGGAGATTCTGCCGGCGGGTCGGCCAAACAGGGCCGCGACCGCCGTTTTCAGGCGATCCTGCCCATTCGAGGTAAAATCTTGAATGTTGAAAAGGCCCGCCTGGAAAAGGTGTTCCAAAACCAGGAAGTGGGCACCATGATCTCTGCTTTAGGTTGCGGCATAGGGCAGGATGGGTTTAACCTCGAGAAGCTGCGCTATCATAAAATCATCATCATGACCGACGCCGACGTCGACGGATCCCACATCCGCACTTTGCTGCTGACATTTTTCTACCGCCATATGCCTGCGTTAGTGGAAAACAATTTCGTTTACATTGCCCAGCCGCCTCTCTATCGCGTGACACGCAAAAAGACCAGCCGCTATATCCAATCCGAAAAAGAGATGGACGACTATCTGCTAGAACTTGGGCTAAGCGATATTCAAGATCTACTTGAACGGCTCTCAGGAACCTCTGCATGAAGATCAGGTGAAATCCTTGTTTGATTCCATCCTTGGATCTGGAATCCTTTATGGCCCGCATTGAACGAAAGGGGATCTCCTTCCGGGAATTTTTGGCGCGCGCAATGCGGAAGGCTTTTTGCCTCGATTCCATGTCACTCTGCAGGATGAAATCCGCTTTGCCTATACCTACGATGAGTTGGAAGCCCTGCGCCTTCGACGACGAAGCCCAGCAGCGGGCAAGGCATCAGGAAACTTTGGCTTCGATTCCGGAAGAGGAACTGACGCCCGAAATGCAGGATTTTCATTCCAGCCGCCTTCACTTTATCGAATTATACGAAGAGGAACATTTCAATGATCTGCTGGGCAAGCTCAATACCTTTCATTTCGACCTTCAGCAGTATCTTATGGCCGGAGGCACGATTCTGGAAATTATCGAAGAAGATCACAAGCGGACGCCTTTCCATACCTTGAAAGAGACTTATCGACTTTATTCGCAACAATGGCCGCAAAGGGATAGAGATCCAGCGTTATAAAGGTCTGGCGGAGATGAATCCCGAACAGCTGTGGGAAACGACCATGGATCCTGCGCAGCCGGACATTGATCAAAGTCACCATTCCCGATATGGTGGCAGCGGATTATATGTTTACAATGTTGATGGGCGAGGAAGTGCCGCCGCGCCGCGCATTTATTGAACAGCATGCCCTTTCAGTTAAAAATTTAGATATTTAGTAGGGAACAGACGCTATGTCATATACGGAAAATGAAGTTATAATATCCCGGAATGTTGAAGATGAGATGAAGGATAGCTATATGCGCTATTCGATGTCCGTCATTATTTCACGGGCATTGCCGGATGTGCGCGATGGCTTAAAGCCTTCCCAACGGCGAATTTTGTATGCCATGCGGCAATTGAACCTGTCTCCAGGCGGCAAACACCGTAAATGCGCTAAGATTTCCGGCGATACTTCCGGGGATTACCATCCGCACGGCGAACAGGTGATTTATCCTACACTGGTGCGGATGGCTCAAGATTGGGTCATGCGCTACAGGCTAGTCGATGGCCAAGGAAACTTCGGTTCTATCGACGGCGATCCAGCCTGGTGCGATGCGTTACACTGAAGCCCGGCTGACCCATGCTTCCATGCAGCTGATGGAAGATCTGGATAAAGATACTGTGGATATGGTTCCCAACTATGATGAAACTAAAAAGGAACCTACCGTATTTCCTGCAAAATTTCCCAACCTGCTGTGCAATGGCTCTTCAGGCATTGCCGTGGGTATGGCGACCAACATCCCTCCGCATAATCTCAATGAACTGATCACAAGCGACTGTTCTTGCTATTGGATAATCCTGAGGCTACGGTGTGACGAGATCATGAAGGTGATGCCCGGCCCCGATTTTCCTACGGGAGGGATCATCTGCGGGTATCGAGGGATCCGCGAAGCTTTTCATACCGGAAGGGGAAAACTGACTCTGCGAGGGGTGATCCGGATTGAAGAAATGGACAAGGACCGGCAAAAGCTTGTCGTCGATGAAATGCCCTATAATGTCAACAAAGCGCGCCTTATCGAGCACATTGCGGAACTCATCAACAACAAATCCATCACTGGGATATCCGACCTTCGCGACGAATCGGACAAAGATGGCCTTCGCATTGTCATTGAACTGAAACGGAATGAAGTGCCCGAAGTCATCATCAATCAACTCTATAAATTTAGCGACCTGCAAGCTCACGTTTGGATGCAATATGCTTGGCCCTGGACAAAGGACTGCCCCGGACCATGAATGTCAAGCACATGATTGCTGCGTGGATCGATCATCGCATCGAAGTGATCCGCCGCCGCACCCGGTTTGAATTGAATAAATGCGAAGCACGGGCCCATATCCTGGAAGGATATCTCAAAGCGATCGACCATCTGGATGAGGTGGTCAAGCTGATCCGTGCCAGCAACAATCGGGAGGAGGCACGCCAGGAGCTTGATCCGCCGCTTTTCATTTACGGAAAAACAGGCCAATGCGGTCCTGGACCTGCGCCTGTATCAACTGACAGGTTTGGAGCAGGACAAGATTTCCTCGGAATACCAGGAGCTGATCAAGAAAATCGAGTATTATAAAGCGGTTTTAGCCAGCGAAAGCATGGTCAGGGACATCATCCGGAAGAACTGCAGGAGATCCAGAAAGTCCATAAATCGGAACGAAAAACCCAGATCATCGCAGCCGAAAGCGAAGTCGAAATGGAAGATCTGATTGCCAATGAAGAGGTCATCATTACCATTTCTGAAGATGATTACATCAAACGGATGCCGATCGATACTTTCAAAGAACAGCGCCGCGGAGGCCAAGGTGTGGCGGGAATAGGCCTGCGCAAAGAAGAAGATGCCATCAAAGGCCTATACGTTGCCTCCACGCATGATTATCTGCTCATTTTCACCAGCCTGGGGCGTTGCTATTGGCTGAAAGTGTGGCAAATTCCCGAAGCCAGCCGAAAATCAAAAGGGAAACCTCTTATCAATCTTTTCGAAGATCTCCGGCCGGAAGAAAAGATCGCAACGGTCCTGCGCGTTGCCAATTTTGACAGATCCTGCCTGCATTTTAATGGCCACAAAAAAAGGGGTGATCAAAAAGACGGAACTTATCGGAATTCAGCAACCCGCGCAGTAAAGGGATATGGGCTATAAATCTGGATGAAGGGGATGAAGTGATCGCGACCCGGCTAGTCCAACCGGGGCAACAGGTGATGCTCTTCACGTACCATGGCATGGCCGTCCGTTTTGATGAATCCAATGTGCGCCCCATGGGCCGCATGGCCCGCGGAGTGAAAGGGGTGCTTCTGCGCGAAGAAAAAGACAGCGTTGTCAGCTGCGAAGTGGTCAATGGAGATGAAACCATCCTGATCGTATGTGAAAATGGATTTGGCAAGCGTTCCAATGTCGAAGAATTCCGACAGACGAACAGGGGAGGAGTGGGCGTCCGTTCCATCATCACCAGTGAACGCAATGGAAATGTGGTGGGAGCTGTCTGCGTGACGGATCAGGACGGCCTGGTCATGGTGTCCGCCCAAGGGCAAACCGTAAGGATACGAATGAGTGAATTGCGAGTCCTCGGCCGCAATACCCAGGGCGTCAAATTGGTCAACCTCAAAGAAGGGGATTACCTGGTAGCTATCCAAAAACTGGAAAATGGCGGAGAAGAGGAGAGTGAAGAAACTCTTTCGCCTGCATCGTCCGCAACGCCTGCAGAACCTTCAACAGGGCCCGTGAATGAAACCCCAAGCTAGGTTCTTTACCTTTGAAGGGGGAGAAGGAGCCGGAAAAACGACCTTGATCAATAGCCTTTCCCATGCCCTTCAACAGAAAGGCTATTCTGTGGTAGTGACACGGGAGCCCGGAGCGACCCCGCTCGGGGAAAAAATCCGGCAGCTTCTCCTGGAACAATCGAGTTATTTTCCGATCGGCCCTATGGCTGAACTGTTATTGTTCCTGTCTGACCGTGCCCAGCACCTGGAGGAAGTCATCAAGCCCGCTTTGGCTAAAAATAAAATGGTGCTATGCGACCGGTTCAACGATTCGACCATAGCTTATCAGGGTATAGCCCGGGAATTGGGCAAAGAAAAAGTGCAAGCCTTGTGCCAGCAAGTATGCGGCAGCATCGTGCCTGATCTCACCTTTTTTTTGGATGTTGACCCTTTGATAGGATTGAGCCGCGCTAAAAATCAGCAACGTGTCCTGGATAGATTGGAAAAAGAACAATTGGATTTTCATCTGAAAGTGCGCGAGGGTTTTTTACATTTGGCCAGTCAGGATCCGGACCGCATCAAAATCCTCAATGCGGAACCATCGGCTCAGGACGTATTTAATGAAGCCATGAAATATTTGGATGCGCAAGTATGACCGCTTTTGATTCCGCATTTGAGGCTTTAGTTGGAAATGAGCAGATCAAAGATCGTCTCTTGAAATGGGCCGAAAAGGACACTTTGCCTAATTCCCTGCTCTTTGCCGGGCCCGATGGCATTGGGAAAGGGCTTTTTGCAAAAGCCTTAGCCGTCCATATGCTGGGCCAGGAAAAACATCCCGACCTGCATCACTATTATCCCGAAGGCAAAATCGGCCTGCATAGTATCCATTCCATGCGTCAGTTCTCTGAAGATGTCTATATGGCCCCCTTTAGCGCGAAAAAGAAAATTTTTATCTTACACGATGCAGAACGGATGTGGCCTTATGGATCGAATGCCTTATTAAAAACTTTTGAAGAGCCCCCTGAAGATGCCATTATCATTCTCATTTCCAGTGCCCCGGAAGATTTGTTGCCGACAATTTTATCCCGGTGTTTTATCCTCCGTTTCCACGCCCTAGCCGAAAGGGATATTTCTGTCGCCTTGCAGAGAAAATATGGGCAAGAAGAAAAAGAGGCAGATCATTTGGCTCTACGTGCCCAGGGATCCTTGGGAAAGGCAGTGATGCTTTTAGAAGGAGGCGGCCATGAGGCCAGAGAGATGATTCTTAAACTGCTATCTCAAGGCAGGGGAATTAACTATTCTTTTCTTTCCCGGGAATTGGAAAAAATTACAGAAAAACTGGAAGAAATGAAAAAAAAAGTAGAAGAAGCAGCCCGGGAAGAAATGGTGTTGGTCCCCAAAGAAAATTTAACCGCCATCCATCTAGACAGCATTGAAAAGGAACTCGATGGCATTTCGGCTATGAAGATGAAACAAGATATGCAGGCTTTATTTGATGTGATTTTGGGATGGTATAGGGATATGCATTTGGTAAAAGTAGCGGGCAACCGCAAATATCTTATGCATAGCGATTATTATGAGGAGATCCATCAGGCCCTGCAAAGAGGGGAACTTCTCCCTCTAGAATTTGTTCAGGAGGCCTTATCCAAGGCTCTTCTTTCGCTCGAACGTTCCATTGGCATTAACCTGTGCCTAGAAACGCTTTTTTTAAAGCTATACTCTTAACTACAATAACGACCTTAACGACATCTTTATTGTCGTTAAGGTCGTTATCGTCGTTATACCTTGGGTTGCGAAGCAACCATATCAACAACAATGGATTTAAAAGAATCATTAAGCTGTGAGGGAGTCTGTATATGGCGGATCCAAAAAGGTTGGCCCATGCACCATTGAATGACTTTTTGCACGTCTTCAGGAGTATGATAGCATAAAAGTTTATCAATGGCCCGCAAGTAAATATATTTAATATCTCCTGTAGGGATTCTATGCAAAGGATTGATTTTTCGTCTTTCTTCATAAAATAGTGAAAATAAGCTTCTGGCTTGTTCAGAAGGCATAGAAAATTTCCGTGCTATGGCAACGCCTATCCCGTGATGCGCAATATCGCAATCTCCTTTTTTGACATACAAGCCAGAGCGGCCAAAACCAAAAGTTGTTTTCGCGCCATTCCCATTCGTTCCTGCTGATCTGTCATTGACACGTACCACACGGGCCAGTTCTGGATTCCATAGTATATCGACTGCATTGATTTTCGAATATTTCATGCCAGCGGTGATCTCTGCATCTATTATCCCTGAAATATGGGCACCTTGTCCCCTTGTCTTGGCAAGTATTTGCTGTTGTTTATACGTATTTTCGATGCCAATGATTTCATTTATCCATACCCAATGAGGTTTCTCCCGCAACCTTTTTTCTTTGAGTTCTTCTTGAGAGGCATAGGAAGCATATCCTGTTATAAGGTCGGATTTTGGTGCTTTGATCAAATTGCAAATAGCCTCCAGATTGTCCAGCAGCACTTCTTCGATGATGCCATTTTCATGGGTAATTTTGACTTTATCGGGAATAAAAGTAACTAGGCCCCCATTTTTTTCTATGTTGCTATACGCGCATCTTGGCAAAGGGGGTTCTTCTCCGGCATCAACGCCGATATAATCATGCCATTCTTTACTTCCAAATATATGGGGAGGGCGTATCATTTTACCGAACGATCCATTATCGGCCAAGACTCTCCAATTTTTGCATACCAAGGCTAGTGAGGGGAGTTCCGCCATAACGTTGATATGTTTAAAAATGTTTGGGATTACATCTAAAGGAAGCGAATTATTTTGACCGACTTCCATAAAATATTCATTGATGGGATCTATTCCTGAAACCATATTTACATTATTTAAAGACATTGAAACCTCATTATGAACAGAGTCATTATATAACCCCAAAATTTGAAAACAAACATAAGAATATAGAAAGTTAAATTCTTAAACAAGAAAATTTTCTGGCAAAAACAGGATAATAGGATCGCCTTCGGCGGAAGGATCTGTGGAATTTTTATTACCATATAGCCCATTGGCGGGTTGAGCAATTTTTATTACCACA
>CAWACC010000003.1:0-71485 GCA_963780445.1 uncultured Parachlamydiaceae bacterium
AGAGAGAGCACACAGAGTTGAATTCTTAAACAAGTTACTTTTTGTCTTTGATTTTAGCTCATTTAATCAGCACAATTCCAAAACACTTTTACCATCGGATGTCGTTGAAGGACCTTCGATATATTGATTGTTTATTTTATCGATTATCAATCCAACAGGATTTCTTTGAATAATTTTTGGCTATTTTCACATACCCCGACGAAGGAGGGGTATGTGAACTGTTACTCTTTTTTAAGGATTTTAAGGGCACGCCAAAACAGGCAGAGTATCTGGGTGTTTCTCCGGAAGGTCCCTATAAACCTGATACCTACCTCTATTAACGCATATTTGTGAAATAATTGCCTAGAAAATGATTTTTACGCCCTGGGCTGTAAGCTTGCCAAGCGCCTCTGCCAGTTTATCCACCGAAAGCTGGCAGCCCAAAAGAGTCAACCTTTGTAGGGCTGGAAGTTTGCCGAGCACCCCTATCAGCTTATCCCCCGAAATCTGCTTGCAGTATGCAAGATCCAAGCTTTTAAGGGCTGTAAGCTTGCCAAGCGCCTCTACCAGTTTATCTTCCGCAAGCTGACGGCACCATGTAAGATCCAAGTCTTTAAGGGCTGTAAGCTTGCCAAGCGCCTCTACCAGTTTATCCTCCGAAAGCTGACTGCAGTTACAAAGATCCAAACTTTGTAGGGATGTCAGCTTGCCTAGCGCCTCTGCCAGTTTATCCCCTGAAAGCTGCCCGCATTCTGCAAGATTCAAGCTTTGAAGGGCTGTAAGCTTGCCTAGCGCCTCTGCCAGTTTATCCCCTGAAAGCTGCCCGCAGCCTGCAAGATTCAAGCTTTGAAGGGCTGTAAGCTTGCCTAGCGCCCCTGCCAGTTTATCCCCCGAAAGCTGCATGCAGCCTGCAAGATTCACTCTTTGTAGAGCTGTCAGCTTGCCTAGCGCCTCTTGCAGTTTATGCCCCGGAAGCCACCCGCACTCACAAAGATCCAAACTTTGTAGGGCTGTAAGCTTGCCTAGCGCCTCTGCCAGTTTATCCCCTGAAAGCTGCTCGCAGCCTGCAAGATTCAAGCTTTGAAGGGCTGTAAGCTTGCCTAGCGCCTCTGCCAGTTTATCCCCCGAAAGCTTTCTGCAGCCTGCAAGATTCAACCTATGAAGATTAGGGCAATTTTCAATTAATTTTTTCAAATCTACATCGGTTATATCAGAAAAACCGGCTAAATTGGCACTTTGCAGCTTATTCTTAATAATGTAATTGATCGCTTCAGAACCTGTTTTACATCCAACAATAGAGAGTGAAAGGTCCTCTTCATTTATTCTTCGATGAATATGGGTATTTACTTCTTTCATCCACCTTTTTGAAATTGTTTTGGCAGACATAAGAAATTCAATATCTGATGCCGAATTACATGGGTTTAGATAATCGACAATTATCGAAAAAACTTCAGTTGGGATTTCATTTTGTAAATAATCGTTATTAATTGACATATTAAATCCCTTGTTTTCCGGCAAACAGTAATCATTAAGGGTGAAAGTTTTTTCAATTTTAGCCTTTTTCTTTGGAGGTTCTTCTGTAATCTCGGTGGTATCCAAAGGTCTTTTTCCTATAATTGTATTGTTGACATTATTAATTGACGTGTTAAGTCCCTTGTTTTCCGGCAAACAGTAATCATTAAAGGTGATTGTTTTTTCAATTTTAGCCTTTTTCTTTGGAGGTTCTTCTGTAATCTCGGTGGTATCCAAAGGTCTTTTTCCTAATGTAAATGTGGATAAACTATCCATAATTTTTAACCTAACTATAAAAATATAAAATGTTAATAAACTTAAATTCAGTTTATAATATAATAATATATATAAAATATTTTATTGTCAAGATAAAAATAAAAAAGATAAAAATAAAAAAGATAAAAATAAAAAAGATAAAAATAAAAAAGATAAAAATAAAAAAGATAAAAATAAAAAAGATAAAAATAAAAAAGATAAAAATAAAAAAGATAAAAATAAAAAATAAAAAATTTTAATGAACTCACCTTACGCAAAACATGTAGAAATCTCGTCTTTTGGTTTCGCTTCATCTGCGATATTTGCCGCCCAGGCCAACGGCCTGGTTTGTAAAAGCCTAGGGCGCAGCCCTAGGTGAATTCAATATATCAGTTTCAGGCTGAAGGCCTGATTATGTAAATCCTGGGGCGAAGCCCCAGGGAAATACAGGGCAGGCCTTCCAGGCTGTCAAGAAATCTAAAGTATTAAATTTTAGTACTTTAAAATGATAATGTATGCTAGACTACTGATAATTTACATACATCTACACGTATGCTTGGAAGCATAGCATGTCTAAAAGTAACTAAGGAGCCTTTTATGAATACTGATACAATTGCACAACAATACAAACTTCTCAATCCATGCCGGAATCAAGTGGAAATGCAATTGAAATCTTTAGATGACTTGCTCCCAATAGATCATAAAGCACGGGCGGTCTGGGAATTTGTTGAAAAAATGGATCTATCAGCCTGTTTTGAAGAAATATTGTCTTACAAAAATGCAGCCGGACGCCCAACAACTTCTCCAAAAATATTACTTTGCCTATGGATCTATTCCATTCTAGATGGAAATATTAGTGCTAGAAAAATTGAAGAGCTTTGTTTATACCATGATGCTTACAAGTGGATTGCAGGCGGCACACCTATAAATCGAACAATGATATCGGACTTTCGTAGCCATAATCCAGATAAATTCGAAGATATCCTTACAAGCTGTCTAGCAGTAATGGTCCAAAGCAATGTTCTTTCAGATCAAGACTTTTCTCAAGATGGGACAAGGGTTAAAGCTAATGCGGGTTTTAATTCATTTCGTCGAGAACAAACACTCGAAGTACTTAAAGATGAAATGTCAAGGCACATAAAACAATTAGATTCAGAAAATTTAAAAAACCCTAAAGCATATGAGACTCGTTCACAAGCAGCGCAAAAAAGGGCAATACGCGAAAGATCGGAACGTGTAGATCAAGCTTTAGCGAATTTAAAAGAAAGCAAAAAAAGAAAAATAGAAGCAGGAAAAAAAACTAGACAACCTCCAAAAGATGAGGAGTTAAAAGATACAAGAGCCTCTACAACAGATCCTGAAGCACGAAAAATGAAAATGGGAGATGGTGGATTTCGATTGGCATTTAATGTGCAGTTTGCGACGAGCACCAAATCTAGAGTAATTTTTGGTACTGATGTTGTAAATACGCTTGATCCAGGAACTTCCCCCAAGATGATGCAGAATGTTCATTCAACGCTTGAGAAACTGGGAATGCCAAAAATCAAAAATTGGAATGCTGATTCAGCCTACTCTTCAAAGGAAGATGTTGAAATAGCAGCTGAATTTTTTCCTGAGTGCAATTACTATTCTCCAGCTAAGCCAAGAAGGGGTGTTGATCCAAAGATAAACAAAAAAAATGATTCTGAGGCTGTTAAGAAGTGGAGAAAGACACTCGATACTGAAGAAATGAAAGAATCGTACAAAAATCGATGTAGCACAGCTGAATTCAGTAACGCTCAGACCAAAAATCATGGAATGCAGGAATTTTTAGTTAGAGGGTTTGAGAAGGTAAGAGGAATGGTAAATTTACATGCGATTTCTCATAACATTTGTCGATATTGGGATTTGCTGCGAAAAATGCAAGTTCAAGCAGCCTAGGATTGAATAATCGCGCGTTCAAGTAGCATGAATTGCCGAAAATGCAATCCCTGACGTTGAAAACTCCCAAAAATAATGGGAAAGCGAATTAATGTCATGAAAATAATATTAATACAGAGGCTCAATAGATAAAATTTCTTGGATTTTTTTAATCCAAGAAATGGTGAGCCTTGTTATGAGGTGATTTATTGACAGCCTCTTCAGCCTGCAATGGTTTATTACTGGTTTCCTAGGGCTTCGCCCTAGGCTTTTACAAGCCAGGCCGTTGGCCTGAGCGGCAAGTACCCATTAAACACAAACTTAAACCAATAGGCGAGATTTCTACATGTTTTGCGTAAGGTGAGTAATGAACTTCGATTATTTTATAGGAATATTGGAAGTTGAGTTCTTAAACAAGGAAATTTTCTGGCAAACAGGATAATTTGATTTTAGTTCATGTAATTAGCACAATTCCAAAACGCTTTTTCCATCTGATGTAGTTGAAGGCCCTTCGATAAATTGATTGTTTATTTTATCGACTATCAATCCAACAGGTTTTCTTTGGATAAGTCTCTGAAGGCGATTCAAGCTGTTGTCACAAGAAGGACGACAAAGACTGTCGTCAACAAGTACCCTTGCATGAAAAGGAGGCGGCGAACACGAAAAAAAATTGCCATCTTGAAAAATATATAGGGCTTCGCAATGAATTTGGCCTGTGAGGTTATTTCTTATTCTCAGTAAAATATAACAATAACATTTATGATTGGAAATAGCTCTTACCACAGGAGCTGAAAAATGTTCTTCCTGAAACTCCATGCCTATAATATGGTTTAGAGGCAGTTCAAGAAGAGGATAGCGTCGAAAGGCATCAGAGCTTCCAAAAGCTTCCACTATTACCTTGGGAAATTTAGTTTCGATTACTGTATCTTCTTTTAAAGATTTTTGATGAATAATAGTTTTATAATCATTTTGTAAAATCCCTAAAGTTTTGGGAAGCCAATTTAAAATGGGAGAATTAATGATAATTTGATGAATGGGGTTAATTTCCTGTTTTCTAATATGGAGTTGTCGAGCGATGGGTTCCCACATAGTGTCCGAGTCGAATAATTTTTTCCATAGGTATGACACACGTGTACAACTGCTTAAATCATCCATGTTCAAATAATCTGCAATGCAGGTTTGCAATTCTATTGGCAAGTTTGTTAATGATATTATATCTTTATTAACAGAGTTCATTATGATCCCCTCCTTGAAATTTGAAAACAAACGTAAGAATATAGAAAGTAGAATTCTCGAACAAGGCAGTTTTATGGCAAAAACAGGATAATAGGATCGCCTTCGGCTTCAGGATAAAGAGAAATATCCTGAAGCCGAAGGCGATCCTATTATCCTGTTTTTGCCTTTGATTTTAGCTCTTTTAATTAACACAATTCCAAAACGCTTTTTCCATCTGATGTAGTTGAAGGCCCTTCGATAAATTGTTTGTTTATTTGATCGACTAACAATCCAACAGGTTTCCTTTGGATAATTCTTTGGAGACGGTTCACGCTATTGTCATAAAAAGGAGGACGACAAATATTTTTGTCAAAAAGCACCGCTTTCTTCGGCTTTTCTTGAAATGGAGGCAAATAAGAAAAAAAACAGTTCTCTCGAAGATATAGGGCTTCGCAGTGGACTTTTCCAGTGATGTTATTTCTTATTCTAAATAATATCCGATAAGAGTCTATATGATTACAAATAGCCCTTACTACTGGAGCTGAAAAATGCTCTTCCTGATACTGCCTACCATTATAGATGGTTAAAGGCAGTTCAATAAGAGGGTAGCGTCGAAAGGCATCAGAGCCTCCAAAAGCGTCTACGATTGCCTTAGGAAATTTCCTTTCAATTACTGAATCTTCTTTTAAAAATTTTTGATGAATAATAGTTTTATAATCATTTTGTAAAATCCCTAAAGTTTTGGGAAACCAATTTAAAATGGGAGAATTAATGATAATTTGATGAATGGGGTTAATTTCCTGTTTTCTAATATGGAGTTGTCGAGCAATGGGTTCCCACATAGTATCGGATTGGAATAATTGATTCCATAGTTTTGAGACTCGCATACAGCTACTTAAATCATCCATTTTAAAATAGTTTGCGATATGATTTTGCAATTCTATTGGCATGTTTGTTAACGATATCATATGTTTATTAACAGTGTTCATTAGGATCCGCTCCTTGAAATTTGAAAAGAAACATTAGAATATGGAAAATTGAGTTCTTAAACAAGGCAATTTTTTGGCAAAAACAGGATAACCTGTTCTTGCCTTTGAATTTAGCTCATTTAATTAGCACAATTCCAAAACGCTTTTTCCGTTTGAGGTAGTTGAAGGCCCTTCGATATATTGATTGTTTATTTTATCGATTATCAATCCGACAGGTTTTCTCTGAATAATTCTTTGGAGGCGGTCCAGGCTATTGTCATCAGGGGGATAACAAATACCCTTGAATAGTATCTTTTTCTTGTTTTGAAGAGGATGAACCTCTAACATCAGAGGGGAGGACCAGGCCAGGACTTCATTATCAAAGTAAAGATTTAGGCCTTCGCAATGAACTTCTCCCGTTATGTTATTTTTTATTCTAAATAAAATGTAACATTCAGGGTCCTGCTCCTCATTTTCATATTTATGAATAGCTCTTACCACTGGAGCTGAAAAATATTCTTCCTTCATCTCTATACCAATAATACCACCGGTAATATGGATTAAAGGCAGTTGAAGAAGAGGCAGGCGTCGAAAGGCATCGGATCCTCCGAGAAGTTTCACAATTACCTCGGGAAATTCCGCTTCGTTCTTTTCGTCTTCTTCTAATAATTTTTGACGGACAAGAGTTTTATACTCATTTTGTAAATACCCGAGATTTCTCGGAAGCCAGTTTAAAATGAGGGAATTAATGACAAATTGATGAACGAGGCTTTTTTCCTTTTTTTTAATATTGAGTTTTTGAGCGATGGGTTCCCACATGGTATCGGATTGGAATAATTGTTCCCATAGCTTGGAGACCCGCATACAGCTATTTAAACCAGTGATACCCAAATAATTTGCGATATAGTTTTGCACATCTGAAGGCAAATCTGTAAGTAATAGTGGATTTATCATTGCACCTCATGACTTTTTAATTACACAACAATAACGGCAGCTCCTCCCAGAGTGCCTTGCTCTAGGTCTTTAAGGGCTTGGTTAGTATTTTCCAGAGAATATTCTATAATGGTTGTTTTAATGGGGATGCGAGGCGCCAGTTCCAAAAATTCTCTTCCATCCTGTCTGGTGAGGTTGGCCACGGATCGCAGGACCCGTTCTTCCCAAAGGAGGGAATAGGGGAAAGAGGGGATATCCGACATATGGATGCCCGCACACACTACGGTGCCTCCTTTATCCACTGCTTTTAGGGCTAAGGGAACTAGCTCGCCGACGGGTGCAAATAAGATGGCGGCATCCAAGGGTGCCGGAGGGGGAGTTAATGAGGTCCCTGTCCATACAGCTCCCAGCTCTTGAGCTAGGCGGGCGGAAGGGGAGTCAAGTTCACGGGAGAAGGCATAGACTTCCTTTTGTTGGTACCGCGCTACCTGAATGAGCAAATGGGCCGAAGCGCCGAATCCGTAAAACCCCAGCCTTTTTGCCTCGCCGGTCATTTTTAAGGCCCGGTATCCGATAAAGCCCGCGCAGAGCATAGGGGCCACCTGGGTGTCTGGATAGCCTTGAGGCAAACGAAAACAGTAGGCCGCATTGGCTGTGCAGTACTCTGCAAAACCCCCGTTCTTTTGGTAACCGGTATAGATGGCTTCATTGCAGAGATTTTCCCTTTGTGACAAGCAGAATTTGCAATGGCCGCAGGAGCCTTGCAGCCAAGGGACTCCTACCCGATCTCCGAGATTGAATCCGGAAACCCCTTCTCCGATTTTTTCTACAGTCCCTACAATTTGATGTCCGGGTATTATGGGCAGTTTGGGGTGGGGGAGTTCTCCATGAACGACATGCAAATCGGTGCGGCAGATCCCGCAGGCTTTGATCCGAATTAACAATTCGCCTTTTTTTGGAACAGGGATGGGGAGGTCCCGTAATACCAAATCGCTATCTAATTTTTCGAGTACCATCGCGCGCATGCAGTAATTCCCTCCGCACACCATTCTTTTATCAACCACTCCCAAGCCTCATCATCTCCCTAGTCACTTATATCATTTATATGCATCCAATGAATCCATATCAACAACAATGGATTTAAAAGAATCATTAAGCTGTGATGGAGTCTGTATATGGCGGATCCAAAAAGGTTGGGTCATGCACCATTGAATGACCTTTTGCACTGCTTCAGGTGCATGATAACATAAAAGTTGATCTATGGCGCGCAAGTAAATATATTTAATATTTCCTGTAGGAATTTTATGCAAAGGATTGATTTTTCTTTTTTCTTCATAAAAGAGTGAAAATAAGCTTCTGGCCTGTTCAGAAGGCATAGAAAATTTCCGTGCTATTGCAACGCCTATCCCGTCATGCGCATAATCGTTTTCCCCTTTTCCGACATGCAAGCCTGAGAAGCCAAAACCAAAAACTGTTTTCGCGCCATTCCCATTCGTTCCTTCCGATCTGTCATTGACACGTACGAGCCGACCACTTTCTGGACTCCATACAAAATCGAACCTTCTGTATCTCATATATTTCATGGAAGCGCTGATGGAACGAACCATTATCGGCCAAGACTCTCCAATTTTTGCATACCAAGGCTAGAGTGGGGAGTTCCGCCATAACGTCGATATGTTTAAAAATGTTTGGGATTACATCTAAAGGAAGCGAATTATTTTGGCCGACTTCCATAAATTGTTCATTGATGGGATCTCTTCCTGAAACCATATTTACATCAATTAAAGACATTGAAACCTCATAGGTTTAGTGAAATTTTTATTACCACAGAGCCCATTGGCGGGAGGCTGGCGCCTCCCGCCAATGGGCTCTGTGGTAATAAAAATTTCTCAACCCCACACATTTAATTGCACCTATTCAGCACAATTCCAAAACACTTTTACAATCGGATGTCGTTGAAGGCCCCTCGATAAATTGATTGTTTATTTTATCGACTATCAATCCAACAGGTTTTCTTTGGATAAGTCTCTGAAGGCGATTCAAACTGTTGTCACATGAAGGACGACAAATAGTTTTATCAAATAGCACCCCTTCCCTTGGCTTTGTTAATGGAGGCGAAAACGAAAAAAAATAGTCCTCTTGAAGATATAGGACTTCGCAATGAATTTTTCCCGTGAGGTTATTTCTTATTCTAAATAAAATGTAACCTATCCGATACAAGTCTGAATGAGTACAAATAGCTCTTATAACAGGAGCTGAAAAATGTTCTTCCTGAAACTCCATACCTATAATGCTGGTAAGAGGCAGTTCAATAAGAGGGTAGCGTCGAAAGGCATCAGAGCCTCCAAAAGCTTCTACGATTACCTTGGGAAATTTAGTTTCGATTACTGTGTCTTCTTTTAAAAATTTTTGATGGATAAGAGTTTTATAATCATTTTGTAAAACCCCTATAGTTTTGGGAAACCAATTTAAAATGGGGGAATTAATGATAATTTGATGAATGGGGTTAATTTCCTGTTTTCCAATATGAAGTCGTCGTGCAATGGATTCCCACATGATGTCGGATTCGAATAATTGATTCCATAGTTTTGAGACTCGCATACAGCTGCTTAAATCATCCATATTCAAATGATTTGCGATATGGTTATGCAATTCTATTGGCAAGCTTATTAACGATATTATATCGTTATTAACAGAGTTCATTATGATCCCCTCATTGAAATTTGAAAACAAAGATGAGAATATAGAAAATTGAATTCCTATACAAGGCAATTTTATGGCAAAAACAGGATAACCTGTTTTTGCCTTTGATATGCAAGAATCGGCCCTAGACACAAGAACCGGTCCAAGGCATTTTTGGTAACCGGTATAGATGGCTTTTTTTGGGAACAGGGATGGGGAGGTCCCGTAATACCAAATCGCTATCTAAATTTTCGAGTACCATCGCGCGCATAATTCTCAGATGACTTTCTATGAAACAAATTTTTATTCTTTTTTTAGCCCCAAAACTATTGTTAAAGCTTCTTCTACCCGAAGCATGGTTTCAGAATCGATTGAAATAATTTTTTGACCTAATCTCTGTTTATCTAAAGCTCGAATTTGATCTATAAGAACCTTGCATTCACGATCTTTTAATATCATTTTAGCTTCAAAAGGATAAATATGCGTTACATTGCTAGTAATGGGCGCTGCAATTACACGCATCCCCTTTTTATTTTGTGAATTATTAGAAAGAATTAAACACGGTCTTGTTTTTTGGATTTCAGTTCCTACTGTTGGATCCAGTTTTATCCAATAAACATCACCTCTTTTTGGATGATCAGCCATTTTTCAACCACTCCCAATCCTCATCATTTCCCAAGTCGCTTATATCATCAATATGCTCCCAATCTTTAAGAGCTTCTAATCGAGTGGGGTCTTTATTAGCTTCTTCGTAAGCTTTATCGAGTTCATTTTCTTCCTGAATTTCTTCTTCTATTAATGCTTTGCGTATAGCTGTAGAAATGAAACGGCTTAAACCACGCTTTCCTACATGTAAATGCAATTGTAGCACAAGATCCTCAGGAATGGAAAAAGTCATATTTTTATGTTGTCTCATACTATACCTCTCTTCTATTTCATTATTTTACATAATTACATAATTAATTTCTACGTAAATCAAATACGTAAATCAAATAAGTATGATATAACCATGGCAGCTCGGGTACGTCCTTAAAAAGTCATGCCAGCACATGACTTGTTATGAGAAAGTGGCCAGTGCGTCCGCCCTGGTACAGGCCGAGACGGCCTGGTAACCTTTTCATGCTTCGCCTTGCCATAACTTTTTAAGGACGTACCAGCTCGGCCAGATTAGCACAATTCCAATATGCTTTGGCCAGATATGGTGACAGTAGGCCCTTCAGAATAATTTACAGACATACCAAATGGTCTTAATTCATGGTCCTCTATTAATACTCCCACAGGCTTTTTTTGGACAAGTCTTTGAAGGCGATTTAATTGGAATTTTAGACCGTTTGCAGTCGTACACAAACATCCTAAAATCATGTCATCGCATCCATGAACATTACCTATTATATGGGCATCAGTGTCACAAGCGGTGAAATGTAAGGCAGTTCGATATAATTTTTCCTTTGAATTGTCTTTTATTCTAAATAAAATAAAATGTTCGGTGCTTTGATCTGTCTCAAGAACAGCTCGTACAATAGGAGCTGAAAAGTATTCCTGCGCTATTCCATATGTTGCAGAAAATGAGGTATCATCATCAGTCACATGAATAAGAGGCAGGCGATTTACAGCAAACGGCCCTCCAAGAGCTTTCACAAATTCCTTTGAGTAATTGGATAACATATCAGCTTTAATTTTTTTATAAACAAGAGTTTTATATTCATTGTTTGGGATAGTATTTAGAATGATAAATTTCAAAGGTTCAGAAAGCCAGTTAAGAACAGGGGAATTAAGGACAAATTGATGAATGGGGGTATTTTCCTGTTTTTTAATTTTCTTAATGTTGAATTGGTCGGCTATGGGTTCCCACATTGTGTCCGAAGCAAATAAATGATTCCATAGCTTTGATACTCGCATACAGCTATTTAAATCATTTGTAGTAAAATAATTTGCAACCAGCTTTTGCACATCTGAAGGCAAATCTGTAACAAATTTAGGATTTATTGTTGCACTCATTCTATTCTCCCTGCAAAATAGAGCCATTGGCCATTTTCTTTCAGAAAGCGGCTGATTTCTTTAAAAGAAGCATCTTTATTTCCCTGCTTTAAATGGGCTATAAAGGTCACATAGCTTTCCAATTCTTCCAAACTTGAATCCAAAATCTCGAGCCTAACAAACTGGGTATTTGCAGAAAAATGCTTTATTTGGTTCAACCAAAGATTCCTGTCTTTAAGATACAGGGGGCTTTTAGGATGGGTTGTAGATATAATATACTCATATTGATGGAGGGCATATCCAGAATATCGAGAACGCATCAGCAACAAGGCATTTTCTGCATTCTTACCTTTATGATAAAGCTCGCAGCATCCTGTATAGGCAAGCCCGCTGCAGCAAGGGCATGTTGTAAATTTCATTTTGTCCCTTATGTCCCTTTGGTCCCTTTATCAAACTACCTGTATTTTACCGAAATCCAGCAATCGGGAAAAAAGGGCAAAAACCCGTTGAAGCAGGGCAATCCGGTTCTTTTGCAATTTCGGATCATCTGCCAGGATTTTTACTTCGTCAAACAAGCGGGCTAGGGCGGGTTGGAGCTCGGCCAATAAGGCATACGCTTGGTCATAATCGTGCCCTGCCATAACCTGGGAGAACCTGGCTTCGAGGTTGTCCAGTCCCTGGTGCAGTTCCTTTTCTGCATTTTCTACTAGCAATGTCGGGGAAAAGGAGACTCCGTTATGGGCCCCGATTTGTCCTTTGGCCCGTTTATAGACTTCAAACATCAATATAAATTTGTCGCTATGATGCCGGAACTTGTGCAGAGCTTGCACGCGGCTGTAGGCATCATAAATATCTTCTACTCCACCTGCTAAACCCGCTTCGATTTCATCCTTGCTCAATCCATAATCCAAGAAGACGGTTTTTATTCTGTTGGTTACAAATCCTTCTATTTCATCCAAAAGCTGTTCTTTCTGGCTGGAAGAAACTGCGGGAAAGGCGGAGAACGATTCTTGCAAAATTTGTCGGAGCGGCAAATGATAGCGGCCTTTAATGATTATTTTGATCAGGCCCAAAACCTGGCGCCTTAAGGCGTAAGGGTCGCTGGAGGAACTGGGCTTCAGGTTGGCGGCGTAGCAGCCCAGAAGATTGTCGATCTTGTCTGCCAGGCTCATTACGATTCCTGTTTCAGATTCCGGTAAGGGACTGTTTTCTCCTCGTGGCATCCAGTGTTCTTCTATGGCTTGGGCCACTTCCGGGTCTTCTTCCTGGGCCAGGGCATAATAGCGTCCAATGATGCCTTGCAGTTCCGGAAATTCAAAGACCATTTCCGTTGCCAGATCGGCTTTGCACAATAACGCAGCCCGCGCTGTTTTTTTGGGGTTGCTGATGCCTAATTGCTTTTGCAGGATTTTGGCATGGTGGACAATCCGTTCCACCTTATCGTAGACGCTGCCGAGTTCTTTCTGGAAAACGATCGATCTCAATTTTTGATTATACGATTCCAGGCGGTTTTTCAACCCTTGTTCGTAGAGGAAGACGCCATCATTGAGCCTTGGAGAAAGAGCTTTTTGATTCCCCGCCTTGATGACCTCGTTAGGATGGGTATTGGCGGTTATGATAAAGATATTTTTCAGGGATCCATCCGGATTCACCATAGGAAAATACTTTTGATGCTCGACCATTTCCGATATCAGCACTTCTTTGGGCGCTTTTAAAAAGGCGGGATCAAATTCGGCTGAAGTCAGGAAGGGCCATTCCACCAGATGAAGCACCTGGGGGATCACCTGCTCTTGGCTGACTGCTTTTCCGCCCTGTTGCTTTTCTAAAATAGCCAACTGATCGAGAATTTCCTTTTTTCTTTCCTGAATATCTGCCAGAACATATGTTTTCCTTTAAAACGCTTATATAATCCTGCGCTTTCTCCAGGGCTATTTCTCTATGGGCCAATTGGCGATGTCCGGAGGTTTTTCGGCCGGCATGGATATTCCCAACAGTAAAGGGAACCACATGCTTTCCAAAGAGTGAAACAATCCAGCGCAAAGGCCTTGCATAGGAGATGTCCAGATCCCCCCAGCGCATTTTTTTGGGAAATTCTAGGTTGAGGATGAGACGGGGAAGATGTTCCGCCAAAATTTCGGCTGTAGCCTTGCCGGGCATGTGACATGGCCAAACAGATAGGGGACATCTTTGAGGGCCCGGATTTCGATAGCCGGGTTGTTGCTCTTCTGCAGTGCAGCCAATCCATAGGTTCGATTCCCAGGAAACGGAAAAAACCCGTTCCGGCGGCGTGGATTTGCCTTGTTCATCAAAGGCAGCTGAAAGCGCCGGCCCTTTCTTTTCTGTGACATGCGAGGTTTGCCGAGGGCCAATCCTTCCACATCAAACAGCCAAGCGGCGGGGAGTGCCATAAGTTTTAAGAGATTTGAAGGGAATCTTCTCCTTTTCGAGCAATTCTCGGATCCCTTTATCAAGTTGGCGGCAGCCTATGGGAACAAAAGTCGCCGGCAGTTCTTCCGATCCAATTTCCAGAAGATACTCTTCCCTTTTATCGGATCCGGCATCCATCAGTTCATGGGATAAAGGTGCTGGGGCAGCTTCTGCTTTTTGCAAAATAGCTCCAAAACGGTGAAAAGGGGATACCCTTGTTCTTCGCGGCTTTTAAGATATTCTTTGGCTACCAAGCAGGCCAAGTCCCGGATCCTGGCAATATAGCCCGTCCTTTCAGTGACGGAAATGACTCCACGTGCATCCAGCATATTAAAGGCATGGGAAGCTTTGATTACAAAATCATAGGCGGGAATGGGAAGATTTTCTGACACTAATCGTTTGGCTTCTTTTTCGTAATCTTCAAAATGGCGGAACCACATTTCCGCATTGGATTTGTTGAAGTTGTAATGGCTCCATTCAAATTCATTGCGATGATAAATATCGCCATAGGTGAGCTTGTCATTCCATTGAATATCATAGATGCTATTGACTTTTTGCAGGTATACGGCAAGGCGTTCCAGGCCATAAGTGACTTCGCCTGTGACGGGTTTTACAGGGATGCCCGCTACGCTCTGAAAATAGGTGAACTGGGTGACCTCCATTCCATCCATCCATACTTCCCAGCCAAGGCCCCAAGCTCCAAGTGTAGGGGCTTCCCAATCATCATGGACAAAGCGCATGTCGTGTTCTTTTAGATTAAATCCAATCGCTTCCAGGGATTGCAGGCAGAGGTCCTGGATATCGGCAGGCGAAGGCTTTAAAATCACCTGGCATTGAAAGTAATGCTGCAAGCGATTGGGGTTGGTCCCATAGCGGCCATCGGTAGGCCTTCGGCAAGGTTCTATATAGAATGCTTTATAAGGTTCCGGCCCCAGGCAGCGTAAGAAAGTGGCAGGATTGAACGTGCCTGCGCCCAGTTCAAGGTCATAGCCATGATGGATGATGCATCCATGCAATTCCCAGAAGTCGGCGAGTTTTTTTAACATGTTTTGGAAGGTCATCATCGTCTTATTGTCCCGTTTTTTTATACATTTATTCTGAAGGGGCATTTTCCGGTGGTTTGTGTTCAGCTTCTGAAGGGCGCTGCTCCTGCTGCTCAATGCTGGCAATAGCAGGGCCAAAAGTCCTCTCCATCAAGTCTATAGGCTTGGGTTGGCTGATCAGTTTGGCGCTGATTTTCTTTTTCAGCCCCATCATAGATGTAGCAGTCGCTTTAGGCTTCTGCATACAGCATTGTTTGTATTTTTTTCCTGACCCGCAAGGGCATGGGTCGTTTCTACCCGTTTTGTTATGCATAGTAATTACTCCATTATTAACTTGACATTTCAATTTTTTTAGTTTATCATATCGAATGATTTATTTCACTGTAAAAGTTATGGATATTTCTATTGCAAAACCTCCTTGGTCCGGACTGGGCAAAAAGCTTGAAAGCACCATAAGGAAAGCGCTGTTTGATTTCCACATGCTGGAAGGAGTTCAGGAATTGGCTATAGCCCTCAGCGGAGGAAAGGACAGCCTGGCGCTGCTTTTCTTCTTGAAAGCCATTTCCGGAAGGGGGTTTCCATCTTTCAATCTCCATGCTATACACGTCAATGGCGAGTTCACATGCGGAGCGGGCGTCAATCTGGATTATCTGCAAAGGGTATGCGATTCACTTCAGGTAAATTTCATTGTGCGGGAATCCCATCAGAAGCTGGAGACACTGGAGTGCTACAGCTGTTCCAGGGAGAGGCGCAGGCTTATTTTTGAGGCTGCCAAAGGTGTCTCTGCTACAACCGTTGCCTTTGGACATCATCGGGATGACCAGGCAGAAACGGTTTTGATGAACCTGCTGAACAAAGGGGAATTTGCCGGACACCTCCCCAAACTTCATATGCACGATTATGGGGTCACCCTGATCAGGCCATTAATTTATGTGGCGGAAGCCGATATCCGGACTTTTGCCCAGCAGCAAGGATTCAGCCGCATTCTGTGCAAATGCCCTGTAGGGCAAAATTCTATGCGCACCAAAGTGGACCAATTGATTGAAGAAATCGAAATCTTGTACCCAAATGCCAGGGAAAATATTGCCAGGGCCGGTTTGATTTATGGATCCGATAAAGCTGCCAGAAAGTAAAGCATACATTAGGGTGCAATTAAATCTATTACCACAGAGCACACAGAGAACACAGAGATCATTCAAGCCCGTTCCGGGCTTGAATGACGGCTTTCGTTTGTGCGCTTCGCGCACAAACGAAAATCCTATGTCACAGAGCCAAGCGAATTTTCTCTCTGTGCTCTCTGTGCTCTCTGTGGTTAATATAATATTATGTCCCCTTGGTCACTTTCTGATTTTCTGTTGCATAATTATGAATTCTGATATATACAAAATTTACTTATAGGTTGGAATATTGGAGGAATAATTATGAATAAATGGGTCGGATTGGCCATCGTAGCCATAGTAATTTTTTTCGGTTTTGCCCTCATGCGAAATATCAATGAACAAACAGAACCCGTGACAGATACTAGCGAAGCTGGTTCCCCTATAGGCCACTGGCATAAATTTACTTCTCCCGAAAGCAACTTTAGTGTGATGTTCCCAAATCCGCCTCATCATGCCAATGAAATAAAAAACGATAATAAGGAATTGGGAAGAACAAATTACGATGTTTACATTTCTACAAAAGAAGATGGCCCCTTGTTTTCCGTCTACGTTATTTCTTTTCCTGAAAAAAAACTGGGCAACAAAAAAGATTTTTTATCTGATTTTATCAAAAAAACGCTCAGCAGCAATCCTACAAACGAAATAAAAAATTTTCAAGCCCTTCCCGGTAAAAATGGGAACGCTGTAGAATTCACTGTGGAAAATGATGGTTCCACTGTATATGGAAGGGCATTCATTAACGACAATACGATTTATATAGTGAGTACCACCGCAAAAAATGAAGCTAAAAATAAGGCGGAATATGATCTATTTATAGATTCTTTTACCATGATCCCGGAAAAGAAAAAATAGCCATCAGAACTCTAAATTAACGGAATTTACCATGAAACACAAGCTTTGGTTGACCCCTGTTGCTTTGGCAATGCTCGCTGCATCACAAGTTGATTCTCAGGCGGTAATTCAAAATTACCCTACGTACCCGTCGAATACTTCTACGACGACTTATTCTACGTCAAACGTACAACCTGCTGAGACGCCTCCTCCCATTATTTATCAAAATTCTCTGACAGCGCCCCCCATAATCAATCCATCTGCTTCCCTTCCAGGAGCTCCTCTCACAACGCCATCCGGGCTGCCGGGACTGCCCACCTCTTCCCAGGCGGTCCTTCCGGGAAATTCGACAACACCACAGCCTCCCACTTTATTGCAAACACTGTATCCTCAAGGGAATACTCAGCCCACTGTCAATCCAAACCAGCCGCAGCCTGCCTATCTGTCCCAGCAACAACAGGTTCCGGGGATCCCGGGGCCAGCTCTGAATTTTACTCCTAAGCCTTATGAAGTTATAGCTCCTCCGGAATCGTATTTACCAGGCATAGCGACTATTAAAAATAAGAGATGGGTCGTTACCGATTTCCTATATAATTTAACGAATAACATAGAAGTCAAAGTGGAAATTCTCAAGCCCAAAGACCAGTATATCCCTTTGAGTGAAAATTTATTGGCCCAACAGGTATCGGATCTTTTTCAAAAAGTGAATATTACACCTTCAGCAGTTCAGATGAATTGCCGGCCACCGTTGCCCATATTTTATGTGTTGATTATGGCGTATCCCTGTGACAAGAGGATTGTCGGATTTATTTCGGCGCAACTGTATGAAGAAGCGAAGCCGGTGCGTATTGATTTGGACCTTAATGGAGTATGGCAAACCATTACATGGGAAAGGCAGGCGATGGTTGCCAGCGCTCCCGGAGATTTTGCCCAAGAGGTCAACGAAGTCGTCACGCAAATGGTGGTATCATTTACAGATAAATTCAAATATTATCATCCCGCGGATGAAAGGAAATGTTTTCCTGAATAGACTAAACTTTGAACCACTGAGCCAGTGAGACCACTGAGAAAGTATGAGATAGGGAGAATAGAGGCTGAAGCAGATTCGCATCAAGCTAAGAGGGCCTCATAATATAATCTCTCTCAATTATCTCATACTTTCTCAGTGATCTCACTGGCTCAGTGGTTCAAAGATGATTCAAAATTTAAGGCACTTGGGGCTTATCTAAGCCCCAAGTATTATTAATCAGACGATTAACTGTTAGGTTTAGTACGTTTTTTCGTGATGTCTCTGGCGATAAGGTCTTTGACTGTTATCTCCACCACCACCACCACCTCTAGATTCTCTAAAGTTTCTATCTCGGCCTTGTCCGCCGCCGCCGCCGCTATTTCCTCGTTCAGAACGCTCTAAAGCTAGGTTTATTCGCAGGTTTCTATCGCCCAGGGGTTGATCGTTAAGTTCTTGAATGGCTTGCTGAGCTTGATCAGCAGTTTCCATTTCAACAAAGCCGAATCCTTTAGATTTTCCGGTGTAGGGATCCGACACAATCCGTACCGAAACTACAGGACCAATTTTTTTAAAATGTTCTCTAAGGCTTTCTTCGTCGGTACTCCACGACAAATTACCTACGAATAATTTATTCCTACCTTCTTTCATATTTTCTCCATGTTGGATATGTTTACATTGTGCATTATTATAAAAGACGCCATAGTCACGGGGTTAATAGGATTATCGATTCCTATTAGAGCAAACTAATTGGTTGATGTACGCGGAAAGTCTTAACAGTTTTGTCTGATTAAGGAGGGCAAAACTTGAACTAAAAATTGCGGACATTGTCTTCAAATTTTTTGAAGTGATTAATTTCCTTGCTATAACTTCTTCTAGACCCGTCAATATCTTGACTGTCTAATGCACAATTTAATAATACAGTTTTTCCATTTATTTGTCCAGAAGCGTTCTAATTATTTTTTAATCAGGGTATTTTTATCTGGATCTTGCTGTTGAGAATCCCAAGGAAATGGGGTTGTAGTAGGGTCTGGAGCGGTAGATTCTGGGAGAGTTGCCTTGGCAAGTCCGGATAGAATTCCCAAGCCAAGAGTTTCGAGCGTGCCATTTACTATATGGGCAAATGAAGAAATTTGTTTAGCAATTTTGGACTTATCAAGGCTTGCCTGGCCAATTTTTCCTTTAAATGGGATTTGGAGCATGGCGTTATCATCTGTCTTGGAGCCCTTTGCTATATTCTCCAATGTTTTTCCCCTAAGACCTATTGTCAAATGGATCTTGTCTTTGGGAAAATCTACTGTTCCCCACGTAGCCAAAGGGTATTCATCCATCACAAGCATATCCATTCGCTGCATACGCACTTTTCCCGCGTGCATCTCCAGATAAATGGGTGTAAACCATACTGGAATGTATTCTGAAGGTTTGGCATTGAGCCATGACAGGAGGCTGTTTATTTGTCCTTGCGTGTCAAAAGTCACTTTTCCCAGATCTAGAGTTAAGCGGCCTATTTCAATAGAATGAAAAGTCTGACTGTTTATAGGATAGGAAAAACCCTCTGGTTCTAGGGTCAGGGTGCCTTTAGTTTCAGCTGATAGGATCGCCCCAAAAATGGGCGTGAGCCCTTTCAAAAAGCTTTTACTCAATTTAGGAGTTATTGCAAATGCCACTTTCAAAGGCTGGCTTAATGTCACGATCCCATCCGTGATTTGACCCGTTAACGATAGATTGGCATCCAGGCCCTCCGGATTTTTGATATTTCCTTTCAAGACCAGGGCTAAAGCTTTATCCAAAAGGCTCAAAGAACCGCTCATATGGGAAAAGTGCAGGGTAAAAGGCTTCATCGCTGCAGGATTTGCATTTGGAAAAAGATTTAAGGCTTTTTGCACGTTAAGACGGCCTTCGACATCGCTGGCGATCTGCCCGTTGATATCTGTAAATTCTAATTTCAGGGGAGACTCAAAGGCATTTTTTATCAATTGAAAAAGAGAGGCTTCGATTTGAAGCGAAGGTATATTTAGGATATTTTCCCCGTCTGGGCCTTGGAGTGATAATCCCTCAATTTTTTGAATGCCAACCCATTGGAGATCTATAGATTTAAAGGCGACCTTTCCCGGGATACGGCTATTGATTTGATGAAGGATTTGAGTTTGGCCCCAGGGTGAGGATAAAATAGCCGGACCTTTTACTATTAATAAAAAGGGAATATCAATGAAGATAACAGATAAAACAAAGATCCATATCCAAAAACGTTTTTTAAACATAATAAAACCATTAATTTATTGTGAAATTATTTCCTTTATAATAATGGTTATATTTATTTAAGTAAATTAAAATTACAATTGAAATTACAAAAGTTGAAATTACAAACGACCTTTTAAGATTTCACCACTGAGGCAGTGAGATCGCAACTGCTCATAAAGTTGAGGTAAGGTAACCAGGGCGTCTCGCCCTGGTCCAGGCCGAGACGGCCTGGCTACTCCTTTTACCTCAACTTTATGAGCAGTTGCGTGAGATCACTGAGAAGGTATGAGATAGGGAGGGTTGGGCTGCTTTTCTAAACTCGTAATACATAAAATTTAAGTGTGTCTTTTTTGCTTTCAGATCCCTCTCAAATATCTCATACTTTCTCAGTGATCTCACTGGCTCAGTGGTGAATTTAAGGTCGTTTGTCGTTTTCCAGGCTATTTTTGGCCGGTCATGGCAGCTAGAATACGCCTTTTGCCGGTAAAGGAGGCTCGGCCATGCATGGCCAAGACATTGTCCAGAGCCAACAAATCACCCGGCTGCCATGAAAAATACAATGTATTGGCATCGAGGACATCCAGAATATGATAAAAATAGGAACGGGGAATGGGGGTGCCATTGGCGAATGTCACTTCATGGAGCTTCATGTGTTTTCGGCAATATAAAAGAGAGGAACCGAGGTAACGCGATAGCCCTAACAGTTTGGGATTGAAATCATAAAGATGTGCTTGGTTGAACCAGGTCCACTCGTGTGTGATGGGATGCTTTAATGTGGCGGGACGGGTTTGAGTAATTTCAATCCAATCATTTCTATTCCATTTGCATGTAAAATCATTTTCTTTACATAGCTGTTCCACTGTTTCCTTATCGGAGGTTTCAAACACTTGGAGCCACGATTTATGTGAGGGTTGAAGGGAATTGATGAAATCCATCAGCTTGCTTTTGTGGTAGTATCGGGATATATAAGTTAAACCTTTCGAGACAAACTTTTCCCGGATCTCAGGATCTATGGCTTCATATACCTTTCTGGCATCTGCCAGCAAGGTCTGCCCCTGGCTCTGCGGAGCTGTCTGGCAGAAGAAAAAAATATGCGACGGATACCTTTTGACGAATGACAGTTCATTATGCAGAGGGATCTTAAAAGAAGGAGGCGCTTCCGTAGAAGTATAAATTCCTTCAATGACATTTTTTCTCGGGCTGTCTCCTCCAATGTATTGCATCATTTTCCCACATCCGAGTGCCTTTATGACTGCGGAAAAATCGTATTCATTTTTTAAAGGAAAATTTCTAAATAGGATGCCCCCGAAGCGGAGCATTTTTTCGTGAAGGTATTTTTGATTGTTTTGTATAAGATTTAAAAGATCTTGAAGGGAGGCAGAGCTATTGCGCGGCTCTATGACAAGAGGCAAACATTCCGTCGTTATAAAGGATTGTTTGATTTGATTTAAAGAGTCCTGTTGTGGGATGACAGCTTCGTTTGTTGTTAGCACCATTGCAATATCTCCTTATTTTATCGCCTTTTCTTTATTTAATGCGCCATTTGCGATATTTTTTCCATAATTTTTTACTTATTACTTATTAAACGCGATGTGCGAGTTTTTCTTGCAGCCTGGAAAGGCTGCAAGAAAAACTCGAACATCTCGTTATGAATCACTTGACATAAACATAGGAGGACTTTAAACTTATGCAGAACAATAAAATCATGGGAGACAGTTATGAATTCTATAAACAATAAAATATCTACTTTCGAATCTTTACCTGAGCCTGTGATAGGTACCATTTTGGACCAGTTGAACAAAATTACAGGAAGCAAGGGATTTATCAATGAAGCGGATATACCCGTCATAAAGAGATATGCAAATAGCTTGGTTTGCACCAGCAAGACGATGGCTGCCAAGGCGACCCATCCGGAAGCTACCTACCTATTTCTCGAATCATTATCAGCCAAATATGGCAAACCGCCCGAAGAATTTGCAGCCATTCTGAATACAGTGGGCTGCCGCAGATGGCTCTGGAATTATATTAAAGTAATTGGAGATGATAAAAACTATCAGGTAATCCAGGACATCTACGAACTTGCCTCCGACGTGCTGAAAGAAGCTAAAAATGCAGACATACATTTTGACTATTCTGAAGGTTGTAAGGGATGGCCCTCGCCAAATCCTTTTTATTTTCAAACAAAGCAAGGATTTGTTTTGAAATTAGATTGGGCTCCGAATGCTATTTCGACACCCTTTGGAGAAATAAAAATTTATGGCGGCGGAAGTTCTTCCTGCTATGCCCCTCTTTCCGTAGCAGAAATATTCATCAAACGATTAAATGGTGTATTTGAATACCTTTCATTGCCGAGAGAAAGTTATAGGTATCAAGGAGAAATGTATGAGATCGCTTCTTCCGAGACAGACACCATTAGAAAAATTGACAAGAATGAAATAAAGAAAATAAACGAAGACCAGTTGGCCAACAAGAAAGGAACGCAGAATTTGATAGTAAACACTATGTGCGGAAATTTGGCGTCTTACAACATCAGGGAAGTTAAAGGGAAAAAAGTCCCGGATGTGATTTGGCACGATTCAGAAAAGTCCAAACGCAGCTATGAACTTATTAATAGAATCTGGAAAATGTTAGAAGATAACAGAGAAGGAAAGGATCCGATAGCAATAAAGATAAAAGGCAAGGAAGTAATTAAACCTTCCAAAAAAATGGAAAGAACTCTTTTTAAAAATATTTCTGAAGTTTCCACATGGGCAATTGAACTGGTAGAAAAATTAGAACGGCAGCCTATTTTTAGAGGGGAAACATGGCTGGATGTACCCACTAAACTATTGGTATTTGAAGATGGCAATGAGCAACTTGTAGAAAGATTAAATTTTGCAGCTAAAGAATTTTTAGACAAAAATACTGGTTGGCATATTAACACTTTCGGGTATGGCAACAATTATCGTTCCTTGAATGGCAAGAATTTAGGTTTGGGGATTGAATTGTGGATTTATGAAGGTTTTGAGTCCTGTGATGTAAATACCCTTAAAGGAGCCTATGATTTAGTATTAAAAAGCATAGGTCAAAATTGGGTCCGGTCCGAGTTAAAAGATTATCCTGCGATTTTACATACACACTCTGAAGAAGATTATATACTGTTCGTTAAAAAAGATAATCTTGTCCCCATGGAAGATATACTTATAAGATGTCTGGCGAATCCTTTAGGTTTAACTAAATCCATTCATTGCTATTCTGATTGGATAGGCAAAGCCTCATCCAGCATCTATTTATGGATTAAGAAAGACTGCCTGGATAAGGCGTTGGCTGCCTTAAATATTATACAATGAGAAACAATCATGAATTCCATACATAATAAGATATCTGTTTTTGAAGAGTTGCCGGAGCCTGTGATAGGTACCATTTTGGATCAGTTGAACAAAATAACAGGAAGCAAGGGAATCATCAATACAGCGGATATACCCGTCATAAAGAGATATGCAAACAGCTTGGCTTGCACCAGTAAGACCATGGCTGCCAAAGTCACTCATCCGGAAGCCACCTACCTGTTCCTCGAATCCTTGTCGGCCAAATATGGCAAACCGTGCGAAGAATTTGCAGTCATCCTGAACACAGTGGGTTGTCGCAGATGGCTGTGGAATTATATTAAAGTAAATGGAGATGATAAAGCCTATCAGGTGATTCAAGACATCTACGAACTAGCCTCAGATGCCCTGAATGAGGCTAGAAATGCGGGCCTGAATTTTAATTATACTGAAGGTTGTATAAAATGGCCTTCCCCAAATCCTTTTTATCATCAAACCAAGCAAGGATTTGTTTTGAATATTGATGGCGCGCCTAATTTTGTTTCCACACCCTTTGGAGAAATAATAATTTATGGTGGAATCGATTCCGGCTTTGCCTCTTTTTATTTGGCAGAAATATTTATCAAACAATTAAATGCTGTATTTCATAACCTTCGATTGGGAGGCGGCGAAGATAATAAGGGAGAAAATTATGAGCTAGCAGTTTCGCTTGAGAAGGATAAAGACACCCTCAGAAAAAATTACCAGAAAGAAATGAAGATAATAACCGAAGAAGAGTTAGCCTGCAGGAAAGGAACGCAGAATTTGATAGTGAACAGTCTACATGGAAATTCGGCGTCTTACATAATTAGAGAGGTTAAAGGGAAGAAGGTACCCGATGTGATCTGGCGAGAAGCAGGATCTCGGCGAAGCTATGAGCTTATTAATAGAATCTGGGAAATGTTGGAGGCCAAAAGAAAAGGGGGAGATCCGATAGCGATAAAGATAAATCACAATGGAGTAATTAAACTTTCTAAAGACTGTAATAAGCCTATTTTTAATAATATCTCTGAAGTTTCCGCGTGGGCAATTGAACTGGTAGAAAAATTGGAAAGACAACCTTTTTTTAAGGGGGAGATATGGCTAGATTTGCCAATTAAATTACTAGCATTAAATGATGGAAATGAGAGACTTATAGAAATATTAAATAATGCAGTTGAAACATTATTAGACAAAGGTACTAACAGGTATATTCATACTTTTGGCTATAATCGTAACGATGATCGTTACTTATATGAATTGAATTTAGGTTGTGGGATTGAAATGAGGATTTTTGATGATCATAAAACCTGTGATCTAAATACGCTTAAGAAGGCCTATGATCAAGTATTGGAAAATATAGGGCATAACTGGATGAGGGCAGCAGTGAAAGATTATCCTGACGTTTTACATATACATACAGAGTCGGAAGAGGATTATGTATTATTCATTAAAGAAAATTGGGTCCGGCGGGCAGATATGCTTATAACATGCCTTGCAGGCCCGTTAGGTTTATCCGAAACCATTCATTGTCATGCTGATATGAACAAACCCCTTGGATCCATTATTTATCTATGGATTAAGAAAGACTGTCTGGATAAGGTGATGGCTGCCTTGAACATCACTTTATAAGGAACTGTTGTATCTAGGAGAGGTTATTGCCCAAAAATGGTGGGCAGCAACCCACTCCATGATTCCATTAATATACTTTTCTACTGCTTCAGTGTGAGGTCCATAATCGGGGGTCTCTTGAGAAAGCTTCATAAATGCATCAAGGTCGCGAGTTAAATCCACGGCTGCTTTCGCGAATGCGTCTTCGTAGTCTGTAGCATCGTCAGCTAAATGCACAAAAACAAGATTATGAAAATCATTGTGTAAAAATTCTTTCGGCGCTGAAAGAATGTCGTTTTCCCAGTTGACGAGATTTGATCCTAATAAGCGCAGCCGCTGGAAATAAATGCTATCAAATACTTCTTGAGGAATACTGATCCTTTCAAGAAGTTCTATAAAGTCAAACATCACTTTGGTTCCGCTTGTATTGGGTCGATTATTTCGGTATTCCTCAAGAGAAGGGATTATTCTCTTTTTTCTGTTGGTCAATTCCCACAACGTAGCTTTGCAATACTCTTGAATATCTTCTTTAAACCGCGCTTTCCAAAGGCTGGAATGGCAAATCTTGTTAATTCTTTCAATGATGTTGTAGAACCCGTTAGTCAGTGCATTATCGGTTTCATTTACTTTAGCTCCATCAAGAATTGTTATTGTCCTTGCATGAAGGTTTTGAATAGCTTCTTGATTTTCTTGTTTCTCAATGATGTCATCGTAGATAAAAAGCCATGTTGCGAAATCAGCAACGGCGCTCAATGCCTCCAGATTCGCTCGGGGATGTGCTTTCCCAATAAGCTTTGCAAAAGCTGCCGTTTGAATTTTTTTGATTGATTTCTGGTCATTGATAACCTTGTGATTTGCTATCCAGCCTAAAAGCAGTTCTTGGGCTTGGTCGATAAAAGGATTGTATTTGTCTTCATAATGCAGGTTCAGTTCGGATATCGTCCATTTTGCTATTCGTTCCATGCGTTTTGCTATTTGCTCCGACGTTTCAACTGCAGCAGCAAATGCAAATGGTTTCGGTGCTTCAGCTATACAAGAGAACCCACAATCCATACAGCACCTCCACTATCAAAAGTCATCCATTCAATTTTAAAAAAGCCTTAATACTCATATGCTGCTCTTCTGTAGCTGCAAGGCCTAACGATTTCTGGCTGAAAAGGATGTAAAATAAACGGGAGGCCTTCTGCTGCGGTGTTTCATGTGCTTTCATGATATCCGGAATAATTTCAAGAGGAAAATTTTCAACTGGTCCAAAATATTTTATTAGATTGTCGATCGCATTTTTTTCTTTGCTGCCTTTCATGATAGCAAGAATACCCTTTACCATCGCCTTCACTAAAGACAAGACCACTTGTTCTTCTTGAGTTTTCAATGCAGTGTTAAGAAGCGTCTTGCACTCTTCAAAATGAAGGGTCGGTTTGTAGGTTTCATTGACATGATCGGCAATCAAGGGGGAAAGTGTTGCAAGATCTCCATCGTAGCCAGAGGACATTATCGCTTTTAAAAGCCATTTACCCGGATGCTTATGGTTGTTGAAGACCTGCCACGTGCGTTCTTTTAATTGTTTCATACTTTTATCTATAGCCTCTCGGATAGGGGGGGATGATTCGGCAAGCAGAGGTTTTAATATGTCATCTTGATAAAAGCCGGAAAGATATTTGTTCGTAACCATAACGTAAACAGTGACAAGGACCTGCTGCAGCTGTCTTTTAAAATTTTGAAAATGGATTTGATTTGACAGTCTGCCCTCGGAAGGTTGGGGTAAATACTTCACATAGGTTTTGATTGCTCCGTAAAGAGCTCGGCTGCTCAACATGCTTCCGATTTGTCTGATGATTTCTACAAGCATGAGTTCCTCTTGGTGCCAGATGGCCGTATGAACAGCACACTCGACGGTGATCTTGCTTTTCGTTTCTTCATTTACCTCGTCTTGTATTTCTCCGATCAAATTGATGATCAACTTCCGCATCTCTTCCGATGCTTTTTGTAAGCTAATGTTGTGGCTGTGGGGAATAAGTTCGAATTTGTAAAGAGGCCTTTCGGAAAAAGGAATTGCAGGGTCGGGATGTACCTCAGGAGATTCTTCTCTAAATTCTTGAACAAAAAAGTAAACTTCCTGAGACGTGGTTTCCAAATTGTTGAGGTTACTGTCTCGTGTGGAATCCGGAGGATGATCACATGACACTGTGATGGCTTTAATGGTCATTTTTTCTTGTTCAGAAACCACTGCAAAGGACACAACGTGCGCCTGTTTGGAAATCGCGGCTTCCTTTTCAATGACCTTCATTGAGATTTTTGTAGTTGAAGGATTTCGTTTTGCCTGCGCAATACAAGCAAGGTGTTGTTCTCTTAATGCCCACATGTACATATATTTAGTGCGAATTGTGATGTGCCTAAATTGGCCCATGCCGGTCAAGGCGGTAGCGCGGTTAATGATAGGAAAGCTGTAAATATTCCTGCTCATCACTAGATAGGATATTTTTACAGCTTTGGTAAAGAACTTATCTGCTATCTGCGCGATAGCAATCTGTGTCTTTTCCCCGGTAATATCTCCATTCACTTTCATAAGACATTTTGTTATCGGTTCAAACTGCTCATCATATGTTACCTCATCCATGAATTTTTGAGATTTGGGAGATAAATATCCGGCTGCAGGTCCTCCGTCACATAGCACAAGTACGGGTGTGATATCTTTATTGCCATAGTACAAATTGTGCAAATGATACAATTTTTCAAAAAAAATTGTAGTGTCAGTTGACTTCCAGCCTTCTTCTTTTGATAGAAGTCTAAAACAGACCATAATGGCATTGATGAGAGTTTCTTCATCCTCAGGTGTATGGATGCAATATTCATTTAATTCCAAAATAGTTAAAAGCAAAATATCCAACTTTAAGGGAACTTGTTGCAAATTGACCCTTTTAAGGAGTGAATAAAAGCACGATTCCTGAACAATTTTTTCAGACTTTGCCACATATTCGCTAGGCGACTCCAACATGAGGGAATTGAGTTGCTGACTTAGTTTCAGGATGGTTTCATTGAACAGGAAAGTGATATGAGGATCGGATTTTCTTTGTAAGCTTTGGGAGTCTATCACCACCGAAAAAAAGGTGGATGTGCTGCTGATTAGGGGGTTCATTTTGGCCTCCATTTTTTGTCATACTATTTTGCGTTTGTATTTACAACAAGGGAAAAAAACTATTAACCCAAGTTTAACATCTAAGGACCCGATAAAGATTTCTGCGACAGGATAATAAGGCGCAATATTGTCGCTATATGTATTATCTTGTCGCCGAAGGCGACCCTGCCTATCTGTTTTTTCAGGGAGTTGCTGTCAAATTTTCATTTTTATTGATTCAATAATTTAAATCTGTTATGTTTTCCATTTATTGTATTTATAATAAGGAAGATAATAAATGAATTTTTTTGACACCCTTTCAAAATTACCTCCATTCCACTCTTATCATTCACCATCGGTATCCCCTGTAATAGGTTTTCCTGAAGATGCTGAAATAAAACCACCGATAGATTTTCATGAAATAAAAAACCGCTATGTAAATGATAAATTAAATTGTTTGCATATATTATTTTTACGTGTCGCTGATTGCTTTTTGAAATTATTTTCTATCAATAATGAGTATTTTCAAAGTCAGATTCAATCTCACGATACGGCTTGCGCCATGGAAAAACTATGCAATAAGTTCATTGCAAAAATCACTCCTGAAGACCTCAGGAATCTTAACCTTACAGATTGGTTAACACGTGTTTTCTTAAGACAGCCTATCGATTCCGCGCAGGCTATGCATGCCTATAAGGTTTGCAAAAATCTAAGGAACCGGAACGTTTTGCTTGAAATGGAAGATCAATTAAACCGCCATACCGGCAATTTCAAGGCCAACTGGGCAGCGCTTCCTGATAGCCTAAAAACCATCCTATTGAAAATTGTCTGTCTGGATTCAAAGATCGAATTTGATCCGGAATCCGCTGAAAAACTACTGCCAGCCCATCCAGCTTTGCTGACATGTATAAAGAACGACTCGGGAAAGTCTGTTTTGATTCAGCTGGCAGACATCTATAGCGAACTGGCAGCCTCAGGAGGCAATAAAAAAGTAGAAACTGCCTTGAAAGACCTCGTGGAAGATAAAAAGCGAACTTTTACGTATGACACCTCTGTGGACAGGTTGGTGAAGGAATTTTCGGAGACAGCCGTAATGCCGCCTTTAACAGTAGCCCTGGTTGGGGTAGAGTATGCCGGGCTGCTGAGCGCGGGTGGTTTGGCCGAAGCCCTTGAAGGGTTGGCAAAAGGCATACTCAAGGACAACCCGGAAAACAAGGTGCGCCTGGTTTTCCCGAAATACAATAAGCTGCCTGATTCTGTGCTGGACCAACTTAAGCCTTCCGATCAAAAATTTATTGATGAAGAGGGGCAGCAGATCACAGTTTATAGGGCTGTAGTAGGCGGAGTAGAGTGTTTCTTTATTGAGCATGAAATGTTTACCCTGGATGAGCAAAATCCTACCCCTTACAAAAAACAGGAAAAAGAGAGGTTTGCAGTTTTTTCGAAGCTGGCGGCGGAGGTCCTTTATCAGATGAAAGGCAATGATATCATTCACCTGCATGACTGGCATGCTGCTGGAGTAGCTTTCAAACTGGCCAAACATCATCCCGAAGAATGGAAAGACAGGAAAATCCCGCCTGTCGTTTTCACCTTTCACAATAATAGCCGCAGCGCCCAGGGACGCACTTCGGCAGGTATTTACAACTATGATCCTGCTTTAAAGGCCTTTCAGGAAGCCGGCCTGGTAGAAGACAATGGCAATTTGTTCATAGAAACCCTGAAAATTGCCGATGGCGTCACAACAGTTTCAGAAACCTTTTCTCAGGAATCACAACTTCCCGATCCCGAGAAAGGACATGGCATTTCGTTCGCGGTCAAGCAAGCTGCCAAGGCGGGAAAGCTCACAGGAATTATCAATGGCATTTACGTCGATAAATGGATCCACCAACTGGACAACCTGAAAGACTGGAAAGATCTTGAAACAGGACAAACGGTCGATTTGAGCTATGGCCCAGAGACGCCGGATCCTTTCCAAAAAAAACAGCAGGCTAAAGTCCAGCTTAAAAAATGGCTGGATGTCAACCTGAAAACAGGTAGAGGCCGGCACTCCAAAATAAAAGAACCTGAGGATGAGGTTGTAGCTGATTCCGAGTTTGTATTTGATCCCTTCAAGCCTGTTATGACTTTTGTGGGACGTTTTGATTCTGTTCAAAAGGGATTAGATCAATTTGACCATGGCATCAAGGCAGCTTTGGCACAAGGTGCGCAGGTTATCCTGATGGGATCAGAAGATCCGGGGGATGAAATGGCTATTGCCATTTTAGACGAACTAGAGAAAAAATACCCTTCAGGAGTTGTCTTTATCAGGGACGGCAAAGATGAAAATGCCAGATATTATTACCAGCAGGGCAATTCTGCCCAAAATAGGCCCGGCATAGGATCTCTCGTCCGGGCTGCCACGGACTTTGTTTTCATTCCTTCCAGCTATGAACCGTGCGGCCTGGTACAATTTGAAGGGTGGTTGTTTGGTTCACAAGCTATTGGTTCGAAGACCGGAGGCTTGGCAGACACCATTGTTACCCGTGAAAATGATCCACGTCAATTCAATGGATATTTATTCGACCGCAAATCACAACATACAGATGATGTGGAGAGCATTATTAAAAAAGCCCTGGAAGAGTGGCATGCCTCTACAGAGGAAGATAAAAACACCCTCATCAAACGGATTATGTCCGAAAGCAGAAAAAGGGGATGGAATGACATTTTGCCTGGAGGTTTATCGACCATAGATAAATACAAATTTGTATACTTGCAGGCTATGCAAAGGGCTAATGCACGGGACCCGTCCTATAATACGCATCGGCTGGATCTTTCTGTCTATATAAATCGAAGGGAAGTAAAAAATGCGGTCGGTTCGCTGCCTGTGCAAAGCCCCGAAGAAATCTACCTCGATCAATACTACAATAACTTGTCCCTATCCAGTGATGAACTTGAAAAATTATATTTCAAGGCCTCTGAAAAAATCCGGCCTACTTTGCCTTTTCCCTACTCGAGAAATATAGATTTTGAAAAACATAAAACCTTGGGAGCGCATTGGAAAGAAGGCAATAGGGTAGCTTTTGCTGTAGATGCCCCTTCAGCCAAGGCTGTAAAAGTTGTTTTCTATGATGACGAGGGATACCCTGTGCGCAACGAATCTCTCGCCAAAGCTTCCGATGGGTACTGGAAAACTGAAGTTGCATCCTGTCCCGCGGGGCAGAAATATCGCTATGAGATCAATGGAAAAATTAAAATAGATCCCTTTGGCAGGTTTCAGGTCCACTCAGATAAATCTGCAATCCCCTTTTCCGCTATTCAAAGGGAAACTCCTTTTAACTGGACAGACGGGGAATGGATTCAAAATAGGAACAAGGAGATGGATCAATTCGGGCCCATGAACATATATGAGGTCCATCCCTCCTTATGGTTGCGGGACAAGGAAGGCCGCCATGAGAATTACCAGACTATAGCGCACAAACTCGTAGAGCATTGCAAGAAAGGGGGATTTACGCACGTGCAAGTCATGGGGATATTGGACCATCCCAACGATGGGCCCTTTACATGCTATCAAGCGACCGGATTTTTTTCTCCTAACAGCCGGTTCGGGTCCAAAGACGATTTTAAAAAGTTTGTGGACATCCTTCATGAGAACGGCATTTCAATAATTCTGGACTGGATTCCAGCTCATTTTGCCAAAGATGAGCATTCATTTGGCCAGTTTGACGGGACTGCGCAATATGAGGTGCCCGCTTCGGACCTTACTTTTTCCAGCAGGCGGGTCCTATATGATTGGGGCACCTATTTCTTTGATTACAGTAAAAAGGCAGCAAGGGAATTTCTTCTTTCAAGCGCCTATTTCTGGTTAGATGAAATGCACGTGGATGGATTACGAGTAGATGCCGTGGCGTGCATGCTGGACAATGAAAAACCGGAGTCTTCCCGGCTTTTTATGCGCCAGTTGAATAATATGGTCCATAAGAAATTTCCCGGCGTCATTTCCATAGCAGAAGACTACTCTGGCAATACCAAAACCACCAGCAACCATAGCATTGAAGGGTTGGGATTCGATTTGAAGTGTAATATAGGCTGGAAGCAGCATACACTAAAATATTTTTCCAGGCAGATAGAAGATCGGCCTAAACATTATCAGGAACTTGTCAATGCCATTGAGGAAGATTGTTTTCACAAAATGATTTTAACCTTTTCCCATGATGAAGTGGGCGATAAACCCTTATTCAAGAAGTTGAAATGTAAGAAACCTGAAACCCGATATGCCAATGTCAGGTCACTATTAAGTTATATGACCTGCTGTCCAGGAAAAAAACTCAACTTTATGGGCAATGAATTGGGCTGCGAGATCCCTTTAGAAAACCACCGTGGAAGGTGGGATAAAGGATTCATTGGGAAAACAAATTTGCAAAATCCTGAAAAGCAGCAACTGTTTGCCATGGTGTCGACTCTCAATGACCTATATAAAACACATTCCGCTTTCTGGAAACATGATGACAGTGGACATGACATCAGCTGGATAGAAAAAAATGATCCTAAAGGGAGGATACTGGCTTATCGCCGGCATGGAGCGAATGGAGAGAAACTGGCCTGTTTCCATAATTTTGCGGGAACGGATCCCATTGAATATCAAGTACCTCTTTCCCATTTTGATCCAGACCATCTTCCAATAGAAATTTTCAGTTCGGATAAAAAGGAATTTGGAGGATCGGGAATACAAAACGATAAAATTCAGTTAGTTTACAAAGATGGGAAACCGGATGCTTATAAAGTCATAATTCCTCCGCTTTCTACGATAATAATTCAGGAATATGATCCTACCGAGTTTAAAGTTGTCTCTAAACCGTCCAAGCCCTTTTCTTTATTTGCCTATGGAGTCGAGATCGCCATCACTAAAATCAAGGGAATAGCCGAAGGGATATTTCAATCCATACAGAAAGTAGTTTCTTATCCCCTTTATTACTTAGGATCAAAAACCTGGTCTTTGCCGGGGGCGGTAGCTCGATTTTTTATTGCCGCTTCTAAAGCCCTATTTGAGGGGCAGCCTTTCCGTTGGGAAGATATTTTTGAAGAACCCAAAGGGTACCATAGATTTTTCGATAAAGAGCTGACTCGGGAAGAAGTCAAGCCATTTCTCAAATATGGATGCATGGCTGCCGCTGTCCATTCCAACAAATCATCATGGATGGCTCCCTTTGGCTATACGATGATATCTCCTGAGAAAATTGAAGCGGAAATGGATGGCACGCCAAAAAATTTAAAGACGAATACGTCTTGCTTTTATAATCCGGTTACCGGCTTAAAAGTGGGCTTATATGAAAAAGGCAATAATATTCTCGTAGGCTTTGGCGCTCTGGATTCAAGTTCGACGGAAGAACCGGATGAGGACAGAAGAGAGGAAATGAAAAATCTTTTCCTGAAAACAGGAACTTTAAATCTGCTAGGAGGCAGGCCCGAGATTTTTGAGCAGGCCAATAGATTTGTGACCAAATTAAGGGCCCTTCCAGCGTTTAAAGGGAAAAATATCGAGATTTGCGGACAATCCATCGGCGGCTCTATTGCCTCTTATGTGGCTTTGAAACAAAAGCTCAAAGCTGTTTGTATGAATACGCTGCCTCTCGGAGCGGGTTTGCAGTGCAGCATTGAATCTGAGGGTCTGGCTGAGGCAGATGAATACATTACCCATGTCATTGTTAAGGGGGATATTGCAGCCGATCTTCCCAAAATAGCAGGGGTAGTAGACAGCATTGCCGGTTTCATAGGGCTAAAAACGCCGGGGAACTTCGGTCAAAAAATGTATATACCCTCAGCTTATGGACACTTTTTGGATGCGCATAACTACTTCCTGGGGAGCCTCATGGTCCATGCCGGTTTCGATAAAAGGACCAAATCCCAGGAAATTCCGGAAGAGTATATTAAAACTTTAGTATAAGGGCATCCCACCGAGATCGCTGGATTTACCACTGAGCCACTGAGATCACTGAGAAGGTATGAGATAATTGAGAGGGGAATGCAATGGATTTGGAGGGATTTACCACCGAGATCGCTGACAAGGTATGAGATAATTGAGAGGGGAATGCAATGGATTTGGAGGGATTTACCACCGAGATCGCTGACAAGGTATGAGATACATTCTCTCTCAATTATCTCGTCTCAGTGATCTCAGTGGCTCAGTGGTAAATCCAGCGATAGTGGTTTTTAATACTTTGATCGCTGACAAGGTATGAGATACATTCTCTCTCAATTATCTCGTCTCAGTGATCTCAGTGGCTCAGTGGTAAATCCAGCGATAGTGGTTTTTAATACTTTGATCGCTGACAAGGTATGAGATACATTCTCTCTCAATTATCTCATACCGTCTCAGTGATCTCAGTGGCTCAGTGGTAAATCCAGCGATAGTGGTTTTTAATACTTTAGTTTACATCTTGTTCTGCGGCTCTGTCGCTATTTTTGTCAGCATATACACTATCCCAACAAACATGACTGTAATAACAGCAATTTTCTGATAAGCTTTGCACCATTCCATTCTTTTTCTGTTGTTTCTCTCCAAGGCAATTGCATTTGCAGCAGTAGAATGATTGGTTTCATAGCATTTTTTTTCTTCAATCCAGGCGGTAACATTAATGCTATCATTTTTAAGACTGGAAGAAGGGTTTGATATTAATTTATCAGTTTCCCTGTACCATGTGGCCTGAACTTTTAAAGTGGAATTTATGTTGGATTCAAAAAATGTATTGTGCAGCTTGGCACCTACAGCGCGGCCAACCAAAGCCATCATATCCTGGAAATACTCACAATCGATCCCTCTTTTGCTCACTGTTTCACCTGTAAATACAGATAAGCCAGAGGAAGCCTCAAAAATATCCTCATCATGTTCCTTTTTTTGATTTGGAATGGAAAATTTGCCGAACCATTCCTTGAAAGGGGGTAATTTTGCAGCGTCCTGAGCCAGATTTTGCAATTTTAAGGCAGATTTGGAATTTACAATATCAAAAGAGTAATTCAGGATTAAGGGACGATTTTTGCTGGGCAATTTTGTGTAAGGATCGCTGAATGCCTTGTTCAAAGCTTCAATAACTTCTTTGGCAATCCCTTCCGAAATTTTTTCGCTTAAGGCAGACATGTTTTTATCAAAGTTGCTTTCCCATTGTGATAAGCGCACTTCCTGGCGATTATTCAATAAAACACTTGCATCAAATTGTGTCACTTGGTTCATATAATAATCCTTTTAAAAAATGTAGATAAATATCAGGTAGGGCCAATCCCTACCGTATTGCCAAGACTTATATAATCTTTGTCTTTATGAAGCAACTGAAAATCTTATTTTAAAAAAATATTTACACACATAATTCCTTGTGATATAGCTCAAATTAGTAACTCACCTTACGCATAACATGTAATTATTGATTTAAGTTCCTTCGCCGTTGACCTCGTGTCGGAGTCCGAGTCCGTATTGAATCAGACTCGGACACGGACTCGGACACGAAAAATTAATTTTTTATAAAAAGGGGGATTTATGCCTCTTGTAAAAGGTGCAAAAGCTAAAACAAAAGAAGGTATTTCAGAAAATATCAGTCGTGAAATTCATGCAGGTAAGCCGCAAAAGCAGGCAGTGGCCATTGCTTTAAGTGAGGCCAGGCGATCGGGAGCAAAAATCCCCAAAAAGAAATAGTAAAGGTTTTTGACAGGGGAGGGGTTTATGCGATCCATATGGACAGGTTCCATCAGCTTTGGATTAATCAATATTCCCATTCACATGTATACCGCGAGCCAGGAAAAAGAATTAAAATTTGTCTTGCTTCATAAAAAGGATTTTTCTGAAATCCGATATGCCAGAATTTGTAAAGCGGAAGAAAAAGAAGTTCCTTGGAGCGAAATTGTAAAAGGATATGAATATGAAAAAGGCAATTTTGTTGTGTTAACTGAAGAAGAATTGAATAGTGCCAATCTCAAAAAAACTAAAACGATAGAAATTTTAAATTTTACGGATGAAGAGGAAATTAACTCCATTTATTATGTAAAGCCTTATTTTTTACAACCGGACAAAAATGCTGAAAAGGCCTATAGTATTCTCTGCGAAGCTTTAAAACAGTCCAAAAAAGTGGGTTTAGCGAAATATGTGATTAGAAACCGCGAGCATATTGCCGTGATCAAAGCATATGATAACATGATTATTCTTAATGAGTTGCGATATGAAACCGAATTAGTTCAACATCATGAACTTAAATTGCCTACAGTTCGATCGGATAAAAAAGAAGTGGATTTGGCTATAAAACTCATAGATCACCTTTCCGAACCGTTTGAACCTCAAAAATATTCTGATACCTATGAAGATGAAATAAAAGAGATCATTAAGAAAAAAGCCAAAGGAAAGCCGATCCATCCTAAAACTACAGAAGCTCCTGAAGTGAAAGTCCACGATATCATGTCTCTTTTAAAAGCAAGTCTTGAGGAAAAGAAAAAGCCAAAAAAAGTAAAGAAGACAGCCTGATGGCTAAGACTATTGCTTTAGACGACCGGAAGGCGATGCCCAAATCCGTAAAACCCATGTTGTGTACTCTTGTAAAAGAACCATTTGATAATAAAGATTGGATATTTGAAATAAAATGGGATGGGTATCGTGCCATAACATTTATTGAAAATGGTATTGTTAAGTTACTTTCCCGAAATCAAAATAGTCTGAACGACAAATTTCCCCTTATTACCAAGGAGTTGTCCGCATATTCCGGCCAGGCCATTTTAGATGGAGAGCTCGTCGTATTAGATTCAGAAGGAAAATCTCATTTTCAGTTGGTGCAAAATTATCAAAAAACAGGCCAAGGATCTCTATTTTATTATGCATTTGATATGCTCTATAAGGACGGCTACGATTTGACCCAATTGCCTTTAATAGAACGCAAAGAACTATTGAAAAATCTTCTATCTTCTGGGTCGTTTCCACACATACGTTATAGCGATCATGTTGAGGGACGAGGAACTGCTCTCTTTAACGAAGCCAAAAAAAAACAATTAGAAGGCATTGTAGGTAAAAAAAAAGATAGCACCTATCAATTTAAAAGGAGTAAAAGTTGGATTAAAATAAAAACCTCTCTTAGGCAAGAAGTCATTATAGGGGGATTTACAGCCCCGAAAGGCACACGCAAAAAATTGGGAGCTTTGCTTGTCGGAGTATATGATAGGCATCGGGAATTAATTTACGTCGGTCATGTGGGAGGGGGATTTAATTCTTCTTTGTTAAATGAGACCTATGATTTATTGAAGCCATTGGTCCAACTAAACTCTCCTTTTAAAATGGTTCCAAAGACCAATGCACCGGTCCATTGGGTCAAGCCCATTTTAATCTGTGAAGTTTCGTTTGCTGAATGGACGACAGATAATAAGATGCGGCAACCGATTTTTCTCGGATTCAGAACAGATAAGTCGCCAAAAGACGTCAGAAAAGAAGGTTAATAATATGCCAAAAACTGTTGCTGCTGAATTGACTCATTTGGATAAAATATTTTGGCCCAAAGAAGGTTATACTAAAGGCGATTTGGTCCATTATTATGAAAAAATGGCCCCTTTTATTTTGCCTTATCTAAAGGATAGACCTATTATGTTGCATCGCTTCCCTAATGGAATTGAAAAAGAGGGTTTTTATCAAAAAGATGTGAAATCACCTTCGAAAAGGATTAAAACCATTCCAGTGGACCATGAAGGAAAAACTATTGATTATTTGTTAATAACGGATCTTTCCAGCTTGCTCTATGCCATTAATTTGGGAAGCATAGATATTCATCCTTTTTTAGCCCGTTATCAACATTTGAATTTTCCCGATTTTTGTGTTATTGATCTCGATCCCGTGGATATTGCTTTTAGCTATGTCATTGAAACGGCGTTAGCAATTCATGACCTATTGGAAGAACATCATGTAGATCATTATTGTAAAACCTCTGGAAGTAAAGGCCTGCATATTTGTATACCTCTCCATGCCAAATATACTTTTGAACAGTCCCGATCGTTTGCAGAAATAATCGCCCATTATGTTCATCAAAAACTGCCTGATATAACTTCCTTAGAAAGAGAACCTAAAAAGCGGCAGAAAAAAATTTATTTGGATTGTTTGCAAAATCGGTTGGGACAAACCCTTGTAGCTCCCTATGCCGTAAGGCCTTTGCCCTATGCCTCTGCTTCTACTCCCTTGCTTTGGCATGAAGTCACTAATAATCTGGATATTCATCAGTTTAATATAAATACCCTTCCAGATAGAGTGACGAAAATAGGAGATATTTTTAAACCTGTCCTGGGAAAGGGGATTAATATGAAAACAGCTCTTCAATCTCTCCAGAAGACGATGTGACAAATCTTCCAGTATAAAACTGGAGATTTGTCACAAAAATACTCTTAGTACTTATTTGTATTTGAATTGACTGTGACCAGATTATTCACCGACTTAACACCTGGAATATCTTTCACTTTTTCATTTATTGTTTTCAGATCTTTTGCACTGTCTACTGTACCTTTAATTGTTACATCGCCATTCCTGTATTCAGTGTCAAATTCTTATAATCCGTTGTAAACCAACCCGAAAACTTGTTTCGAATTTGATTGTTTATGGTTCGATCTGACTCAGTGGCAGCAGTATCTTGCGGATATTTGTTTTTGAAATTAGAAAGAAATAACCTATATGATTATCTCTTCTCTTTTAGATAACTCCCAACAACTTTAAAATGATAAGCACTGTAATCGGTACTCCCAAAAGCCACAAAATCAATATTCTGCCCATATATTCCCCTTTAGCTTAACATTAGAATTCGACTGCTGACACTGCTTTAGGCTTGAACTGCATCTTGAGAATAAAAAAATGGTGTGCTGCATATTTCCTTGCATAACATAAAGAAGATCCTTTAAAAATATTTTTAAAAAAAAATATCAATAAATTTAATCAGAGTAATCATTGAAGTTCAATTTCAATACCATCCTCCGTATAGGTGTATAAATGAGATGCAATGACTTTCAGAATCGCATATAAAGGGGTAATCAAAAATAAACCGGCCAGCCCAAATAGAGGAAAACTGCAAATCAGTAAAAAAATTATAGTAATGGGATGTATGTTAAGTTTATGCCCTACAATGCGTGGAGAAATTAAATTGAAGTCAAGTAAATGCACTGCAAGCACCACTATAATGACTTTTATACCCATCGAAAAGCTTGTGGAAAGGCCTATAAGCAAGGCCGGAATAGTTGAAATGAACGGACCTGTAAAAGGTATAATATTAAAAATAAAAGCAATAAATGCTAAAATAATTACATAATTTAAACCAATAATTGAATATCCGATAAAAATCAATGTACTTACAATAAAAGCCACTATAATCTGGCTATTTATAAAAAATGAAAGTGTGACGTCAATTTCTTGAGCAATTTTCTTGGTTATACTTCTATATTTTTTTGGAAATGTCACTAAAAATATTCTTAATATTTTATTATCATCATGCAATAGATAAAACAAAAGGAAAGGGGTGATTATAAAATAGGAAGCGATTTGAGCAATAGAGCTTAAAGTTGAAATCATATTGTCCATAACTATTTTAAAAAATTGTTTTGAGTAAAAAGTTAAATCTTGTTCCAATTGTTTTCTTGAAATGGAAGTGAAATTAAAAAAATCCATAATGTCAATTGTTTTCTTTTGAATTTCCTCTATTTTTTCCTTTGGAGTAGAAGTAAATTCAGTAATTTGTTTGCTTAAATATGGCCATATGTATATTGTTACAATTACAAAAAACAAAATACAAGTAAGATAAACAAATAATATCGCAAGCCAACGAGGAAATTTATATCTCTCTAAAAAATCTCTTAAAGGACGAAATAAATAATAAAAAATTACTGCAAACATTGTTGGATATAAAATTATTTTTATAATACTAATGGTAAAAAAGAAAAATGGTAAAATTTGAAATACTAGATATATAATAACAAGTACAAGTAGAATTCCAATTGAAATTTTAAAAAATTTACTTTTAAGATCCATGTTTAACCTTGTCGAGGCAGTATAACGATTGCCTCATTCAAATTAGCTATAATAGTTCAAACTTCCTTAGAGTGTCATTTCTTGCTATCCTCAAATTAATTTTCATCATACTTATATTCCCTGAATTTGAAAAGATATTTCTTAAAAAAATAAATATGATATAATGATTTCAGATATTCCAGGCCCTTTAACTTATAAGGAGGAGCTATGAATAAAGAACAATTTAAAGGTCAGTGGAATCAAATCAAAGGAAAAGTTAAAGAACAGTGGGGTAAACTCACTGATGATGATTTAACTTTTATCGATGGTAAAAGAGAGCAATTGGTCGGTGCACTTCAAAAAAGATATGGAAAAGAAAAAGAAGCTATAGAAAATGAATTGAAGAAATTTGAACGACAATATGAAAAAAGAAATATAGAAAAGTTGAGAGATGTTGATGAGGATCTTGAATCATCGCAAAAATATGGCTTTGAAGAAGATGAAGAAAAAGAAAGGAGAAGAACAGGTACTGAAGGATAGTTATGCTGAAACCATTGTATCTGATGATTTTCATGAATTACTGGGAACAGTGCCTTGAAATATTTGAGCCACTATTTCCTCTGCTGAAGCAAGGGAATCGTGGCCCATAGCCTTCAACATTTTGACAGTTTCCGGCTCCTCATATTCCAAAAAATGGTCTTCTTTCCATCTGCTTATAATTTTATCTTTGGCAATCGATTTAATAACCGTGCAAATTTCATAACCCTTAAGGCTGTCACTCATTTGCCGCCCATCAATAAGCTTTATCCGAAGATCATGTGAACACGGATACACACAATTGCATGAGCCTATTTTGAATTCTGATACCTGATCCAAACTGATACTGGAAGTCATTTTTTCCTCCATTGTTTTCAAAAGAGAGGAATAGCATATTCTTTTTTTTAGTTCCAGATAAAGAATATTACCCTGTTACGCCTTGATATGAGTTTTGCTTTTTTTCGGAGCACGCTTGGGATGAGAGGATTTTTTTGGTGGTTTTTTAAATCCATCATTGAGATATTCCATGAAATTATGCGTTTTGTCCGTCAGAGTTTTATATTGTTTTGTCAGGGTTTTTTGGAATTTTCCACTGCTCATGGTTTTGAGCAACATCATACCGGTTACTCCTAAAAGTAGTCCTGTAATGGTACCATAGGTAAATGCAGGAGTTTGGTTTCTTCTTTTATTATTTGTTAAATACTGTATTTCATTTAAAATCGACTCGCTCATATTTTTGGCTTTTTCAATCCATTGCTGATTGACAAAAGCCGAGATAATTTTTCTTCTTTGGGGAAGGAGCGTTGCCCCTATGGAACCTGCAAGAGTCCCAATGCAAGCTCCTGCTACAATCCTTGTAATCGCATTTACATTCTTAGGTATCATAGATCATCTCCTGTTATTCACTTTATTCCAGACTTGCAACCCTAGGTCTGCCCAATCTAAAATGGTATTAATCGTATTTTCAGATTTTTCCCGATTTTTTTTTACTGTGCTGCCATTATGATGGTGAATTTTCTCATTAATTTCAGATAAAACTTCTTTTGCTGTTTCAATCCAATCCATAGAAGAAATTGACTGGGTGGTATTCTTCAATTTTTCTCTCCATTCATCAAAAGTGGAGCTTGTTTTATTTTGCTGAGTTAAAAGATAGGTTATAACACCACCTAATAAAGCTCCGCTTATTGCTCCTGCCAATAAGAAACCTTCTTTTTCGGGATGAGAAATAAATTCCGACGTGCGTTCTTTGATTTCATCAGCAAATTCTTGAGTTTTATCAGTAAGATCGCAGTAAGCATGAGTAATATCTCTTCTTAACTTTTCTCCGCTTTTGGGAGCTAATAATAGAGCTGCTGAAGCTCCAATCAGGCTGCCCACAGCTCCACATATAAGCAAGTCGGATATGTGAGATGTGGATTCTCTCTCTTGGGTTAAATTGGACATAATTTATCTCCTTTTTTTTATTTGTTGCCAAAACAAAATTCCATATGCAATAAGCTCTATAACTTCGTCTATTTGATTTCTGTGGTGTATTTTACGATTGTCTTCCGAGGAATTTAAGGAATGGATTTTCTTTTGTAAAGCGCTTCCTAAATCAGACATTGATTGAAGCAAAGGGTTAAAGGCATTACTTGTCAGAGTTAGAATTTCATTTGTTCGATGAAGAAGAGTAAGAGTTTCCTCTCCTCCTTTTTCCAGTTTTGGCTGTAGCAAAATAATCAAATTGTTGATGAGATCCAAAGATTTTTGAATATTCAGAAAAGTTCTTATCAGATAAATGACAAGAACAATGAAAAAGATCGTGCATAGAACTATACAAATATCAACTATTGTCATACATATCCTAAGTTAAATTCAAAGAAATAACAGTTATGCGTACTATAGAGAAATATATAGAGTCTTCTATTTCATTAGTAACATTTTTGTAAAAAATTGTATATCGATATTTTACGAGGTGACGCAATAAATGAATTCTCAATTTCACGGCCTTACAACAAAAGAAGCTCAGGAAAGGCTTGCTCAATATGGTCCCAATGCCATTCAAGAAATGGAAAAATCTCCAATACTGGAATTTTTCTTAAAATTCTGGAGTCCAGTTCCCTGGTTGCTGGAAAGCACCTTTATCCTGCAAATGACTTTAGGAAAAACAAATGAAGCTTTCATTACCTTTTGCCTCCTCGTTTTTAACGCCCTAGTAGGATATATGCAGGAAAGAAAGGCGCAATCCGCTTTATCTCTGCTTAGAAAACAGTTGAAAATAAAGGCTCGGGCGCTTCGAAATGGGGTCTGGATTTTCCTAGACGCGCAAGAGATCGTCAAGGACGACGTCATACGGGTTAGAATGGGAGATTTCCTGCCGGCTGACGTTAAACTGATAGAAGGCAATGTGCTGGTCGATAGTTCAGTCATAACAGGGGAATCGCTTCCTGTTGAATTGAGCGCTGGCAGCCCTGCCTTCTCCGGATCAATTGTAAAGCGGGGAGAAGCTACAGGAGTAGTCACAGCGACCGGCAAACGCAGCTTTTTTGGAAGGACTGCTGAGTTGGTCCGAGCGGCAAAAACAGAAGGCCATTTTGAAAAAACAGTTTTGAATATTGTCCGGTATCTTATCACAATAGATGCTTTTCTTGTGGCGATCATCCTGATTTATGCCTCAATCAAGGATATGTCGCTTTCCATCGTGCTGCCATTTGCTTTGGTGCTTTTAGTAGTCTCTATTCCAGTTGCTTTGCCGGCAGCTTTTACCCTTATGAGCTCTCTAGCTGCTTTAAAGCTGGCCGGAAGAGGCATTTTAGTCACCAAAATCACAGCTATTGAAGAAGCGGCGGCCATGAATGTTCTCTGCAGCGATAAAACGGGTACTTTGACAAAAAACAGTTTAATTTTAAAAGACCTTAAACCTCACCTGTTGCTATCTACAGCAGAACTTTTGGAAATGGCGGCTTTAGCGTCCAATGAAGCCAGCCAGGATCCCTTTGATACGGCGATTTTATCACTGGCCCATAAGCATGGAATCCCCTTCTCAAAGGAGCGTTTACAGTTTATTCCTTTTGAACCTATGACAAAGCGTTCAGAGGCTATAGTCCAGAATCCGGACCACAGAAAGATTATATAGTTGGGATGACAGGGGATGGGGTCAATGACGCTCCAGCCCTCAAACAGGCAAATATCGGAATTGCCGTTTCAAATGCCACCGATGTGGCAAAAGCGGCTGCAAGTCTGATTTTAACAAATCCGGGGCTTGGAAATGTCATTAAAGCCGTCAAAGAAGGACGCGAAGTGTATAGAAGGATGCTAACCTATACTCTTAATAAAGTGGTCAAAACTACGAATGTTGCCCTTTTTCTAAGCCTGGGCCTTCTTATTGAAGATGTATTTATCCTGACTCCACGCCTTGTCATGTTTTTGATCTTTGCAAATGATTTTGTTACCATGTCGCTTGCGAGTGATAACGTGAGGATGCCAAAAGAACCTTGCCTTTTGAAGATAAAATTCCTGGTTTTGACTTCCCTGATTCTGGCCCTTTCTTGGCTAATCTTTAATTTTGCAGTTTTTTATGCTGCCAGAGATTGGTTCAGGCTATCCTTGGACTCTCTTCAAACTTTGATGTTTGTAATGTCTGTCTTCACTGGGTTGGCTACAGTGTATTTGATACGTACCCGAATGCATTTCTGGAAAATACGCCCAGGAAAATTACTTATTGCAAGCACTGTTGGTGACATCATGGTTGTCAGCGCCATGGCTTGTTTCGGTATTCTAATGGAACCGGTCAGCCTAGATATCATTCTTTTGCTGGGTATCTCGGTAGTAGTTTTCATGTTTGCGCTAGACCAGATCAAAGCCCTTGTATTCCGCAGGTATCAGTAGACTTATTCTTCACCACTGAGCCAGTGAGATCACTGAGAAGGTTTGAGATGGGGGAGGAACTGTTGAAGCATGGCATTTGACGCCTAATAATATAATCTCTCTCTCCTATCTCAAACCTTCTCAGTGATCTCACTGGCTCAGTGGTGAAGAACGGTTCTTGCATCGAGCTCACGTTATTTTACCACGAGATTCAGCAGTTTGTTGGGAACAAATACCACTTTTACGATCTCAGTTCCATCGACAAATTTGGCTATATGAGGATTGTCAAGGGCGGCTTTCATCACCACATCCTGGGTTTGGTCTTTGGGAAGCTCAAATCTGCCGCGCAGTTTGCCGTTGATTTGGATGACATAGGTCATCGTGTCATCTTCCAGATAGCGGGGATTGACCTCAGGGTACGGACGGGTGGATAAGGATTCTTTGCAGCCTAGGATCTGCCAGATTTCTTCTGCCAGATGGGGGGCAAAAGGCATCAGCGCTTGAGCGGCCATTTTTATGACGCTTTTTGGATGGGAAGGAAGCTTGGCCATATCATTGAGAAATTCCATCATTTTAGCAATGGCTGTATTAAACTGCAGAGCTTCAATATCTTTGGCAACCCCATGAACGAGGCGATGCCCGAGTTTTAATGCCTCAAGGTTCTCTTCATCCGTGACTTTTTCGGATACGGCCAATATCGTAAAATCTGGACAAAAAGCGGCGGCATCCGTTGACAGCATCGGTATTCCAGATCTTTTCTTTCTCTAGCGGGCCCATAAACATTTCATAAAGGCGCAGCGAATCGGAGCCAAACTCTTCGATGATATCGTCAGGGGTGACCCCATTCAATTTCGATTTGGACATTTTCTCGATCTGGGAGCGCAGGGCTTCTCCCGTGGTGCAATGGAAAAATTCCCCGTTTTTTTCTTTGACATCTTCAGGGGCGACATAAGCTCCGAGACTGTTTTGATAGGAGCGCGACAGGATGATCCCCTGGTTGCGGAGGGTTTGGAAGGGTTCGAGAGTACTGACAAAGCCGCAGTCATACAACACTTTATGCCAAAATCGGGCATAGAGCAGGTGTAAAACGGCGTGTTCGACTCCTCCCACGTACAAATCCACCGGCAGCCAATATTTTTCGCTCTCTTGACTCCATGCGGCCTGTTTATTATGCGGGTCGCAAAAACGAAGATAATACCAGCAGGACCCTGCCCATTGCGGCATGGTGTTTGTTTCTCTTCTGGCTTTTTTTCCTGTTTTGGGATCTACGATCTCAATCCAATCTTTAGCCTGGGCGAGCGGGCTTTGATCCTTCTTCGGTGGGTTTGAAGTTGTGGATTTCGGGGAGGGTCAAAGGAAGCTCATCCAGAGCCAAAGACCGTTTTGTCCCGTCTTCGAAATGGAGGATAGGGAAAGGTTCACCCCAATATCTTTGACGGGAAAAAAGCCAATCCCTCAACTTATAGGAAACGGCAGCTTGTCCGGTCCCTTTCTTTTCCAGCCAGGATATAATGGTTATTTCGGCCAAGGCCATATCGCTCATTCCATCCAGCGAAAGGTCCTGATAATGGCTGTTGATGTATTTTCCTTCTCCTTGCCAGCACTGTTTTCCTTCGAGGACCTGCTTGCGAAATTCCATTCGGTCGATATGTTGAGGAACGAATTCCTCATAGCGTTCGACATCAGGGTCAAAAACCGGAATGATAGGCAAATCAAATCTATTTGCAAATTCAAAATCGCGCGCGTCATGGGAAGGGACACCCATAATAGCTCCAGTTCCATATCCCATCATGACATAGTCTGAAATCCAGATGGGGACTTCTTTTCCATTTACCGGGTGCATGGCATAGGCTCCCGTAAAGACGCCGCTTTTTGTTTTGTTCAGGTCTGTACGGTCCAGGTCGCTCTTAAGGAATGTCTGTTTTTGGTATTCCCTGACTTCCGCCTGATGGGAGGGGGCTGTGATCTTTTCGACTAGAGGGTGCTCCGGGGCCAAAACCATAAAAGTGATGCCGAATAACGTGTCGGGCCGTGTGGTAAATACAGTGAATGCATCGTCACGTCCTTTGACTTTAAAGTGGATTTGCGCCCCTTCGCTTTTTCCTATCCAATTGATTTGAAGTTTTTTCAGGCTTTCAGGCCAATCGACGAGTTTAAGGTCTTCCAGCAGACGTTCCGCATAGGAGGTGATTTTTAATACCCATTGCCGCAGGGGGCGTCTTTCCACAGGATGGCCTCCTTCTTTCGAACGGCCGTTTTCCACTTCTTCATTGGCCAATACGGTTCCCAAAGCAGGGCAGAAATTGACATACATTTCGGCTTCATAGGCTAGGCCCTGCTCATAGAGTTGGGTAAAGATCCATTGGGTCCACTTGTAATATTGGGGATCGCTTGTGGCCAATTCCCTGTCCCAGTCATAGCTGAAGCCTAGAGATTGAAGCTGTTTGCGGAAGTTGCCGATATTTTGCCGGGTGGTGGCTGCGGGGTGGGTCCCGGTCCGCACGGCATACTGTTCTGCGGGGAGGCCAAAACTGTCCCAGCCCATGGGATGAAGGACATTGAATCCTTTTTGCCTTTTATAACGGCAAACGATATCCGTGGCGGTATATCCTTCAACGTGTCCTACATGAAGGCCTGAGCCTGAGGGGTAAGGGAACATGTCGAGGACATAATATTTGGGTTTTGAAGGATCGAGGGCGGCTTTGAATGTTTTGTTTTCCAGCCAGTATTTTTGCCATTTGGCTTCGATTTTTTTATGATCGTATTTTGCATTCATTTTACTGTCTACTATCTTTGAATTGTGTTATAATCAAGAACACAGTATAACAAAACGCGGTAAATTAATCTATGCGAAAACGCACCAAAAAAAAGGACCCATCGGTTCCTAATAAAACATTAGACAAACAAGAAAAGCTGTTTCAAAATCTCTATAAATCCACCTTGCAATTCCTGAGCGGAAAGGCATATCGTCCCATGACGGCGGAGCAACTTTTGAAAAGGCTTCATTTTGCCGAACAGCATGCCCACTTGTTGAATCAGATTCTAGAAAAACTCATCGAGCAGGGGATGGTCGAGTTAAGCCATCAAAAGTACATTTGGAAATCCCTTCAGGCCAATGTAGTTACAGGGGTCATTAACGTGCACCCGCGCGGCTTTGGCTTTGTCCGGCTGGATGACGCTTCTTCTTATTCCGAAGACATATTTATCCCCAAACACCTTACAAAAGGGGCTGTCGATGGGGATACCGTCGAAGCGCTGGTCAATACAGAAGTGGTTTCTGAAAAAGGGCCCGAAGGGAAAGTTATTTCCATATTGTCCCGAGGCCGGACGCATGTGGCCGGTATCATATCGAAAGTGGAACCCTTCGGAGACATGTATGCTTATGCACCCCTCCTGGGAAATACGCAAAAGATAGTGGTGCAGCCGCATCCAAATCTGAAACTCCGCGAAGGAGACCGCGTGGTGATGGAAGTGATCTCTTGGGGAGGTAATGGCAGTGCCACCGAATGCCAGGTGACCGGTTATATTGGACATATTTCCGACCCCTCATGCGATATACCGGCAGCCATAGAAGAATACCAGCTGCGTTCTGAATTTCCCAAAAAAGCTTTGCAGCAGGCAAAAAATTTCGGGACGCGTGTGACTTTGAACGAGGTCAGGCAGCGGGAAGATTTAAGGCATTTAAACTGTTTTACCATTGATCCCGACACGGCCAAAGACTTTGATGACGCTGTTAATTTGAGCAAAGACGAAAAAGGTCATTATCATTTGGGAGTTCACATTGCAGATGTTTCGCACTATGTGGTTTCAGGTTCTCCTTTGGACAAAGAGGCCAGGGAAAGATGCAATTCCACCTATTTTCCCGGATTTTGCCTCCCCATGCTGCCTCATGAGCTCTCCAGCCATCTTTGCAGCCTTAAACCCAATGTCAACAGGTTGGCTGCTTCTGTACTTATGGAATTCGATCCTACGGGGAATCTTGTCAGCTACAAAACTTGCCGGTCTGTCATCAGAAGCCGCAAACGGTTTACCTATCGGGAAGCCAAAGCAGTTCTCGATGGGAAGAAAAAAAGTGAGCTGCTGCCCGATCTGCAACTGATGCTGGAACTGTGCAAGCTGTTGAAAATCAAGCGTTACGAGAGGGGGAGCCTGGAGTTCGCCATGCCGGAACTTACCGTTTTGGTGGACGATAAAGGCATGCCCTCGGGCCTGGATTATATCGAATATGATGAAACACATCAGCTGGTCGAAGAATTCATGCTCAAAACCAATGAAACCATAGCCACCCATCTCACCCGGCAAGGGAAGGGATTGGCATATAGGATCCATGAAGAGCCTTCAGAAGATAACATGAGGGAATTTTCAATGCTCGCAAGGAATTTTGGCTATGAGCTGTCTGAAATCCCTACTCCAAGGGAAATACAACTGCTATTTGAAGAGGCTGCTAAGACTCCTTATGCCCAATATCTTGCCACAAGCTATATCAAACGGATGCGCCTTGCCGTCTATTCAGCGGATAATATCGGCCATTATGGCTTAGGCCTTACCCATTATTGCCACTTTACCAGTCCCATCCGCCGTTATGTGGACCTTGTGGTGCACAGGATACTTTTTGGAGAAGAGAATGACCGGGAGAGTTTGGAATCCATTTCTCTGCAGTGTTCGGAACGGGAAAGAATAAGCGCAAAAGCTGAAAGCAATGTCAGGCTGCTGAAAAAACTCAGATTGCTAAAATTATGGCAAAAGAATAATCCCAAAAAGGAATATGAAGCCGTGATCACACGGGTCAAGCCCTTTGGGATTTATTTTGAGATCCTGGACCTTATGCTGGAGAGTTTTTTGCATATCTCCGAACTGGAAAATGATTATTTTGTCTATGATGAAGTCAGAGGCCTGCTCAAAGGTCGGCATGAAGGCTATATTCATACCAGCGGGAACAGGATCACTGTTCTGCTGAAAAATATCAATTTTATCTGTTTTGAAACCGAATGGTCCCTGGTAGGTTCCAGAAAAATAAAACAAAGGGAACCAATGGAACAAAAAGGACCAAAGGGACATAAGGATAAGGGACCAAAGGGACATATGGGACCAAAGGGACATATGGGACCAAAGGGACATATGGGACCAAAGGGAGATAAGGGACCAAAGGGACATATGGGACCAAAGGGACATAAGGGACCAAAGGGACATAAGGGACCAAAGGGACATATGGGACCAAAAGGACCAAAGGACACTTAAACCCGATTTTTTTTTGCCCATAAATAACTCTTTGTTACTTCTCAAATCGTCTTTGCGCTCTTTGCATCTTTGCGCCTTTGCGTTTAATTTTAAGGTTTTATATTATGGCTTTGATACGATCAGATTTTTATCTACAAGATGATGTCGTCCAGATCAGCCGGGACCTTATCGGAAAATACCTCTTGACCTGTTTTGATGGAATAGTCTCCGGAGGAAAAATTATCGAAACCGAAGCGTACAAAGGGCCTGAAGATAAAGCTTCCCATGCCTATAACTATCGACGTACAAAAAGAAATGAAGTAATGTACAATAAAGGGGGCGTCTGTTACGTTTACCTTTGTTATGGCATTCACTCTCTGTTTAACATAGTTACAAATTCCCATGGGATTCCGCATGCTGTCCTGATCAGAGCCATAGAACCTGAAATAGGTAAGGAACATATGCTGGAACGGAGAAAAAAAGAGGCTTTATGCCGCAGCTTGTCATCGGGGCCGGGTTCGCTCACGCAGGCATTGGGAATCCACGTAGCTCATAATGGACTTGGACTGTGCGGGCCTGAAATATGGCTGGAAGATCGCGGGGTGAAAGTCACACCGGATCAGATTTTAGCGAAGCCAAGAGTAGGCATCGATTATGCCGGCGAGGATGCCTTACTGCTTTGGAGGTTCATTCTTTTAGGAAGCAGCAAATGAAAAAGTACTTTATCACCGGTCTGGTCATTTTACTTCCTCTGACATTGACCATAGCAATTATCATGTTTATGGTCAATCTGTTCACGGCTCCTTTCATTGGGGTTGTCCAAAGCATTTTGTCCTGGTTTGGTTTGCTTAATACAGGATTTCTGTTCCTCTCCGCGCAAGAAATACAGGTAGTAGTGAGCAAAATCATTGTTTTAGTGCTCCTGTTCTTTTTAACTGTGGCTCTGGGCATTTTGGGAAGGTGGTTTTTTTTCCATTACATGATAAGCCTTTGGGATTATGTATTGCATCGGATTCCCCTGGTGAGCTCCATTTACAAGGCGTGTCAGGAGGTCATTAAAACCCTTTTCGAACCCAATACAAAATCTTTCAAACAAGTTGTATTGGTGCCGTTTCCCTCCCTGGATACCTATTCCATCGGATTGGTGACCGGCGACCCCATGACTGGCCTGCCACATATGAAAGAGGAAAAGGTCTTTTCAGTGTTCGTTCCCACAACTCCAAACCCCACCTCCGGCTTCATCATGCTCTTTGCGGAAAAGGATATCGTTTTTTTGGAAATGAAGGTGGAAGACGCTCTTAAGTATATTCTTTCTTGCGGAGTGGTCATGTCGCCAATACAATCACTGGCTGGCAAAATACCTCAGGAGCCTCCTAAAATATGAAAAAAAACTTCATTACCGGGCTGGCCCTATTACTCCCTTTTTCCGTGACTTTATGGATTATTATTTTCGTAGTGGATTTTTTAACCAATCCGTTTCTCGAATTGTCAAAAGAGGCTGCGCACCAGTTCCATGTGCTGCGCGATGGTCAGCTCATTATTTTTATTAGAATTATAATACTTTTCTGCTTGGCAGGGCTGATTTTATTGACCGGTTTTTTTGCACAGGTCCTATTGTTAAGGTATATGTTTAGTATCGGCGATTCGTTGCTGCATCGGATCCCTCTTGTTAACCGGCTTTATAAGCCCCTACAGGAAATAGTCCAGATCTTATTGAACGAAGAGAAGACCAAATTCAGTAAAGTGGGCCTGGTACCGTTTCCTCATGAAAAAGCTTATGCCTTTGGTTTGATCTCTTCGGATAAGATGCCTGAGGGATCTGATCCTACATTTCAGGATAGAATTTCCCTGTTTGTAGTAGGGGCGCCTAATCCGATGATGGGATTCATGCTTCTGTATGACAGATCAAAAGTCATTTTTCTTGACGTGACAGTGGAACAGACCATGAAATATCTGGTAAGCTGTGGAAGCGTTCCCTTAAAATTCAAACAGGAACCATAGTACTTAAGGAAGTGTGCATTATGTTATTAGATGTTCCCATTGAATTTAACAATCCGCTTGAAGAAAGTACCCGTAAGATGAAAATACCGGATCCCTGTATTCTCGTCATTTTTGGAGCCACAGGGGATTTGACGGCACGCAAACTGGTACCTGCTCTCTATAACCTATCCCACGAAGGGCTCTTGCCTTCCCATTTTGCTTGCATAGGATTTGCAAGAAGAGAGAAAACGGATGAACAGTTTAAAAACGAAATGCTGGCCGAAGTGAATAAATTTTCCCGTACCAAGCCTATAGATACGGAAATTTGGCAAAATTTCAGCGACGAACTCTTTTACCATAAGTCTGAATTTCATGAAGACAGCGGTTACGAAAGCCTGAAGCATAAATTGGAAGAGATGGACCATAGATTGGGCACTAAAGGAAACAGGGTGTATTATCTATCCACCCAGCCCAGTTTTTTCCCTTTGATCATTGAAAAACTGAAACAGCATCAATTAGTCTATGACGCTACTGCCAGTTCCACTCCCTGGAGCCGCGTTATCATCGAAAAACCTTTTGGAGAAAACCTCCAGTCCGCTGCAAAATTGCAACAGGAAATCACTCAACATTTGGACGAAAGTCAGATTTATCGAATTGACCATTATCTAGGGAAGGAAACGGTCCAGAACATTTTAGTCTTTCGTTTTGGAAATCCCATATTTGAATCGATCTGGAATAACCATTATGTGGACAATATCCAGCTAACCGTAGCGGAAGAAATAGGCATTGGAACCCGCGGCGCCTTTTGGGAAGAAGCCGGCATGCTTCGGGATATCGTTCAAAATCATATGATGCAGCTTCTTTCCCTAATAGCCATGGAGCCTCCCATCAACATGAAAGCCGCCTCCATTCACGATGAAAAAGTGAAAGTGTTAGAGTCGATCCGCCCCATTCAACACATCCCAAGCCATGTGGTCCGGGGCCAATATGGAAAGGGATATATCAACGGAGAAGAAGTCATCGGCTATCGGTCGGAGAAAAATGTGTCTCCTGAATCCTTTATGGAGACCTTTGTTGCTATGGAACTTTTCATTGACAGCTGGCGCTGGGCAGGGGTCCCATTCTATCTGAGGGCCGGAAAAAGGCTTCCAAAACGAGCCACTGAAATCGCCGTTACCTTTAATGCAGCTCCCGGATTCTTATTGCAGCAGGATTCAAAAGTAAATGACCCTAACGTGCTGGTCATACGTATACAGCCCGATGAAGGCATTTCCCTAAAAATGAATTGCAAAGTCCCCGGGATGGCTCCCCATATCCAACCTGTAAAAATGGATTTCCGCTACGGCTCTTATTTCGGCTATACTCCCCCGGAAGCGTATGAACGGCTGATCTGCGACTGCATGGCAGGAGACGGCACCCTGTTTGCACGTATTGACGAGGTCATGGCTTCCTGGCGCCTTCTGACCCCGGTCCTTGAATTCTGGAAACAGGAAAAACCCGACAATTTCCCTAACTATGCCTCAGGGACCTGGGGACCGAAAGAAGCAGATCATTTGATCAATCGGAGCGGAAGAAAATGGAGGCTTATCTAGATGACCCATTCGCCTGAAATAAACCTTGCAGACATCGAGAAGGAACTTGGTCGACTTTGGGATGCCCAAAAGGAAAAGAAATTCATTAAAGCTTCCCTGTTCAATCTTATCCTGTATGCTAATAATGAGATCCGGACAGAATTTCTCGATGATCTGGTAAAATCCATTTTGGAGAAATACCCTTGCAGGATCATTTTTGTCCTAGGAAATTCAGACTCCACTAAAAACTATTTACGCACCTCTGTCACAAACACCCTCATTGGCGAAGGAGATAACGCTGTCGTTTGCGACCGTATCAACATCGAGGTTTCCCATTCCCAGCTCTATCGCGTCCCTTTTGTCATATTGCCCATATTGATCCCTGACCTGCCTATTTATCTTCTTTGGGATGAGGACCCCACAGCCGATCACAAGATCCTTCCCCATTTCAAGGCGTATGCTTCCCGTCTGATCTTTAATTCAGACTGCACGCAGAATCTGCATAAGTTCAGTCAGAGAATGTTGGAGGAGATTCAGAAAGAAAAACTGGAAATACGGGATATCAATTGGGCAGCGGGCGGCGGCTGGAGAGAAATCTTGGCCCACATATTTGACTCTGAAGATAGAATTAAGGCTTTGCGTGAGTGTAAAAACATACGAATTGAATTTAATGGAAAATGCCCTGGAAGCAATTGCCATCCTGAAATACAGGCCATTTATTTGCAGGGGTGGCTGGCAGCACAACTAGGATGGTCCTTTCAGTCCTATGAGAAGGAAAAGGAGGCGCGCTTTATCCGTTACAGACAGGGTGAAGTTCCTATCGTTGTGGAGCTTGTTTCCAATATATTTCCTTCGGAAAATTCCGGCGGCATCCATTCCATTGAAATCAATACCGCAAAGGAAAATATTTTAGTTTTATTGGAAACAGGAGCTCCCTCGAAGGTGACCATTCATATTACATCTGAAGACAGGTGTGAAATGCCGTACCATCTGCCCCTGACTGATATGAAGACAAGCGGTTTTTTGATCCAGGAGCTATTCTACAGGAAAACCAGCGCTCATTATCGCAGTATGCTTGCCCATCTTGCCAAGTGGCAGGAATAAAGACTAAAACAAATAAACAGGATAGGCAGGATCGCCTTCGGCGGTAGGATTTGCGGGATTTTTATTACCACAGAGCACACAGAGAACACAGAGATCATTCAAGCCCGTTCCGGGCTTGAATGACGGCTTTCGTTTGTGCGCGAAGCGCACAAACGAAATTCTATATCGCAGAGGCAAGCGAATATCCTCTCTATGCTATGGTAAAGTGGATAATTTCGAATAACTTCTTCGGATTGGACTCTATCCTGTCCGATCCTGCCTATCCTGTTTCTCCTCTTTGTATATGGCTATGACTATGCCGTTGCAAAGAGTTTTTGCAGAGGGCTGTCCAGGTAGCGGGCGGCTTTTTTGGGATAGCCTTTCAGGATGTACTCCAGGAACAGCTTTTGCATTTTTTGTGTTCCCTGTGACTTAAACCACTGCTTTAGCAGCTTCAGTTCTTCCTGATCGTACTGCGATTCCCCGCTCAAAAACTTGAGTTTTGTGATTTTATACAACTGGTCTGCCGTGGGTTTCTTTGCCGGATCATTAAAGCCCAGGTTCAAATGGAAGTAATCCGGGCTGCTCCTTTGAGGCGAGGCATCCGCATGGCTTAAAAGAGTCACCTGGGATCCATTCACGATAAGGTGTTGGAAATCGCTCCTTTGCGATCCTAATAACGCAAATTCTTTCGGGCGGTAGGTCCATTCCAGCACGTTCATGCTTAAGTAGATCCCCTCAAACGCTGAGGCATATTCTTTGAGGTTTTTATCTCCCTCTAGATACGACTTCAGCGAAAAAACAGGCAATGTATTATTCAGAATATAATCGTCGTTACTATATGATAGGCACCTTTTCAATCCCTTCACGGCTTCGTCAAAGGAATCATATACCTTTATATCTACCTTTTTTTGTATATCGATATAAACTTTAGACAATTCCACGATTTTTGATGAGGTCGACTCTTGCACTTCCAACTGCGTTTGCTTCTCGCTCCGGGTATTGGTTTCTTTCTCCATCTCTACGGTTTGATCGTTTTCTATTTCTTTGGCAGGGGATTGGATCTCGGAAGGAAGCGCGTTTTGTATCCTTTCTATCAGGAGCCCGACCTCATCCACACACGCTTTCTGGGTAATGCCCAATTGCTCCAACCAAGGCATTTTTTCGAAGATGTCCTTGATCGCTGTCAGGCTCTGTTTTTTATCAGATGCCAAAACACTGTCTTTTGGTCTGTATGCCGCCAGATTCCCGTAGAGTTCTTTGGAACTGTAGAATGCGGATTTTATCCAGGTGGATATCAAGGTTTTGAAAGCCTGCGAGCGGGCTTTAGGGTGCAGGTTCTCCTGTAATAAGGCTTTTAGAAGTATTTGTTGAGGTATATTGAGGAGCTCCTCTCTTAAAGCTTTATAGTTGTCCAGGCCTTGCTGAACAGCTTGGTTGGCTATGGCAAATTTCAGGATGGCATCCAACTGAATGGAACTGCCATCGGGAAGCTTCAACTTCTGGCGTATGATGCCGGCCACCTCATCGCTGACGAGGAAGCGCACGCGCTGGGATTTGTCCAGTCCGCGAAGACGCCATACCCCCTGAAGGAGATCTCTCAGCAGCATATTTCTGCCGATGGTGACCAGGCTGACAGCGTTCCGCTTTTGGGGGACGTCGGCCCCTATAGTATGGCTTTGATCCAGGAAGGTCTTTCGCTTTTCCGGAGATTTGGCCGGGCGGACCAAAGGAACGTTGCCAGATTCAGAGGTGATGGTTTGTTCCCCATCGTCATTATAAAATACAGTTTCTTTACCCTCGCTCGCCACTATTTCATGAGCGGTCTCTGCATGGGTTCCCTGTTTAAAGTAACCTCCGGAATCGCTGATCAGATCAAAATCGATCGATTTCTCTTTGAGCTGCCGGAGCATTTCTTTTGGAGCCCCTTCCTTGATCGAAACGGCATTGGTGCGGCTATGTTTCCAGAGCAGTGAAAGCGTTTTGGCATCGGTGCCCAGTTCAGGTTCCGGTTTTAATTTATGATGCATGCTCAATCCATTCCACAAGGTCCCGGTGAAACCTGAGATTTTATTAAACAAGGCTGCCAGGTGATGCGGGTTGCAGCTCATTTTATTTTCAAACAGTTCCATCTGCGGCAGGATCTGGTATGAAACAAAGGCTCGTTTGGCTTCGGCGTTTCCATTGATATATTTGACGATAGCTTCAATATGAGCGGGTTTATATTTGAAGAGGGGCATGTCCACAGGGCCTTTCAACTTGTTGAACGCATTTCCTGCTTCAGTATCCTTCAGCGAAATTTTTCCTCCCTGGGCTGCCATTTCGCGCATGGCCTTTTCCTGAAGGAGAAGGACCTGATTTTCCACCATTTCACGGGTAATACCTTTTTTGACATAAGTCTGGAAGGTATAATTCATCGTAATATGCGGATTGGAGAATTGGGATCCGCAATTGGGGTTGTTGGCTGCGGAAAACGGGATTGCAAATACCGTTCCATTATTTTCATCCAAACCATAGTTCACATCGCAATTGCGGGTAAGCGTGTAGGGAAGCAGATGGGAAATCTGTTCTCCGGCGAAGGCAAGGACATCCTGAATTTCTTCATCCAGGCCATCATAATACGCCTGGGCAGAATCTATATGCTTCGCATCTCTGCACAGGTAATGCAAAAGAGTGTTGCGGCTGTCTTCATCCAGTTGATCAATGAATTTATGCACCTTATTTGTTAAGGGTTTGGACCCAAAAGTCATTTTTCCGAGGCGTTGGACCAATGCCTTTGCCAAAGGTGCCTTTATTGTATCCTGATAGAGTGGTTCTGTCAGGACGGGCGCCTCTTTGACAGCCTGTGGATCGCTTTCCACATGGGCTAAAGCTTTAATGGCAGGGTCCTCATAAACCAGGCTATAGATTTCAGACAATAGTTCCAGTTCATGGGTTTTAGGCGGCAGACGGCGGCCTCCGCTGAAGCTGACCTCATGTAGAACATTAAGGATCGTGTCCGCTTCATCGATGATGGGATAACCGCTCTCTTTAAAAGTCAGCAAGATTTTCTGTAGGATCTTCAGCTCATCGGACAAGGGGCTGTCACCCCCTTGGATCTTAAAGTGACGATGGCATTCCTCTATGAATTTAAGCAGAAGGCATTGGACGCTTTTGCTGGTCATGATAAGGCATTCTTTATTTGCCTGTATTGCTGACATCTCATCCAGTATCCTTTGCAGGCATTCTTTTGTAAAAGGGGTGTTCCTGTCAAAATGGATCGAATGCAAGGATTGGGAAAAGGCATCGCGAAGAATGCTTTGGGTGTCTTGCGAGATGCTTTCAAATAAAGGTTTGGGAACTACCAGCATCGAAAGATTATGCCCATCGGCCCGCAGGAATCCCAGCAGGGGAAGCAGCACTTTTGATTTGCCGGAGCCCATGATCATTTCCATGATCAGGTTGATATTCCCTTCTTTAAGGAAGGTTTCCAGTTTTTTGACCTGTGCAGGCCGCATCCATATATTGGCAAAGTATTCAAATACCAGGAAAGCCGGGTATTTTGAAAAATCCTCATAGGACCGATCAGACAGCATCTCTTGAGCCAACTGGTTGACTAAATCGCTATATTCATCCGTGTTTCCGTTGCCTTTTGCATTTAATTTGTCCAGCTTCTTCAAAACAGTTTCTACTTTTGCCCGTTTCTGGTTTCGGGTCGCATAGAGCATATACATGCCGATATTTTTTGCAAGGGGAGCCATATCCGTTTCTTTCAAGGCAGGGTTTCTTTGGAGCTTCGAGAAATCCTGTTGGGCAAAACAGACGAGCAATTCTTCCAGGGTGATCACTTTTCTCAAACCTGTCCATTTTTCCAGCTGGTTTTTAGCTATCTGAATCGGATCTTCTGGATCTTTATTGGCCTGATTCAAAATTTCTTTTTCCAACTCGGTCATCCAATTGCCCATATCATTGGCAATTTGTGGGGTCACTGTGTTTTTATTCAGAAGGGCCTGGATTTCTGCAAGATCTTTGTTTTTGTTCTGCGACAAAATTTCTTTTACCCTGCTTAGACCTTGGGCGCTTAAGGTATAAGAAGGGGCCGGAGGTTTCTTCCTGTATTCCACAAGGTCTGCTGTCAGACGGGCAATTTCTGCCTTTTCAACAGGATCCTCCCCGGCAAAGCTCTTTAAAAGGTCAGATAGAGATTGGGTTTCTTCCGTATCGGGTTGGGGAATATCCGGCTTGAAACAGCCCGATTTTTTGGTCTCTTCAGCGAGGGAGGGAAGGACGGGGAGTTTAGTAACGATGGGAAGAGATTTTAGGGGCGGCTGTTTTTCATCCAGCCGGACAGGGACATGGGCAATATCAGTTTCCTTCATCTGGGAAGCCTGGCTGGGGCGGCTGCTCCATTGCTTTATTGCGATCTCCTTCACCGTTTCACGCCATTTCTCTTTAGCATCTCCCTTCTCATTGTCATTTAAAGTAGATAAATTATTCGGAGGACTTGGAAATGCTTTTGGATTTTCCAGCACTGCTTCAAAGAGATCCGCTGTTTCGGCATGCTGCCCGCCTTCTGCTGTCCGTACAAAACCAAGGGAATGTTTAAGCTTTTCCTTTTCCTCCGGATTTCCTGTTCTGGCTATGTTATAAAAATAGAAAGGGTGTTTCTTTAATTCTGTGTGGCTTCGGGTTAAAAAAAGAGGTTTCTCGGGTTTTTTCCACGAATCAGAATTCGCTTCAAAGGAAAAATCCGGAAAGAGCGAATACATATTGAATCCTGCAAGAGCTTCTGTCTTCTTTACAGGTTTAGCCATTTTTTTGACAGGGGGCAACTGTATCTGCCTTGCGGCAGATGGATCGAGTTCTTTCAACCGGAGGTAATGGGAGGCTTCAAATTGCTGTGCCAAGAGGGTTTTTAATATCAACCCTTCTTCCTCCGGCTTTAATTTGAATACAGTGGCATGGCGGTAGTGGTTCAGGTAAAGGGCATAGTTTGATCTTAGAGAACCAGAATCTGTATCAGAGACCGCCTGATTAAGGGACAAGGTGTTTTTAATCAGGAGGTAGCCGGCATAGAGCCTGAGAACACTCCCATTGCCGCTTTCATCTCCTGTTATATCTTTTATTTTGGAAATGTTCCTCAGTATTTCCGCTTCGGAGGCAGTATAAAGGCTCTGTTTATTCCCAAATTTTTTTAAATAGCAGGCCGCTTTTTTATATTCCTGTGTGGTTGCCAATACTTGGGCCAGATAGAGATTGGCCTCACGCGATTGACTCGACAATAGGCCATGGGCTTGGACATCAAATGCAAAGTACTTTTGAGGTTTATGCTGATCTCGTTCCAGAGATCTGTCAACTTCATATCTCGGCTCCAAAACCTCTTTTTTTTCAGGGCTTTTAAATGGCTGGCAGGGCAGGATCAGTTTGCGTTGCCCTTTTCCATTTTCCAGGAGAATATAGTGAGGATAAATGCCCAATTCATGGCTGGCATCTTTGGTATTTACAGTGAATTTTGGAAATTGATCGCATTTCACCTTCTCGGGAGGAGTACCTTCCGGTGAGAAAGAGAGATTGAATCGGGGCAGTTCTATCTTCTTTAAAACTCCTTTATCGTCATACCATTCGTGGATATAGGAAGGATCTTCAAAACTGGTAAACAGTTTCGAAGGTTTGCCCAGTTTTAATCCATCGGAAAGCCTGGCGACATCAAGGATCTTCGCATAAGTGCAAGAAGGATCCATTGGTTCTTCCCGTATGATCCCGGCTGCTTTGGATTTCTTTAGCTCATGTTCAAATAAAGTTTCATCACACCAGCCTCCATACTGCGCCTTGACCTTAATTTTCAATTCTTCCTTTTGACGGGCGGCTTTCTCATTGATTTCTTTCTGCAAGACGGCAGGATCCAGCGGGAGGCAGTGGAGAAGGTAGTGCGCCTTCCCGGTTTTGGAGTCAATCGCATAAATTGTAGCCTTTTCTTCCAGGGACTGCCAATAGGTGCAATGATGCACAAGGTAGCGGCTGCCGATGTGGGATTGCAGTTTTTTTTCGTTGGTGCCTGGGAGAGTTACCTCATCAATAAATGAAGAGGTTGGAATATATCGGGACCATTCCTTTTTTTGAGGGTCCAGTTTCTGATCTATGACGAGGGTATCCCCTTTCATATGCACCAGGGTTTCGCGTCCCTGCCCATCTTTAAAAGAGAACACATTGCCCGGCAGATAGGTGCCTTGCTCAATACCTGGAAACAGTTGCTGGAAGAGGGCGTTTTGACGAAGATTCAGGGGTAAAAGGACCACGGCATTAGAAGAAATAAGTCTGGAAAGCAGGGGATAGAGGACATGTTCCCCATCGGGTGTCGAAAATACAGGAAATTCATTGGGTTTTGATTTCATTAACCATTCCCTGTCTTCCGCGAGTTCTGGCCTCGCCAGTCTTAGAATGCGATTCAAGACAGTTTTATTGGGATTGCCTTTCTCCAAAACGGATTGGATCGTTTTGGCATGCACGAGAAGCGTTTCCCGAATTTCTTTGGCGGTAGTGGGGTCTTCAGTCAATTTGCTCTGAGGTTGGTTCTCCTCTATGTAGATGGTACCTGCGACTATAAGGGCTGCTTCCTCTTCTGTTAAAGTTTTTTGATGGCCCAATTGGGCAACGAGTTCGGCATAAACCAGGCATTTTTCATCCGGTTCCAGTCCTTTACGTTCCACAAGTGTTTTTAGCCTTACTGTGGCTGAACTAAATACCTCCTGTTGAGGACAAAAGCTGTGAAGCTGGTGAGCGATTTTTAATAGGAATACTGTCGCCTGGATTTCGTTTTCATGCAGGAATTGTTCGTAGTTATTCTGGATGAAATGGCTAAGATGAGCTTCAAAACCTGGGACGGCTAGGTTTTCATCCAGCAAACAATTATTGAAAAAAAGCGTGTGAAGAAGGGTTTGATAATCGGTGTCTTTTAGCTTTTCCGGATGTTTGCGAAAATAAGCCAAGGTTTCAACAAGTTTAAGTTTGTGGGTATCCCAAGTAAAAAATAGATAGGCTAATTCCTTAAAATCTTCGTCAGCCATGTCTATTTTTTGCATTTTGGCAGTGGTGCATAATAGCTTTTTTTCGGTTTCAGGTCTCTCATGACTATCAAGTCGGCCGAGAAATTGTTGAACCGGGGCAGCCAAGATGTCCCGATACTGTCTGGCATAGCGGGAATGGGGTACTCCTCTAATTTTATTGACTTCAGGGTTGTTCAGGATATCTTTATTCACGCCGCTCAAGCTGATAGTCACTATGGAGGAATCTTCTTTGTCATCTACCTGAAACACAGGCTCAATATCGGATGTGCGGTCAAGCGAAGATAGAGGGCCTACCTTTGAACCCATGATATGATCGCGGGCTATCAGGGTGTCCCGCATCGCTTTTACCCATTCAGGTAAATCGTCACTGGCATAAATACGCGCATCCTGGGAATATCGGGGCAGTTGATGGAATTTTGCTTCTTTTTTGGCCATAGTTTCAATAACTTGAGGGTACTCATTTCTAATAACTTCCTGAAAATTTCTGGGTTTCTTGGTGGGATGGCCTTTAAGGAATTTAAATTCCGAGCCGATGCTCTCGTAGGATTGTCGCGGGGATTCGTAACTGGTAGAAAATCCTCCCCCTTGGAAGTCATGTTCGAAAGTGTAACTGTTAATCTGAATGAAAGGTGCCTTGTCCGATACAGGAGCCATATCATACATTGAGATCATTTCTCGTTGCATCTTGGCATCGGCAAAATTGAGGTAGGGATATCCTGCAACATCATGAACACTTGGCAATCCAACAGCCGCAGATTGCCACAGGGAATTTGGGTGTCCCAGGCGGCACAGTTTTTCCTGGATTTTAAGGATTTTAAAAAAGACATAAACCTTTTCAGGGAAAATAGTAGGCGCTTTCGGGATGGTAAAACAGCTTTTCAAAAATAGTTTCGCGAGTTCGCCAAACTGTAAAATCAAAGTCTCGGCCTTTTTTTGATCCCCAGCTATGACTTTCTCCCAGAATTCTTCACTTAAATCCAAGTTATAAACAGTCTGGACCAAACCCTTGTGCAAGGTCATGTCTTCCCGGTCCAGCCATGTCTTTTTGGCTGCTATGACAAGTTGTTCCAAATTTTTTTCAACAGCCTCGGGTTCCTTGAAATTCAATGAGGTCATGCTTTCCAGGGAATTTTTCCAGGGCTGTGCAGCGGTATCGGCAGCCGATGCAGCTTTTCTTAGTGAGTCCAAGGCCGACGGAAGGGAATGTTTATTTTCTAAAGCGCGGTCTTCAATACAAGGAATATATTTAAAGACTGGAGGCTCAATCTGACGTTCGAAGCGGCAATCGGCGTGCTTATGGATCCACTGGAAAATGGGAGCCATCATTTCTTGGGCGGACTTGATGTAAGCATCCCCAATCCGTTTTTCTTTGTAAAGCCGGACAATGGCGGCGCAAAGGTTTTGATGGCTTTTTTTCACCAGCCGCCATTCTTTTGCAGTAACAGGAGAATTAAAAGACTCCACATAATTTTTGAGAGATTGCAATTTGATATCGCATTGGAATCGTTTGTAGCTGTTGACATCCATTCGAGTGCTGACAAAAGCCATTAGAGATTTCCAGGAGCACACCCCTGACCGCTGAGGAGATTTTTTTCTTGTTTTGTTTAAATCTGCCGGAGGAAGGAAGGAGGATTCTTTTGCGGGTTTCAGGATCTCTTTCAACCCCTCATAAATATCCTTCTCTCCATATTCATTATTTATATAGTCGGTCGGGTGGGTAAGAAACGAATTAAGCTGGTATAGAGCTTCCAGAAAGTCATTCGATTCCAATAAAGTCCGATCGATCTCCTTCCATTCTGTAAAGGGCTGGAATTTAATCTTGTGCCCTTCATTTGCTTGAGGGTGGTTGCTCACCCCGGCTCCGCTATTATACAGACGGAAGCTGGCGGTTTTATCTGAAGCGGGAATAATTTCATAATAAATAGCATGCCCTGAGGGACTGCCCGTCCATCCTCCTGTTATCAATATGGGCTTGTTGGATTGAAAAGCGGCGGCAATTTTCTGTTTGGCATTCTTGATATACTCTGGAGCCTTTTCTACTTTGAAATTTTGCGAGTTATAATGCAGGGAAGGATCATATATCATATTGACCGCATTGCCCACCTCATCAATCAAAGCTTGTGGCCAGGTAGCTCCCGAGGTCGCCTGTGCCTTCTGCAGATAAGAATGCAGGTATTTCACAGCGTCTTTTGATGAACCCCCCTCATATTCGGAAGAATGGCCAAATTCATCGGCATGCATGTGAAAAAGCAAGGTGGTGGAAGGGGGGTCCAACTTAATAGGTTTGAAAACATAGGATTCACGATCTGGATCGGGAGTCTCTGCGGCCGGCAATTCTTCTTCATCATCAGTGGGAGACTCATTCGGAGAGGCAGGCAGCAACACGTTGCGGGCGATCATCTGGTCCAGATCTTCAATTAAAGAATCGTCGTTTTTTTTGGCTGCTACAGTAGGTTCGAGGGCCATAAGCAGTTCTTTATCGATATCGTCAGCCCAAGACCCTTTTCCTTTGGAGATATGGGCTAAGCGGTTGTAGATCTCCATGATTTTTTTATGCTGAGGTTGAAGCGCTTGGGTGCATTCGGGATTATTGATGTATTCGATGACCAGCTGGCGGGCGTTTGTTTCGTCGTAATACTGAGAGCCTTCCATGTATTGGGCGTAGCGTCCCATGGTCTTCAAAAAGTTGCTTCCGTACGTTAAAAAACTTTGGGAGTATGAGGTGTTTTTCCTTTCTTCAGGATCTAATATGTTGGGGTTTTTTAAATTTTTAATTAAATTGTCCAAGTATTCACAGCTGTAATTATTCATGTATTACCTATATATTTGTTAATAATAAAGTGTAAGTGTAATAATTAGGCTGATTATTTGCAATAGAAAAAAGAAAGAAAAAAGAAAGGGTAAGGTACATTTAAATAACCACTGAGCCACTGAGATCAGTGAGGGGGTTTGAGATAGGGAGAATTACATGGTTTACCACTGAGCCAGTGAGATCACTGAGAGGGGGTATTAGATAGGGAAGGTAAGTCTCCTTTTCTAAGCTGACCTAATAAGTTTGTTTTTTGACCTATGTTTCAAACCCCTCTCAATTATCTCATACTTCTCAGTGATCTCAGTGGCTCAGTGGTTATTTTTGCAACAACGCTACTCAGTGGCTCAGTGGTTATTTTTGCAACAACGCTACTCAGTGGCTCAGTGGTTATTTTTGCAACAACGCTACTCAGTGGCTCAGTGGTTATTTTTGCAACAACGCTACTCAGTGGCTCAGTGGTTATTTTTGCAACAACGCTACGTTAAGTCACCCGGACAAAGCCATCGGGATAAGTCGGGCCATTCTTTCCAATGGGAAGGGTTTTATTGAAGAACTCGGTATACACCTTGAGCCCTTGTTCCGCGGTTTGGATACAATAAAAGCAATTGCTTAACCATTCCGATCCTTTTATGGTGCCGGCTTCCAGATTGCACGCAAAGCGGGACGATACCTTCTTTTGCCAATATTCATAGGGGCCAAAGAGGAGGATAGGAGCCGGTGAAACAGCGCCTACTTTCATTCTCACTTCTTCCAGGCAATACTCAAAATCCGTTCCGACGCCGCCGGTCAAGAAGATAGGAAAATTCAGGTTGAACTCTGCCTGCCGCTCGACCAGTTTGTCCAGCCGGTAGGTCATTTTGGCCTGGATATAGGGATTCTGTTTTTGTTCATTTACAACAGAGGTGTCTTTCTGGCGGAAATCCACTATGTTTGCGCAAGAGAGGATTTTCAATTCTTTCGCGACGCGATTGCCTACTTCCATGGCTCCGGGGCCGCCTCCTGTAACCAGGGCAAGCGGGGTATTTTTGTTAAGCAGGGGATGGTGTACTTTGGACTTCAGATCAATAATGCCTTGCAAAAGCTTCCTCAATTCAGCTTCAAATCCTCCTTCCAACAGGTTTGATCCATAAATCCCAAAAACAGTCGACTTCATAAAGGCATCGACCTCTTTGAGCGGAACGAACATTCCGGAGTCGAGGTCGGGTTTTTGACAGTATTGAAGGATGTTTCCGGAGGTTTCGTCCACCCAATAAACGGGTATGGCAAATTTGTCCAGGTCGTGAAGCAGGGCGCGGTCTTCGGCTGAAAAGAAATTCTGGTGGGATTGAGAGGGATACTGAAAATAGATCCCTTTCAGGCAGCGCTGCACCTGATCGCTCAGGAGCATCTTTTTCATTAAAGGAGACGGAAAGTAACGGGTTAACAGTATACCTTGGCTAGTGATGTATTCATTATCAATATTTTTAAGGAAAGGATAGGCGGGCTGTTGTTCGATATATCGTTCGACCATTAAGGCTTGCCTGGCTCCATGATGAGGCCCGGGAAACTCGTGCTGCCTCAGTTCCCGCACCACCCAATCATCTGCTGTCAGATCCAGCATTTGCGTTCCCTTGACGATAAAAACAGCAGTACTTAGTTCAAGGGGAGTGGGGGCTGTTTTAAAAGCTTTAAAGAGCGTATTGCTGTCTTCCAGGCAGGTCTGCAGTTGGTCCCTGTCGGAAAAGAAAACATATTCCCTGTACGGTTCCAAAGTATAAAATTCCAGCGGAATATCCGTGAGTTCGCGCACGCTGTTTCCATAAAGCTCGTATATATCCCCTGAGGCCTGAGTGTCCGGTTGCAATATAGAAGCCGAAGTGTGATAGTATCCATGGGATAACAGGTCATCTACAACCCTTCCAAAGACGGTACGGATATGCAAGGGGAGGGTGCGGACGAGGAGCAATTCATCTTCCACTACATTTCGCGGCAGGTAGGGTTTCCATGTCTGATGCAGCCTGAGCAGTTCCCGAACGGGCTGTTTGGCATTCATAGCTTTCGATACTGTAGGAAGAAAGCCGTTGATGGAATCGTCATATTCGATTTTCCCATTCAAAAGGCTTAGATAGGCGACTGTTCTCCCATCGACCTTTTCCAAGATAAGATCTTTACTGCCATGCAGGCCGCCCAAAGAGAGAAGGGGCCGGCCCCATCTGTCGGAACGTCCAAACATCCTGCCCAGATAATCGGGATCCCGCACCCTCCTTCGCTCATCGGCTGCGAATATTTTGCCAATGAAGGCGCCTACGGTGAGGTATTTAAGAAGCTGAACGGCAAGTTTTCCAATAGCTGTCAGCTCCAGCTGAATTTGTGCGCACCGTTTATTTTTATCCAGGTCGATCGATAAGGTTTTCGCGTTAAGGCCTATTTGGGCCAACGTGCTTTTTAGATTGAAAAGCAGACACTCCTTCTCAATGCTGAATCCCACAAAATTGGGAAGAATGTTCTCTATAAAAACGGTAGCTTCCGCTTTTTTTTCCGTAATCCGCGTTAAATTTGTAATGGCTCCATCTGGTGATACCAGATCAAAGTACTTTAAATCCAATAGAGGGTTCATGGTTTTCTTTGGCTATGATTAAATTAAAGACTCATTATAACGAAAAAAAATTTACTTGAATAGGGAAACCTTGTAAACGTGAAAGTTAAGGCACTGAAATAATTGATCTTCTATTTTAAGATCCAATCTGCCATAATAACCACTTTGATATGGCAGTAATTTAGTTATAAATATGCAAAAACTGATCAGAAACAGTACCAATATAACCCCTCGATGTTGCGGGACCCATGATGGCACTTTTCACGCCGATGAAGTCACTGCTTGCGCCTTATTGATTATTTTTAAGCTCATTGACAAAGATAAAATTATCCGGACGCGTAACACGCAACGGTTGGAAAAATGTGAATATGTCTGCGATGTCGGGGGAATATATGACAGGGAGAAAAAACTGTTCGATCATCACCAGGCGGAATATACCGGACAGTTAAGCAGCGCCGGCATGATCCTGCTTCATCTCAAAGAGTCGCATCTGATCTCGGAATCAGCTTACAATTTTTTTAACCAGTCCCTGATCCTCGGGGTGGATGCCCATGATAATGGACGCGATCCCCAAATTCCAGGCCTTTGCACCTACTCCCATATTATTTCCAACTTCACTCCTCTCCAACATGATGCGGATCCATCTGTCCAAGATAAGGCTTTTTTTGACGCCCTCGAATTTTCCCTTTTACATCTATCTAAGCTATGGTTAAGATATCAGTATATGCTATCTTGCAGGGAAGTGGTGGCCCAAGCCATGAGCAAAAATAACGATTGTCTCCTTTTTGACAAAGGAGTTCCCTGGATGGAAATATTTTTCGAAATGGACGGCGAACACCACCCTGCCAAGTTTGTCATTATGCCCTCAGGTCAACATTGGAAACTTAGGGCCATCCCTCCTTCATTGGAGAACCGTATGCAGGTGCGGGTCCCCTTGCCGGCGGAATGGGCGGGCTTGCTGGATGAAGATCTGGAACGCATTTCTGGAATTCCAGGAGCCATCTTTTGCCACAAAGGACTGTTTATTTCCGTCTGGAAAACTCGCGAAGCGGCCCTTAAAGCCTTAAATTATACATTGAGAAAAATTGGAGGGAATGTTGCATGACTTCGGTATTCACGAAAATCATTAAAGGCGAATTACCTGCGGAAAAAGTATTTGAAAATGACCGCATCCTTGCCATTAAAGATATTCACCCCGTGGCTCCGGTCCATATCCTTATCATTTCCAAAAAAGAAATCGCTAGCCTGCAGGAGGCCACGGCAGAGGATTTGCCTGTGATTGCCGAGATGATGGGGGTGGCGCAACAATTGGCAAAAAAATATGAAATCGCCCAGGGATACCGTTTATTGACCAATAATGGGGCGCCGGCAGGGCAGGCCGTATTTCATCTGCATTTTCATCTCATCGGAGGAAGGCGCTTGGGGGCATTGGGCTAGATATTATGAGCAATTTTACTTTGGACCGTTCTCAGACAGGTTTACTGATTGTGGATGTACAGGAAAGGTTGTTTCCTTACGTGGACCATTCATGCGAAGTCCTTAAAAAGATGCAAATGATGATAAAAGGCTGGCGGATCCTTGGCCTTCCTATCTTTGTTTCAGAGCAATACCCTCAAGGATTGGGCAGCACCATTCCTGCCTTAAAAGGACATCTGGATGGCAGCCAGATCTACTTTCCCAAAACGGCCTTTTCTTGCCTGAAAGATAGGGGCCTTCGGGAAAAGCTGCTGTCAGAGCCCCTGAACCAGTGGGTTGTAATTGGAATAGAGGCGCATGTCTGCATTTTGCAGTCGGCTAAAGATTTAAAGGCGGCGGGCAAACAGGTCGTCGTCGTTAATGATGCCATTGCTTCCAGGTCTATTTATGATTTTTCCACAGCCATAGCGGACATGAGGGATGCGGGGATACGGATTATCAGCACTGAAAACGGTCCTTTTTGAACTCATGGGGGATTCCCAGATCAAAGAGTTCAAGGCCATCAGCGAACTCCTTAAGCAATCTTTCTGTCAATGCATATAGATAGGCTACTTCTTTGGGGAGCCATTTTGTTGCCGCTTCCCATTTATTCTTATGAGGCCTCGTCGGAGGATCAGTGGGCCAAAATATCTTTGCCCACATAGAAATCCGAGACCCTCATTCCGCTTCCACGGAAGCGGAACAGGCCCTGGCGCGCTATCCTCATTCCAAAATCCTTTATGAAGCCTGGCTGTATGCATTATCGAAAGAAGGCAATGAAAAAAAAATGGGGGCGGTCTGGCAGCAATACAGATCTTTGTTTCCTGAGGATCCCTATAATAGGGAAGTGATGGAAGCCATGGCCTGGGGAACGCTGCATGCTTCCAGCCGCTCGTCCTCTCCTCTGGTCCGGCTTCTCGCGGTGCTTGGGGCTTTCTACGGACAGGATGCCGAAGGAGTCGAGATACTTGCCGGAAGCATGAAGGACTCTAGTTCCCCCGGTCAGGTGGGCTGCAGTGCAGTTTTCTTCCCACTTGCGCGATGCCAGGCTTGCCCAGGAAGTCCTAAGGTTATTGAAAGAGGAAAAAAACTGGAAAGTCAGGCTGGAAGCCATCAATGCAGCGGGTGAAATGAAGCTTGCCCAGGCATGCCCCTTGCTAGTGGAATGGCTGGACAATGACCTTAAAAGCCAAGAGGAAAGGGGCGCGGCGATAAAAGCCCTTGTCAAAATATATGATAAGATCGGCAGCAATGAATTGCAGCAGCTAGTGAAAAGCCCGCGGGCTAACTCGCGTGCTTTGGCATGCCAGATTATTGAAAATCAGGATCTTCCCGGCTGCGAGGGTTCCTTGTTTTCTTTAATGAAAGATTGCCATCCTGAAGTGCGTGCAGCAGCCTTGCACTCCATAGGCATTTTAGGCTGTTTGGAAAAAGATGCGGCTAATGGCAAGAGGCTGTGTTTTGAATGTTTTCAGGATCCCGATCCTCAAGTGGCTATTACGGCCGCCTGGCTTCTTCTGCCAGCATATCCCGAGCGGGCATCGGAAATCTTTAAAAAATTTGTGTTAGGCACGATGAGGACATGGCCCTTTTAGCAGCGGGCGCCCTGTCAGCCACAGGAACAAGGGGAGTGGACTTAATGTACAGCCTCTTCAAACAATCTGCAAATCCCTTCGTAAAACTTAATCTGGCTATAGGGTTGATCCAGCAAGGGCGCCACAGGCAGGAATGCTGCCGGTGCCTGTATCAATCCATTATGGCCCATCAGGAAAAGTGGATGACCGATGACTCAGGATTCTTTAAAATTATCCTGCCCAGCACAGTCTCACATGATGAATTGATACCCAACTACCCTGAAGCAGTGAATCAAATGACCCGATTGGAAGTCCTTAATATCTTGGCCATCCTGAAGTTCCCTCAGGCTCAAGAGGCCATTCGGCATTGCCTTCAACAAAAAACCATTGGAATATCGGGGGTGGCTTCTTCAGTGCTTCTTACCGAGGGGGATGAAAATGCCATAGCGTTAGTGGAAAATTTATTGGAGGATCCCGATCCGAAAATCAGCCTGCAAGCCGCACTCGTTTTAGCTCAATGGGGAGGCGGGGATAAAGCCCTGAATACTTTGTATAAGGCGTATAATACTTCGGACAGATCGGTAAAGGAAAAGATCCTTGAGGGGCTGGCTACTATAGGAGAGGCCTCTGCTATACCCTTCCTGGTTGAAAAATTGCGGGAGCCTTATCCTTCTTTGCGGATCATCGCCGCTGTGGCCCTATTGGCCTGTATGAATCATTAAGTCAAAGATAACGACCTTTCATTATACCACTGAGAGCGAGTGAGTGAGTATCCCTTTGGATTAAACACAAAGACGCAAAGGCGCAAAGACGCGAAGGGCGCAAAGACGGTTTACAGAAACTCTATGAGTCTCCTGGCGCTAAGCGCTAAGTCACAAAGTGGCGCAAAAAACTAAAAAAATTTGATTCTTTGCGATTTAGCGCTCCTAAATAACTCTTTGTTAATTCAAAAAAACGTCTTTGCGCCCTTTGCATCTTTTCCTCATTGAAAACAAATGTTCACTCATCAGTAATAATTTAATGATTGTCATTGGCCTTAAGCCATTCTGAGTCCATCTTGTTCCAGATCCTGACCACAATAGCCTTCAGTCTCATCAACATAGCCACAATGATTCATTTCCAATGCAACACACCACTTGGTGGGATTGCAATCTCCTCTTCTTCTTCATCTGACATCTTTTTTTTTTTCCTCTCGCGTCGTCCAACCCATCGTTTTGTGGATCTTTCATTCCTGCTGAAAGATCATCCCCCTTTTCGTGTGCGCATTTGAGTGCCTCCTCGCGGCGTTGGCTCTGGTTGTGGTGCGGGCCCGTTTCAGGTCTTCACCTTCCAAAGGATCGGCGAGCTCTAGGGCAATCAGCAGCACAAGGGCTACACACTCCACCCTGGGGGGGTCCACTTCGCTGCCAACCAGTGGCATTGTACTCCAGCATCATCAGCAACATTCTTCTTCTTCATCACTGAGCTCCAGCTTCTCCTCAACACAGATCTAACGGGCTTCCACCCAAGAGCTAGCAATATCTTCCTCCAGTTTTCCTTTGTGGTGACGAGGACAGTGAGGTTTTATTCAATTCCATTAATCTGCTCCACCTTGTAATAGCGAGCTTGTTGCAGTCACTGGATCATCACAATGTGGTT
>CAWACC010000004.1:0-19996 GCA_963780445.1 uncultured Parachlamydiaceae bacterium
TTTTTATTTAACGACAAACGACGATAACGACAATAACGACCTTAACGACATGTTTATTGTCGTCGTTAAGGTCGTTATCGTCGTTCGTCGTTAATTTTATTTTCATCAACAAAAAGGATTTTAGAGATGAATGTCAATAACAAAGCGGAAACAAAGCAAGTCTTTCCAACAAATAATACTCCAACAGTGTCCGAGTTGCCGGAAGATGTTTTTAACATCATTTTCTCGAAACTTGATAATCATTTTGAAGAATTAGCCTGTGTAAACACATCTTGGAATAAGAAAATGGTCGTTTATGCCAAAGAAGCTGTCAAAAGCGATCTGGATGATTTCGTAATGTTTACAATGAATAGTATGGCCGAGAAGAAGGCCAAAGCAATTTTATTTCTATCCAATATGAAAAAGGAAAAATCCTTTTTCAATGTTGAGATCTCAAAAGCTACAACTCTTTTTCAAGTTTCGCGCGCCTTTGACAATTTTAGGAAAAGTCTCCTAAATCGTATGAATTTTGAGGATTTACCTGAAATTGAAAAATTGATTACCAACTCTAATATATCAGGCCTTTCAGCTCGTTCACGGAACATTTTTGTTTATTTGAAAAACTACTTCAACTTAATGAAAACGGCTTCGATTGCCACCTACGATAATTATGTTTATGATGATTCACCATTTTTTCAAAAATCTATAATGGAGTTGATAGATACAAATCAAATTGCAGAGGTCTTTCAGTTTTCAAATACTTTGAGTTTTATCCCGAAGAGTGACTATTATTTCATATTCTTTGAACTACTCCTGCGGAAAATGGATTATAAGAATGCTTTAAAAGTTCTTGAAAATCTGAAAAGAGAATCAATAGTTGCTGGTTCAGCAAGATATGTCTTAAATATATACTCAAGCTCAAAGGCATTATATTTAAAATCTTTATCAGGTGGCGATTTGGAAGTTGCTCTTCAAACAGTACCTAGCCGTAATGCAATAATTGATGTCATTCGTCATGAGAGTTGGAAAAAATTTTCATGCGGGGAAAAAATACGCCTTGCAAAAAAATTGAATTCCCTTGAGGACAGAGAGTTTATATGTCAGGAGGAAGTCAAAAGGTATATTGAGCAAGATAAATTTGATGAAGCGATGGAAATGTCTCAATTGATGACTGACAAAAAGGTAAAAGAAGATCAATTTCTTAAAATGGCAACGGATTTGTTCGATTAGGTCGTGATAAGAAAGTTCGGAAGGCTTATGAATCATTCCTAAGTGCATTATTCCCAAAGCACTCACAATAAAGACCGTAACGACGATAACGACCTTAACGACATGTTTATTATCGTCGTTAAGGTCGTTAAAGTCGTTTGTCGTTTTGTCCTTTTATCGATGGCGGACTTCGATGACGCATTTTGAAGCTGCCAATTCATCGATGAGGGTGTTGAGGCGTTCTTTGTTTTCGGAATCCAGGTTGGCATCCCATTCATCCAGCAGAAGGACTTCTGCGTCCACTTTTTCCAAAATTTCCAGCAGGCGGTTTCTCAGAGATTCACCGGTGGAATATTTATTGGTTTCGGCAAAAAAGCTAAGCTGATTGTGGGTAGGGAGAAAAAAGGCTTTTTGGGCCAGGGCATTTTTGACGAGAAGCAGGGCAGTGGACTTCCCGCAGCCATTCTCTCCTCTCAAAGTGACCCGGCCTGACTGTGTAGTAAAGCCTAAGAGGTCATTATACGATTGAAGGGGTTGAGGATTGCTGACGGAGATATTTTCCATGGGAGCAGAAAAGGCATCCTGTACGATACTTTGCACTACCTGGATTTTCGGCCATTTGACCTTTTTCAGCATAGGTACATGAAGGTCTTTTGCGGGTTGAATGGTTTTGTAAATGGCCATAAGCTTGCTATGGTGCATGGACCATCTGAAAAGCAGGCTCAAGGTTTGATAGGTATAAGAAAGGATATTAAACAGGAGCGGAAGGATCACGACAAAGGCTGAGAGCCGGACAGGATCATGCCTATTGACTATCATAAAATAAGCGACGACAAGCAGAGAAGGGATCGAGGTAAATAAGGAAACAAATATGGCCAGAAACTGGTCAAACCGTTCCAAGGCCACATTGCGTTGCAGGCAGCGATCTAAGCGTTGTTCTGTTTTATCCTGCCAGATATTGAAATTGTAAAAATTGCCCAAAAGAACATTGTCCCATGAAGCATATAGAGATTGGGCCAGGTCTACCCTTGCTGTAAGGGCCTTTTGTGTGAGCTGCCTTTGGGCTCGGCGATTGAGTTTCATGATAATTAAGACGCAGATGAGGCTGAAACCATACGCAACGGCAAATAAAGGTTCGACCACGATAGAAAGAGCCAATATATTAAAAAATACACTCAGTACATACATCCCCAAATCCCACACATAGTCAATCAGCAGGTTAATGGCGGTAGGGCCTTCAGAGGTTAGGATCGACAGTTTTTCTTCCTTAAGGCCTTTATTGCTCCATTCCCCGATGTTGTTTTTATTGGAGTTCACAAAGGCATGTATAAAAGAGCGCTGGGCTTGCTGTTTCCAGGTAGTTTTTAAGATGAATGCAATTCCATTGGGGATATAGAAAATGGCAATGGAGAGCAGGTATAATGCAAGATAGACCATGAAGTTCTTCCCTGAAGTGATTTGAGCAATCATATTGACCAGCCAAATAGTGCAGGAGGCTTCAATGATTTGCTGCAAAGCCAGGGCGCATAAACAACCAATGGCCCACCTATTGGTCAACAGGGCATAAACCTGTTTGCGGGTTTTAGGAGACGAGGGATTAAACATATAAATAACGTAATATTTTAATATTATTCATTTACATACTACCAATAAACCATAAAATATAGCAATAAATATCTTAAAATAAATTGATTGAAAACAGGTGAATTAATGAGGATCATCTAATTAATTCTTTAATTTTATGGCAACCAATATAATAAATACAGCCAGGCTGACAATTGCCATTAACCCTGTCGGTAAAATCTTGAAGGTGCCGATAAATCGATTGGCAAAAAAAATGGTGAGCGCGAAGGCTACGCCCACTGCTATGAAGTAGCCTAACAGGCTTTTATTAAACATGCTGATCGCACAGATGATCAGAATGATGGCGGAAAGGCTCCCTGCGATAAGGGAAGCCCAGCTATTGGCCATATAGTATCCCATCATGCCTCCTCCAAGAAGAAGGAAGGCGTATATAATGACCAACCAAGGCATGAAACTCATAAATAGCATCCTTATGTTTTGTGAAAAATTTCGTCAAAAAAACAATGCATGGCCTGCCATGACCTTCTGTTAGCTAGTTCATTGAAAGCATATCCGCCTTTGAAGTCGGATACCTGCGGATTGGTAAAGGCGTGGACCGTATGCCCATAAATGTTCATTTGCCAATCCACCCCTGCCTTTGTAAATTCCGATTGAATGGATAAAATGTCATCCACGCTCACGATGGGGTCTTGATTCCCATGTAATATCAAAAGAGAGCCTTTGATATTTTTTGCAGGGGGTACCACATCGGCTTTGATGCCCCAAAGGGTATCTCCTAAAGCACCATGGAAGCTGACTACCCCGCGCACGCCAGCGCCGCTTCTGAGGAGCTCTATAACGGTCAAGCCGCCAAAGCAAAAGCCGATGGCTCCTATTTTATTTGTATCGACAAAGGGCATTTTAGCCAATGCATCAAAGGCCGAAGTGATCCGATGCCGCAGGAGTTGACGGTTTATAAAAAGAGGCATCATGAGTGCCTGGGCCTCTTCATTTGTTTTGAGCTCCAGGCCGTTGCCATAAAGATCTGCCGCAAAAGCTGCATACCCTGTTTCAGCCAATTCATGGGCCTTCTTTCGGGCAAAGTCATCCAGCCCTCGAAAAGCGGGGACAATGAGGACAGCGGGTCTTTTTGAAGTGCTGGAATTATCATAAACCAGATACCCTTTGCAGGATATGCCTTCGCAAGAATAGGTGACAGCTTCCTGGTGCATGGGATTCCTAAAATAAATGGGACTGTTATGTCTTTTTAACTTATTCGACAGACTAGCCCCATTTCTTTTTTTTCACAACATTAATTATTGCAGAGAAGATCGAAGTTCAGGTTTTCTTCAACAAGAGAGATGGCTTTTTCAATTTTAGGAAGGTCTTCGGCTCGGGTTTTGGCGCTGAAGGACGTAATCATCTTCATGGCATCATAGCTGCAGATGGGGGTGTACAAAATAGGTATATTGGAGGTTTTAATGTGCGCCAAAATGGGGTTGCTTGGAGGAATTTTACTGGTCAAGATCAAGCCGCCGCCATATTCTTTTCCATTTTCAGAAATGAGGCCTTGTCTGTTCAATGTCGCTTCGATGACATCTTCTCTGGAGGCCGGTGTGATGATCAGTTCATTGGGCCACATCTCTTCCATATAGGCCTTTAAAGATCCTGCCACGAGGCGGACATGTTGAAAGTGGCGGTAGCGCCAAGGTTCGCCTGAAAGCAGCTGGGTTTCAAAGAGGTTTTCAAAATCTTTCATCGTGGGCGTATTTAAAAAGTCATTAAAGGGAACGCAGCCGATCAGGGGAATGTCCCATTTTTGCAGGCTTTTGGGGAAATAATTGAGGATCATATCCCGTTTATCTTCGAGGACCCTGTTGAGGATTATGCCCCGGATTTTGACTCCATGATGCCGGCACATGGCAATATTAAGGGCCAATTCATCGTGGGCCATGCCGAGCCCTCCCATAGCTATGAGGATCATATCCAGGCCCAGCAGAGCGGCAGTCCTGGCATTATTCAGGTTGATGATAGATCCTACGCCTATATGTCCTGTTCCTTCTACTATGGTATAGTCGTTGCGTCCGGAAATTTTATGAAAGGAAGAGGAGATTTTTTTTTCCAGATCCTGTTCGGAGACTTCTCCATCGAGGTAGTCGCGAGTAAAGCCCGAAGGTATAATGACAGGGCTCATGTGTTCCCATTCTTCAGGAAGTTGAAAATGCTTTTTGAATAGAACGACATCCTTGTCCACGATGGTTTTATTTTCCATGGTGACATGCTGTTGTCCGACGGGCTTGATGAAGCCGACAGAGCCGTATCTTTTTTTAAGGGCGGCGATAATGCCCAGGCATAGGGTTGTTTTGCCTACATTTTGTCCTGTAGCCCCTATAAAGACAGCATTTTTATTCATAGTGGTTATCCCAGGATTTTTCGGAGGGTTTGTTTGGTTTCCTCGAAAATCTCTTCGTCGGAAGCCAAATTTTCTATTTCATGAAGGGAAAACCATCGCATGTCATGGATTTCCTGGTGGTTGGCATTGTGATTTCCTCCGGTAAGTCTGGCAAGATAAATAAAATCGACATGTTGGTGGGCTGGATGGCCATTATGTTCAGGTACTTCTTCGAGCAAGCACATGTAGGGGCGGGGAAAACTGGAGGCACTCCATCGTTCAATCCATACATTTTCCTGGGGCAGCAGTTCGACTTCGAAACCAGTCTCTTCAAAAACTTCTCTGACAGCAGCCACAGAGGGCAGTTCATTGGGATCCAAGTGGCCTCCGGGAGGCAGCCATTTTTTCAATTTTTTATGATGGATCAATAAGACTTTTTGGTTGTCGATGACATAAGCGGTTGCGGTAAATTGCCGTTCCATGGATTTTGCACCTCCCTTTTCTAATATGCAATATGAAATTGTTTTTGGGCAAGACTTTCTGGCTTAAGGTAAGGGACGAAAGGGACATAGTTTACCACTGAGCCAGTGAGAACACTGAGCAGGTATGAGATAATTGAGAGGGGGCTGAAACACATGTCAAATTTAGAAAAGGAACCTAACCCTCTCTATCTCTCAAACCTTCTCAGTGATCTCACTGGCTCAGTGGTAAACTTCGTCCCTTATGTCCCTTTTCCTTCTTAAAGCAAGAAAGGAGGGGTGGAAATATTGGAAATTAATAAGTCGTAATGAAACGATCCATCTGCCTTGTTTTTTCTGTAAAGGCACAGGGTGTCTTTCCCGGTTTCGTTTTCAGTACGGGACAAGGTATATTGATTATTCTTGAAATCGAAAATTTTAATTTTAAAATTATTATTGATGGAATTGGTATTGGATGGATAAGTCGATTCGAATTTTTTTAATTTATTTAATATTGTCCAAAAACCGTGTGCTGCCTCTCCTTTATTTACGGCATTGGCTTCTGATTTGAGTTTACCTTCCCTGATTTCTTCTTTGGACAGAGAATATATTATTTTGAAAAGGTATCGCAGCAGGGCACGCGTCTGTTGAGGAGCCGACTGTTGTTGAAGATGAATGGACCAGGCTATTTTAATGGCATTTTCATAGGATTCATTTTCATAGGGCAAGGGGATAATAAAACATTCATTTTGTTCATAAGCTGCCTTTTGGATGGCTGATGGGGTTACAGAGGGAAGAAAAATGCTCTTTGGCGGCGTATTATGCACGCTGCTTTCGGGTTCTTGAGCAGAAGGATGAGCGTGTTTCATTCGTTTTTTTAAGGGCAGGCCTGTTTCTGAATGAACATCTAAAGCTGTTTCTTCTGGTTCATTGGAGATAGAGGCCGAAGGAATAGAAGATTGAGAGGTCGAAGAAGAAATACGATTGCTTAATTCATCTAATTTTCTTTTGTGTGATTTCCTGATAGGTTGTTTTATTTTTGAAGGGATATATTTTGTTTTCCTTTCTTTCGCTGGCAACGCTTCAAAGGAGGTCTCACTATCTGTTGAATGGGAATCTGAGTGGGTGATGCTGTTGGATACTTTGGAACTGAGGGCCAGTAATTGAGGGTCCCCTCTTCTCGAATAGCTTAAAATATTGTTTAGAGCCAGGTCTGATTTATTGTTTGGATCCCGTGGGGTTTTAGTGAATTTGATATAGCTTTTTGAAAGTACTTTTTCTTCTTTTTGCACCACTTCTTTTTCTTTGACTGGGTAATAATTCCTATCGTTATAATCCTCTTCATCTAATTCTTCTTTTGGCACCACTTCTTTTTCTTTGACTGGGCAATAATTCCTATCGTTATAATCCTCTTCCTCTAAATCTATGAAGATGATTCTCTCCCTGCATGAGGTTACTTTATTATTGGAAGAGGCAGGGTTTGAGTTATTACTGTGATTATTGTAGACATTGAAGTTGCTTCCATTTCCATGGACTCGTGAAGTCATAAATATTAATCCTTTTTATATATTTTTTTGGTGAAACTTGAATTGGTAAATTACTATCTTAATATTATTAAAGTATTAAAGATTTGTTAATTTTTAATTAAGAGTTTTGGAATGTACCACTTCGAGGTAACGAAACGGATCTCCTGGTTGTATCATGAGGCTATCTGCGATAGCAGCAGGCAGGAAAGCTTCCTGCCTGCTTTTGAATTGGATAGGGCTTAAGCAGGCTCGAAAATCGGTTTTGTCATTGCTTAAGATATACAAAGGACTCTCCGGAAGAGAAGTGGCATTATCAAGTAAAATGGCGGAACGGCTTTTGACAATGGATCGGATTTCGTTTTTTTTAGCCTTCAATATAGGCCCCGCGTCAAAGATATCATAAAGGCCGCAAGGGGTAAAACCCTCTTTCTTCAATATGGCGAAAGCAGGGTGGGTATTGGGATGGATCTGCCCAATGACTTCCTGTGCTTCCTTGGGAAGAAGTTCGATGTAAAGAGGGTATTCGGGCAAGACATAGGGAACAAAATCAAGGCCTTGGTGTTGCATCTGAATAAGTTCCTGATAAGACACAGAGAGGAATTTTTTTCCGACCTGTTCCCAGAAAGGATTGGTATTTTCCAGGTTGATAAAACCGCGCATTTCTGCCATGATTTCTTCTTCAAACCTTTCGGGAAATCTCGCCATAAATAAAAAACGGCTCAAGGAAAGCAGTTTTCCCAAGCCTTCTTTTCTGAAGTTTGCCGTGAGAAAGAGGGAGCACAATTCTGAAGGGCCTTCTGAAATGGCTATGGGCCTGAGCAAATGAAGTTCCTTTGCGAGGGGTAGAGAGGGGCACGGCTTCAAATGGATGCATTCTTTTTGATAATAGTAATGGGGAAAAGGGACGCCAATGGAGGCATAGATTCCACAGATCCCACCCACCTGTTTAGAAGGGACATTTTCAAGGACAAAAAGGTAAAAGGAAGTTTTTCTCAATTCTAAAGGAGTGGAAAAGGACTTCAAAGAAAGGTCTATATTGGTTTTAAGTTTCTCTAGGTCTTTGGGTAGGCTCAGCATTCCTAATTTTGCGGAGAAAGCGAGATCTGTGTATGCCTGAAAGTCAGATTTTTCTATAGGTCTGATAACATACATAGTTAACTCCGCTAGTGCGTTTCAAATTGCAGGAGAGTTTTTTCGATGATAAGCATGGCATTATTGACATCTGATTCCCCGAGGGCCAAGATGGGGACAAGCATTCTTACTCTTGTGGGATGGGACCCTGCAACAAAAGTCATTAAACCATTATCGAAAAGGGCTCGGACGAAATCAATCACTTTTTTTTCTTCTCCTCCGAACGGGGTAAATGCGATCATGCCTCCTATGCCGAAAGGTCCCTGAATAAGGTGAGGGTATTTGTCGGCCAGATCTTGCAGCAGGGCAGAAAAATGATCGTGTATATTATTTATTTTTCCGTTTGTACCAAAGAAATTTCCTTCGAGCAGTTTTTTTATAAGCACTGTGCTGGCTTTAATTGCCGAAGTACTCCCTGTAAAGGTTTGGCTTAGCAGCCCTGGTTTGGGTTTATATTCGGAGCGGTAGAGGGTCGCGCACACTTGGGAGGCTTTGCCTATAGTAATGATATCGGCAAATTCTTCAAGCTTGAAATACTGGAAAGCAAAGAGTTTTGGCAGGCGGGCAAAGGTCTGTATTTCATCGATCAGTATGGCTATGTTGTGCTCCCTAAGAACATGCATGAGGGACCTGTAAAATTCGGGTGTGCCAAAATAAAATCCGGCTTCTCCCTGGACCAGTTCAATGCACATTAGTGCATATTGCCCTGGATAGCGGTACAGCAGCTGTTTTAACGTTCTGAGGCTTTCTTTTATGCTTTCTTCAGGGTTTTTGGCATCATAAAAGGGGATATAATCCACAAAGACATTTGAGGGTAATCCTTCCCTAAAAGAAGGTTTGTCCGTGACCTGGCTCAGGAATAAGGTTCGACCGGCAAAGCAACGGTTAAAGGCCAGGACCCTTGTGGCAGGAAAATTTTTTTGGAAAGCAATTTTGAAGGCATTTTCATTGGCCATAGCGCCCGTGGTAGTCAGGAAACAGTGGTCCAAGCCCGAAGCCGACAGCAGCAGTTCGCAAAGCTGCACGGTGTCTTGGTTTTGCTGGAGATGCCCCTGCATGATGGTATCGCTAAAAGCGGCATCCAGGCTGGAGGCTATGATATCAGGATGGCTATGGCCGAAAAAATGGGGCCCTATGCCGCTGATAAAATCGTATTTGACGCTTCCATCCAGCAATTCCACCAGGGCGCCATTGCCCATGCCGCTGCCAAGAAAAGGAAACCAAAGATTGGCGCCGCGCATCTGATAAAAATTTGCGAGTAGGTTTTGATAATGGGAAGTCCGGAGAGGATCCGGAGGCTTGACACCGGTCAGTTTTTGCTGATGGGTTTTTAGCGCTTCCATCAGCTGCTTTTTAGCTTCGAGTACTGCAGGATCGTGATGAAAATCCTCTGCTGCCAAAGAATAGGGATCCTGTTTTTCTGCCATAAAATTATTCTGTGTATAATTATTTCTGCCAATTTTCGTATAACATAAAGACGAACAACACAGCAAGCTGCGATCGTTCTATCAGACTGGGCAGAATAGCATATTCTTCACTTGTATGGAGGCCTCCGCCAACCACGCCCAAGGTGTCAATATTTGGCAGCCCGCAGGCATATAATCGGGATCCATCGCACACACCGCCGCTTGGGACAGCTTTCAGGGTAAGGCCGAGGGCTTGCCCGCATGTGGAGAGCATTTCAAAAAGAAAAGCCATTTTCTTATCTAATGGCTTGGGAGGAGCTCCCGTATCTTCGTATAGAGTCAAATCATGCCCCTCTTTTTGATTCCATTGCCGTATGATACCCTCTATATGGGACTTGATTTCTGTAAAATCTTCCGGATTCCAGGCGCGGATATTGAACCTGCAGAAGGCGTGATCTGGAACTATATTTGGGGCCTCGCCCCCTTCGAGGATGCCGACATTGACCGTGATGCCTCTTTCTTGATTAGATAGTTCCGAAATTTCATTTACAATATGCGACAAGGCAGCGATGGCATTGCGCCCTTCGAAGAAATCGCGTCCCGCATGGACACTCCTTCCTTTGGATAACAAGGTATAGTTTGCAGAACCTTTGCGGTGCCCTGCTAGAGCCCCATCGGGAAAGGACGGTTCAAATATCAATCCGAAGTCATTTCTTTTTGCAAATTTTTCGAATAACGGGCTGGAGCCAGGGGATCCCAATTCTTCGTCCGGGGTGATCAACACTTCCCAACCTATTTTACCTTGGCAGGGGCTGTTTTCAAGAGCTTTCAAGGTTTCGCGGAGGATAACAAGCCCCCCTTTCATGTCTGCGGCGCCGGGGCCATTGAGCCGATCTTTACCTATTTTAGCTGCTTTTTGAAAAGGATGAGAAATGGAAAATACCGTATCCATATGGCCTCCGAAGAACAGCTTGAAAGGCGCATCGGGATGTTTTTGAATATGGAGAGCTTTACCCAAAGGGAGCAGAAGCGCTTCTCCCTTGCGGTTGATGATGCGGCGCGAGGGAAGAGGTATTTCCTCCATGATACCGCCGAGAGGAGCGAACGCCTGTTTTAAGGCAGCCATCATTTCGGTGAGGCCGATCAGGTTGTCGCTGTGGGAGTTTATATTTACCCATTTTTCCAAAAGGGAAACCATGGAGTCATAATCATTGGCAATGTCTTTTAAAATTTGTTGGTTGTAATATTTTAACATGTTATTAGCAAAATAGGTTACTATTTGACTACATTAAAATTTAGGGATTCGGTAATGTGCCAAAAAGAGGACATAAATAATACAGGGATCTTAAATGCATCTTAAAGATAAGCGGAAAATCATACAAGAACTGGAAAAAAACAATTATTGCTATGTACTGATAACCTGCTCGGAGTTGTCTGAAGATGGAAAGATGGAAGTGGAAATGAATTATGAAGGGGATGCCATTCTGGCTTCCTATCTCCTGCAAAAAGCCCAAGTCCACATAGATAAGACTGGAGAAGATTTCGACACTATCAATGACAGGCAAGATAAAGTGATTTCTTTGCCGGGTGGTTGATATGCTTTTGCAGGAAAAAGTTCAAAAAGACGATAAAATCGTGTTGTCCGTGGTTCTGTTCCGGTTAAATAACGAATGGTTTGCCTTGAACACACACCTGTTTGCAGAAATTGCTCCTTCCAAAAAATGCCACTATATTCCCCATCGGTCCACCTCATTTTTACTGGGATTCGTCAATTTGAGAGGACAGTTTGTGCTGTGCATATCCCTGTACCATCTTTTGTCTGTACCGTTGGCGAAGACCATGCAAAAGGGCCAGCGATTGTTAGCTCTTGAAAAGGAGGATAGGAAGTTTGCCTTTTATGCCGATGAGGTCTTCGGTGTGTATCATTGCCCCCTCTCCCTTATCCAAACTCCATCTGTACAAGACAACTATCTCAAGGGGTCCTTTACCTGGGAGGACCACAAGATAGGCCTGCTCGACGAGTCGTTTCTTTTCCAGAATTTCCATCGGAGTCTATGTGAACAAAAATAACTCTGATACCATTGCCGAAGCTGGGCTGACTTTTGATTCCCCATTATACGACCTCTTTTTTATTGAGGTGCAAAACCAGACCACGTTATTGACGCAGAACCTGTTGGATTTGGAAGCCTCCGGCAAGAAAATGGAGACTCTAGAGGCCCTTATGCGTGCGGCCCATTCCATAAAGGGCGCTGCCAGGATATTGCGATTGGATCCTCTAGTGCATCTCAGCCATACTCTTGAAGACTGTTTTGCTGCCGTCCAAAAGAACATGCTGGATCTGTCCCCGGAACACATCGATATTCTTTTAAAAAGCATTGATATCATAGCTGAAGTAAAAAAAGTTCCTCAGCCGCAATTAAAATTGTGGCTTGAAAATGCAGAGGCGCCCATTAATGAAAGGATCAGCCAGATACAGGATCAGATCCTAAGCAAAAGGCGGTTGCCTGCACGAAAAGGTGAGTTACCTGTAGTTGCAGGTCTTGAAAAGGCTGAAAAAAGTCAGGAATCCATTGACCGCGTAATAAGGGTAACAGCCCATAACCTTAACCGGCTTATGGGGCTGGCCGGGGAATCCCTGGTTGAATCGCAATGGCTGCATCCTTTTAGCACCTCCTTGCTGAAGACCAAGAAAAAGATGCACAATCTAGCTCAAGGATTTGATGGCTTGCGCCGGGACATCCTGGATCAAAAAAAAGGCAGAGAGTACATAAAGGATTGTCTTTCCAGGCTGCAAAGGGAAATCCATGTGTGCAGCCGCGAGCTTTCAGATCGCATAGCCGAACTGGAGATGTTTATTGTCAAGAATTCGAGCCTGTCGGACAGGCTGTACGGTGAAGTAGTGGAAACGCATATGCGTCCTTTTGCTGATGTGCTGTATGCCTTTCCTAGGCTTGTCAGGGACTTATCCAGGGAACTGAACAAAACAATCCACTTTGAAATTTTAGGAAAATCCACCTTTGTGGACAGGGATATTCTGGAAAAGCTGGAAACGCCATTGAACCATCTCATCCGAAATGCCGTCGATCATGGGATTGAGCCTGCGGACCAAAGGATACAATCAGGAAAACCCCCTGAGGGTACCATCAAAATTGAGGCAATGCATCGGGCAGGCATGTTGGTGATCCAGGTAAGCGATGATGGAAGGGGAATCGATATGGAAGAACTCCGCAAATCCTTAGTGGCCAGGAACTTGGCTGCACCCGAGATAGCCGAGCGTTTATCCCAGGAAGAACTTCTGGAATTTATTTTTTTACCCGGATTTTCAACCACACAGAATCCTAACGAGATCTCAGGCAGAGGGATGGGAATGAATGCCATCGCTTCCAGGGTCCATGAAGTGGGCGGGACTATACGCGTTCAAACGACTGCCGGAAAGGGGACATCTTTTCAAATGACACTTCCGTTAACCCTTTCCGTTTTGCGGGCTTTGATAGTGGAGATCAATAATGAGCTCTATGCCTTTCCTTTAGGTAAAATCGACAAAGCTCTGAAAATCAAGAAAGATCAGGTGCTGACGATAGAGAATATCCTCTATATTCAATTCGCAGATAAAAATATCAGCTTGGTCCACGCTTCCAAGGTCTTAGATTTGAAAGAGGTAAAAATTATTGCCGATGATCTTCCCGTGATACTGATCAGCGGCCGAACGAACACCTACGGCATTATTGTAGATAAATTTTTAGGAGAAAAAGAATTGGTAGTGCATGAGCTGGATTCCCTATTGGGAAAAACTCCGAATCTAAGTTCCGGAGCTTTTCTGGATGATGGCAGCCCTGTGCTTATTCTCGACATCGAAGATATGGTCCGATCCATAGAAAGCCTTCAGAGGATTCTCAAATGAGTGTACAGGCTTTAGTCGAGGATTCCAAGCATTCAGAAGTTTTTAAAACAAAAGTCCTTCTGGTGGATGACCAGCCCATCATTGCTGAAGCTGTAAAAGGAATGATCAAAAATGAACAAGATATCGAGTTTTACTACTGTGAAAATCCCGTAAAAGCCATCGAGATGGCCAATGAAATCCACCCTACCCTAATCTTACAAGATCTTGTGCTGCCTGATGTGGACGGCTTGGTTTTGGTCAAATACTTTAGGGCCAATCCATTGACAAAAGAAATACCTTTGATTGTGCTTTCAACTAAAGAAGATCCCAAAATCAAAGCAGAAGCTTTTGCCTTGGGCGCGAACGATTATCTGGTCAAATTACCCGATAAAATCGAATTCGTTGCCCGCCTAAGATACCACTCGGCTGGCTACATCCGGTTGTTGGAAAGAAATGACGCCTATGCCAGACTGGCTGAGAAACAGAATGCCTTGAATAAAGAGCTTTTGGAAGCAGCGGAATATGTGCGTTCCCTTTTGCCGGAGCCGATCCAAAAAGGAAATGTCGAAGCTGACTGGCGCTTTTATCCTTCCACACAGCTAGGAGGAGATGCTTTTGGCTATCATTGGTTGGATGACAGATATTTTGCCATCTATCTTCTGGATGTCTGCGGCCATGGAGTGGGCGCCGCCTTGCATTCCATCTCGTTGATGAATGTGATCCGTTCCAGAAATCTGTCTCATGCCGATTTTTACAATCCCGTCTCGGTTTTACGTGGACTGAACCAAGCCTTTCCCATGGAAAAGCACAATAACATGTTCTTTTCCATTTGGTATGGGGTCTATGACAGAAAGGCACGGATGCTGCAGTTTTCCAGCGGAGGCCATCCACCGGCTTTGCTTTTTACCCCATCGCAAACACAATCCATGCTCTGGCAGGAGTTGCATACCCCAGGATTGGTCATCGGAGCTGGTCGTGAGGCGGAGTACATTTCCCGACAAGTGGCGATAGAAAATGATGCGTCTCTATTGCTTTATAGCGATGGGGTGTATGAAATACAGGAACAGAAAGGGAATATGCTGCAATGGGAAGATTACGTTGCTTTAATAAAGAAAAGCTTCGAAGAAAACAGGAAAGATCTAAAGTCTATAGTGGATATTTCGACCAAAATCAATGACTCAAAATCCTTTCAGGATGATTTCTCCATCATTCAAATCCATTTTAAGTGTACGTCCTAAAAAGTTATGGCAAGGCGAAGCATGAAAAGGTAACCAGGGCATCTCGGCCTATACCAGGGCGGGACGCCCTGGCCACTTTCTCATAAAAAGTCATGTGCTGCCATGTCTTTTTAAGGACGTACTTTTAAGTAACTTTTCTTACTCATCTTACGCAAAACATGTAGAAATCTTGCTTATATTTAAAAAAATTAATTTACATTCAGTTAAATTTTTCATTTTTCCATTAAATTTTTCTTGATTTCTTTCTCTCAGTTCTGCTAAACATAATATTTTCAAATTTAAATCTACCATGAAAAAGAGATATGAAAAATTTATTTTACATCATCGCATTTTGCTTATTATATAGCAGTACGCTGTTCTCCGACGACGACAATGAAGCCCTTTCCCTGGCTTCTTTGGAAGGCGAACCCTCCTCAATTGTGCATGGCTGCGTCAGCGCCATCACGGGAGATTATGTGGAAGGCCAAACCGATCTGATCATCCCGGGCATTGAACCTCTTTATGTGCAGAGATCGTATTGTTCCACACCGTTTTCAGACCGTTCGATGGAAGATGGATGGAGTCTGAACCATCATGGCTATCTGGATGAGAACTCGATGATGAGGGATGAAAACTGTTCCTGCATGAAGTTTTGTTGTCTTGCTCGCCCCAGTAAAAAAAAGGTCCAAACCGTGTCTTTCTTGACTATGCGGTACGGGGTCACCAATTGTTCCAAAGGGGCCATCAGCGCCAGGACAAATTGGATAAATACAAAAATCCACTACGACGGCAAGCGCTTTTATGCGACCACGGGATCAGGCGCTACTTATCATTTCGATAAACGTCTTAGAGACACAGCAAAAAAAGATGTCTTTCGGCTGATGACAATTAAAAAGCCCAATGGCAATGAGATCGCATATGATTATTCCGGGCATCATCTGACCGGCGTCAAATATCAAAATAAAAATGGGACCGTTTTAAGTTCATTTAAAATCAATCGCCCGGATACCGAAAAGCACCAAGATGTGATTAAAATCACAGCTCAGGATGGCCGCACTGTAGCTTACACTTTTTTCGATTCTACCTCGCTGAAGGTCGAATCCCCATTATTGCCGACTCATACGTACCATTATTCTGCTCCTTATAAACATCCTCAGATCTCAAAACCATGGTCTCACGTTTCGAAGTGTGATACGTGAGTTTCAAGTACTCTTTGCTTTGCGGAAATAAGTGCTTTTTACCCAGTTCCAATTTGAAATAAGGTGAAGCACAATGAGCAAGAATGAGCGTCCCGCCGATCCACTTATGAATAAGTTGAACCGTATCTGATGCATGAAGAAGCAGTATGCAGACCGTGATTACTTGACAAAATACAAGAACGAACAGGGCCGGATTCAAGATTTACCGGAATGCCGCAATGCGAGTTCATTGATTACCCCTCTTCCTTTTCTCCCATAAAGAAGGCTTCTGCCTCATTTTCAGCGAAGAATTGGCTGGAGCGAACTTCCCGGTCGACATCTTCAGGAAGGATCAGCTCGCCATTATCGTTTTCAAGCACCGATGACTCAATATAATCGCGTTCTGAATTGTCAACTTCCGGATCGAATGCTTCCGGCCAAAGCATCCATCCCTGCGCTCCGAATCCCGAATCGTTTTCGAAATTATTACTGTCCGCATTGCTGAACTTCACCGCCAGTTTGTCACCCCTTGCATCGGGTCACAGTTTCCTGATGCGATGTTGCCGGTGATTACATACGGTGATGGCCCGTTTTTGCGCCCGCGCTTTTGGTGCGTGCCGGGTGAATGCTGCAGGGTATCCCTTGGCCATGGATAAGGTTGCGCTCGATAATAGCGGTCGTGCCGGGCTCGATTTCGACCCCGGTGATCCCGCAATCGACGAACGTGTTGCATTCGACAAGGAGTTTGATGCAGTGAGTTCGGGATTCTCCGGCTGTGCGCAAACTTTTACTGCCGGTTCGGCGCATCTGCACGATACAATTATTGATGATTGAATGTCCGTCAGCCAACGGCATGCATCCCTTTATCGCAATCGACTATCCGGTTGTCTTCAATCGAAACTTCCGACTCCGGCCTTAATCGCGATTGAATTGCCGGGGCAGCGTTTCAGAGGTTCCCGCGGACCTGCGTATCGCCGCAGTTTCACCACGATGCCTCCGGTACTGCAATTGTCAATATCGTTGTATTCGATGACATGACCATATTCCCGCGTGACATCGATCGCGGGACGGGCAATGATTCCATAGGCATAGTTGATAAAGTGGTTCCGGCGTACGATATGATGCTTCCGATCGGGGAGTGATCGTCCTCATCTCCTTCAACGATCATAAGGCCGATCGAGGCGCTTTCAGCAGTATCGCCTGCGTCCATTGGAAATATCCCTTTCGAAACGGCAGTTTTCCACCAAGATTGCAGTCGCCGTCCGAGCCTCCGAAAAAAGAGCGTGCATGAAGTCTTTTTTGGAGGACCCGCAATCAATGAACTGAAGAGAATCGAAGACGTTGCGTTTACAGGCGCCAATGACTCGAAATAGCTCCATGCGGAGAATCCGGAAGATCAGGTTCGAGTATCAAGTCTGGAAGTTATCGTAGAGGAAACCAGCAGCACTTTTGAAGTTCCACTGTCGTGCCGTCATCTGCGGTGATACGGATTGGAAGCCGGGGCGTGCCCGAAATCTCAACGGTGACATCATGGGTATATACACCCGCTTTCAGGACAACTGTGTCTCCCGGCTTGGCGCTTGAGATCGCTGTCCCGATTGAGCATAAGGCATATCGAACGATCCTGTTCCCTCAACCGCATCCGCTGCGACCCATATTATTTTTTCATCATTTTTATCAAACATGCTTACCGGATACTACCTTTCCTGCTTTACTTCTAATAAAAATATTATTCTTTCTTATGTCCTTCACCTTTATTGGCGTCATTGTCCTTCTAAAAAACTTAGAGATATTCTTAATAACATCAGGGGCAAATTCCATGATTTACCAAAGATCGGCTCTCCCGGCTAAACCGGATGCACCTGAACACGGCCATTGATAATTGCAATACAAACGCCACCCGGGGTAATCGTGACTCCGCCGCCGGTCCCTTCTCCCGATGCGCTTTCTGGTCCTTCCCTGCGCCACCCGCGGCAAAGCCGATTGACACTTTAGAAACAGGAATAAGGGTGACGTCACCAGAAATAATCGGCTCCCCGATGACCGTTTAAGTTTCGCGATATATTGGATCTGGTCTAATGCGGTCTTGATCACTTCGGAAAGGGACATCACTACCTCCATTATTCTTCAAACTATGGGGTCTTAACAGAAATTACCTAAATATAACCTCTTGGAAACCTTTTCTAAAAGACTTTGACAATTACGCACCATTTGACATTTTAAGAATCTTGAAAACCCACAGGCAATCATTGCACTATGTCATCACTGCTGATTAGATGTATTGTATTGATACTAGGGCTCTTTTCCGGCGTCCAGGCGCTCGGACTGGCGATCACTAACTCTACCGTGATCCTCTGGCCTTAAATCACAGATGCCCGGCCGTCTCGTCACGAATTTATCGAGATCACTAACCTCAGCAATGATTCGATCTCGCTCGACTCCTTGTGTATCACTGATGGCGTTGAGGCGGATTCCATCGTTCATTTCCAATCGGTGACCGGTTCTGCTTTCGATAGTTGCGTCCTCGACTGCCATTTTCTGCAGCCGGGAAAATGCGCGCTTGTCATGGACCGCGATTACCCTTATGCGGTCGACAGCATTCCACAGTCGCAGCTTCCAATCCGGTCCGGCACGGTCATCCTGACTACCCAGGATTCTGATCTGGGACACGGCCTCTCCGACAATGGCGGGGTTGCGCTTTACAAGGGATCACGAATCAAAGTCGATTCAGTGCTCTTTATCGCCGCTGACCAAACGGTGCTCTCTGGCCCAAGGACCGCACTGACTCTGCCCGCCCAGCCCAAGGGCATCTCCGCAGTGCCGTATTCATTGCTTTTCAATACGCCCCTCTATGGGCCGTACAGTGATTCATGCTCACCGGGACAATTTGAAGGGCTCCGGGATTCCCTCTATCTTGAAACCCGTTTCGGTATCCGTCCTCCGCAATACTGCCCTGCTCACTTGCCTGTGTGAAAATCGGCGCGGCCATTGCAAGTACCTGGCAGATTATTGGATGTCAAAAGGTAATTGCTCCGATTCAAGGTAGCTGGACATGTGCGAACAGCTCCTGCCGCGCCATTCCATGCTGCCGCTCGATACAGTCCCGAAATTATCCAGGTCGCCTCCGGCGATGGCCCGACAAACGATTTTCCAATTGACATATCGGAAGCCTGGGCGCCGGCGGTATCGGTGCGGGTCAGTGAAATTTTTCCGCGTGCACAATCGGATAGCCCGAATGGATCGAGCTGACAAATGTGTCACCAATGACAATCAATTGTAAAGGATGGCTGATCGGTAAAGCGGGTAAAGCAGCTCTTATTTCTTCAGGCGATCTCCTTCTTGCACCGATGCACTTTGTCGTGCTCACGAGTAGTCTATCGCTGCTGAAAAGCCGTTACCCGGTCCTATGAAAATGGTGCTCAGGTCGCCCCGTGGCCGACCTGTAGATAATTATGATGACACAATCGTGGTGTGGAACAATCATAATGTATCAGTGGATACTGCCATATATCACAATGAGTGGTTTACAGGGTGGAATTACCAGTCGCTTGTCAGGGCTGTTCCCGGCACGCCAGCTTTGAATGCTGTAGCTTGGTCCCTTAACCCAAATCCTCGCCCGGTCTTCCTAATACCGGACTTGCGCAAAGCAATACTCAAAAAGCTTCCATGGATATCGGGCCGGTCCCGTTTTCACCCAACAATGATGGTCGTGATGACCTGCTTGCAATCACCCTGAAAGTGCCGCCGGGAAATTCGGTGACGATCACGATTTACGGGTTTGACGGAAGGCAGGAAAAACAATTCGCAAATAATTTACAAAGTACACTCTTGTGGAACGGGAACGATGGATAACGGCAGGCCTGCGCCGATAGGGCCGTTTTTTGTGGTTGCCCAGGTGACTTCTCCCGGCGGGAAGACAGTTTTGCGGAAAAAGGGGATTCTTTGGAGATAGGGGTGAAGGGTGAAGGGTGAAGGGTGAAGGGTGAAGGGTGAAGGAGTTCCGACCTAACAGTCTATCAGCCTACAGCCTAAAAAAAACTGAAGATTGACAAATAAT
>CAWACC010000005.1:0-69833 GCA_963780445.1 uncultured Parachlamydiaceae bacterium
AAACTACCCAACCAGCTCTAAATTGTGAATTCCTGCAATCAGGTTGAATCGCAAACCAAATCTTTTTCTTCGATTTCTATATCTATCACTTATAATTTTAAATCTTTTTAAACTTCCTATCACATTTTCATTTACAACCCTTTCAGAGGAAATTTCTCTATTTTGCTCTTTCTCTTCTACCGTTAAAGGTTTCTTTTTACTAGATTTCTTCGGTAGTCTTGAATTACTATGAATTTTTTTTATCCCTGTATATCCACTATCCGTTACTCCACAACGTTCTTTTGTCCAACGAACCTTGCTTTCCTTAAATAATTTAAAATCATGCTTTTTGCCATTACTAAAATATGTACAAATTACTCTTCTTTGTCTTTTTATCCACAACAATCTGGCTTTTTATTGTATGTCTTTTCTTCTTTCCTGAATAAAAATGTTTCTGTTTGTTGTTCCGATTCTTTATCCTTTTCTTTTTTCTGACTTTTTTTTAGGACGCTCTATAGGGGTTTCAGAGGCATCTATAAGCAAAACTTCATATTCCATATCACTTTTTAAAAGAGCTTTACGCCCAGGCAAAGCAAACACAGGATCTTTAATTAAAGTATCTTCTACCCACCGCACTATCTTATATGCCACACTTTCGCTGACTCCATAACTTGTTGCTATGTGAAAATAGGTTCTATACTCTCTGATATACTCTAAAGCCATCAGCAATCGATCTTCAATCGATAGTCTACTTTTACGCCCTCCTCGAGTTTTTTCTTCTGATCTGCTTCTCTTAAAATCTCGATCATTTTCTTAAACGTGCTTCTTTTAACTCCTGTTAATCTGCGAAATTGCTCGTCTGAGAATTCTTCTATTTGATCGTATTTCATGATGCCTCCATAAAGACATCATCTTTTACATTAAATTTTTTCAAAACGCCAGTTTTGAAAGAAGTCTAATATTAGAAAATATGGACCTGCTAGAAATTTATCGATCGAGAGCTTTCACGCTAGCCCAAAGGCATAAAAAACCCAAAGTTCAGGTTAATAGGAAAGGTTATCGTCTGATATTATTCTATCGAATTAGTGCACCAATCATTTAGGGAGCGAGATTTTGTATCAAAATTTACTCCCACTAATATAATTTCTTTAAGTCTTGCTTGAATTGATCGATGATATCCTTTATCTAAAATCTGCTTCATAGCTGTTTTGTGCATCGGAATTAATCTTAAATTCGAAGATAAATATGTACTTATCCGTCTTAAGCACCATATCTACTCTACCGCTATTTGTGGAAACTTCAGATTGCACAGAAAATCCTAGAGCTTTTAAAACAAGGTATATTAAAGAGTGATAATAAGCTTCTTGTTTAAGGTGAATTTGATGAGGAACGGAGGCAAAGAGCACATTAAAAGTTTCAAAAAATCCTTTTAAATCTTTATTTTTTAGATGATTAAGTAGCTTAAAAAGAATTGTGTGCATTTCGGATGGCCGCATCTCAGCAAATTCAAACAGAAGTTGCTCAAGAAATGAGCGTCTAACTTCTTCATTAGGAAACTTTAGGCGATATGTCCAGCTATTCTCATCGTAGCTGTCGATTGTTAAATATCCCGTTTGGAATAGAAGTGTCGGGAGGTCGATCATGTCAACTTCATGATCCGTTTCAATTTCCTTTCCAACGATCGTTCCTTGTTCCAGATCAGGAATGGAGTATTTCTGTTTTTTAATGAGTTCAATAGCAAACGTGGGAGTTGCGGTCGTAAACCAATAATTATCGAGTTTAGCATTTTGCAAAAACTGAAATACAGAAAGTGGATTATATACACGTGTAGAATCCGCCGATTGAGAAAATAGATAACCATTGTACCATTGTTTCATCTCTTTAAAGTTAGTCTCTTCATCTTTATTTCTGGATTCAGAGACACTTCGCAATTCTTCTTTAAGATCTGTGACGTAGTTCCTCTTCAGTGAGGCCAAGTAAAGTGGAATAAATTGGATTTAGAGAAATATCTAATAAATTATTCATTCCAGAAAAAAGAGAGACCTTCGAAAACTTACTCACCCCAGTTACAAAAACAAAATGTAAATGTTCATCAAGAGCTTTGATCATAGTATAAAAATCACGGAGAATATTTCGATTTTTGGCAACAACGTCCATATCTTCCAAATGATTAACCAATGGCTTGTCATATTCATCAATCAAAATAACAACGGGACCTTTCTTTGAAAGTTCTGTAACAAGTGCTGATAAACTGAGAGATGGAAATGATCGCTCAATCCCTTCTATCCCATACTTTTCGGCATTGACTTTTATAATCTCTTGGAGAGATATCGATAACGCTTCTGGGCTTGATGAAATCGTTTTTGAAATGTCCATTCGAATGACAGGATATTCTTTCCATGTATACTCAGAAGAATCAATCCATAATCCTGAAAAGAGTTCCCTTTTCCCTAGAAATAAAGCCTCTAAAGTAGAAACTAATAGAGATTTTCCAAATCGGCGGGGGCGTGACAAGAAATAGGCCACTCCCTGACTGATCATTTTGTGAATGATCATGGTTTTATCGATGTAGAGAAATCCTTCGTTCCGAATTCTCGAGAAATTTTGAATTCCTATAGGAAACTTTATCATAAAAACAAATATTCACTAATTTTACTTTATTATAAGTGAAAAGAAATGGTTAATCCACAAATACTTCATTAAGTATATTTGCCAGTCGATAACCCGCAGAGGCAATTTGGCTATAGGAAATCATGCGAGCAAGAGAAACATACTCTTTCGAAGGATTGTCACCAGGACAAATATTCTGATAAGCAAATTTAATCGCGAGCTGATGACTTTCATCCGCCCAATCATCAAAGGTTTCTCCCATTCTGTTCTCAAAACTACTGAGTGGGAAGTCCATTACAATTTTTTCTAGAGTTAACTCCATTTCTACCATTTCTTCGTAAGTCTGATCGTGATTCCATCCCCAAGATCTCACATAATTTCCAGCAAGATTATCCCAAAATTCACGTAAAGATTTTTCCTTTCTTCCACTGATTTTAAACAACTTTCCTCCATTATCACTACATGGGAAGTCTGGACTATACAATGTTGCGCAATGGAGAGGATGGTGCATATCGCCGATGCAATGCAATAAAATACGGAGCATAAAGTTTTTTTCCCAAGGACCGGATTCAGGGTCCTTCAATGTTCTCATAGCTTCCTTTAAAGCAAACGAAATAGAGTTTGTTTCAAGGTTCATTAAAATAATATTTATTTTCTCTTTGGTCAAAATCCTGCAAGGATCATAAGGAATGAGTTTTTCGTGCCAAGCATCCAAAGCCTTCATTCCACAGCGAGAAATATCATTCGCCCAACACGCGGCTCTCTCAAAATCAAAAGGAGGCGGAAACTCTCCTTCGATGTCCTCGGCTAAATTCACAATTTTATCCATCACACCTGGATTTAAATTTTGAATTGCAATTTGCGCAATAAGAATATGTGCGGTGTCATTCCAAGCGCATAAAAAGCTGGCAAACAGAAAACTCACTCCAACACAAACCAAACTAAATAATTTTTTAATGTGCATGTATCACCTAAATTTTGCAGTTTCTACAGTGGCAAGTTAAATTGCGTCACAAAATTAGACAAAAGTCGATTTCGGGACGAAAATTAAGAATAAAAACCGTCCCCAAAACGTAAATTGTCATTTTTGGGACAAAAGTGATTGAAGATAATCTAGAATAGAACCTGGATTGATCGTGAACACGATAGGTTTACGATAATAAATCGCTTGAATTTTTGTATTTTCTATTTTGATTCATCTAAAACCTTAAGGTGAAAAGCCTTAAATTCTTCAAGCTGTATTTCCAATGTAAATTTTTTCGAAAATATTGCATGGGCTCTCCTTGCCATCGACTCAGCCTCTTTGGGGTTATCTAAAATCCATTTCCTATGGGTGTCAATTTCTTGAAATAAGATTTCGCCTGGCTGTGTGTGATCAACATAAAGAATACAATTTCCAAATTCTCGTATGATAAAAGGATGCTTGTCGCTAATAATTACACAGCATGCTGCTGCAGCCTCAAAAATGCGCGCAGCGGGGGCTCCCTGATCTAAATTTCCCTGAGTATGCAAGACAAGAGCGATTCCCGATTTTTGCATTGCCAGTCGAAATTCTTCCTCATTAAACGTCATACCCCTTACGGCATTCGGAGCACAATCCCATTTGTGCGCAGGCCCATAAATGTCTAAATGTCCACCTTGATCTAATAAAGAAAACATTTTGCGATATTCAGGCCCATTTCTCTTATTGTCCCACTGAAAACCGCAATAAAAAATGGTTTTCGGTTGAATGGGACTATATTCTGTGGCTGTGCAAGATGGATACCATTCCATCGAATTGAATTTTTTACAGTTGTCATAAAAGTATTTTTTTAATGATTCGGCACCAGTTGTATGAAGAATACCATTGAAATCTAACAGGTCTTTTGGTGGAGCAAGAGTGGGATCAGTAATCCGTTTAAAAACCCCAGTAGCTGATAAATAATTCGGAACATCTTTTGAATAAATGCGATCCCATTTGAGGCTAATGACACAATCGGGTTCGTGTTGCTTGATCAGACTTTGGACCTCTTGCGGAGTTGACGGTTTATCTTGGACTAATTTATCGTATTCCGATAGTTCAGCTGGATCAATCGAAATTACACATTTCCAGCCTAATTTCTTACAGGCATTTTCTAATCTTTTTGCCCAAGCGAATTCCCCTAGCCCACTCCATAAGACCACGAGTCTTCCTTTCCAGTTTACATCAGCATTTGGATGAATATAGAATGGTTGACTATCGGTTTCTATTTTTTTTATAATACTTACAGGTTGCAAAACATTTCTCCTTTTTCTCTTATCATGCCTAACAAAGTGCAAATATAAGCTCTGCCAAAAATCTAAGCAAGCAATCTTTATGTGTTAAATATATTTTAATAATTCATTTGCCTATAAAACTAAAACTCTATCACCTTACTCCAGCTGACTTAACTAATTTTGATATTTTTTTACAGTTAAAGGGTGGTTGTTTTTCTCCTGATGAAATGTCTGTAATTTCGAGAAATTCTTTATCAGGGTTCTCAGGGAATTTGAATTTGATTTTACGGCCCTTTGGATTGCTTGATACCCATGCACCACCGCCAGAGTCATTAGGAATATATAAACATGGATAACTCTTACCACTATCCTCTGTCAAATATAAGTGATCGTGTTTTACTGTAAAAGTAAAAGTGGGATGTTTATCTGGATTTTCTGTGTTGCGATATACTCCTTTTACTACTTGAATCTGAGTGGCATCCGGCTGCTGAGCAGATATATCTTTCATGCTTACTTCTGCGGTAAGTAAACATAATCCACTATAGATGATTTTCCTTCCATCTTCTTTGGACATAAACAACCATGGGTTTCCATTCTCATCTCGATATCCTCTTACGCCTGATCCATCTAAAGATGTATCATGATGCAGTTCGTGTTTCATACCGCTTCTTGAACAGATCATTTTACTTTGAGGTATCAAAGAAAATGGATCCACATCTATCGCAAGATAATCATTGCCTTGAAAAAGATGTGCATTTTTTGGACAATAGAAATCTAAATAATATTCGGGTTCTTGATGTGCCGTTTTAGATACAGGAATCCCGGCACATAACTGCAGTTGTTTTATATAACCAAATTCCTGCTCAGGACCTAGGGCAATAGAATCACACATCGCAACCAAACCTGGTTCGCCTTGATGTAAAGGAAACTGGACTAGTGCCGTGACATCATGTTCATTGGATCCAGTCCCCTCTCTATTCATGCCGGCATGTTGAATCACCGGAGCATTAGCTGTACATCCTAGGCCATGATGTTGAAACACATCGCGAGGTGCTAACATCCTAGCTTGCCACTTGGGTCCAAAATAACTTTCAAGAGAAGCTTCTCCCTGTTGAAGGCATTTCGCAACTTGGATGAGATCACTAGTAGACGATGTCATATCTCCACAGGCAGATTGGATGATATCTCCCGTTGGCCCAGGAGCAATTACCGAATCGGATAAGTCAAACACTCCCTCAAAAATCTCTTTCTGCATAATATCAGCAAAGGAAACATATCCACGATTTGATATGCCGCTTAAACTGTATAATCCTTCAAGATTCTTGTTATAGGCCACTTCCATTAGCCAACCAGCCACTGCCAGGCCTGCATTGCTATAAAAACCAATATCGTCTCCAGGCTTAGTCACATGCACATATTTGCGCCCGCCGGTTACACTAGTCTCCTGAAGAAATCTGTCATTAAGAGAAGAACAGGCTCTTGGATATTCACTGCGACAATGGTCATCGAGTTCCATTCCGGAAGTATGCGAGAGAAGCTGTTCTAGGGTCATTTCACCTGCGGACTCCGGATCTTGGAATACTTGTTTAAGGGATTCGGGTGGAATTACTTCTTTGCATTTTGTTTTCAAACCATTAATTAAAATTCCATCATAAGTCAATTTTAAAGCCAAAAATGCGGTAAAAGTCTTCGTCACAGATCCTACACGGTGCGCACCGTAGAGTTCATCCATTCCAAGTCTATGAAACGACGCTTTTCCGCTTGGAGACAAGATACCCACCTCGGCATGATGTCTTTCCGGATGTTTCCCTTTCATGGCATCTACATAGGCCTTACTGGCTTCGGACAAATCAACGGTGGGTGTTTCAGGAGAATTAGTAACAGGTGATTTTTTTGGTCCCAAGCTATCAATCGGAAACATAGAAGAACCTCCTAATTAATAGTTAGTTGAATAACTATAAGCCATTATAAATTATTTTTTATTTAAAAAGCAAAATTATATTTTTAGCATGACGCAACTAAAAGAAAAAATTGCAACATTTTTAATTGATCGCCTTAAATTAAAAGCTCAAATTCTTGCTGAATAATATGTTTTGAAAGACCTTGTTCCAAATTCTCAGAAATGAATTTTTCTTGTGTTGGCGATAACTTTTCCAAGGCTTTCTTCATTTCTTCAGTATGGCATTGCGTTGGCAGGATGCCTGTAGTTGCCTGAAATATCTGGGTGTGATAGGCAAGCCTTTTGCATACCTCTCCGCTGGCTCCATTTTCTAACAATCTCATCTCTATATCTGTTCTGGAATTGTATATCTTTTGCGCCTCCTGAATAATTTGATTGCGAATGATCATTGGGTTTGACTCGTTTTGCTCTAGTAGCGGTCTCAATCTATTTTCTACATGGGAAAGAATGGTTTTCGCCTGAATTTTTTCCCCTCATTTTTCGCTTCAATTGACAATAGAAACTGATCAAAATTGACAGACTTTTCTTGGGCACGTATCAGCATGTCGCGAATGAAATTTGACTCTTTTCCTTTGGGTAACGGATCCGCAAGATCCCATTTTTCCGGCAGCTCCTTTTTAAGGATGGTTTTATCTACGACTTCGATTGATTTAACTCCCACATGCCTTAAAATTGCGCATATTTCATCAGAAGCTTGATAACCTGGAGGGTCGTTATCAGGCCAAATAATCACTTTCCTGTTAAATAAAGGAGACCAATCTGTCTTAGAAACCGCTGATGATCCTCCTGACCAAGTGACGCATACAATGTTCTCATCAACAAACATCTTTTTGGCTGCATCCGCCGTCTTTTCTCCTTCCACTATTAACACTGCGGCCTCTGTGTTTTTAACCACATCCATGATATTGTATAGGGGCCTTCCTTTCTTGGTTTGATACGCCTTGATCCACCATTTTGCCTTGGCTGGGTCTTCTTCGCTCCAATGCCCGTAGCTTAGCGGCAAACATGTTTTTTCCGATGGCTTTTCTTTATCAATCAGTCTCAAAATATAAAACAATGTTTGATTTTGCTGATTGGCATACACATGCCTTGCCACTTCCTTGTATTTGCCAGCAAGAGTGCTTGAAATTTCATTTAGTGGAGGGGATTGCTGATTGGATGGAGGTACCAAACTTATCCATTCTTCTTTGTTCTGGGATATTTTAACCGGTGCAAATGTGGTGAATCCTGGGAGCTCTTTGGCGTGACCTAGAAAATCTTTTGCCCATTCTTTAGCTTCGTCATAGTTGAAGCCTAAAGCTTGCTGAATTAATTGTATGGGCCCTCCGCCTTCTCCTTTTTCAAAGTCATAATAGCTGCCTTGGTTTTTCCCTTGGCAGACAACTGACAAAGAACCTTTGGAACCAAACCGGAATCCCCATCTATCTTTACGAGTGGGGCCGTCGGGAAAAATCTTATGCAAAAGTGACTCCATATGGGATTTTAATTCGCTTTCAATGTCGGAATGCGTGATTTTTTGCTTTTTCTCCTGTGATTCATATCTCAACGATTGTTCAAGGATAATTTCATAGGATTCATTGCCTAATATATTTCCAATATCGCTTTTTGAAATTTTCTCCATTACCTGAAAGGCCAATTCAATTCTTCTGATACAGGCTTCTTGCAGCTCTGAAATGGCTATTTTTTTTCCATTTTTAGACATGTGCTCGCGCAGAGAAGATACATATTGCCAGCTTTTCTTATATTCATTTAAAAGATGCTTGGCCTCTTGTGACAACTCAACATTGACTTTGGCTTTTTCCTTTTCATTTGGAAGGGACTGTACTTGTTGAACGGAATCTTCGCTTTTCTTTGGGTCTGAGAAATCGGGATCTGTGACTGCAAATACTTTTTTACCACTTTTCTCATTTGTTTTGTCTGGAAATGTTGGATTAAAGAATGATTGGCTGAGTTTCCTGTCCTTATACTTCTCAAGTATTCCATTGGCTGCATTTTTAAGCCCTTCAAATGTAGAGAGGCTGTATCCTTTGGCTTTGGAAAATAGGGAATCCGCTGCTTTTAGCTCCTCTATCAGCTCGTATTTCATATCTTCATCGATTTTTCTTTGATGCTCGCTTTTAGAAATATAGGATAGCGAGGTTTCTTTACTTCCACTTCTAAATGCCTTCCATTTTAGAGCGGATAATGAGTTATAATCCGTTTTAGATACGTATAAATTGACTTCCTTTACATGTCGGGTAAGGCCAACGTAAAATAGCTCCTTATTCAGGTAGGGAGATAGCAAAACATAGCCGCGATCCACAGTCTTCCCTTGCGAGCTATAGAAAGTTGTCGCATAACCTAGCTGAAAATGGGAATATTCTGATGGATTAAAAGATATCTCTTTTGTTTTTCCCTCTTTTTCTATAGCCACTGTGAATTTCTTCTCATCGGCTTTCACTAAAATACCTTTCATATGATTGGTGACTCCAAGGGAAGAATCATTCATTCTAAATTCTATCTTGTCGCCTGTGCTTACATATATTTTTCCATAGGGAGTTTCGCATTTGAATTCTTTTTCTCCTATTTCTCCATTTTCCCTAAGATGTACCCTGACCATCTCGTTTAATAATCGTACCTCTGCATTGGTATGCGCTATAATGAGATTTGAAGCTCCTGGGATAATTGTCCTATCTGAAGCCCACTTTTTTATAAGCTCCTCTATGGCCTCTTCCCTTGTAGCTGTCCATCTTAATCCTCCTGTTTTAACAATGGCATCTATTGCCAAAGACATTTCTCCTTTGGCTAACTTTTTGGCTATCTCCCGTTGATGCAAATCTTGCTGCCTTTGGATGTCTTCCAAATGGCTGGCTCCATAGCGCTCGGTTAAAACTTTAAACATTCCGCCTCTTTCAACAGACGCAAGCTGCGCGGAACATCCCGATAAGACCAGCTGAACTTTATATTTTTCCGCAAGTTTTAACATCTCAAGAAGAGGGCTGTTGCCCAATTTTCCTGCTTCGTCCAAGATCCAAACTTCTTTTCCTGCTGAAATTTCTCTTTGGCTTTTCTTATATGAAAATAAGAACTTATAAATATTTTCCGAATCTGAAAAACCCTTTTCTTTTAAAACATCTGCCGTAGCATTGTCAGGACCAAAAGATCTCACTGTATAACCTGAAGATGCATACGCATCCTTAAATGCCGTTAATAGATAGCTTTTTCCTGTGCCTGCATGACCTTCAATTAAAGATAGCCTCTGACCATTGACCACATTTTCATAGGCAGCTTTTTGTTCGGCATTAAGACCATTATACGATTCCTGCTTCTCACCTTTTTTCATTGTCAAGGCCTCTCTTTCATAAATTCTTTCGCTTATTCTGAGAATCTGACTTTCTTCGCGATAAATATTTTTAGTAGTGTATTTCCCAGATTCAACTGAAGTATTTTTATCCAATAAAGTTTCAATTTCATGATGCTTCCAAAATTCTTCCCGTACTTGCGGAATCAGGGATGCATCTACATGCTTGGCAAAGAAATTCTCAATATCATCTATCGAAAAAACGCTTTTGTTCTCTGTGATTCTTTTCAATATTTTTTCAGGATTCAAGGATTCTTCTTTATTGATTTCTACCATCAAATTGTTTTCAGCAATTAAAGCAAAGGCTCGTGCCCTCATCCGCACAGGACCTAAATGTTTTTGCGGAACCGTTCCCTTTGGATCCACCCGTAGTGACAGTCCTCTTTCTTCAAAAAATTGGTTCTGAATATCTGTTATCTCCTGTACCAAATTTCTGCCGGAAATCACTTTGCCATTTCTCACAACCGGCATTAAATCTCTTGCCTTTTCTCCTAAAAACATTCCGCATTCGCTGAACCTCCTTGTAGTCAATAAGGCATGGACATGCCAGTTATGCCCTCCGTCTGGCTTATGAATATCAATTTGTGCAGCCAATCCATAATCGATAAATAACTTTTGGACAATTAACCTGGCTAAATACATCCTGTCATCATCCGAAATACATGCATCATCCGGCAATGCAAAAACGACATCCAATGCCAACTGCGAATTTGAACGGTTCTCCGATTTCTCAACCTCATTCCACAATAATTCAGCCGACTTGAATTTCGAATTTACATGTGCTGGCAATAGGACTTCATGATAAATAGGCTTCTCCAATCGCGACCAATCATATGTCTTCTTCTGATTAAACTCGTTACCTTCAAAAACCACCTTTGATCTCGAATTGTATGCTGATTTGGCACACACACATTTGCCTTCAGACCTCTTTACAAACTCCATCCGAATAAAACCTATTGCCATAGCGACTCCTTTTGATGACACAACTTATACAACTTATCATTTTGAGTCAAGGTCTTTAGCAAGCGAAACGAAGTTTTGCATATTGCGTATAACAACTATTCTATTTGCTGTTAAAAATATGTTGCTAAAATTTATGGCGGGTTGATATGGTGGCAGGAGAGCAGAGATTTTAAAAAGAGACGGCTTGAGTCTCTTAAAACTATATGAGGATTTTTATGAATACTGAAGTGAACGGAAAATTAGAGAGCATTGCCAAGAAAAAGCAAGATTTGCTGAAACTGGAAAAGCTGATTAAAGAAAAAGAAAAGCAAAAAGAACAGAAGAAAAAACTAAAAAGAAAAATTGAAATAGGTGAACTGGCATCAAAAGCTAAGATTGATAGGATTGATACCACAATTTTATATGGAGCTTTTCTTGAAATTGCAGATAGAATATCTGATGAAAATAATATTAACGAATGGAAAAAATATGCAGAGGCCCATAAACAAAATACTGAACCTGTTGAAGAAATTTCACTGTCCATTTCTTTCAAGTATGAAGTTAGTCAAGAAATAAAATCAAAACTGAAGGAAATGAAATTCCAATGGAATAAGTTTAGAAAAGAGTACTACGGTTATGCAAACAAACAACAAATAGAGTCCATGTTATATGGATTGAATTACGAGCTTGAGGTATTTGTGTGACCTTTAATGTTCAACAAAATAGACCTGTTATTTTTGCCTGTCTGTTCTATTCATTTTTTAGCTTTATGGCTTCGCTTTATTTCGAAGTATACAAAGGAAAAGTGCCCTGCCTATTTTGCTCATTGCAACGATTTTCTTTGATTGGAATATTAATAGGATCAGTATGCTGCCTGACTTTCTACCACAACCATTTTTGCAACATTTTATTGAAGGCAGCTCTTATTTGCTGCCTTGCTGTTTCTGTGACTCATTTAACAATCCAATTCGGTTGGATGCCTGATTTTTGTACAGTCTCACACAAAATCAAAAGCATCGAAGACTTTAATAATTTGCTTTATGCATCTAAACCTTTTGGCTGTTCCGAAATTTATTGGAAAATAGCTGGAGTTCCTGCATCGGTATTTAATGTCCTATTTCCAATAGGTATTTCTATATTTTCCAAAATAGCTAAATAGAAACTTTGGCCAAAGTCCATTTTTTCAACAATTTTTTCCGGCTTCGCCGGATTTTCTTTTTTTCCAAAGTACAAAAAAACAAAAATCCAAAGCCCTTTTCCAAAAATCAAGTATTCAAAAAACAAAGGACTTCCGCGCAAAGGCAAAGCCAACACTCTCATAGGGATCGTCGTAGTTGGCGTTGACATAAAGGCCGGAAGGCGCGAAACCTAAACCGAGTCGCCATACATTAGTTACCTCATTAACACGTACCCAATTGTATTCATTTTTAGCCGAATCATATATGAAATTGCGCTCTCCGGATCGGACATATTCCATAAACATGCTGATGGCTGTATCCATTAATCCTGAAATATTCGTACCAGATATGTTTTTATTTTCCTCCTCAGCAAGCTTTTGCTGATCTTCATAGCTTTTATTTCGGCCTATGATTTCTTTGCTTATCAATACCCAATGCGACTTCTCAAGATTTCTTTTTTCTTGAAGAGCTTCTTGCCAAGAATTTGCATAATAACCAATTTTATATCCTTTTGTTGGATTTGATACCAGTTTGCCAATTGCCTCAAGGCTGTCCAATGGAACTTCTTTGACCATCCCATTTACTTGGGTCATCTTGACTTTTTCAGGGATAAAAGTAAGGTAATAGTTCCCCTTTTCCATATCTGCATAAGCTCGCCTTGGCAAAAGTGGTTCTTTTCCGGCATTGACACCGATGAAATCTTGCCATTTCTGCGTGCCAAAAGCTTTGACTGGGCAAATCGTTTCGCGAAACGATTTATTATCTACAATTGCTTTCCAGTTTTTGCAAACCAAAGCCAAAGAGGGAAGATCTGTTTTCGCATTTTGGAAAATGATAGGCAATACATCCGTAGGAAGAGAACCCGCTATGGGATCTGCCATAGATTGCACTACGTATTGGTTTGTTCCTGTAACATTAGTATTGTTTATTTGCATAAAATAACTCAATTTTTATAAGATTTTTACAGTAAATTCAATTATCACAAATAAAGCTTACATAAATAATTATTTCTTTGTAAATGAAAATTACATTCATTGGCCTTTTCCAAATTCCAAGGCTTCAATGGCCAATGGACTTCCGGGCAGGGGCAACGGCAACGTAGACGCAGTCGCGGTCATCGTTGGGGCTGACATCGAGGCCGGAGGGAGCGAAACCTAAAGATATCCTCCACCACCCTGTCTGCTCATTAACACGCACCCATGTCCTCTGGCCATTGACTGGTGGATCCCAAACAAAAATTTGCTCTCCTGATCTGACATATTCCATAAATACGCTGATGGCTGTATCTATTAAATCTGAAATTTTAGCTCCGGGTACCTTCTTATTTTCTTCATTGGAAACAAGCTTTTGCTGCTGGACATAGGTTTTATTTCTTCCTATTACTTCTTTCTTTATCCAGACCCAATGCGGTTTTTCCTGTTTTCTTTTTTCTGAAATGACTTCTGGCCAAGAATCTTGAGTATAACCTGTTTTATTTCCATTTTTTGGGTTGCCTACCAGTTTGCCAATAACTTCCAAATTATCCAAGAGAACTTCGTTCCCATTTTCTATAGTTTTGACTTTTTCTGGAATAAAGGTAAGCAGGGCGCCTTCTTTTTCCATCGCCATAGGCGCGTCTTGGCAGGCGTGGTTCATCTCCCGCATCCACCCAATATATTCCTTCCATTCATGGACGCCAAAAGCTTGGGTGGGGCGTATCATTCTAAGGAACACCTCATCGTCGGCAATAGCTTTCCAATTTTTACAAACCATAGCCACAGAGGGAAGGTCCGACTTGAGATTTTGGAAAATGACCCTGGCCACATCCATTGGAAGCGGATTATTTAGGCCTATGGGATCTATATCCATTGAAACTGGAATGGGACCCATCGCCGTTTGTTGTGTAACACTATTTGTATTTAAAGACATATGAACACTCCCTAATTGTTGTAAAATCTATTGCTAATTAATCAATTATTTATGAGCCTTGAATTTTTGTAAATATAAATAAGTTTTATATGCTCTGCCTTACGTGACATGGAAAATTAGATCTATAAAAAATGCATGGACGTAATTTAAAAAGTATCATATATTCAAATATGTTTTGGTCATGTTGGATCGTTTTCGGATAGTCCACCCGAAACAGTTCGTTTTATATGCCAGAATACTGATGATTTGTTGAAAAAATTCCAAATGGAAAAGTTCATTTTTTTTTATAAAATTTTTCCGGCTTCGCCGGATTTTCTTTTTTTCCAAAGTACAAAAAAACAAAAATCCAAAGCCCTTTTGCCAAAAATCAAGTATTCAAAAAACAAAGGACTTCCGCGCAAAGGCAAAGCCAACACTCTCATTGGGATAGTCATAGTAGCTGTCGACATACAGGCCGGAAGGCGCGAAACCTAAACCGAGTCGCCATCCATCAGTTACAGTTAGCTCATTAACACGTACCCAATTGTATTCATTTTTAGCCGAATCATATATGAAATTGCGCTCTCCGGATCGGACATATTCCATAAACATGCTGATGGCTGTATCCATTAATCCTGAAATATTCGTACCAGATATGTTTTTATTTTCCTCCTCAGCAAGCTTTTGCTGATCTTCATAGCTTTTATTTCGGCCTATGATTTCTTTGCTTATCAATACCCAATGCGACTTCTCAAGATTTCTTTTTTCTTGAAGAGCTTCTTGCCAAGAATTTGCATAATAACCAATTTTATTTCCTTTTGTTGGATTTGATACCAGTTTGCCAATAACCTCAAGGCTATCCAATGCAACTTCTTTGACCCCCTCAATATCCATTGATGTATCGTCTACCTTTCCATTCTCTTGCGTTACCTTGACTGTTTTAGGAATGAAAGTAAGGTAATGGTTCCCCCTTTCCATATCTCCATAGGCTCGTCTTGGCAGTGGGAGTTCCTCTCCGGCATCTACTCCAATATATTCTTTCCAATCGCGGCTGCCAAAAGCTTTGGCTGGGCAAATCGTTTCGCGCAAGACCTTATCATCAGCCAAATTCCGCCAATCTTTACATACCAAAGCCAAATTGTGAAGATCCGCTTTCGCGTTTTGGAAAATAATACGCTGAACATCCAAAGGAAGTGGACTTGTCTTTTGACCTATGGGATCTACCATAGGCTGTCCGTTGTGAGAGTCTATTCCTATAACAACGTTACTTATATTCATAAAATAACTCCTTAGTTCTATAAGATTCTTATAACAAATTCAATTATCAATCAATTAAGTATTTATAAATATATATTATTTGTACAGGAAAATAATTTGTATATATAGCCTTGACCGCTTGGTTCATCAGATCGTGTACAGTGTCATGATAGAGATTTTTGATAAAAAGTTTATCTTTCATTCATTTTCCAGCAGAGTTGGCAAGGGAACTCATAAGGGATTGATATATTTGCGGCAGATGATCAGAAAAGTCAGTGCTAATGGAACCAGGCATTGTTATTCTCTAAAGATGGATATCAAGCGGTTTTTTGATTCGATTGATCATAATATTCTAAAAAACCTTATCCGGAAAAATATCCATGACGAAAAAGCCTTAAAGCTCATTGACACTATCATTGACAGCTTTTACGTGAATAAAACAGGAAAAGGTGTTCCTTTAGGAAATGTGACTTCACAATTATTTGCAAATGTATACTTGCATGAGTTGGATATTTACGTGAAGCACGTGCTTTGCAAACCTCATTACCTGCGCTACTGCGATGACTTTATCATCCTGTCCAGGGATCAACACTATTTACTGTGTTTAATTGCGCGTATTGGTGAGTATTTGGCCGAAAACCTTCAGTTAGAGCTGCATCCAAATAAAATAATTCTTAGAAAATTGAGTACAGGTATCGACTTCGTCGGTTATGTTTTTTTTGCTCACCACACTTTATTGCGCAATCGCACAAAGCAGCGCATGAAAAACCGCCTAAAACAAACCTTTGAGGACTTTATAGATGGCACAACTAAAGCTGCTACCATGGACCAACAGCTTCAATCGTACTTAGGTATTTTGTCTCATTCCAACCAGCATACCCTGTCTCAAGCTATTAAAAACGCCTATTGTGTACGGCCAGGTTAATAAAAAAAGTCCATTTTTCAAAATTATTTTTCCGGCTTCGCCGGATTTTCTTTTTTCCAAAGTACAAAAAAACAAAAATCCAAAGCCCTTTTGCCAAAAATCAAGTATTCAAAAAACAAAGGACTTCCGCGCAAAGGCAAAGCCAACGCCCCCACGGGGAGCGACACAGGCGTCGGAGACACCCAGGCCGAAAGGCGTGAAACCTAAACCGAGTCGCAATCTTCCAGTCTGCTCATTAACGCGTACCAAATTTATCATTAGCCAATCCCATATAAAATTTCGCTCTCCAGATCGGACATATTCCATAAACACGCTAATGGCTGTGTCTATTAAGCCTGAAATGTTCGCTCCAGGATATTTTTTTATTTTCCTCCTTGGCAAGGTTTTGCTGATCTTCGTAGGCTTTATTTTTGCCTATGATTTCTTTACTTATCAATACCCAATGCGGCTTCTCAAGATTTCTTTTTTCTTGAAGAGCTTCTGTGCCAAGATACTTGATTAAAACCAATATTATTTCCTTTTGTTGGATTGCCTACCAGTTTGCCAATAACCTCAAGGCTATCCAACAGAACTTCTTTGACTACCTCACTATCCTTAGATGCCCCGTCGACCTTTCCATTTACTTGGCTCATCTTGACTTTTTCAGGGATAAAAGTAAGGAAATAATTTCCCTTTTCCATATCTCCATAAACTCGCCTGGGCAAAAGGGGTTCTTCTCCGGCATCCACTCCAATATATTCCTTCCATGCTCTGCTTCCAAAAGCTTTGACTGGGCAAATCGTTTCGCGAAACTGTTTATTATCTACAATAGCTTTCCAGTTTTTGCAAACCAAAGCCAGATTGGGAAGATCTGTTTTCACATTTTGGAAAATGATGGGCAATACATCCGTAGGAAGAGAACCGGCCATGGGATCTACCATAGATTGCACTTCGTATTGGTTTGTTCCTGTAACATTAGTAGTTAATTTGCATAAAATAACTCCATTTTTTCTTATAAGATTTTTACAATAAATTCAATTATCAATAAAGTAAGTATTTACAAATATATATTATTTGTACAGAAAAATAATTTGTATGGAAAAACTGAAAAAGCATGGACACAATGTAAAAAATATCATATCCATTGTAAAATAAATAAATTATTTTAATTTTTGTTATTGAGAATATATCGAAGACTCTCAAGGCTTGGCAAGTTCAAAGGACAAAAATTTCCAATGGCCTTATCCAAAAACCAATGGTTCAAATCAAAAAGGCCTTCAAGGAAGGAGCAATGCCAACATAGCCATAGTTGTGGTCACCGCTGAAGTCGACATTGAGGCCGAAGAGAGCTAAACCTAAACCTAACCTCCGTCCATTTGTCCGCTCGTTTACACGTATCCATGTTCTCTGACCATTGGCTGGTGGATCCCAAACAAAATTGCGTTCACCCGATCTGACATATTCCAAAAATACGCTGATGGCTGTATCTATTAATCCTGAAATTTTTGCTCTGGTTTCTTCTTTGGCAACAAGCTCTTGCTGCTGTATATAGGTTTTACTTCTGCCTATCACTTCTTTCTTTATCCATGCCCAATGCGGTTTTTCCTGTTTTCTTTTTTCGGAAATAGCTTCTTGCAAAGACTTTGGATCATAACCAATTTTATTTCCTTTTTTTGGATTGCCTACCAGTTTGCCAATAACCTCCAAATTATCCAAGAGTACTTTTTTTCCATTTTCTATAACTTTGACTTTTTCAGGAATGAAGGTAAGCAGGCCGTCATATTTTTCCAAATTGCCATAGGCACGTCTTGGCAAAAGTGGTTCTTCTCCGGCATCCACCCCAATATATTCTTGCCATTCTTGCGTGCCAAAGGCTTGGGCAGGGCGTATGATTTTGCGAAATGCCTTATCGTCAGCCAAGACCTTCCAATTTTTACACACCAAAGCCACTGAGGGAAGATCGACTTTCAGATCTTGAAAAATGCGAGGAAACAAATCAATCGGAAGCGACCCTCCTTGACCAAAATTTAATTCCAATAGGGTAAAGCTGTCCTTGAAATTCACTCCTGAATATATATCCAAATTTCTCTTCATCTAAATCTCCAAAAATATACAATCTCAATATAATACATTAATTATTGATAATCATTAATTTCTTGTAAACAAAATAAATTATTTTAATTGTTATTATTGATAATATATCGAAAACTGCCAAAAAAGCTTGGGTGGCCCACAGAAACTGTCTCCTTAGTCTCCAGAAAAACAATTAGCGTTATGAGACTTCCAAGAGGGAGTAACAGCGACAAAATCACGTTCCTCGTCAATACTGTGGACCATGAAGCCAGAAGAATTGAAACCTAAACATAACCTGCGTTTACTCCTGAGGCTTCTGTTACAGTGAGTTAATTGGTATTATAATAATTTTATATCCAGGCCATGTTTTCTTAAAGCATTTTCCAGCTGATCCTTAAATCCCTTTTCTTCGTAAGAAATTACGGTTGCAGACGGGCTTCCGTCCAGTAAAATTTCAACATAAGAATTATAAAGCTCCACTTTTAAACGATGGGGAATTTTGCTCTTAAGTGAACTTAAGAGTTTTTTTGCGAATTCTTTATTATTTTCTTTTGCCTCTTTTGGTTTGCTTTGTAAAGAAAGCACCATTTCACTGAAAACTTCACTAAAACAATCTCTTAGTTTAGATGGGGTTGTTAACCTGGAACACCAAAATGGTTTGTTCATTCCCCATTTAATGACTTTTTGCACATCATCCGTTGAGCGGTCCTTTAAAAGTTGATCTATGGCGCGTAAGTGAATATTTTTAGGATCTCCAATGGGGATTTTATGCAAAGGATCAATTTTTCGTTTTTCTTCGTAAAATAATGAAAATATGATTCTGGCTTGTTCTGAGGCAATAGGAACAGGTTTTACATCTTTGTCAATTTCAAGGAATTTTTCTGGGTTATAGTATTTTTCTTCACGGAGAAAAAGAGTGTCTATGTCCTGTTTTCGGTTATAGTCTGTTAAATACCCCAGAGCCTTTGCTGTAGCGTAGGTTTCATCGAGGATCTTGAGGGCCCGTTCCTTTTGGCCTTTGTATACCGATTCAGGCATGTTAATGGCGCGGGCTATTTCTTGCCAAAACAAACTGATTTCCAGTTGATGTCTGGCCCTTCTCTTGATTTCAAATTTGTATCTTAAAAATAGCAGAAAACGGAACGTGTAAGAAGATACCCGTTTATTTCCTAAAGCTTTTTGTACTTCTTCCCGCCAATTGTAGGGTATCAACATAAAGTACCCTTCACACTGATCTAAAAAAATAGGGCTGGGCAGTATTTCGTAGTATTGAATTTTCTTGTTGTCATCCCTGATCTCCTTAACGGTGAAAAGGGTATCTACAGCAGTGACTTCTTCTTTTATCCAACCGCCCCCTTTGTGCTTTCTGGGGATCCCTTTTTCATCGAAAGCAAGCCTTTCATAATAAAAACAGAATTGGGTGGTGCCTATATATCTCAAAGCTTCTATAGCCCTTTCCTTTTCTGCAATGCTGTTCCTTTTGAAACCAGACCATTCCAGCAATTGAGCCTGCGTTACCCTTAGACGGGGAATCTTGTCTATGTATTTGTAGGTGGGGGAAGGTTCTGCGATTGATATTTTTCTTTGGCCAATTCAATTTTATCTAAAGGGGGTACGTTTCCTTGATAGCCTGTCTGGGTAAATCCTTTTAATATTCCTTCCATAATGCACATTTGAGTTTCGTTTAAATTGACTCCGTATTTGTCGATTGCATTCTCTAATTTCAACCCATATTTCTTGCTAAATTCATCAACAGATTCGCCTTTGAACAGGCTTAATTGACGCTCTCCTCCCAAAAGATTTTTAACGGAATGCAAACCTATTTTTGTGGCACCGGTTTGAGTGAAGGTTTGTTCTTCCTCAGATTTTTGATTGGGTTTGGTCATGAATTCACTTAGGGTTCTTTTAGAAATATGAATACTTGATCATAGGATACGGATCAAGCGAAAAAAAAAGAAGAAAGAAATGTGAAAAAAAGAAGGGCTCTTCCCTTATTCTTTATATATATTCTTTAATTATGGGAAAGTCTCTCTCGTAAAATTTCGACAAAACGTGACCAGAAACTCGACAAAATGTGACCAGGAATTCGACAAAACGTGACCAGAAACTCGACAAAATGTGACCAGTATGCCAAAGCTTCCCAGGGAAATCTTCGACAAAATGTGACCATTATGGCGACAGTTGTCAGGGGAAAAGTTCGACAAAACGTGACCAATATGGCGGCAATTGTCAGGGAAAAAGTTCGACAATACGTGACCAGCATGCCAAAGCTTCCCAGGAAAATCTTCGACAAAATGTGACCAGTATGGCGACAATTGTCAGGGGAAAAGTTCGACAAAACGTGACCAGCATGCCAAAGCTTCCCAGGAAAATCTTCGACAAAATGTGACCAGTATGGCGACAATTGTCAGGGGAAAAGTTCGACAAAACGTGACCAGCATGCCAAAGCTTCCCAGAGAAATCTTCGACAAAATGTGACCAGTATGCCAAAGCTTCCCAGAGAAATCTTCGACAAAATGTGACCAGTATGGCGACAATTGACAGTGAAAAAGTTCGACAAAATGTGACCAGCATGCCAAGGATCCCCAGGGAAATCTTCGACAAAACGTGACCAGTATGGCGACAATTATCAGGGAAAAAGTTCGACAAAATGTGACCAGCATGTCAATGCTTCGCAGGGAAATCTTCGACAAAACGTGACCAGTATGGCGACAATTGTCAGGTAAAAAGTTCGACAAAACGTGACCAGCAAGCCAAAGCTTCCCGGAGAAAGCTTCGACAAAACGTGACCAATACTTTGGTATCTATCGACAAGGTGAAGTATAATTCAGGTCTGATAACATAAATTATGTTGTATATATCAAGGTATCAATGTGAACTACCTGTCCCTAAAGGGAGCAAGCTTCTGGAATTAGCCTAAGCAACTAATTCTTTCTTTTTTGACGCTTCTCTGCTGCGTGCACAATTCGCATTCGCTCCTTGCGTCTTATTTGCAGCTCCACGTCCTATATCTATCAGATACAATCCGATAGACAACTCCGTTCCAGAGTAAAATAAATTGATTGCTAATGTACGTACCAAAATTTATTGCCGTTAGGCATTGAGTGTAGCCGCAATCAGTACACTCCAGTACGCCCTAGGCTTTTACCGTAGAAGGATTTTCTACGAACCCAATAGACTGTCAGATAACATGCTTTTTCTATGAAAAGCATCTTATAGGTAACATTATTGAGAATAAAATGAAAGAAAAAAAAGAAAAAAAATAAATATAAGATACAAAAAGCTCACTTGACCCTCCCCTAAAGGAGAGGGATTGCGTGAGCACTTGTTCAATTACGCACGCTTTGCCCACACGGTTCTTAGAAACTAGTTGCCTAAAAATGTAAAATATCAGCCTTTTTATGGAATATGTCAGATCAAAAAAGCAACATTTCATTTGGAATCCACCTGGCAATAACACATTGGTACGAGTCAACGAGCAAATAGTTTTAGGTTTTAGACCAAGGTTTGGTGGTATCTTATTCAGCTCCGACCCTTCATGTTTCCGGCGGCTTTAGTAATGATGGAAACAACTGGGTCGCTTTCGCTCCCTCTAGGAAGTCCATTGAATATTGAAAACTTTTACAGCTGAGAGCGGTTTTTGATAGCTTATATAAGCTGGACAACCATCCATTATTCCAGCAAACCAGAAAGATTTAAAAATTTCTGTTATTGCCACATATATAAAAGCAATTGGCGATAATTTTTAACTTTTGTTTTATTATATTTCAGATTTTTTATAAAATCTCTCATTTCAGATTCATAATTTACTATAGTTTGCGCATCATAGAGATCCCAGCGCTGTATTTCAAAAACTGAAAATGGATTTAATACCTGCTGATTATTAATTAGTAAACGATATTGAGGAGCTATATTAACTTTTCCCGCTACATATTCTTGTGTCATAACATTTTGAAGATGGTAAGAAAATAAATGATGATCGTAAGGATGCCCTCCCTTTATGGCAGGATAGAGCAGTTCATCAGCGATAACATACGCCAGCTTGTCGGGATTTGAAATATGAGAATTTTCAGATATCTTAAGCAGAGTACCCCCTTCAGAAACCAAATATTTATGAGCGATTTTAAAAAGAAATGTAAGTGTATCGGAATCTATGCCCAATTGATCAAAAAAAGGACTTAATTGGTCAATATAATCAATATCATGTTTAGATTTATCATGTATAAACAAATTTAAAGAACAAGATCCTGGTTCATCGTAATTAGAATAAATTCCTAAGTTCAGAGATAGAAGCTGTTTTCCTTTTATATCACCTTTATTATCTAATTTACCCCAATATTGATTGAATTCATCAACTGAATTAAAATTAAGATTTGAATCACCAGGAACTCTTAAAAAATGAAAATCGTCCTTAATAGGTATCTCAAATATTTCCTCAACAACAAAGCGAATGATATCCTGAAATATTCTATAATCTTGATTGGCTCCGTGATATCCTATATGGCCCCAATTTTCTGTTTCAGCAATGGAATCAAATAAAGGATAATATTGAGAAGGAATATCTTGATGATGTAATTTACTGTGGATTTTATTCCAGGATTCTCTTTGAATGAGCTGTTCCGTAGGACCTTTAAAAGATGCTGTTATAGGACAGGAAGCTGTCAAAGAGGAAAAAATAAATAATGAAATAAATAAATATTTGATAAAAAATTTTCTTGATAAAAACATAAAAACTCAAATTTGTTTTTTATTATTTAAAAATTATTGTGCATAGTTTTTAATATAACACATTTTGTTAATTTATGCGAATAAAATTGGAAAAATAATTGGAAAAAATCACGCGATGTGCGAGTTTTTTTTTGCAGCATTTAGGCCGCATTCTTCACGACCTCATACCCAGTGGCGTTTCCCTGGGTATGATTTCATGCAAGATAGGCACTATTCAGATATTATTTGACAATGAAGTTATAGGGCATTTAATAATCTGTCCAATGCTTCCTGTGCTGTTGGACGTTTTTTTGGATCCAAATGTTTCATTTCCCATACTAAATGTTCAATAGTTCTTTTCTCAGGTTCAGGGAATGTCTTTTTAAATTTAAATTTACTCATTTTCATAAGTTCATTTTGTAAATATTCTTTAGCTGTTATGTTACCTTTTGGAACAAACCATGGATGTTTTTCTTCAAAGAGTTCATACAAAGTAATCCCGGTACTATACACGTCGGCTGCCTTTAAACCTTCTATATTTTTAACTTTTCTTTTTGCAAATTCAGGGGCAATATGGGTACTGGTTCCTGCAATTTTATCTTCCTCTTTTTTCCACGTATACCTTGCAAAATCTAAATCGCTTAGATGGGCTATTCCTTTAATAATAAACACATTTTCAGGTTTAATATCCAAGTGTACAATCCCTTTTTCATGCATTTCAACAAGACCTTGAAGAAGCTCTTTTGCATATTTATTTTTCACTTCTTTTGTCAACTCTTTTTTTTTAATTTCTTTGTGAAGATCCATCTCTCCAAATTTATTTATAATTACTGGATAATCAATATTACAAGTAAAACTATTTAGAGCTGCAAATGTACCTCCTGAGACATGAGTGGTATCCTTGAGCTCTTTTAGGGATTCCAACATTTCAGGAAATGTTTTCTTAATATAGTCAACCGTAGCAAAGTGAAATTTAGATACAACTAATTTTTCATTGCCATTCATCTCTTCTACATACTTAGCCGTTTTACTTCCTCCTTTACCCAAGATTCCTTTCGAGCCATGTATATATGAATAGATTTTTATATCCGATATATTTTTACCAGTTTTTTCAATTAAAAGACTACTTTTTAACTCAGGAAATTGTTTTCTTGAAATTTTAATATAACCAGTTTTAATAAAATTTCTCCGTATTTTATCATTGTTTATCGATTCTTTAAATATTTTTTTAGCTTGCTCTTGTTCTTTTAACCCATGCTTAGAATTTTGATTTTTATTGTTAATTAAATTTGATTCATTAACGGAATTTTTTAAACCAGGTACGTTCATTTTTACTCCTTTTTAATATTAATTAGTAATAAACATAATATAATAGCAACTTGCTTGTTGTATGTAATTAGAGTGATAATAACAAATAAATGTTAATATTGTATAAAGATATTGAAATTACAAATATTCTTTTATTTTTTTATCTAGTAGGTGACCAAAAAAGTTATTACATCTCAAGACTTATTTGGTCACCTACTAGGTAGACAGAAAGTTGTTTTATCATTTACTGGATTTAGAAATCGCGCAAGATAAAATCAGAATCTTTGCGCGAAAAAAATGTAAAGAAAGATATTTCTTCAAGGACAGCCTTTAAGATTGTTCATTTTCCATTTTAATTAACCAACGAATGGCTTCGCAGATCAAATCGGATTTTTCGGTTTTCCTCCCCTGCAACATCCGATTGGCATAGAGATCATTAAAGGATTTGTATATTTCTTCTGTTAAATTGAAGGTCATTTTATATGTTTGGATTTTAGATTTAGGATTAGAGAATAGAGTCCCCTGCCGAATTATTTGAGATTCTGGGTTAACATCTGGATGGATGGTTGTCTGGCCAGCTGTATGTTTAGTTGTTGGGTGGGTTTCTTGGAATGCTGTGTGGTTGGATAGATGGATGTCTGGTTTGTTTGGTGTATGGTTGTCTGGCTGGATGGTTTGTTTTATTTCCATACTTCCATTTTTATGGACATCCAGTTTCCCAACCAACTGGTTATCATACATTTCGTCTATGGATAATTTGGCTTTCTTCTTGATTTCATTAATTCTTGACATAACTCAACCTCTCTTCAAGTTCTTTTGTAAATTCACGATAAGCGATAGCGCTGGAGCTATCGGGAGCAAAATCGAAAATGGATTTTGCCGCTTCCTGGGATTCCTTCAATTTAACGTTCTCAGGAATCCTGGCATTAAATATTTTATCGCCGAATAATTCTGAAATAGCATCAAAGATGCGTTTGGAGTGGTTAGTGGTCATTTTGTAAAAAGTGAAGAGAACTCCAAGTATTTCCGCGTGATGATTGACAAGTTTGCCCACTTTTTTATTTGTGCGGTTAATAGTATCCATGAAATTTTGCATGCCGGCCAAATTGAAATAGTCTAGACCTACTGGAAGAATAATATGTTCAGCCGTTAAAACAGCGTTTGTGAGCAGTGTGCCAAAGGTTGGGGAGGTGTCTATAATGATGTAATCGTAGTGGATGTCAACCAGTTTAGAACGCAAGGCAAACTCTTTGGCTTGTATTTGGGCCAGTTTTACGTCTGCAACGGCGAGAGAGACATCTGCAGGAAGGATGTGCAAGCCCTCGATATAAGTATCCTGGACCACATCCTTGACGGTACATTCTTCCTGACAGAGCAGCTCGGCAATGGTTTGCCGGTTTTCTGTCTTGATTCCAAGTCCTATGGTAGAGTTTCCTTGCGGATCCAGATCTATTAATAGGACCTTCTTCCCTTCATAAGCTAAACCTGCCGCCAGATTTATGCTGGAGGTCGTTTTACCACAACCCCCTTTTTGATTTGCAATGGCTATTTTGAACATGACGAATCCTCATGTGATTGGGTTTATAGACTCAATCTATTGAAGATGGATTTTTAGGTAAACAGTAAACTGGATGGATGGTTGTTTGGATTCCCGGCTGGATATACATACTTCCATTAAGACATGAATCCATACATACATCCACCCAGCCACCCAACCATCCATCTATCTGGTTGGATGGTTTATTTAATGGGCGGGTGGATGTATGGATTTCCATAATAATGGGTATATGGGCGTATGGGTTTCTGGATGTCCAGCAGTTTGTTAATTTTTATAATTGATGAAAAGGTATATTGAGGATAAATGAACGGTTGGTTTTCTGGGCTGCTGGTTGTATGGCCAGCCAGTTAAGTGGATTGATGGCAATATGGCTTATTGGATGGCCAAATTACCAGAACTTTGTATTGCCATTATAATTTCTCTGAGCTATTTTTCATTGTTTATAAGGCCAATTATAAACAAGTCGAGGTAGCAATGACAAAACGAAAGCAAAAAAGTCAGAAAAATCATGAACAGCAGATTGAAGTCAAGAAAACGCATAAAAAAGAGGAGCTTGTTACCATCAAGCTTCCTTCTTCATTTCCATTTCAAGATCTGTGTTGTCGAAAAGAACACAAAGAACTTTTTGAAGGTCTGTTTGGAGGGGAGTAATTTATGATCTTGATGCCAACAATTATTGAAACGCCCATCACACCTGCTTTTAAGACCTATGAACAAGCGCAGGCATTTCAGGCAAATCTGGTTTGGGAAAAACTCGATGAAATCACAGTAGAAGAGGCGATTTCCTATTGGCTGCCGACATTGAGCCGGAAAACCCATATCAATTACCGTTCAGGCATTCGAAAGCTAGTTGAGTTTGGGTTGATCAATCCTCTAATGAGCCTGCAAGCATTTGCTCTAATTAACCATGAGGCTATAATTGATAGGATAAAGCTCATACAGGAGTGGGCAGAATCCAGTCGACAGGCACGTGCCGCTTGTTATATATCATTTACAGGATTTTTAAACAGACGCCTGCAAGGCATTGTGAAAAAAGCTTTGCCGAACAAAGAAGGAAGCTCAAAAACATTTTTTAGAACGGGTGAAAAGGTCAAAACATCCGCAATGACCCAGGCGCAATGGATTGCCTTTTTCAAAGAGCTTGAGAAAATCAATCCCAGGGACAGTCTGATAGGAAAGGTGATTTTGCAGGGAGGAAAACGCGTAAATGAAGTGTTATCTTTGCAAACACATCAAATTGATTGGGAGCGTTGCGAAATCACATTTTCCCAGTCCAAAATGAAGGGGCTTTACAAAGAGACCGTGATTACATATTCAGAGAGCATTATGAAAAGGCTTCAAGAACATATTGGGGATAGAAAAGGACATGTATTCATTACAAGATTTGGAAAACCTGTGATGATCAACCAAGTCGCTGTTACCTTTACCAAAGCAGGAAAAGAGGCTAATATTCCCTTTAAAGTTACTCCTCACGTGCTGAGGGCCTCTGCCGTTACATATCTTAAGCAGCAAGGATTCCAAGACAGTGATATCATGCGTGTGACGGGACATGCCAGCTCAGAGATGGTTTATGCATATGACAAATCCGCACGTGCTGAAAATGCAAGTAAAATAGTTAACTTAATATCATAGAGGTTTTTAATGAACGCTAAGAAGAACGATATCGTTGATCCCAATAGTTATGCCAAGTTTTTGGAACATATTAAAAAAGACATTCTGGATTCGCAATTGAGAGCGGTACGCACAACAATGCATTGAGAATGGCTGGAGTAGAAATATGCTTATCATTTTGCACAAATAACACGTACCTACTAGAAAATCAAATCAAAATTGTTTTAGAGAGGTTCACAAAAATTCTTGATAAAAATTTCCATATGTTAGAAAAAGAACTCAAATGAGAATCTGAGTTAAGATGGATTCTCTCAAACAATAAGGAGATTTCTATGAATCGTTTACTTCGCTTAAGCGTGTGGACTCTTAGTCTTTTTGCTTCTGTTTTTTTGACATCGAATGCAATGGCACATAGTCATCATGATCATCACGTATATATTGCACCTCCATCTTTTGGTTCTTTTTATACTGATGCAACTTCAACTGTTGCCTCTAACGGCATCGTACCTTTATCAGTAACACAAGCGAGTTCACCAGATGTTTCTATGAATGGTAGTGGAGTCATTACTCTGAATACACCAGGAGTCTATTTCGTTGATTTTGGTGCTTCACAAAGTTCCGCTGGCGAACCTATGCAAGTTCAATTGGCTATAGGCGGAGTGCCAGTTCCAGGAGCAATTTTGGCTTCATATCCAGTTCCAGCAGGTTTATTATCCGCGTCTACAATCATATATGTAGCTGAACCAGGCACCCTATTGACATTGATAAATACGAATACTCTAAATACTGCTTATCCGCTTTATCTAGGAAACGGCATTGTAGATACCCCGACAGCTTTCGTCTCTCTTTACAAAGTTAGCAACTAGTCGGTTGAACAAGTGCTCACGCAATCCCTCTCCTTTAGGGGAGGGTCAAGTGAGCTTTTTGTATCTTATATTTATTTTTTTTCTTTTTTTTCTTTCATTTTATTCTCAATAATGTTACCTATAAGATGCTTTTCATAGAAAAAGCATGTTATCTGACAGTCTATTGGGTTCGTAGAAAATCCTTCTACGGTAAAAGGCTAGGGCGTACTGGAGTGTACTGATTGCGGCTACACTCAATGCCTAACGGCAATAAATTTTGGTACGTACATTAGCAATCAATTTATTTTACTCTGGAACGGAGTTGTCTATCGGATTGTATCTGATAGATATAGGACGTGGAGCTGCAAATAAGACGCAAGGAGCGAATGCGAATTGTGCACGCAGCAGAGAAGCGTCAAAAAAGAAAGAATTAGTTGCTTAGGCTAATTCCAGAAGCCTGCTCCCTTTAGGGACAGGTAGTTCACTGGAGGGAGGGAGAAATGGCCTTTAAGTATTTGGCAAGCTTTTTATGGTTCCTGCTCCCTGTAGACTTATGTTTGGCTGATTGCTGCTCATCAAACGTATAGTTTTAAAAATTAAAAGGATGACAACATGAAAAAAGAACAGCTAAAAGAGAAATTTTTAGAGGAGACCAGGGAGCTTGTTTTCCTTACCATCTACCTGACCATTTTTCTAAACTCCCTTTCGATTTATCGTGCCCTAGTTTTGAATGAAAACATTTTTGACTTTTTTCATATTGGCTATAATTTTATCGAGGCCCTACTTTTATCGAAAATCATCCTTCTTGGAAAAATGTTTCAACTAGGCGAGAGATATGCAAACAGCGCCCTATGCATTCCCACGATCTACAAAGCCTCTCTCTTTAGCATTTTCGTTTTTATTTTTAGTGTTCTTGAACATTTTGTGGCCGGTATTCTTGAAAGGCGCCATCTGAATACTATATGGAAAGAATTTACCGGCCAAGGGATCAATGAAATCTTCGGTAAATTGCTGATAGCTTTCCTATTTTTTATTCTTCTCTTCAGCTTTCTGGAACTGAGCCGGGTGATCGGCCAGGAAAAGGTCTATCGCCTATTTTTTCGACGGGATCCCCCTGACGTTTAAATCTATTTTGATCTATGCTAATAACATTGTGCACAGAATTTCTGACGAATCATTATGTGCCTGGGGCGCCGAGTTAGCAGGGAATGTTGCCACTCCCTGCTAACTCGGTGCCCCAGACACACCCCAATTTCGCAACGGGATAGCTTTCATTAATATGGGAGATCTTCATCCAATCCTTTCTAACACTGATGCAGATCCAAGCCAAGTATGAGGATTACCATCCCAACACCAACCTAAATTGGGCTGTTTTTGAGCATTTATCCAAATAGCTGGAACTCTTTTATCTCCATTGTGTCTGGATGCTAGTAATGAAAAACAATTATTTTTAAATAGAAACTCGGGAAATTGTGTTACAAGAGCTATTCCTTCATCAATTGTTAGAGGAGAACGTTTTTTTTCTAAAATCATTTTCATTGCTTGAGCAGGTGGTAAATTAATATTATTTTTGCCCCGATCTATATTTATTAATAAATAAACAGGAATATTTGGAATCTGAACAGAATCAATTGTTTCAAAATCAGGAGGCTTTAGGGGAAATAATTTGGTAATGCCTGGTTTGCCGTCTTTTTCTACTAGTGACATTGCCTGATCTGTTGGCATTAAATCACTTTTCACGACAATTACAAAAGGCAATTTTCCATTTTCTAAGTCTATATTAGGTAAATCTAAGTTTTTAATTTTTTCTTTTAGATAACCTATATATCCTAAGATGTCTTTTGGATAGCCTCTATCTAATATATTTTGGACTTGTCTATCAAATTCTGCAGTTATTTGATTTTGATTCATATTGTTTTTCTATTCTATAAGTGCTTTCCAAGATGTTGTGGATCAATATCAATCTTAAACCCAAATTTAGAAGCAATTTCAGAACTGATTTGAGCGACAGCTGCGACAAGAGATTTAGATGATTGATGATGGTCTAAACTTTTTGTCGCTGTTTTGGTTACCTTATGAAGACCAATTTTCGCTGTGTCTTTATTGTGTTTACTAAGTAAAACCGAATTACTTATATTATACCACTTACCACAAAAACATGTATTCATTTTCCATTTTTTGTTAAGACTTCATATGATTTTTCCAATCACTTCTATCGACTTTTCTAGTCCTTGAAAAAGGTAGAAACTGTGCTGATAATGGGTATATAAGCATTCATTTTGTGAATCTCTCTTGATTATCCATAAAGTTTTGATTTTTCGTACAGTTTTTTAAGATGTTGTCCTTGACGTACTTTTCATGGACTTTTAAAGAGCGCAATTGTTTTTTCAGCAAACTTTATGGCGAAGGCTTTGCTTTGCTGGATTGTTGTCAATGGGGATGATTTTGCCTCCCAGACATTAAAAGTTATGCAGTTATGCAAGAACCGGCCCCAGACACCGGCCCCAGACATTTTATCAATATTAAGATCAAAGTATTTCATAGATTAAGTTATGCAATTACGCAGGAACTGGCTCCAGACATAAAGTAAAATCATAATTAAGCACAACCAAAATGTCTGAATGGTCGGGTGGCCCAAGGGAACTTCCCCCTTAGGCTCCCACAGATCCGTACGTGAAGCTCTCACTTCATACGGCTCTTCTCGTTCTTCATGCCCTACCGGGCACTGTCTTTATTCAGAGGGCTCCTTTCTTTCAATTGGCCTCCTGTATATAAGAGTGAACGAGTCAACTCCTTCGCTCCATCCTCATTACAAGGACTTCCTCGCTACTACGAGTTGATCCGCCCCCGTGCTCTGCATCGGTACTCTGCTCTTGTGGGTCCACCACTTTCGAGCTACTCCCTTAACATCAGAACGACAGGTTCCAACGTTCCATACAAAAGCCCATATCCAATTCATGCCACCTCTATGCCGGTTGCCGCTTAAGCAGTACTCAGGTTTCCCTTAAGCTTATCCTAGCTCCGCCTGAAAGGCTCTAGTTTTGACAACGTTTAAGGTCATTTCGACACTTTAACAGTGGTTTACTTGCGTTCATCTCTTGGATATACATCTGACACATCATTGCGTGCCTTATCCTTAACGCTCACTACAATCAGCATTTAACTGTTGCAGCATAAGGTGATTTGATTCTCCTCCTGAAAGGCGAATCGAGAGACCTACTCTCATCTCTTGTATAGTTTAAGCCATCCTCCAAAGTTACCTTTGTTGTAGCTTGCTTTTCGTTGCGCACTCAGGCCTGACACCTTTCCCTTTCTGGCCTGACCCCTTTCTCTAATTTAGCACAACCAAAATGTCCGAATGTCAGGCCTGACCCCTTTCTGACCCCTTTCCAACCAAAATGTCCGAATGTCAGGCCTGACCCCTTTCCATGTCTACAGTTTTTTACTAAATAGAACCAGAGGAATTGTGTCACGTGGCGGTTCACAAAGATAATCCGGGCAATAATTTACATATTTTAGATATTCTCAATGAAATGCGACGTGCAGGCTTTGAAAGTGCCTTTATCTACTCATTAATGGAACATTGTCAGCGATACGAAGGAATTTGGGATTTGATGGAAATGTGGTTTGATGAAACAAATCCAAAAGAGCGCGATAAAATAGTAGCTGATTTGCAGGAAAGCCTTAATGATATTATAGATTTACCTTACAAACCTGAAGAACGTCCATATCTTCGTTTTGATGACCTTGATAATGTGAGAAGCGATATTTTAGAATTTAAAAAGCAGCTACGTCGAGAAGTGGATCGGCATGGGGGGGGTCAGTGAACTGGCCCGAAAGACAGGTATTCCACAGCCATCTCTTAGCCGTTTTTTTTCATCCGGATCGATGCCTCGACGTACTACCTTATATAAGATTGCCAAGGCATTAAACTTGCCTGAATCTGCTGTTAGCTTTAAATGGTCAAGATAATGTTAATTGCCTTTTAAAAGCTCAAACTATTCATAAATGTATTTAAAACTTTTGCTAACCCCCTAGAAATGTGGGTTTATATAAGTTTGACTAATGACTAATGTCACTCTTAGTGCGTAAGGTGAGTTAGAAATGCTTTATCTCAGCTTCGTTTCTTTATTGAGAGTCCGAAGCGAAGCTGACTGTTTGACTTTGCTATTTACTTTTCTAGTGTTCCATATACTTTTCTAGCTTCTGGGCGTGGACCAGGAAAGAACAACGGCAATATCGTCGTTGTATTTTCTTTGATCGATACCGAGGCCGGCCGGGGTAGGAATGAAGTAAGAGCAACCGGGAGGATAGAAAGATAAAACTAACTGTCCCCAGTTTCTACTCTCATCGTCCTCGACACGTAAAGATGTAATCGTATTCGATGAATACTTTTTAAAAGTGCATTCTCCTGATCTCACAAATTCCATAAATATGCTGATGGTTGTATCTATTAACCCTGGTATCTTTTTCTTTTCTTTTTTAATAAGCTCCATGCACTCTGATGCCCTTATTTCTTCTTTCTTTATCCAGACCCAATGCGGGGATTCGTGGAGTCTGCTTCTTGAAATGAGTTGGTTAAATTTATCACCGCTACCCTGAAAACCTATTTTATGTCCTTTTTTTGGATTCTCTGTCAGTTCGCCAATAACCTTCAAATTATCCAATATTATATCTTCTCCAGTTTCTATAACTTTGACTTTTTGAGGAATTAAGGTAAGCAAGTAATTCTTTTCCTCTTTTGTCCAATCGGAATAGACACGTCTTGGTAGGAGCGGTTCTTCCCCGGGATCCACCCCAATATACTCTTTCCATTCTTGCGTGCCAAAGGCTTCAGGAGGGCGTATTATTTTACGAAAATCCTTGTCATCAATAATATCTCTCCAGCTTTTACATACCAAAGCCAAAGCCGGAAAATCCGCCTTGATTTTTTGAAAAATGATCCTGGCCACATCCATAGGGAGTTCACTCCATTGACCTATGGAATATACCTTAGGCTGTGCACCTATGCGATCTATCTCCATAGGCTGTTCACCTATGCGATCTATCTCCATAGGCTGTGCGTCTATGCGATCTATCTCCATAGTTTGGTTTTCTTCCTCTTTAGGATCTTTTACAATCCTTTTTTCGTTATTTATACTATTAGAATATGCATCGGCTGATTCTAAAGCACGATATATTTCATGATTCTGATTTATAGATAGAGACATAACATCCTCCTGTTTGTTGGTTTGTTAAAAAAAAAATATAACATATTTTATTAAAAATATCAAATATTTTTTAAATATTTTTTTAGTATTTAACATTTTTTAAATATTTATTTTTTATATTTTTACTGAATTAGTGGATGGGGAATAGGGACTATGTTGGGATACTTCTGGATTTTGGCAGAGGTGGCAAATATTTTAGGATCAAAAGTATTAGGATCAAAAGTTGTCTGCTTACTTAAAGGTACTTGATTGCTCATATAACCTCCTTATTAATGCGATGTGCGAGTTTTTATTGACAGCCTAGTAAGGCTGCAAGAATAACTCGCATATAGCGATTATTATATAAACCTCATTTTTTATAGTTTTAAGGTCATAAATCAATTGATTGGTACTATAAAGGCAATAAAGTCACCAAAGGCTACTACGGGCTCGTTCACCCAATTTACCCCCAGTGGAAACTGTGCAATAAAAAACGGAGATGCACATGATTACAACTAACTGATATCTATATTTGTTCTCATATTAAGGTCTACAGGCCGGCCAGCAAGATTTTCTCCTCCTGTAATTTCTGAACAAACAGCATTTCCAATCGCCAATATTCCCCATAAGGGCAAAAAAACACTTGCTGCAATAGCTACAAAAGGAGATAAAACAGCTGCGGCTACGCAAGAACCGTCCCCAGACATCAAGCTTCACGTTCATTTCACCATTTACACAAAACCTATAAAAGCTGGGATTATATAAAGCATACTACATGTCTACAGTTTTTTACTAAATAGAACCAGAGGAATTGTGTCACGTGGCGTTTGTTGAGTTTTGATATCTTCTACTATTTGTTCCCCACCATGGTATTCAAATTGTTTAGGATCCGTACATGTCCCAGTTCCGCTAAAAATAAAGCCACGTTTTTCATAGAATTTTTTTAAATACAGCTCTCTTTTATCATTCACGATATCCAACTTAAGCTCATCTAGGTGAAGGATTTCTTTTGCATTTTTTTCTACATGTTCTAGTATCTTACTTCCGATCCCATTTTTTTCATAACCAACAGCAACCGCAAACATACAAAATTCACTGTCATGAATATCTACATAAGATGCACCAATAACTTCTGGTTCGTCATCATCATTTTTGCGAAGACAAACATAGACTCTATATTTATCTGAATCCTGAATCATGCCTTTAACTTTTTCTAATTCTATGCGATTGGAACCAGGTATCCTATAAAATCCTCTTCCCATAGCTTGAAATGATTCATTGACAATCTTTGTAATAGCAGCAGCTTCCTTCAGAGTAGCCGTTTCAACACTAATTTTAGCATTAAATAAACAATAAGAACTTATTATCATATTAAACCTATATCAATTAATATTTTATTATATCACAATTTATTATTAAAGTAAATAATTTATTTAACATAATTTATTTAACAGGTTTAAACAATCTTCAGGAAAGGGATCAGGCCTGACATTCCGACATTTGAATTTTTAAAACGTCCGTATGTCATGCCGAAGGCGTTCTTCAGAGAATCCTGAAAGTTTTCGATGCAGTAATGCAGATACTTTTTACAGTCATATCAATGAGAAGATGAGTGCATGATTTTAGCCAAAGTTTTCAAGTTTTTCAAATTCAATATTTTTTGCCAATTCTAGCGCTTTATAAGTTACTTTGAGACGCAAGATATCTAACAGCCTTTCGGATATCTGACTTATGACATATTCAAGGATGGTTTTTTCTCCAAGGCTTAATTCTTGTTCATGTGAGTCAATGTTATTCATTGATAATCCAATCTGTTGCTTATAGTATTTCCAAGAAAACAATTATCTTAAATTCCAGAGTTTTTATCAAGGCTAAATATTCAAAAGTTTAATATGCAATTTTTTTTAAATATTGCTTTTAAAAGCTTCTCAGCTTCTTCAAGATGGTTAGCATTTACAATTTCAGTAAAAAATAGCATTGAACAAACGTTACGGGATTTGATTGAGGAATTTCGGCAGGGGGAGTGCGAATTTTATCAAAAGGTGCTCCAGATTGTTTTTAAAGGAATCATTTGAATAATAAATTTTCTCTTCAGTTCGATCGTTTCTAAAGCTGATATACTCGTGGCTTGTCCTTGGACAGGCATAAACGTCGTTTAAGGTCTGCTTACAGTATGGCCACAAGAACTCGCGCGTTTTCTCGGCAAAAAATTTTCTTGCTTGCTGTTTCTCAAGTTTGGCGTCATTTTCTTTTTGCTTTTGAGCAAGGATTTCCTCCCTGCTAATGACGATTTGCTCAGGATACTTGCAAAAATGGAAAATAGATCCGTCGAAAGAGGTATGAATCTTGAAGCTGGGTCTTGTGCAATACGCAACGGATTTGGCAACGAGTTCCTCAGGAAAATCCTTTGTAAGCCTGGTCTTGTCAATCATTTTGAGATCAAGTTTTTCAAGACATGGATAGATCTTTTGTTTTTTTTCTTTTTTATGAAGACCACCACCGCCTTTAACGGAATTGGATGGAGGAAGGGTTGGGTTGGTGGTTTTCTTACTTAATGGTTCTTCTTCATATGGTTCTTCTTTATCGGCACGTGGTGCCGGGGGGTCCGGCATATGGTGCCTATCCTCCCCGGCACCTGGTGCCGGCACTTTTTTTTCAGTATTCCCTTTTTTAATATTCTTTCTTCCGCGCGGTTCTCTTGGAATTTCTTCGTTTGATGCAATGGCTGAATTGTTCTCCAACCAAATATCTAAAAGCGTGATAATGTTCGTGCTTCTTGCACCATCAACCCTTTTGCTTTTGGTGATGCGAATCAAGGGCTTTCCATTCAAAATTTCAAAAGGTTGTGATAAAATTTCATTGAGATATCGGATTTGCCTTACGCTGCATCCCACTTCTTTTGCCATTGTTGCTTGAGATTTAAAGCATTTGCCTCGTTCGCCTGCCGTGCTTTTAAGGATCGAATAATAGGCAATAGCATAGGCTCCAAGCCCCATTCGATAGATGATATTTGGAATCGTTGTAAAATATTTCTTTTCATCCGATTCATCCTCAATTTGGATGTTTACATTTTCACTTTGGTTTATATTGTGTTTTTTTGAAGTCATAGGGTCTCATTAAATAAAATGTTAAAAAATGAAACCGTAGAAAAAAATAGACAAATTATTGCAAAAATTTGATCAGGACTGATATGATGTGAGCTAGTGAGAGTATCACATCTACAGTCTTTTTCTACGGTCTGTAGTTAGGAAGATATAGAATTAGTCGTTCTATGCTTCCACGGTATCTTAAAGCCCGGTATGCAAATATCGGGCTTTTTTTATTTTCCGTTTTTCGCTGTATGTATTTTCTTTTTAAATCTGGTTTTTGTATCCTTTTTAATTTTGTCTGTAATCCATTGACCAAGGGTTTCCTTGTCAAATTTCCATAAATTTCCCATTTTCAGAGCTGGAACGTCGCCATCATTTATATACTTGTAAAGCGTTGGCTTTGATATTTTTAAAAATTCACAAGCTTCTTCAACATTTAAAAGTTCAGGCACGGCCACCTCCGAGCATCAAAAATATAATGAAAAAACAAAAGAGATTTTAAGTCAATAAAATTTTTATTAAATTTTTATGAACAGGTAAAAAACGGTAAAAGCAAGGTAAATTTTGATAAAGCGAGCAATCCCTTAACTTGGTAGTAAACTTCCGATAAACCCTGCTGTGGTTTATCCACCAATGAGGTTATCGATGAGCACAGAAATCAATTTCTATTTTTGAGTTGAACGAGCATATTTTTTGTATTTTCTTCTTCCCGCTCAAGTTTCTCATAGATCGCTTCAAGAAACCATTGTTTTTTGGAATAGCTTTTTCGAAATTTTTTTAAATAATTTATTTTTTTTGAAATTTCATTGTGCAGATGTGGATCTACATTGAATCGAAGATGTTTTTCCTTTGATGGTAAATTGTTTTCATCGTGTTTAAGCTTCTCTAATAATGCGGTAATAATCCACTTTTGTTTGGTGTGATTTCTGTCAATTAAACTCTTTAACAATAGAATATGGTTTTCAATTCGTTTGTGGAGATGATCTCCAATTGTAATGGAGTGATTTATAATAGATTCAGATTGTATATCATCATCTGAGTTGCTCATTCGAAGTCCTAAAATATTAAGAAAATATAGATTTACACAAAAAAATGCTCTCAGGCTATTTATAAGCATAAAATAAATAAATGTCTAGAGCTATCATAATAAGAATCTAAAGTTATATTAACCCTTACCACAAAATAACAAATATATAAGTATTTGATTGTCATGCAGATAGAAAAAATCAATTTTTATTAACATGTTTCGATTTGACATCAATCGCAATATTTGATAGAAAAGGTGTAAATCACGATTAAAGATTTTATAAATTTTACGTAAAGACAAAGGAGATGAAGTAATCATGAACAAAAAAGCAATTTTAGCATGTGCTTGCGTAGGGTTGGCGATATTATGCATGGTTCCGGCGGATATTTTTGCAGAGACCACGGATGCAGCTTTTGGTGGAAACTACATTTCCACTGAGGCGACGAAGATAGGCAAGTTTCTCTTTGGCGCTCCGATGCGGTTTGCAGGTATATTGGGAGGTGCATATGGTGTTTTGCAAGCTGTCCTGACTTCTTCCGTAAAGCCTTTGATCATCTTTGGAGGTATTGGGATGGGGGTCAACGTGATCCCAAAGTTTATCGATGGCGTATTTACACTCATGCTGCCGTAAGGAATCTCTATGGAATCAAAATCTGCGATGCCTATTCTTAAAACACTGGACAATATGCCCAGAGTCCTTTTCTGGAAGGTCGATGAGTTCCTATGCCTCGCAGTTCCTCTGTTTTTAGGTATAGCCTTTGGCAGCATATTGGCTGCTCTTTCAGGTGTTATTTTAAAGCAGCTGTATTCCAAGTTTAAAAGAAAGATGCCTTTTGGATTGTTCCTGCACAAGATCTATTGGTTGCTGCCGACATGGTCCTTGAAAGGGATGATAAAAACGCTTCCTCCATCACACCAAAGGGAATTTATTCTATGAATGCACAGGTTTTGGAGGCCAATATTAGAAGCTTATATTTCCAAAGGAATGTTTATCTTTCCCTTGTGTTCCTTTTAAGTTTGGCTTTGGCTGTGATGGCCTCCTTCCTGTTCCTGAAAAGGGAAAGGGTGGTTGTGACTCCACAGGTTGTCTCTCAGGAATTTTGGGTGGATTCCTCGTCTATTTCACCTACGTATTTGGAACAGTTCGGAGTATTTCTCGGGCAGCTTTTGTTAAATAAATCTTCTCAGTCGTCTTCTGAACAGAGAAGCATTATTTTACGTCATACCGATCCTTCTTTTTATGGATTGATGAAACAAAGGCTGTCAGAGGAAGAAGAGACGTTGAAAAAGCAGAATAGCGCCTACGTTTTTTATCCGGTTGAGGTGAAGCTCGATATGAAAAATCTCGAAGTGAGGTTGTCAGGAGACCGCATTGCGCTTGTTGGCGATAAGCCTGTCTCGTCCAAAAGGGAAACTTATCTGTTAAAGTTTGTTTACACTGGCCATCGATTGTATCTCAAGGGAGTGGAAGCGTTAGAAAGGGGAGACAAATGAACCGATCGCTTATTATAGCCAGCGCCTTATTTTTGATTTTTGGTCAGGTCTCGGCTGTGATATTTCGTGAAATTGATACGACGGTCCCGGTCAAGTGTTCCTTTTCAAATACCCATCAGAACAGGATCGTTGTGGAAGAGGGTCGAGTGGAAAAGATCTTATTCACCGATGATTTCATTACGGTACGGATGGAAGAGGAAAGCGGACAGGCTTTTGTATGCCAGACCAGGCCGATCGATAAATCCACTGTCATTTCCGTAGTGACCGATAAAGGCCTTGTACAGGACATAGAGATAGAATTTTCCAAAAGATCCTCTGAGGTGGTTGTTTTAAAGGAGTGCAAAGCCAAAAAGAATTCAGTGGACGATCGAAATATTGTAACAGTCATCGATAAAATTTTATCGGGACAGACTCCGGAAGGCTACTGCTGTGTGGAAGGCAAAAGGGAAGGTTGCTGTATCGGAAATGGAATTAAATCGAGTGTCGTAGCGAACTTTGAGAGCAGCCGGGATAACATCCAGATGGTGACGCTCGTCAATATGACAAAAGAGGTCAGGTGCATAAATCCAAGTCAATTATGCTCTTCAGATACGCGGTGGGTATACCTCATTAAAGATAGGTTATCCGGCAGGGACATCACTTTGGCATTAGTTTCACAAAGGAAAGAAATCTGATGAGCCAAACCGTTCTGAAAAATCAGAGGAAACTATTGTTCCTTGTCGCTGGTGGAATAGTGGCTGCGGCGCTCTTTCTTTTCTATGCATTCAATGATGACTCGCATTCTACTATTGCCGCGGCACCGGAAAAGCTAGAGCTGCCTGGAGACACCATAAACCCTCAGGAAATATGGATGACCCGACTGGAAAACGAGAACAAGATCTTGAAGAAGCAGATGGAATATTTTGAGAAAATCCTCTTGGAAATCAAGCAGGCGCAGGAAGAGAAAAAGCAAACCTCTGACTGCGCTAAAACAGAGATTGTCAAACTGAAGGATGAGCTCAAGCGAGCTTTGACAAAGCCATTTAGAGAAACCCGTGAGAAGAACACAGCTGAGGAGGATAACAGATCGGGACGCCCTGTTGTATTCACTGAGGATCCTTTTGTTTCTGTTCCACACGCTCAACAGAACGATGAGCAGCCCGTCAGGGCACTATTTAAAGAAGCCGTTATGGGCAAGGCCAAGCGAAATGTACTGCATATAGACAAAGCGATACCCGCAGGGACCAGCGTCAAAGCTGTCCTTATATCCAGCATTGACGCCCCTTGCGGCATTTACTCCAGAACTGAACCGCAACCTATCAAGCTGAGGATTTTGGACAACGGGCATCTTCCCAAAGAAGTCGAAGCAAAATTGAAGGGAGGGCTTATTATAGCCAGCGCGTATGGAGATATTTCGACAGAGCGGGTGTATATGCGCATTGAAAGGATGTCAAAAGTCGAATCGAATGGGGAATTTTTAGAAACATCCGTGACAGGGTTTATCTCTGGGGAAGATGGAAAATTCGGCGTGAGGGGAACTGTCATAGACAAATCGGAAAAGATTGTGGCCAATGCGGCAAGGAGCGGATTTTTAGGAGGAATAGGAAGCATATTACAGTCAGCTGTAGGCAAACATGATGTAAACCAGTTTTCGCTGGATATCATCAGGCAAGGCTGTGCCGGAGGCGCTTCCAATGCCTTTGACATGCTCGCTGACTATTATATTAAGCGGGCAGAGCAGGTGGTTCCTGTCATACAGGTTACGGCTGGGCGCATAGTGGATATCACATTTACCCATCAAACGGAATTAGGGGATTTGCATACAAAAAACAAAGTCAAAGAAATAAGAGAACAAAGTCGGAGGATAGAACAATGAGCAAGCTGTTTTTTAAATCGTTATTACTTGGATTGTCACTTTTTGGAAGCGTGCAGGGTATACATCTCGAAAATTATCAGGGCACGTTTGGAAAAATGAAACGAAAAATGGTGCCTGGAATGGACGATTGGTTGACTTATGCAGAAACAGTAGAAGATATTTTTAATCAAATTGTTCCTGAGGGAGAACGGAAAAACTGGAAAGAAAAGATGGGTGACTGGGGAGTGGATGCAGGCCCCGGAGGGTCTAATAGAGAATGGATATTTGTTGTGTCCAATGGATTAAAACCCGTGGAAACTATTTATGTAAACTATCTTTTAAAGCCATGTGAAAAAGAAAAAAGGCAGTTTAAAGATATAGAGGAATCCATAGCCGTTTTCAAGACCCATCTTCGAGGAAGTGATGCTACTTTGAATATTCAAAAAGTTAGCGATAAAGAAGCCATAGAAGAGATTATATGTAAAAAATGCAAGGAAATCAAAAGAGTTATTTTATGCGGAGATTGGCTTATAGCCTTGACTTACGAACAACGCATGGATCCACAAAACTCAATGGAGTGGGAAAAAAATAGAGATTTGTGGTTAGGGCGCTTTAAGAATATTAAATTTGAGTAAGCATATGTTTTTACGAAAACTTATATTCGCAATAGCATTTTTATTCACACCATCGCTTTCCGCAAATGATGTAAAAAAAGAGATGCTCAAATTTTTGGACGAGATAGCAGAATCTTCCAATTATAACGGAGCGGACATTTATCAAGGACAGAAGGCTGGATATGTTACTGGGGGCAGCTTTACTTTGCGCAGCAATTCAGTGAATATCCAGCCATTGACCGTTTCATTGCCGAGATATGAAGCTGGATGCGGAGGAATCGACTTGTATGCTGGCGGTTTTTCATTCATCAATGATGAGCAACTTATTCAGGCTTTAAAAAGTGTAGGCAGCGCTTCTGCTGGTTATGCTTTTTTATTGGCCTTGGAAACGGTGTCTCCACAGATGTCTTCAGCAATAAAGCAAATGCAGACGTGGGCCAATGATATCAATATGGCGAACATTGGGTCTTGTGAACTGGCCGCGCATGCGGTGGGATCCGTATGGCCAAAAAACGATATAGCCAGTCGCCATATTTGCCAAACCATAGGGACCAGTTCCTTGTTAAGCACTGATTTCGTTTCTTCCCGTCATGATTGCGAAAATCAGGAAAGCAGAAATAAGACCTTAAAGATATTAACAGATGAAAACTCTGAATTGAAATTGAATTACAATATTGCATGGGATGCCATTAAGCTGCAGGGTGCTTTGGCAAAGGATACTCATTTAGGCGAGCTTTTGATGACCCTGATGGGAACCATAGTTGTCAATGGAGAAAAAGTGGATTTTTTTCCGCCAAAAGTAACGGAAGAATCATTTTTACGGAAGTTGATGGAGGGTGGGCAAAATAAAATCTATGAATGTGATGATAAGAAACAATGCCTGCAAGTTAAAGAGCAGTCTCAGTTTATTAGACCGAATGAGGCGTGGGCAGGCCGTGTGGAGGAGCTTTTATTATCCATTCAGAGAAAAGTGCTCAATGACGAGGAATTGATAGGTCCGGAAGTCGAGCTGCTGACTCGCTGCCGAATTCCTCTGTACAAGTATATTTCCATATTGACCGCTTATAAAAAGAGCGTGTGTCCTGTCGAGATAAAACAGATGGCTGAAGTGGTGGCTATGGATATTCTGGCCAGATTTATACGGGAGTCTTTGGATTCAATCCGTATGTCGTGCCTGAGGATAAAGCAAACACTGCCGTATGGCCAACAGGTAGATGAGTACGTGGCCAGCCTGGATTATGTGGAAAGCAGCCTGAGCACTTATGAGCTTCGATCGACCCGCCTTATGGAGCAGGAGCATTCGATTTTTGTGAAGATGGACATGTTGGAGAAATACATAGCCAAGGAGCTGCATCTGTGAGAAGGGTATTGGTATTTATTTTCATGATCTTTGGGTTGCCTTTGTTTTCTTTCGACAAGCTTCCCGAGAGCTATCTAGTTTCTTATGGAACGCCGGAAGCGAAAATCAAAGCTGTGCAGTATTTTTCCTTTATGTGCCCCTTTTGTCTGGAGCTCTATAAACGCGATTTTGAAGAGATCAAGGCAAGATATATAGAATCGGATTCCATTGCTTATACCTTTCATCCTGTGCCCAAGGATTTGCTGACTGTTTCTGCCATGGATTGCCTGGAGAAGCTAAATTCTGTCCAAAAGAAGGCTTTTTTAGAGGTGATGTTGGAGGAAATAGATCCAGAGGACGTTGAGTATTCTATTGGACTGATGAAAAAGGCGATGGAAATTTTGGGTATTCCTATTCCAAGGCTTAATGAAAAAGAGTATTTGCAGAGCACCAAAGCTTTTAAAGAGGCGTTCGGCTTTTTATCGCAAGAGGAGACGATATCGGCTGTTCCGGCCGTTGAATTGAATGGGCGATTATACCCTAAAGAGATTCCAGATCTTGCGTTTATGGACAGTAACCTTGGAAAATTGACAAATTTGTCTAAAACAACCTTGGAAAATTGACAAATTTGTCCAAAATAACCTTGGAAAATTGACAAAAAACTATAATACGAGCGATAATTAAAATAAAAAATTCAAGGTATTTTTTATGAAACGAGATATAGAACAGGAGCTTTTAGCATGGAAAAATTCATTAATAAAAGCGCCTTTATTGCTTCGAGGAGCCAGGCAGGTAGGTAAGAGCTGGATAGTGGAGAAATTTGGGCGGGAGCAATTTGAAAATATGGTGGTCGTCAATTTTGAACAAAGGCCGGAGGCAAGTGTTTGTTTTGAAACGCTTTTACCGGAAAAAATCATATCGGCAATTGAGCTATTGATGAATGCGAGAATTAGCCAGGGAAAAACCCTTTTATTTTTAGATGAGATCCAGGAATGCTCAAAAGCAATAGTTTCATTGCGATATTTTAAAGAGCAGATGCCTGATTTGCATATAATTGGAGCCGGATCATTGCTGGAATTTGCAATTAATGAAGAGGACTTCCGAATGCCGGTTGGGAGAGTTCAGTTTTTATATTTGAGGCCTCTCTCATTTTATGAATTTTTAAGTGCTTGCGGGAGGGAAAATCTTCGTGAACATTTAAGGAGTGTCACATTGGATAATCTTACTCAAACGGTCATTCACGAAGAGCTTTTGAAACTGGTCAGGGAATATGTGGCTTTAGGAGGGATGCCAGCGGTTATATCTGCGTATCTTCAGACAAAAAGCCTTAATGTCACTCAAAATGTCCAGACGGATATCTTAACTACCTATAGAAAGGACTTTGGAAAATACTCTAAAAAGACAAAACATAATTATTTGAATTTATTATTTGAAAAAGCCCCAGGTCTTGTTGGCGAGTGGTTTAAATATTCAAAAATCGAACAGGATGCAAATTCAAGGGACATTAAAGTAGCATTGAAGCAGCTTTGCCAGGCTGGGCTTTTGTATCAAGTCCATCATACATCTGCTTCGGGACTTCCCTTGATAACAACGCAGCATGAGAAAAAGTTCAAAGTTTTATTTCTCGATGTCGGGCTTGTGAAAAGGGCCTGTTATTTGGATACGGCGCTTTTATTTCAGGAAGATATCATGTTGATAAATCAGGGAATGCTCACGGAGCAGTTTGTTGGGCAGGAACTCTTGGCTTACTCAGATTGCAGAGATACAGGAAATTTATTTTTTTGGATTCGGGAAAAGAAAAACAGCAGCGCACAGGTCGATTTTGTCATTTCAGTAGACAGTAATATTATTCCTGTAGAAGTGAAATCCGGAGCCGGTGGAAAGCTAAAATCATTAAAGATTTTTATGGAAGAAAAGAAGTCTGCTATTGGAGTGAGGATTTCGTCTGCTTCGCTTGAATTGGAAGATAAAATCCTTTCGGTGCCATTTTATATGATTGCTGAAATTCCAAGATTGGTCAGGGAGAGTACAAAATAGTGCCACCACTGGTGGCACAAATTATGAATTAACATGAGTTGTGGGACAATTTAAGAAACTATGTTGAAATTACGAAACACTTTGTTTCGTGATTTGCCAAATTTAGATTGAAAGCTTAAAACTCTCACAGGTACTCAGATATTATTGAAAGGTAAGAAAAATGGATAGTAAGAAAAAGAAAGGCACAAAAGTGCCCACTGTAAAGAAAACCAATCAACTATTTTCACATAAAGAATACATTTCGACCCTAGATAGTTTAAAAAAGCATATTCGTGAATGCCAGTCAAAAGCGGCTATTTCAGTAAATCGCGAACTAATCAAACTTTATTGGGATATAGGTATGACAATTTCAGAAAAACAGCAAAAATCAGGCTGGGGATCCAACGTCATTGAGAATCTGGCAAAAGATTTACAAAACGCTTTTCCTGGTATTAATGGATTTTCAAGATCAAATATTTTCCATATGAGATCATTTTATAACGCTTATGAAAAAGTCCAGCAAGCTGCTAGACAATTGGATGAGCTGCCAATTTTTAATATTCCTTGGTGGCATAATGTTATTTTGCTCACAAAGCTTAAGGACACCACTCAACGACTTTGGTATGCTCAAAAAACTGCTGAACAAGGATGGACAAGAAGCGCACTTGAAGACTGGATTGAATCCGATTTATATTCCAGAGAAGGAAAAGCTATAACAAATTTTTCAGCTAAATTGCCTGAAAGTCAAGCTAAAGTAGCGCAAGAGATATTGCGAGATCCCTACAACTTTGATTTCTTATCATTAAGAGCAGGCTTTCACGAAAGAGAATTAGAGGAAGGGTTAGTTGAACAAATTCAAAAAACACTGATTGAATTTGGGCATGGATTTGCTTTTGTTGGCCGCCAGTATCCTTTAGAAGTAGATGGGGATACTTATTACATTTAAAGAAATCGAAGAAGAACTAGAAAAAGGAAAGATCGATGTCGCATAAAACCTCTATTCTTTTAGTAGTTATTTCCATTTTGTTCAGTTCATGCCAGATGTATAGGACTCAATTCGATTGTCCGCCAGGTAGGGGAATACCTTGTACATCCGTTACTGATATTGAAAGCATGGTGATTGAGACTCAAAAAGGGCCCGATGTTTTGGCAGCCTCTCAGGATGGAGCTTGGAAGAATTTGATCCCGCCCATGCCTCCGGGAGAAGTCAGGAAAGTTTGGATAGCTGATACCGATACAGAGTGCGGATGCCATATTGAAGGGCACTATCTATATATTTATCCGCAAAGTGGGGAATAGAGATGCTAAACCTCCTGAATCAGATCGGCTCCAAAATAACCGGTTTTCTCGGCGATGCAGATATAGGCTATAAAAACTTGTCGCTGGAGGATTATAAGAGCCGGCGGATCCCATTTTCCGGCGTGCCATTTGCTCAGGTGTTGCCTTATGAGGCTTATGATGAAGAGATGGGGCTGTTTTTTGGACAGAAGAGCGTGGGATTTGCCATTGAAGCGATGCCGTTGGTGGGTGGAGATGAGTCGGCTCAGAAAATTATATCGAGCCTGTTTACAGAACTGCTGGATGAAGGCGCTTCGCTTCAGTGTTTATTATTTGCCGACCATCGGATAGATCCGTTTTTGGAGGCATGGGAACAGGCAAGAGGAAAAAGCTCGGAGATCTTGCAGCAGGCTGCTGCAAGAAGGGCGCACTATTTTCGTGAGACAAAAGAGTTTACTCCCAGGATGTTCCGCTTTGTGCTTTCCTATAGCAGACCTGATGAAGATAGTTCTTTGCAGCTAATTAAAGAAAAGAAAGAGAAGTTTTTGCAGATATTGAAATCGCTGACTTATGCTTTTCCCTGGAAAGCTGAAAACCTGTTGGAATTTGTTGGAGGATGGGTCAATTTTTCAATGAACACCCAAGTGAATAAAAGGAAATGGAATCCTCTGCAAAGCTTGTCCAGCCAATTGACCTCTGGAGGCAAAATAGCCTTGCATGAAGACAGGCTGGAATGGACAACAGAATCGCAAACCGACTTTAAAAGTTATAGAGTGGTCGATTTTCCCACTTATTGGAATTTCATTGATATGCATCGCCTGATCGGCGATGTGTTCCGGGATTCCCTGCATATACAGACTCCTTTCTATATACAATTTGGGGTGCATTGTCCTAAGCAGAGCAAGCCGGAATCCGGCTTTTGGAAGCGCTCCTATCTGATTGAAAATCAGGGCAGGTCGTCGACCTTGCTGCGATGGATACCTGAGCTTAAAGAAGAACTGAAAGAAAACGACACTGTGCGCCGTTCGTTGAATTTAGGTTCCCGCTTTGTTCACACTCAGCTATCTGTAGGGCTATGGGGAGAAAAGAACAAGCTGTTGCCTCAGGAAGAAGTATTGAAAAACTTATTTCGAATCAATCAGTTTACTTTGGTGGAAAACCGATGCCTGCATTTGCCGCAGTTTTTGACTGCTTTGCCCATGACGTGGGCCGAGCACGTGGAAGACCTGAAGAATCTGCAAGTGCTTAGGACGACGATAACCGAAGAATGCCCCCATTTTGTGCCATTGCAAGGGGAGTGGAGCGGCACTCCTACGCCAGGGATGCTATTGCTTGGAAGGAGAGGACAGCTATTGAACTGGAATCCCTTTGATAACAAATCAGGCAATTACAATGTCGCGATTGCCGGAAGAAGCGGCACGGGAAAATCGGTGTTTATGCAGGAACTGCTTTTTAATGCCTTAGGCACTGGGGCCAAAGTCTTTGTGCTGGAGGTAGGCAAAAGCTTTGAAAAGATGTGCGGCATATTGGAAGGGCAAGAAATAGAATTTTCGAAGAGCTCTAACATCTGCCTGAATCCCTTTACGAACCTATGCATGCATGATGCAGAAGCCAGAGACACCTCTATCATCTTCTTGAAAGCTATTATTTCCACTATGGCAGCGCCTACAGACGGCACTACCGATCTGGAAAAAGTCGCCATAGAGACCGCTATCCGCAAAGTACTGGAAGTGAAACAATCGAATGCGACCATTACAGACATTTCTGACTATCTATTACAGAGCGAAGACCATTATGCCAAAAAAATAGGCACTCTTTTGATCCCGTATACTAGGCATGGCGTATATGCCAGGCATTTTGAAGGAAAGAACAATGTCAACTTTAATAACAGCATGGTCTTGATCGAGTTGGAAGAACTCAAAGACAGAAAAGATCTGCAAACAGTGGTGCTGCAACTATTCATTATGGCTATTACCCATCAAGCCTTTTTAGGAGACAGAAAGACCCCTTTTATCATTTGCATTGACGAAGCATGGGACTTGCTGCGAGGCAAGCATTCCGGTGACTTTATCGAAACCCTTGCCAGAAGGCTGAGAAAATACAATGGTTCTTTGGTGATAGGAACTCAGGGCATTGAGGATTTCTTTGCCACACCAGGAGCGAAAGCCGCCTTTGAAAATAGCGACTGGACGTGTTTATTGGCTCAGAAAAGCAGCTCGATCCATGCGTTGGTGGAAGCCGGAAAATTAGAGATGAATCCTTCTAAGAAATTTGCCTTGGAAAGCCTGGCCACGCGGCATGGGCATTATAGCGAAATCATGATCTGCGACGCCGAAGGAAATTACTCCGTGGCCAGGCTTATATTGGACAAGTTTTCCGGGCTTCTCTATACCACCAAGGCCGAAGAGTATGCAGCTATTAAGGAACTGCGCAAGAAAGGATATACGATCAAGCAGGCTATAGAAACGTTGTTAGCCCAAAAGAAACATGGGTAAGAAGATAATTTTGATTCTGGGCTTAATGGGAAGTGCATGGTTTATGGATGGGCTTTCGGAATCCTATGGGGTGATGGTCAACCAAAGCGAGAGTTTGCCTTATTGGCTGTTTTTTAGAATTAAAGGCAAACCAGATTGTATTGAGAGGGGAGTAATTATAGCTTTTGCACATCCCTTGTCACAGGAACTTGTGGCTAAGGAAGTTGTCGGTCTGCCAGGAGATGAAATCAGGATTCAAAATGATAGAGTTTATTTGAATGAGATGGATATTGGAGTACTGCAAGAACTTACCTCAACAGGTATTCCGCTGAAACCAATAGAAGAGGGGATTGTTAGAGAAGGTTATGTTTTTGTACGAGGCACGCATGAACGCAGCTTTGATTCGCGATATGCTGAATTTGGATTAGTGCCCATGCATAGCATTCAAGATATACTGAAAGTGGTTTTTTAGGGGAATGCATTAATGAAATATCTGAGCCTGATTTTTTCTTTGAATGTTCAGTTATTGTGCGCAGGGGATTATGGCGTGAGAGGGCATTTGTTTCCCATTCAGGAAGAGGACCTGCTCGATTATTTGAAAAGCAGGCTATCGAACGTATCGGAAGAACAATTGAATAGTAGGTATATCAAGAAAGCACAGCAGCCGGCATCCAACCCTTTAAGTGAAGCAAGAGAGTATCGGGCCTATTACTTTGATCCCAGCATAACAGCCGATAGAACGATAGAGGACCATCAAGGCAAAGTCATTGTTTCCAAAGGAGCCCGTGTCAATCCTCTTAAAATGGTTTCTCTATCTGAAGAGCTTCTGTTTTTGGATGGCAGCGATGAAAGGCATGTGCAATGGGCAAAAGAGCAGAGCCCTCAAGCCCGATGGATACTGATAAAAGGCCAAGCTGTTGATCTGGAAGAAAAAGAGGGGAGGGCTGTGTATTTCGATCAATTGGGATTTTTAACGACGAAACTTGGAATTCAGCATATTCCGGCCAAAGTGGTCCAGGAGAATGATAAGCTCAAGATACAGGAGATTCCGTTGTGATTTTAGCTCTTCTATTATGTTTGCTGCCTTTGTCGCTGCAGGCCAATGATCTTAAGGACCAGCTAAAACAGCACATCAAAGAAACTTCTGAATCCAAAGAAGAGCTATTTGTTTTTGTGTCTTTGTCCATGCCGGATGAAACATTGGTAGCGCTATCTAAAGAAATAGAGGAATCTCATGGTATTATGGTCGTGAGGGGAGTCCCGAATAATAGCTTTAAAGCTTTTGCAAAGCGGATATTGGGACTCAGAGAAAAAGGATTTGCTGCTTCGTTGCAGATCCATCCGAAGTTATTTAAGGAGTATGGCGTAGGCGGAGTTCCCGCCTTCGTATTGAAGCAAGGGGATACTTTTGACAAGGTTTCAGGAAATATAGCATTGAAATATGCGTTAGAATTGTTTGCGAGTGATAACGATGATTAGACTAGTTATATTTTTTGACCTTGCTGGTCACCCCTGTATATGCTCTGAATCCTATTACGGATGTGTGTTGGGAATGTCTGTTTCCTATTACGGTGGGCAGCGTCAATGTGACGCCCGGCTATAAAGATCAAACCTTATACAAGACTCCTGTTTGCGTCTGTGGAGGTCTGCCGCCTAAAGTGGGCATTCCATTGACCTTTTGGGAACCGCGCACGCTCATCGATGTCACGCGCCATCCGTACAAATTAATTGGGTTGGGCGGAATATCCATAGGAAAAGAATCGGTAAAGAATAGGGGAGCTGTCAGCATCGTCGCAGATGGACCAAGCCAAAGCAGTTTTTACCATGTCCATTGGTATTCGTTTCCTCTTCTGACTTTATTGGAAATCTTCACGGACTTTGAGTGCCTTGATAAAGGGGAGATGGATGTCGTGTATTTAAGTGAATTGGACCCTTTGTGGAATGACGACAACCTCTCTTTTATTTTTAATGCAGAAGCCGCTTTGTTCTCGTCGCCTATGGCGCATATAGCCTGTGTAGCCGATGGAGCCGCTGCGAATTTCAAGAGACCTCTGGATGCCTTATTTTGGTGCGCCGGATGCGAGGGATCTCTTTACCCTTTGAATGGCACTGTGGCCCATCATGTGGGAGGCATTCAGGCCAGCGCGTTATTGGTGCATCGCCTGATTGCTAAAATGCACAGGGCCCTGCAGCAGAAAGGATATAATGAAGATGACTTTTGCCAGGCCAGGCTGATGCCGCTCATTAAAAAGAGCTTATATAAGACGCAATTGGTATATCCCATTCCGCAAACTAAAGAGGAGTGCCATCCTTTGGGAAGAAGCGATATGCTGTGGGGATCGGGAAAGAGCTATCCAAAAGAAGGGGAGGACTTTGCTTATCTTATATGGACGAAGAAGCAATGCTGTTTGGATGCTGTCAAACCCGCCTTGGGAAGCTTATGAAAGGTTGGAGTTTAGCGGCAGCATTTTTGCCTTTGCTTCTCTATGGAGCCGATATGAAAAAATACCAGAGAGAAGCAGAGGTATTTGGTAAAGAATATTCAAAAATGGTGCGAGATTTTGCCATTGAGGAAATGACTCCGAAAGGAGAAGCTCCCTTTGATCCAGAGAGGACGCAAGAGGAAAATGAAGTGACAGTGTTTATAAAAAGCGATGACGTGCAAAAGAATATTCGGGACAACAGCCATTTAAATGAAGAGGAATATTTCTTTAAGCGATCGGAAGATCTGATACAAGGCCTGGAAGAGGTTGCATGGGAAGAAAACGAAGAGCAGTCTCATTTAGAAACCTGCCGGGAATCAGCCGAACCTTATCCTATTGTCGTCTATAGAACTTTAACGGTCGAAGGAACCTACGAGCCTGAACAGAGGACCCTGACAAAAGTCTGCTGCGGGCACAAGAAGAAAAAGGACTTTTTCTGGAAGTCGGATGCCAAAGAGTGGTGCCATAAGAGGAAAAAGAAATTATCTCAAGATCCTGAGATCAAGGAATATGATGTCGATTATTCTGGAAGTGTATCTAAGGACTACGTCGCCAAAGCAACATGGGCACATGTGGACAATGCTGCCAGCTGCGATCATTTCGAAAAGCGGGAACAGGTCGTACCCGAACGATGGGAAGAGACATTAGAAAAATGGGCCTATGAGAATCAGGAACAGCTCGCTTTGATATCTTCTCCCGACTGTACTTTGATAGAACAAGCCTGTGTTGACCCTACGCCAAGAAACATTAATGGAAAACTCGTCGAAAAGCCATGCTGGAGAGAAAAGCTGTTGTTTTTGCGCCAATTGCCAAAGAGCGGGGCCTGCTCTTTTTTACGGGAGAAAAATTGCATGGAAGTAAAACGGAAATGCGTACAGGAAAGTCCCTATGGATGTGCCCTGTGGGAAATCACCTACAAATGCGTCGATAAAATGGGCAAGAGATCGTTGAGTATGGGAAAGGAGGGACTTTTTGAGTTGGAAGTTAATAAAGAGTATGAGCCCAATCAATCCTTTTCCTCCGTCTATATTAAGATGAAATTGTTTGAGGAGATCAAGGGCCAATTGGAGATGGAGAATATCGAGGACGCCTCCAAAATACCGTTATTCAAAGGGAAAAAACTTAAATGTAGTAAGAGCGTGGCTGACAAGTTGTTATACGATTGTTGTTTTTCATTTAGCGGTTTGGCCAAAGAGATGAGGCTGAGCCAATGTTCTGAGGAAGAAAGGGAACTGGGCGTTTTAAGGAAAAATGAGCAATGCCATTATGTCGGCAAATATGAAAAGGAATTCATGGATTTATGGAAGAGCCAGGATGTGCATGTGTATTGCTGTTTCCCGTCAAAGTTGGCGAGGGTATTTCAGGAACAGGCAAGAACTCAATTGGGACTGGATTGGGGAAAAGCCAAAGAGCCCAATTGTCGAGGATTATTGGCCTCTGAAATAGAAAAAGTCGATTTCAGCAAACTGGATCTGAGCGAGTGTTTTGATGTGAAGGCTCAGGATGTGGAGTCCAAGCTAAAGCCAAAGCTGGAATCCATCAAAATAAAACTGCAAGAGAAAATGGCTGGTATGGAGACATAATTATGTTGTATAACATAATGTTTTATAGCATAATTATATTAAACAGAGGTACAATATGAAATTTATAAATCGGATAAATGAAATGCAGCGTTTGGACAATTTAATAAGTTTGTCCGAGGCAAGCGTTGCTGTTGTTTGGGGTAGAAGACGGATTGGGAAAACTAGATTGCTGATCGAATGGGCCCAAAAACACAATGGAGTATATTTTACTGCGGATGAATCGGCTTTGGAGGTACAAAAGAAATATTTTTGCATGGCAATGGAAAAAATAATTCCTGGCTTTTCTCAGGTAGAGTACCCGGATTGGACAACCATATTTTCTCGTTTGGCAAAAGAAGCCGTTTACATAGGGTGGAAAGGACCTCTCATCATTGACGAATTCCCTTATCTTATATCCACCGCGCCGGAATTGCCAAGTGTGCTGCAGAAATTCATAGACCATGAAGCGAAACAGGCGGGATTAATAATTGCACTGTGCGGATCCAGTCAGCGTATGATGCAAGGAGCTATCTTGGATGCCTCTGCGCCATTGTATGGAAGGGCACAAGAACTTATAAAGCTCAGGCCCATTTCCATTGGATATATGAAAGAAGCTTTAGAACTAGTAAGTCCACGAGAGATCGTGGAATATTATTCTATTTTTGGAGGCATACCGAGATATTGGGAACTGGTGAAGAGCAGAAAAGGCAACCTGTTTGAAAAAATTAATGAGTTGGTCCTGGACTCCATGGGCCCATTGAATGAGGAGCCGCAGCGCTTGTTAATGGAAGAGATGCCTTCTGCAATAATCTTAAGGCCTATTTTAGATGCCATTGGATTAGGCGCTCATCGTTTGTCTGAAATTGCTGCGCGCATAGGACTTCCAGTAACTTCTTTTTCACGGCAACTGCATCGGTTGATGGAGCTTGATTTAATAAAACGGGAAGTTCCATTTGGTGAAGCGGAACATAATTCCAAGAAGGCTTTGTATAAAATAAAAGATCATTTTGTGCGTTTTTGGTTTGAGATTGTGGCTCCTAATAGAAGTTTTTTTAGCCAATCATTGCCGGAAGTCCGACTGGAATATCTTAAGGAATATGCACCACGGATCTTTGAATTGACTTGGAAGGAGTTGTGCCAAGAGGCAGTGCCTTATCTTTCAAATTTGTGGGGAGATATAAATTTTGGACAAGCCAGCCGTTATTGGCATAAACAAGGGAATGAATGGGACCTATTATCTTATTCACAAAAGGGCAAATATTTATTGATTGGAGAAGCCAAGTGGACTGCAAAAGCGCCTTCTGCCCAATGGATTTATAAAACTATAGAAGAAATGCAAGCAAAGGGCATTCCGCCTGTTTTGCAAAATGAGAAACTCAAACGGGTATTTGCATTATTTGTTCCGGAAAAACCAAAACAACTCGTTCTTGATGACAATGTAAAAGTAATTGATGCTGAAGAGATCGTTTCAAAAATAAGATGATAATGCTCAGATTTTTATTAATTCAACTTTTATTAAACGTGCCATTGCATGCCGGTTGGCTGGATAGAAAAGCTGAGGGATGGGCCTGGTATGAAGAGAAAGCCAAAAAGCAAAAAGAGGAGCCTGAAAACGATGAGATCGACTCCGCCGTCCTTGAATTGGAAGCTGTTAAAAAGCAGTTAGAGGAATTAAAAGCCGAGGCTTTGCTGTATCCGACGGAGCAAAATATGGTCGCCTATATGGAAGCCCAAAAAGAGTGGCTCCATAAATCCGCTGTCTTTTCGAATCAATGGGAACGCATCTTATTGGCCCGGCCCGACCTGGATCCCACAGCGACTACCTTTGCTACGACCTATTACGGCAGACTGCTGCAAAAAACTGCGGGGCATGAGGAAAGGACGCAATTTATCCAAAGCATTTCCAAAGAATATGGATTGTTTTTCTTTTATGAAGGTAGCAAAAAACCTTCTCAAGCCTTTTCAAAAGTGGTGAAGATCTTATCGGAAAAATATCACTGGCCTGTCGTTTCAATATCTGTGGATGGCATACCACTGGAGGGCTTTATTTCAGAGCATAATGGAGATTTGGCAGAAAAATTCGGCATAGCTGTCTATCCCGCTTTATTGGCGTTTGAACCAGGTACAAGAAAGATTATTCCCTTGTCTTTTGGTTTGAAGTCATTGGAACAGGTCGAGCAAAACATCTATAGGCAATTAAAGAACGAGTGATCATGAGCTGGACAATCTACACGTATGGGGGAGGGGAAATCCTTCGCAATATATTCAACTCCATAGCCATTTTGACAAATGGAAGTTTGTTTCAGTCCTTGATGGCGATTGCGATGTATTGCGGAGCTTTCTGGGCCATGGCAAAGGCTTTCTTTTCTCCGCAAGTAGAGGCCATATTCCTTCGGTTTTTAATACCTGCTCTGGCCATAACTGGCATTCTAATGCTGCCGAAGACGAAGGTGCATATAGAAGATGCCTATACCAGGGCGCCTATCGTCATTGACAATGTACCTTGGCTGATAGCCAAACCCGCCGAGCTGATCAGTACGCTAGGCTATAAGATAACCGATGCCATAGAAACCATTATGCATGTTCCCAATGACCTGCGTTATTCCAAAACAGGCATGGTATTTGGATCGGAGACCGCCTTGGACATGAGGAAATATCGGTTGTCCAATGCTACACTGGAGCAAAACCTGAAGAAGTTCTCAAAACAATGCGTCTTTTACGATCTGGCATTAAACAAATACAGCCTCGATCAATTCAAAAAGAGCACCGACCTGTGGAAGTTTCTGGAGAAAAATACATCTAAAGTGCGCATGATACCGTATGAGGATCCTTCAGGGATCTCGCTGCTCAGCTGCCAGAATGCGGTCAGGAAAATGCAGCCTCTTTTTGAAGTGGAAAAAAACTATAGCGCCAAACAGGATATAGCCAAAAATCTCCCTTTGACATTTCAGGCGTTGACAGGGCTGCAAAGAGGACAGGAAGATCTGATCAGCCAACAATTGATGATGCAGCTCTTTGATGGCGAACTCAACAGCGAAAACTTTGCCAAAAGCCGCGCCTATATGCAGCAAAAAAGCACCTATCATGCGTTGGGGTCATTGGCTGGGGGAAGCCTCGTTGCCATGCGGGCGATCATGGAAGGATTCATCTATGCAGCAGCCATCTTTGTGATCCCGCTCTCTGTTTTGCCAGGAGGATTCAGTTTTATAAGCAATTGGCTATGGATGCTGGCATGGATCCAGCTATGGCCTCCCTTTTATGCCATCACCAACTATATCATACAGATTATAGCCCAAAGCAAAGCGAAGGCTCTATTTGAAGGATTAAACTCGAGCGAAAGCGGATTGAGCTTTTTCACTAATAGCGGATTGGCGCAGTTGCATGAAGATATGTTTGCCTTGAGCGGATATATGGCCATTCTCGTGCCCTTTATATCTTATGCCGTCATTAAAGGAGGCATATCGTCGTTCATACAGCTGTCCAGCTCATTGACAAGTCCGGGGCAGTCGGCCGCTTCCGCTGCTGCTTCTGAACAGACGACCGGAAACTACAGCTTTGCCAATGCCACTATGGGCCAAATGTCGTATGACAATACCACCTCTCAGCAACATAATGAGGCACCCAGCCTTTCATCCGGGCATTTTACTGAGAATACCGGCAATTTATCCACCACTTATACACCTGAAGAGACCCTGTTGCGGCATCCATCCTCAGAATTACGCTGGGGGATATCTTCCGATAGCGCGATCACTGAAAGCGTACAGAATGCCCAGCAAAGTTCGCAAGCCTACACAGAAACCCAGCAGAAAAGTTACATGGAAAGTTTGGGTGTGCAAGCTAGGAACATGTCCGATTTGACATCCCATTTATCGCAAGGACAAAACTATAGCGACAGCGTATCGGAGAGGGAAGCCTACGATGTACAAGAAAGCGCCCGCTATTTAAAAAATCAGGCGCATAACCTCTCGCAACAGTATGGCATCACTGAGCACGAAAGCATGTCAATGCTATTGGGAGCTAATATTCCATTAATCGGAGGTGGTTCATATAGCCGGAACTCCACTCTGGACGAAGCCGCCAACGAGGCAAAGAATATCTCCAGCGGAGAAGATTTCCAAAGACACCTGCAAAATGTCAACGACTTTGCCCGATCCAAGGCGCATACTGCGCTCCATGATGAAGGCGTCCGGCTGGCCGAAAGCACCTGCCATTCCATAGATGAGACAGCCAGCTCACAACAGCACTATTCCGCTGCCAAGAGCCAATCGGAACAGCTCTCTTCCACCGCCTCATGGGCTGAACAAAATACGCAAAACATCCGAAAAGCCCTTAATCAGGATTTGGTGAACTGGTCCATTGATAATAAAGGCTTTGAGGAGGCCAAACGCGTGTTGACTGTGGGAGGAGATGGAGAAAGGTCCGCTATGATCAGCGAATTTATCTGCTCCCTACATTCCCAATCGGATTTCAAGGACGGTATCGGAATAGACCAACGGTATGAGCAAGCCGGAATAAAAACTTTGGATAAGGACGCTGAAATGGACAAAGTCTTTGCTGGCTCTATTGAGTTAGGGAAAGCCCAGGGACTGGAAAGAGGCTTTGTTTCAGATAGGGGGCGGGATATGGAAGAGAATTATCTGCGAGGATCGGAAAGCATACAGGGCGAAGTGGGAAATACACTGCGAAATTTTGAAAAGACAGAAGAGGATATGCAAGCCTATATGGAAAGTAAAGCACCTGAAAAAAATGAGACCCAAAACTTGGCAGAGTGTATGTGGAGACCTATCGATAGAGCCAGCGACATGGCCTTGAGGATCTATAAAGGCCCGGCCAATCAGGTCAAACTTTCTGGAAAATACTCTGAACCTCCATTAGGAAGCCAGCCGTGAGCTTTTTTCAAACCTTGACAGAAGGCGGGCAAACCTGGGCCCATCGCATCCGGATGCTGCGCCAGGTGTTCAAACTCGCTGGCACATTTTCATTGGTCATTGGAGTATTGATATTTGTCTGCCTGCTGCTGGATAAGCCTTTATTTTTGTATCAATCCTCTTGGTATTATTTGAAAGCCAATGTTTTTTGGCTTGTATCGGATCGGGTGACGGTAGACCCAGATTTTTGGGAAGCCATTGCCAATGAAAGGTATTCCTCAAAAGAACCAACTATACCCTCACATAAAGTGGTGTCATTAACTCAACCCTATGCCGGCCTATTATATGATTATGTTATTCGCGACCTGAGGCGGACAACACCCATAGCCGGATTTTTCTTTTTTGGACTTATTGGCTTTTTCTTTTGGCGTGGATTGAGAGGCAAACAAAAGAAACACATATCAGGCCGAAAAATAGCTACTGCCTGGTATGTACGGATCAAATTGAAAATGACCCGCCAGGCATCTCCATTTCAAATTGGCAGCATTCCGCTCGTTAAAGGCACGGAAACCCAGCATATTTTAGTGAGTGGAGGCACAGGCAGCGGCAAGACCAATTGCTTTAATCATCTGTTGCCGCAAATCAGGGAAGCAGGACAGCGGGCCATCATTGTAGATACCACCGGAGGATTTGTCGAAAGATATTATCGGGAAGGAATTGATGTTTTATTGAATCCCTTTGATATCAGGAGCCAGCCATGGCATCCATGGGCAGAATGTGTGGATAGATTTGACTATGATGCTTTAGCTGAAAGCTTTATACCTCAAAACCATTCTCAAAGTGAAAACTATTGGCGCATAGCCTCAAGGTCTCTTTTTACCTCGCTATTGCAGAAGTTGTCTTATACACAAAAGACATCTGAGCTCGGCCGCTGGGTCCTTTTTGAGCCGCTTCATAAACTCTGTGCTTTTGCACAAGGGACCAAAGCAGGAGCTTATCTCGACATGAGCTCCGAGAGAACGGCTGGATCTATTCGGACAGTTGCCACTACCTTTTTGGAATGTCTGGAGCATATACAGGATACTGAAAACCCATTTTCCATCCGTCAATGGGTGCAAAATGAGAAAAATAAAGGATGGCTTTTCCTCGCTTGTAAACCCTCGCAGAGAGCCGTATTAAATCCATTGCTTGCCTGTTGGTTTTCTGTGGCTGCCAGAAGCTTGCTGCAAATGAAACCCAATTTGAATAGACGCCTCTGGTTTGTCATTGATGAATTGCCAAGTTTGAACCGCTTGAATGACCTCGAAAGCTTTTTGGCTGAAAGTAGGAAATATGGAGGCTGCGGCCTGTTTGCCTTTCAGAGTCCAGCCCAGATAGAGACCATCTATGGCCAAACCGTAGCCAAGACCCTTATCGGCAATTGCATGACAAAGGTTGTATTTGCCGAACAAGATCCCCAAATATCAGAAATGCTGTCCAGATCCTTTGGAGAGCGCGAGATCAAGGAATATCAGGAGGGCCTATCGTACGGAGCTCATGAAACACGTGACGGAGTGAACCTGTCTCTGCAATTGAAAAAGCTGCCGCTCGTTTCCGCATCGGAAATTCAGGCTTTGGAAAGAAACCAGGCTTATGTTAAACTACCTGGAAATGTCCCTATTTCCAGGATCCAATTGTCCATTCAATAAATCAAAACTCCATGGAGGAGATATTATGAAAAAATTTCAAGCAGTATTACTGACATTATTATGTGCAATAATTTCCGGATGCAGTGGTGCAAAGGCTAATATTTCTCAAGACATACCTCAGGAAGAACATAAAGAAGCTAACTTGAAATATGAAGTTTTTAAATATGATGAAATCTGTAAACATCCCGAATATTCCATTATTAGCAATTTTGAATTTAATCCACGATACGACATATTCATATTGAAATGCTGCGATTTTCCTAAGAATCAGAAATATATAATGTCTATGCGAAGGGTCGCACAAAAGGATCAGGATGCTTTTAAGGAAATATTTAGATTTACTATAGTGAATGAAAATGAATGGTTGATATCCAAGGGACACGCCGTTCCATTTTATTTTGTGTCAACTTTTGGCTTTGGTGTAGGTGAAAGGATTACTATCCGCGTGGAAACAAAATCAGGTAAATTTAGAAGAGAGATCGATCTCATTGCAAATCCGATACATGTCGATAGTGAATTAAAAGAATTCTGTTTAGATGCAACCTGGATTGCATTTAATCCAAACATATATGACATTAGATTAACTGGCTTGCAGGAAGGCGAAGAAGTATATTTTCAGTCATTTAATGGGCCTGAAAATTTGGAAGATAAAATGACATATGATAGCGGTGGGATTTTATTTCTTCCAGACAGGATTGGTGCACAAGGGGGCACTTGTATTTACAAAATTACGAGAAAGTCCGGTGATAGCGTTATTGCCCACATTCCATATGGGATAAAACAAGCGAGCTACATGACTGGAAAATTATTGTATAAAAATTAATTTCTCATTTTTTAAGAAAAACTGAAAATGTCTGGGGCGCCGAGTTAGCAGGGAATGTTGCCACTCCCTGCTAACTCGGCGCCCCAGACATTCGCCTTTTTTCTTCGATTTGCCCTATCGCCAAGCATAGTCACCTGTCAAATTTATGTGCTCTCCCAAACAAACCTGATTTTTTTATTCCAAACATAGATAGAGTATGGTATGCTACTTTCAAAACACAAAGGTTTTTTATGATAAAATTACCGAATACAACATCTTATCGTGCGACCATGGAATCAGAACATTTATATGCAGAAAGTCCTTATCAACTCTTGACTTTATCAAATGCTGATTTTGTAACGACTCTTCGTGAAGTTGGAAAAATTAGCACTCTTGCAGGGGTCGTAGCCGTAATTGCAAATTCTGTCTTTAGCTATGACCATACACGTTTTTTCACTGTTTTGACAATTGGAAGTGCTATTGCATGGTTTGCCGGCTATAAGCTTGCTCAAACTTTGGAACCACAAGCCCAAGAAATGCTGAAATTCTTGAGAGACTTGACAGAGAGTCGAAAGAGTGAGCCACCGCTAACTCGACTTGATATCTCTTCACCGGAAGAAATACAACGTTTAAGACTAAACGCCATTAAAACATTAAACTCCTAATTGCTCAACCTGTCAACAACCATTGAAAACGACCCATTTGGCGGCTGACACATTGTCGATAAGGTTACAATTGGAATTTTTGTGTTTTTTTAACTATAGTCAGAAATAGAATTGTCTATTTCTTATAGGGCTTCGAATTAAAATTCATTTATTTAAAGGATTTAGATATGTTTAATACATCAAATTATTATGACCAATCCATAGGTTTACCAGCAAAAAATGATTATCAGCTCATATTGCTTAGATTGGCAGATACTTCTACGTTCTTAAGAGAAACAAGCAAAGTGGGAACAGTAGTTGGATTAGTCAGCTTAGCTTCATGTGTTATTTTCAATTTTGATCCTACTATCGCCTTAACTTGCACAGCAATCAGCGGTTGTTCGTGGTTGCTCTCTAATACTTGTGCCAAAAAATTAGAACCTCAAGCTCAAGACAGGCTTCAGTATTTTAAAAATGTAAGAGATGGAAAAGACTGGTAAACTTATATTCTTTATGTCTGGGTACGGTTCTTGCATAAATGCATAACTTAATCGTATTAAAAATTATACAGTTATGCAAGAACCGTCCCCAGACATAAAATCTAATAACTATTTTAATCGGTTATTTATATGGCTTTTTTTGTCAAAATCACAATTTATCTACTGGTTATGTTTGCCATGGGAAAATCATTATTATGCTCTGAAACGGCTGAATTACAAGAACTTTCGTCTTTATGTGAGATGGAAAAAATTGTCACTGAAACAAGAATATTATTTGAAAATCATGAAGTGAATCGGCAATTATTGCAAAGTCTATATCATGATTATAATCCAGGATTGGAAAACTTGAATTTATTTGTAGAAAAAGCCGAAGAATTGTTTCCTTATTTAAACTGCGGCTTGGCTACAGTGTATTTGAGAGAATTATTGAAAACAGGAAGAATTATAAACGGAAATTATAAAGATAATAACCACACATTTCTTCTATTAGAAAACGACGTAAATAAAATATTTATTATTGACATTACCGCGGATCAATACGGAGGCCCTTCGATATATGTTGGACCACTTCAAGCACCATGGACGCTAAATCTTCAATAAAAAATCATTTATGTGTGTATTTTACACGAATCCTTACCGTCTACCTATAAGCAGCATAAAGACGCTGCACGTGTCTGACTGAAATCCCGAGAATCTTGGCTGCTTTTACTTGTGTAATCTTCTTTTGGCTTATGTCTGAAAAGACATCTACTCTACTTACCTCACGTACTGACATACTTATCTCCTCATTCATCCTGCTAACGGGGTTTGAACAAGTGCTCACGCAATCCCTCTCCTTTAGGGGAGGGTCAAGTGAGCTTTTTGTATCTTATATTTATTTTTTTTCTTTTTTTTCTTTCATTTTATTCTCAATAATGTTACCTATAACATGCTTTTCATAGAAAAAGCATGTTATCTGACAGTCTATTGGGTTCGTAGAAAATCCTTCTACGGTAAAAGGCTAGGGCGTACTGGAGTGTACTGATTGCGGCTACACTCAATGCCTAACGGCAATAAATTTTGGTACGTACATTAGCAATCAATTTATTTTACTCTGGAACGGAGTTGTCTATCGGATTGTATCTGATAGATATAGGACGTGGAGCTGCAAATAAGACGCAAGGAGCGAATGCGAATTGTGCACGCAGCAGAGAAGCGTCAAAAAAGAAAGAATTAGTTGCTTAGGCTAATTCCAGAAGCCTGCTCCCTTTAGGGACAGGTAGTTCACGCTTCATCCTGTAGTGTCTGGGGCCGGTTCTTACATAGATTCTATGAAACTTTAGTGCCGTTTGTTTAAATTAACCAAGAAATGTGTTATATTAGAGATATAGTCAATTGTTCTTGTTAATTTATTCTTTGTTTAGGAGGTTCTTATGTCAGTTCCTGATAACTTCCATGTTAGCTTTGGTTATGAAGGTACAGCTTATGACCTTAACCTTGTAAAAGGAAGGAATAATGAAAAGTCTGATTATATCATAAAAATAAATGGCATTACTTATTCAGTTTTAGGCGATGAAGATAAATTAGCGACGGCTTGTAAAATATTAAATTCCATTTCTTTTACTAAAGAATCTCCTGTGACCGAAGAATATTTAAAGGAAAAACTTTCAGCTTTAGAAGATATTACATCTCCCATAGTAGAGAAAGCAGGTAATCTTGGGCTGAACACTTTAAGAGCGGCACAGATGATGTCTCAAATTTCTCCCACAGGCCCCTTAGGTGGAGCTGATCCGATTTCACCATTTCAAACACAGAAGCTTCAAGGTATTATCAACAGTCGTTATGAGACTGTGCCGCCAACCACTCCAGTAGGATGTAATCTAATAATCATGAAGTCAGGGGTAAAGCCGGTGCGTTTGAATGCTGGAAATTTACCTCTTAACGCTCCCCAACATTGGGGATCTGTCTCGAAACAATTTACTGCAGCGTGCATTGCCAAATTAGTCGACCAGAAAAAAATCAATTGGACAGATGATATCCGCGATTATCTCCCCGAACTGCCGGAATTTAAGTGGGGATCTAAGCCGCAGAAGGTGACTATTGATGACCTTGCTCATATGAGAAGTGGGTTGCCAGAGCTGGGGATTTGGGCGGCTTTTTCCGGCCAAGAAGATAGGATGCTCAGTATGGATGAGAGGCGGAAATTGCTTGCTAACTGTCCTGACTTGCTATTTGAGCCGGGCACGGAACAAATGTACTGCAATGACAACTATTTTTTGCTGGCAGAAATTGTTGAACGGGTGGCGAATAAACCTGTGGCGAATAAACCTTTTGAAAAAAAGGTGCAATTTTTCGATTTCGTGAGAGATGAGATTTTCTTACCGCTTAAAATGGAATGCCGCTACTCTGTCGATCCCTCTTGTCCGAAAACAGTCGATGGATATGACAGCGACTATAAACTAGACAAACTCAAAGGCCATTTCTGGGGAGCGTTTGGCATTGTTGGGCCTCCTACCGACATGGCCAAATGGAATGATGCTTTAGAAAGTGGTAAATGGGACAGCTTGATGTCGCCGCCTTCTATTTCGGTGCCGCAAGGTAAATCGCTCTACTGTCGAGGACTAAAAGTGGCCGATACAGACGATTATAGCGTTGTTTATCACACAGGTTCTATCAACGGTTTTTGCGCTCGATTTATGCGTTATGAGCACAAAACAGATCCGAGTAAAACATTTGCATTTTTTCTGGCGACAAACACTAACAATATGGACCTTGTTCTTCGTACGGCAGTAGAGGTCGCAGATGTTCTGGCAGGCAAGGATGTTCGTATTGATCTGGATGAGCTCTCGGAGATGTCTCCGCCTGCAATTCCAATCAAGGCTTCTCTGGACGTGGCTAGGCCCTATGAAGGCGAATATGAACGCCCTTCATTGGGTTTACGGTACAGAATCGATGCCGAAGATAAAGATGGAGTTCCCATATTGCACTTTTCTTTGCTACATGAAGATGGCGGATCGCACGAGATAGCGGACCTGAAGCCAACCCAGAAGGAAGGGAACCCAATTGTTTATCAAGGGGGTGCTGGGGAATGGATTGAGCGCACGAGGGATGGCATTGTCTTGCAAAATCGCAAAATGGCTCCGATTATTTTCAAACGGAAACAGTAAAAAAGGAAGCCTTATTTCTTTGTGTCTGGGGCCGGTGTTTGGGGCCGGTTCTTGCGTAACTGCATAACTTCTGAAAGGGGTCAGGGCTGACATTCGGACAATCCTATGGAGGAGGTCTTATGAACAGGTGCTCGCGCAATCCATTCCTTTAAAGGTAATGTCAAGCAAGCTTTGCGTATTTTACTTTTTAATTGACAAATATCTATTCATTTAATAATTTCTGAACAACATATTTAAAATTAACTTATGCAAGGAGAATAAAATTATGTCTACCGGCCAAGTAGTTCCTATAACTTCCTTTATAAATCCCTTTCTAACTGCAGCTGAAACCTTATGCTCGCAAATACAGCATATGGGCTTAGAGCCCAACCAAGCTCAAATACACCATATACTCCAAGCTAAGCATCCGGCAGTTGCAGTGTATGACCTTTTCGAAAGCGGCGAGGCAACCGAATTTTGGAACGATCAATTAAGCAAGCCCAATGTAACATGCGTAGGACGTGCTGTGGATGATTTTTGCAGGAAAATCTATGCACTGACCCAAACCGTTATGTCTTTTTACAATCGAACTTTTAACCGAGAAGTAAATTCAAGGGTAGCTAAAAGAGATGTATCTTCAGATGCCTTGAATTGCAGTAATAGCTTTATTTTCATTCGCAGGGCAAACTATAACATATCAACTGTAGATTATGTCGATATAAGCTTTGTCGTAGAACAGAAGAACGGCAAGTGTGAAAGGCTAGATCCTGCACAATACTCTATTGATGTATGGTCTGGGTATGGACCTTTCAATCAGACAACTTGCAAGATTTTGCAGTGTGTAAAAGATAAATTGTCCAATTTGCAAGATTTATTCCCTTGCGTTAACGCTCCAGAAATTAATAGGACATATGAATCCCGGTCGCTCATTATGAATAATATTTTCTTTAAATACTTTACAGGAAATAGAATTTCAACCAGTATGATTGCTGTTAAAAATCATTCTTATCACAATTCTTCAAAATGGCTAAATTATCAAGTTTTGAATACTATAGCAGAAGTTTTATATCAATGCGAACAAGAACAGATAGAGCCGACAGATTTGCCGACAGAATTGCCGACAATTGTTAAGGTTGTCATACTGATGTCAGCAGTCTCATTTATACCTATAGTTGCGTTTACAATGTATAAGTTGTTTAGAAAAAAAGAGGGTGAACAGCAACCTCTTATTACCCAAGAATAATGTGATTTCACTTTCACCAAAATTGATTAAATAGGTCTTTATGTCTGGGGACGGTTCTTGCGTAAATGCATAACTTAATCGTATTAAAAGTTATACAGTTATGCAAGAACCGTCCCCAGACATAGCAAGAGCAAAGTGATGGGTACAGACAAGGAACACTAGCTCTAACGAGTCAACTTAGTTTTTTCAAATCACGTTCAAAAATACTTAAAGTGCTTACTTCGCATTCGCTAGCAATTGCTATGGCTACAATTCTAAGGAGGTCATCGGTTCCAAACGCGTGAGGGTGAGGCTTCCCCATAGAACGCCTTAGATTTATTTCTTTTTTAATAATGGATAAAATACATTCGAAAATTTTCTCATACTGAGGCAGCCGTTCAATTCCCGAGAAATATAATTCAATTCTTTTTTTTATTTCACTGGCTTCTATAGAGACGACATTGGGTTCAATTTTCAATTTAGCAGCATATGCTTTGGCCAAATCAAGGATATTTGTTGCAAGAGAGCCTTTAGCAAGATTTTCAGGCATGGGGCGCTCAAGGGCTTTTATCACTAGATCAAAATAATTGTTAAAAAATGTTTCTATCTCTTTTTCGGACATAATTGCGATTTTGTTTAGCGTGTCCTCAACCCATGGGGTTTTTTTACAACGTTCCAGCAAAGCTGGAATGTTATTAGGTGGCTCATACCCAAAGAAATCTTTTGGGAATATCATTTCCTGGACTGCATCACTAGTTTCCTTGTTATGAATTCCAGATACAGTTGTTACGATTTCTCTAGCGATTGCCATAGATCCAAGCAAAAGTTCCATCGCCCCCGTTCTTAGATCTGGAAACTTATGCCAATATGCAAAATCAATTAAAACCAAACGATTACCTTTGGTGGTCATGAAGATATTATCAGGGTTTAGATCTTCCCAGCTTACTTGTTGATCTAAAAGATAAAGGCAGCAATTTTTAGCTTGTAATACAAGTTCTACTGCAACTTTGGGAGAAATTTGCTGTTGATTTTCCCTGAGAGACCACAAGGTTTTTCCGTCAATTTTATCCATTGTCAATTTGTATTTTTTTGATTCGCCCGTTTCGGGTTCTTTGATGTGAAGTTGATGCATTTTAACGAGATTTGGATGATCAAGCCTGTATCCTATTTCATATTCCTGTTCAAGTTCGAGTTTGTCGTAGGATTTTTTGACCACCAAGTCTGTGTTTGTTCGATGTTGATGCACTGAGCCAGAAGAGCCTTCACCCAGCGGTATTTTTTCAGTCGGTATAATATCCCGTGTCCTTATTTCCCATTTTTTATACACAACAGGTTTAGGTGCAATTTTAGATTGAAAATTACGTTTGGCCGTTTGTTTTATTTCAGCGGCTGTTTGTTGAGTTTCTACTTGGGTAGCATCCAATTCTTTACCCGTTATAGTTGAATGTTCAACCATATGAAGGTCTGGTTTGTGAATGATTTGCTCTGGATTTGAATTTTTAACAGGGCTTTTGCTTGTTTTGTTGTCTTTTTTCTTAGTAAAAAACTGTTGGTTTACCTGTTGGCTCGTGTTCTCAATATTATCTGGTTTAATATTATAATCATTCATAAACAAACCCTACAATAAATGAAATCTTATATATTTATTATAACAAATATCTTTATTATAACAAAATTAGTAAAGTGAGTGTTTGAAACAGTTCAATAAGATATGTACAATATGTAGATATCTACATATTGTACATATCTGATATTATCTTTGTCTGGGAACGGTTCTTGCGTAAATGCATAACTTAATCGTATTAAAAGTTATGTGGCAACATTTTCTTCTAACTCGTCGCTACAGAATCACCAAATCGAATTTTATCCTAAGGACGCGAGAAAACTCGGCCTTAAAAGGCCGAGTTTTCTCGCGTCCTTAGGATAAAATTCTATCTGGCTTAAATTGTTTTACAAAAGAATCTATTCCTGAATGATGGATAAATATTAAATCAGGAGGTAACTCACGAAATTACGTTGATCTAGTGGTGTAATAAATGCTACAATCTAGCTTTCATTAATTATTACGTTATCCTAAATGAACATTGAACAAATATTGGAATTACTTGAGAAGTCTTTCAGAGATCACAATACGATTGTGGAGGAAGCAACAGCATTAGAAATTGCCGTAGCATTTCAGGCTAGGTGAACTACCCTCCCCTAAAGGAGAGGGCTTCCAGAATTAGGCTGCTTGAGCAGCTAATTCTTTCTTTTTTGACGCTTCTCTGCTGCGTGCACGATTCGCATTCGCTTCTCGCGTCTTATTTGCAGCTCCACGTCCTTTATCTAGCAAAACTCCACGGCTAGACAACTCCGTTCCAGAGTCTAGTATTAATTTGATTGCTCTTTTCTTAATAACCTCTGCAGCATTTTTATCTGCATTATCAGAATGGCCGCAACTTACGCAAAAAAACAATTCCTGGGTTTTGCGATTGTCGGGATGAGTGTGGCCGCAATCTGCACACTCCTGAGAGGTATGGTGAGCCGGCACCTTGAAGAAAGCCTTCCCGGCTTTTATTGCTTTGTAACGAATAAACTGTTCCATCCGGCACCAGCCCTTATCCAGAATCGATCGGTTGAGCCCAGCTTTTCTTTTTCTATTATTAGGGACCCATTTCCCGGTCTTTTCGTCTTTTTTGGCCTCGGGTTTTCCAGTCATTTGTTTGGTGCGCAGATCCTCGAGAACAATGACTTTATTCGCATCTTTATCAACAATAGCTCTACTTGTTTTATGACAAAAATCTTTTCTAATGTTTGCTATTTTTTCATAGGCTCTTGACAGTTTGCGTTTTTGATTTTTTCTTCTTCTTGAAATTTTCTGTTTTCTGGCAAGTGCCTTTTGACTTCTTTTGATGCATCGTTCTTTAGCCTTTTTTTTCTTTTTTGCTCCATAGAAAAATCGTAGGCTTCATCACCGGCTTGAACAGGCCGTTTAACTCCGCGATCGACCCCTATGGTCATTCCTTCCAACTCTTCTTTGCTAAGGTTTTTAAGGTACCCAAGATGTTCATAAATATCTTTTGAATCCTCTATATCGTCTTCATAACAAAAGGATACACAATAACGCCCATTCTTTTTTTTGATCCGAATTGATTTTGGCTCAGCATAAGAGGTGTGATTTTTGATAGCTAGAAACCCTATATTATTTGTCTTGGAGCCTACAAACAAACGCATTACCCCGTCATCGCCTTTCTCAAATCGAAACAATTCTCTAGTCAAATGAACGCTTTCAGTATCCGATTTCTTTTTTCTATGTGGTTTGCCACATTGACCTTTAAGAAAATTCCTATAAACCTGGTACCAATTGGCAGCAGAATTTCGCAGTATCTGGCTTGGACAGTCAAAAAGCCAGGGAGATAGCTCCTTATCCTTATATTGGGAAAATGTTTGATCAATAGAGGGATAAGTCCCTATAGGAAGGTAGCGTCTTGCATAATGCATTAAATACTTTTCTTCTTCACATTTGGCATTCCAGACAAAACGCGCACAGCCCATCCATTGACTGATAATTTGTTTTTGCCGTGCTGTCGGATGTGCCTGCAATGTAATACCTGTTAACATAAACGAATTGACCTTGCATCATAAAAATATATCTTATACAATATGTCTCAAATTTAGGTCAACACTATGAAAGAAGATTTTTATTGGAGAACTGGCAGATATTGCGTGTTTAAAAATTTTGTACATCTAGTCTTTGTTACAAAATATAGGAGAGACGTGCTTACGGCAAAAATGCTGGACAGGCTCCATGATATCTTTTTGGAAACATGCCAACAAATGGAAGTGGAATTAATAGAATTCGGCGGAGAAGATGATCATGTCCATCTCATGGTATGCTGCCCTCCAAAGTTAGCTATAGCTAATTTAGTAGGCAAACTTAAGGGAAAATCATCTTATTTTATTAGACAAGAATTTTGGCAGGAAATTAAGGATAAGCTATGGGGTGATCATTTTTGGTCTCCCAGCTATTGTGTGGTTTCCTGCGGAGGAGCTCCTTTGGAGGTGGTTAAGCAATATGTACATGACCAAAGGCGTCCAATAGAAGAAAAACAAGTTAAGCTATCTCAAACATTTACCGGAAAAAGAAGAACTAGAACAAAAAAATGGCTCACTTGACCCTCCCCTAAAGGAGAGGGATTGCGTGAGCTATTG
>CAWACC010000006.1:0-56049 GCA_963780445.1 uncultured Parachlamydiaceae bacterium
AATTTAGATTAAGGACCAAAAAAATGCAAAGCAAAACGAGAATAATAACAATTATGGTATTGAACTTGTTATTAAATTTTATTTATCTTCACTCCGCTCTTATCCCTATAAAACTGGAACATGCTATGACAGAGCAGCAAAGGGCCGCCGGTTTGATGGGGCGCAAATTTTTGAATGAGGATGAGGGGATGCTTTTTCATTTTCCCCATTCGAAAATCTTGTCGTTTTGGATGTACAACACGTATATAGACCTCTCCATTGCCTTCCTGGATGAAAAGGGGGGCATCGTTGAAATTCGTGACATGGAAGCCTATCCGAATATACGCGACAGGGAATTTTTTTTGAAAAGATTGGTGTCATCACAGTTTCCAGCGCGTTTTGCCCTTGAAGTCAATAAAGATTGGTTTAAGAGGCATGGCATTAAACCTGGAGATCAGCTAATATGGGATTTGAAGGCTTCTATGGCTTACATCAATAGTGGGAAAGTCTGATAATTTCGTGTCCGAGTCCGTGTCCGTGTCCGATTTAAAAAGGAATGACTCGGACTCGGACACGAATTAAAACAAAATAAAGTAGAAAAAAATGGAAATAACATGCGCCAGATGCAAGGCTCATTATCACATTTCGTATGACTCCATTTCCAAAAAAATCCAATATTGCAGTTTTTGCGGCTTTCCTCTTCCCTTGCCGGAAGAGAAAACGGAAACGTCGCTCCATTCACAGGAAAGCTCTCCAAGCCTTTCATCCGCCACGATAGTGCCTGGACATAAGCCTGATAAAGAATCTGTTCAGTTTACCCTGGACTCCTTCCAGATTATCAAAGAAGTAGGAAAAGGAGGAATGGGAGAGGTCTTTCTGGCATACGATACCGATTGCGGCCGAAGAATTGCCCTCAAGAGAATCCGATCGGACCCGTTCCATCATACCTCTAATGCACAACCGTTTTGTCAAGGAAGCCAGGATCACGAGCCAGTTAACGCATCCTTCCATTATTCCGATTTATTCCATACATACCAAAGAAAAACATACGTACTATACCATGCCCTATGTGGAAGGACAGACTCTTAAGAAGCTGCTCCGCCAACTTCGGTTGGCGGAGAAAAAAGGTCAAAAATATGAGGAATCCCGTAGCTTCATCTGATGGCTTGTCCGCATATTTCTGGATGTCTGCCAGGCTATCGCTTATGCCCACTCAAAAGGTGTTTTACATCGGGATATCAAACCAGAAAATATTATTCTTGGCCAATTTGGCGAGGTCCTGATTTTGGATTGGGGTCTAGCCAAACTGATGGAATCCACCAAAAACGGCGAGGATGAAATGGCCATGCATCCATCCCAGACACCCCATCACATGACACGAATAGGCAAAGTGGTGGGGACAGTATCCTATATGGCGCCGGAACGGGCTATGGGCAATCCTGCAACAGTCCAATCCGATATCTACTCCCTTGGGGTCATCCTTTACCAAATTCTAACCCTCAGATTGCCTTTTAAGAGAGGAACCTTGAACGAGTTCCGTGAAAAAATGCATCTCGAAGAACTGTACGACCCCATCGAAGTTTCGCCCTATCGCGATGTGCCTAAAGTCCTTTCTAGAATCACTTTTAAATGCCTCTCCAAGGATTTGGGGGATCGATACCTTTCTGTCAAAGAACTTATCCATGATCTGGAAAGCTATATAGAAGGACGTTCAGAATGGTTTCAGGCAGCACAGTTGGATATTTTTAATAAATCCGACTGGGAATTCCAGGAAAATGTTTTAATAGCCGAACATGTGGCCATTACCCGCAGCCCTGAAATCGCCGATTGGGTCAGTCTGATGGTTTCCAAGTCTTCTTTTAGCGATACTATCATGCTCGAAGCCACCGTCAGGTTTGGAGAAAAAGGACATGGGATCGGATTTCTTTTAGGTATTCCTGAGGCCTCTCAACGGGTGCATTTGAATGATGGCTATTGCCTGTGGATTGGGTCCGAGGTCAACCGTTCTACAAAACTTCTTTGCTCCACAGTCGAAGTGATGCATAGCCCCGACCTTTATTTAAAGCGACACGAATGGTACCATCTGAAAATTGAAAAGATAAATAACAGGCTCAATTTTTTCATTGATGGTGCCTTGCAGATCTCTTATACCAGCCATTTGCCCCTGGTTGGCACACACGTGGGATTGCTTTCACGGGATGCTGATTTTTCCATCAAGGATCTCTTTGTTTATACCGGCAGCCAGAATGTGATGGTCAATTGTTTGGCTGTGCCTGATGCCTTTCTGGCAAAAAAGGATTTTTCGGCAGCTTTAAGCGAGTATCGACGAATAGGTTATTCCTTTCCGGGCAGGGTGGAAGGCAGGGAAGCGATGTTCAGGGCCGGCATCACTTTGCTGGAACAGGCTCGCGCCTCGGAAAAAAAAGAGGCGGCAGCTTTGTATGATCAGGCCCGGAAAGATTTGAAAGACTGCATAAAACTGCAGGAGCCCCTTTGGAATACCTTGGCAAGGCGCTCATTTACCAGGAGTTAAATGATAACGATGAAGAGGTGAAATGCTTTGAACTTGCTTTCAGGCGCTATCCAAAGCATCCGCTTCTGCCCATCCTAAAGCAACAGATCCTTTACAGGATGCATACGAGCTCTAGATCCAACCGGCTGGCAACCTACCGTTTCATTCTCCTTCTTTTACGGCATATGCCCGACCTAATCCATAATTGGAATGTGAAAAAGCTATTTACAAGCCTAAAAAAACACTGGGAACCTTTGCCGTTTATTATATATGACGATACTATGGAGTCCGATCCCGAATTAGAAGCCCTCTATCTGTCAATAGTATTGGCATTCTGGCTGAACAAACACTATATTCTCGTGGAAATTCTGGAAGATTGTTTAAAACACCGTCTAATCAATCCCTTGCTCCTTTCAGATATTTTTTATTCACTAATTGAAATGGGGGCCATAGATAGTGCGAAAAAATTTATAGAAAGGCTCCGCCAAAACCCTTCAGATAAATTCGTCCTATATTCTTTAAAATATATTGAAACAGCCGTATTAGCGAGTTCCAAAGATTCATTTGGCAGGGCTGCCACAGATTTTTTTGCAACCCTGTCGGATAAATCACTCAACAGGGAACAGGAGCGTTTATTGTTATACCTGCTGAGGCAGGCCATCCGTTTTCACTTAACTGAAAAGGTCCATTATATTGTCGCCTCTCTAAATGAAAAAGACTATCGGTTAAGCCCGGAAATAAAAAAAATGAGCGATTGCTATACTATTTGGAGCTTTCTATTGGAAAAAAAGTGGGACGAAGCAGAGAAAGTTTTGAATTTATATCCTTATGAAGAACTCCTGCTTGAAAATTCTCTACTGCATTTTCTTTATGGATGCTGGCTGCAGGTTACAGAAGGGTCAGATATAGCAGACGCACATTTTTCAGGATCCATAGAAATTACCCATCCTCGAACGTGGATGCTATTTAATCATTATTATAATAAAAGGATCCACTTGGACTCTGGATGGATACAGAAAGCCTTTGTCTGGGAAAAAAGGCAACTGTACCTGCAACTTTCCCTGTATTATGATTGTATCGGTAATCCGAACAAATCTAAACAGTTTCAGGAATTGGAGCAGAAGGAGCTTCAAATAACTTGATCAGCGGGTCAAAATACCATCGGGCAAAGTCCTTGACTTTCCAGAGAGTGGAATCGCAACCTTTCATATCTTCTTCAGACCTTTCAATCATGCCCATTTTATTTTCAAAGGTGTAGTTATTGATCTGATTGTAAATGTGCTTGGCCAACATCGAAACGACTGCAAAGGCGGCTGAAAGGATGATTAAAGGAGGAAAGACTATAGCAGCAATCGTCAAGGCGTTTGTTACGATATTTATGGCATCACTTATTATAGTAACGACATGGGTTTTTTTCTGGGTCTTTAATCTTCCTTTCAAGTCTTTAACAACGGACCGCAACTCCTTTATCTGAATTTCTGTGGGTTGGGTTTCCTCTTCATCTACGGCAAATTTTCTATCTAAAGCCCTTTGAAATTTATCCGCTTCTTCAATGTCAAACTGTTTGATGTTCTCTTTATCTTTAAGAAAGGAGAGTATAGCCTTATATTTTTTAAGATTATAGTCCATTTTTTGGCCGTTGGGACCTAGGGTCCTTCGGACCACGTCCTTATATTTGGCATTGAAGTCATCCAATTTTTTCCATGACCTTCCTGTTACAGCTAATTCTATAACAGATCCCGCAAGACTGAATCCTGAAAAAATATTCGAAACAACTTTGGCCACCTTGATTGCTGTAAATACTGTGGACAATCCATCGATAAAATTATCAATGTGAATGGGGATTTGAGTTGAGGAGTAGAGAGAGCTTAAAAACGCATCGAATCGTTCGATTCCTCTTTTTATAACGATATCTTTAATCGATTGAACGAGTGTCGTTATATTTTCTACAATATTTATCAAGCTAAATATTTTAACAGCTCTCAAGGGAACTGAAGCCTTCATGATAGGCCTTGGATCAGGCCCATGTTCATTCAGCACATGATCAAGTTCGGGATCGATCAGACGTCCTGCACGGTTATAGATGGTTAACGCACCTCTAGCAACACCTGAAACTTGCTGAACTTTTCTAATATATTGTCTCTGTATGCTTTTAGTTATATTATCTTTTATCCAATTGCAGGCCCTATCGATTGAATGACCCAATTCTCCTATTATCTGACTCACTATAACCTCCATGTTATTTAAACTACATGTTACGATTTATTTATAAATATTCTGTAAAGATAATATTAAGTAAATATTAATATTTGACTTTAATTATAACTGATTTTAAACTGTTGTAAAGTTGTTAGTTTGTAAGAAAAATTTTTAAAATAAGGTTAACAAAATGAATGTAAACAATTTAATTAACTTGTCCTATCATGTCTCCTTCGAAAATGATAATCAGGTAAAAGATTATAAGAAATCCGACTCGATGAAAATAAATAAATTTTCTATAGAGGTTTCAAGAGGTAGTTGTAAATTGACCTTAAGGAAGTTTATTGATTTCGACAATCCATGCTATGAATATACCCTATTAAGATGTAAAGAAAGAACTACAAGACATATATATGTTGTGTGTTCCAACTCGCCCGAGAACATTCTTCAGAAGCTATACTCACAGACTATTGCCTTTCAAAATAGGCACAGCCACAACGGCTATGTCAGGCTGGAATCATCACAATGGGAACAGCTGATAAAAATAAGTGCAGAAGAAAGTACTCGGATAGGCGGACAGATAAATGCGTTAAAAAAAGAAATGGAGATGAAATGTTACAAACTATCTCAAACCATTAACAGGAACGACGCCCTTATTCTGGCAAATCAAATTGCAGAAGAAAGGCTTGGAAATGCAAAAATCCTTGCTGTATACATTGAGGAGTGTGGATTGGATAAAGAACAAGCAGATTTAATAAAAACTCATGCAGCCAGCGTAACCGGTTACCAGGCATTCCTTATGAAAAGAAAGGATTACAGCAAGGCGTATATTATAGGTTTAAACAAATATGAGATCATCACCGGTTTTAAAACAGTATTGAATTCTAAGGATTATAGTGATGCCTATGAGGAATTTTATGGCAATTTAAAAGCCCGTCCGGATTTTATGGAGAATCTCTTGAACAAAAAAGAATCGGTAATTTTTCTTGTCCCCACCCAGCTTATGAATCACTCTAAAGCTGGTGAAACTAAAAAAGAAATGGAATGGCTTCTTCAGCACCCTGAAAAAATGGGTAAAGTCCATTTTGTGTTCGGAGCCTATGAAATTGTCAATAAAAACACCTTCACTTATATTCCTCACCATAAACCACGCTTCCTTAAAATTGAATATCGCGAAGAGGTTGCCACAAATGTATTTAGAATGATCCGACAGTCAAGAAATACGATACTTAATGAATCAAGCCAAAATGATAATTTGAATCAGACACTAGCAAAAGAACTGGGCTTATTGACACAGAAGCTGGATAAAATGAATTTGCATAATTGACTAGACTTTAGTCAAAATAGTATACAGTATTTTGTTTTTCGTGTCCGAGTCCGTGTCCGAGTCCGAGTCCGATTCAATCCTTTTTAAATCGGACACGGACTCGGACACGAAAAACAAAATACTGTATACTATTTTTTTCGAATGGCTAAAGTCCAGTAAAAATGATAAATTGAGAGAAAACAGGAAACCATATGACTGCGCACAATTCATGACTACGGATGTAAAAAAAAACTCGCTGCAAGCCTGGTGGATGGCTATCAGGATTAAAACCCTTTGTGTTCCCTCAGCGGCAGTTTTCTCTGCTACTTTACTCGCTCAAAATGAGAAATTTCCGATAAATGGCTGGCTGGCTTTTGACGTCCTGGCGGTTGCATTGCTTATCACGATGGCAACCAATCTGGTAAATGATGGAATGGATTTTTTTAAAGGAAAAGATACTGTCCATCGGTTGGGTTTCAAACGCGTTTCCCAGTCAGGACTGCTGCCGCCCCTTCTAGTGTATCAGGCAGGAATAGGATTGTTCTTTTTAGCTGCAATTGCAAGCATTCCTTTGATGTTTCAAGGAAACATATTCTGTATTTTGATACCTTTGTCCATTGCCGCCGGGTATTGTTATACGGGGGGGTCCTATCCATTGTCCTATCATGGCCTTGGAGAGCTCTTTGTCCTGGTCTTTTTTGGATGGATCATTACCGGTGGTGTGTACTACCTGCAGGCACAGGAATATAATATTTCCTCTTTTATTTTGGGAACCCAAATGGGCCTTTTAGCAACGGCTTTGATTGCCATTAACAATTTTAGAGATAGGGCTGAAGATAAACTGACAGGCAAGAAAACGCTGTCTGTCCGTTTTGGCATTTCTTTTAGCAGGTTGGAAATCAGTTTCTGCCTTCTAGCTCCCTTTCTTCTGAATCTATTCTGGTTACAGTACTATCATTGGACGGCTTTTCTTTTGCCGACTTTGACACTGCCCCTGGCTTTATATATTCTATTTAATTTATGGCAGGAAGAACCCTCTGCCCGATTCAATCGCTATTTTGGCCAGGCCGCACGTCTCCAGATACTGTTTGGAATCTTGCTGGGATTCGGCTTTTTCTTCAGTTAACGCGAGTTCGATGCATAAGTCATTCTTCACCACTGAGCCAATGATCAACTTTAACGTAAAACGTTGAAGCATGGCTTGAGACGCCTAATAGTAACATCCCTCTCCTATCTCAAACCTTCTCAGTGGTCTCACTGGCTCAGTGGTAGACATTGAGCTTACGTTCGGTTAAATTTTTTCTTTTCTAATTTTGGCATATTCGATATACCTTAGGTTTCATTTATAAATCAGGAAATACAGTTATGCACAAAGTTATTACTGTGATGATAGCCACTATCATTTTATGGGGCGGCTTTCCTTATGTCTGTGCGGATGAAGGCTACGATGAAGCCTCTTCTCAGGCATGCAACTGCATGAACGGCGGGGAGTGCCTGTGTGAAGGATCTTGCAACTGTTCCTATCGCGAATCTGATTGTGAATCCAATGATTGTGAATCCGATTGTGAAGAGGACGCCCCTCCGGTCCGTTATCAACCCGGAATTGATTGCACAACAGCTGAAGAATGCGGCAGAAGCGGCGTCTGGCTTCCCGAAGACCCCCCTGTGTACAGGCCCATGATCGCTGATCCGCGCCAGATCTGCTATTCGGCAGGTTGGAGGTTCAATGATCAGGTATTGGTCAAGAATGTCATTGATGTGTCTTTCGGAGACTATTTTCCGATCTATCGTTGGTGCCATGTGGGGCCATGGGATGGCGAACTGCAAATCGATATTGAAGGAGCTGTTTGGGTTATTTTTGATCCCTTGCACGATTCTGCGCCCTTGATGAATGCCGACTATTATGGCGGAATACCCATCACATATGCTTTTGGAGATTGGGAATTTCGGTTCAGGCTCTTTCATATATCTTCCCATATTGGGGACGAGTTTCTGATCGGCCATCGCGACTTTGACCGCCGCAATGCCAGTATGGAATATGTAGATTTTTTTGCTTCAAACGATATTACGGATGAAATCCGCTTGTATGGAGGGCTAGGTTACATTATCTCCCAGGACAGGGAGTTTAAATGCTCCCGCTTTTATGCCGAAGCCGGAACGGAGGTCAGGTTCAGCGGATTGGGATTTTACAATCGATGCGAACACCTATATGGAGAGCCCATTATGGCCATGCATTTCCGCTGGAAAAAAGATTTTAAACATCACCTCGATCAAACGTATGTGCTAGGATACGAAATTGGTAAGACTGATGGCTTGTGCAGGAAGCTCCGGTTTATATTGGAATACCATGACGGCTATTCCCTGGAAGGTCAGTATTGCAAGCTGCCCACCAATTATCTGTCGGTACGTGCCCAATATGGATATTAGATTATGGCAAAGAATGAACTGCAGGAAAAAGATTTCATTCAGGACAGTTTAATGAAAAATCCTCTCCCGGCATGGATCTGGCTCGTGGTAATCACCTGTTTGGTAGCTGTCCTGTGGGGCGGGAGCAGCTGGTATTCAAAGTTTATGTCGACGGAAGCTGCCCAAAACCCCTTCCTGCAAGTCACCAACAGGGAATTTTCACTCTTTCTCTGGCAATTTCCCGAATACATGAGAGTGAATTCGAGTTCCAAAACCTCCTATTTGCCGGGCTTTCAGTATGAAAATAAAGTCAGTCTGATACCGGCCGAAGCAGATAAATATGTGGTAGCTCCTCCTGAAGTGCTTTTTTTATATCACACCTGGAACAGGTTGGTCCATAGCGAATTTGTGTACAGGTCTATTTCGGCCCAGGATTTCAAAGAGTTTTTAGAGTATGCTGAAGAATGGCTCCCTCAAAATTGGCCTGGAGCGCCCAACGGATATACTTCTTTTATTAAAACATTACCGCAGGCCAACCCTTCCCTAGATCTGAATACCCTCACTGAAGCAGAACTGCCGCTTGTGGTCAGACAGGCATTCCTGGGATGGAAAAATTATGTCAAGGAAGGGGATGCCATTAATGCAGTCCGCCCCGCTCTGCAGGAAATAGATCAATTTTTGACAAAATGCCCCCATTATGCCAGAAATTACTGGCGCAATATTGTGGCTTCCAGCTATCCTGACTATCTTATGAACACCCTATTGAATGCTCCCAAAGATAAAATCTTGGGAAATGATGAAGTAGCACCTTTCCTGCGAGTCGCCTTATATAACTTCATCCAGGCAAAAAAGGAAAATGAAAAAACAACAAATAACCCTGTGGAGCCCTCATGAACTGTTTCAAATTGTTGAGCTCCTGAACAAAACCATCTGACAGGCATTTATGAAAACAAAATTTGCCATCTATTTTCTGGCAGGAGCGATGACTTATCTTGCACCGTTGTCTTCACTTCTTCCTCCACTGTACCATACCCTGGCGGAATTTAAATCTATCGTGGAAGCACCGGAATTGACCAAAATATTGCAATCGGGTGAAGCCATACTTTCTATTACAAGGGAAGATAATACTACCTTTGTTGTTTTAACAAACAAACACAAATTGGTCGTGGATATAGTCTATGAACCCACCCAAATGATAGGCCCCGCCAAATATCATCTGAAGTTCCATGATCCCGAAATTAATCCATAAAGAGTCTGAAATGAGCCTTTTGTCAGTTCGTCCCATCATTCAAAATAATCCAAATCAAGATGTAAGGGATCTGTCTGTGACCGATCCCGTAACTGTTTTACCAAATGATATTTGGAAAACAATATTGCCCTTTTTTAACTTTCAGGAATGTATAAAATGCACCTGGATTTCACATAAATGGAAAAATTATATTGAGGAATCGAAATGTATCGATTCGCACATCGCCACCATAAAATTACTTGCCGGGGATAGCTTCAAGACACAAGATTTAAATAAAAGTATGCAAATGTTTATTTTGGGTGCAAAAATCGCAGATCTCATGCCTTATAAGAAAGGTTTGAGTTATGAGGAATTTTTCGATATAATACCTGAAAACCAAATGCTTCTCTGTTTAGGTAGTCACATCGTCCTTTATGGATTGGGAATGAGCTCCACTGCGAGAATTAAGGAATTAATTTTGTCTTGTAAACATATGAAACATGTGGACACATTGGAGAAATGTTTTTCTTTATTCTTATCTTTAAATTCTATAGAAACAGCGATATATTTATTTAGTGAATACAGGGAAGGCCCTCAATTGAAACCTTTAAAAGATATTATAGCATGGCTTCTTAAAAATGATCGGTTGGAAGAGGCAATGGAGTTTTATAAAACCCAATTTAATAGCGGTTGGGTGAAATCATATGATGTGAATAGGCATGATTCAGATGAAATGCTAAAAGAACTGATGCTCAGTGGCAACCTGTTTAAATGCTGAGTAAATTAATATTTTTTAATTGACCGAAAGACCAAAAACATGTTATGTTTAAATCGTTTTTCCTTTTATGAAAGGAATTTTCATTATTTTTTCATTGTTTTAAAATTAAATATAGGATTTTTATGAGTATTACTGTTGGGGCAATCAGCCAAAGAGAATTATGTGAAGTTTATGGCCTAAAAATTAAAATCGAATTGGCAACTAAGTTTGCAGGATTAAAAATTACCTTTCCTGCTGACTTGTACAAACTTGGGATAGGGGATTTAAATATAAATAACTATTGCATCAGGGATTTTTCCTCGCTGGCTGAAGAAGATATAACACAATTAGCCTCCATGGATATCACCAATGAAAAAATAAGGCAGATCGCTCGCTTGGCCTATTATTATACAGAAAAACACTACTTAGGCAAATTTGATAATAATCTAGAAAGCAGTTTAAAGGATTTATCCAGACAAGGTATTCAATTTACAGTATGCGCTTCTACCTCTGACATCGATCAATCAAGAAATCTGGCGTTCAACCAATCCTGGCAACAAAATTCAGATAGATGGAAATATTAAAAAATCATATTGGACCTTATAGTCCATTAGAAGGTTATCGCGTTGCAATGATTGAAGAGCAAGGTGTACCCATTGAATTAGTGGAAACCTCGTTAACAGATGAACAACTTTCCTTACTTGAGAAAGAGAAATTAGGTAAATCTTTTCAATAATAGACTTCTTGCAGCCTATAGAGGCTGTCAATAAATCACCCCAAAACTATTTTTATTACCACAGAGCACACAGAGAGCACAGAGAGCACAGAGAGGAGAAATTCGCTTGGCTCTGTGACATAGAATTTTCGTTTGTGCGCGAAGCGCACAAACGAAAGCCGTCATTCAAGCCCGTTCCGGGCTTGAATGATCTCTGTGTTCTCTGTGTGCTCTGTGGTAATAGAAATTTTTCAACCCCGCAGATTTAATTGCACCCGATTTCTTGACAGCCTCATAAGGCTGCAAGAAATACTCGCACATCGCGTAAACTAATAAGAGGTTTTATGTTAGTAGGTATTCATAGCGTTAATTCAGTTGATATTTGTGGGATATGTCGTGAATCTATGGATAATTCTGATGCTATAGCTCATGACGGGGTTGATGGAGACAAGCATCCTTTGCATAGGAAGTGCTTTAAAGAATGGATAAAATTTAGTGGTAATTACAATTGCCCTAGCTGTAAAAGTCCAATAGAGGCAAATTCTTTATTTACCTGGAAAGAGCGAGTCATCGTTGAGCTGAATCAGATAAAAGAGGATGTGTATGAAGGAATAGCACAAGGAACGATAGGAGGAGCGGCACTAGGGATAGCATTAGTAGGAGGAGTAGCAGGAGTAGGAACAGCATATGCAGAAGCATTACCAGCTGTAGCAGTAGGTGCAAATGCACGTACAATAGGAACAATAATGGTAGCAGTGGGAGGAGCATTGTTAGGATTAGGAGCAGCAGCAGCAGTGGGGATAGTGGCAATAGAAGTCCTCGAAGGAAGAGTGGAAAGACCAGCTGCATCCATAGGAGCAGCAGCGGTAGCAGTAACACTAGGAGCTGCAATAGTAGCAGGAGATAGAGTAGGAACAGCAATAGTATGTGGAGCAGCAATATTAGGAGCAGGAGCAGTAGGAGGAACACTGGGAGCAGTCATATCAACAGTAAATGGATTCCTTGCAAGAAGAGGCCTACTGAGTTTTTGACTTTTTATGATTTTCTTGATGTGGTGGCGGCCACTCCCACAAATTTCTTTTCTGTCTTCGTTTGCTTTATTGATTTAGCGGGATTGCTTCTTCGCAAGATTTCTTGCGATTCCTTTTTCTTGCATTTTTTATAAATTTTAGACATGAGACTAGAAGAATAAAAGGGTTCTACTGAGGGCCTTAGTGTCCTTAAATACTTTCTCAGGTTCTTTTCTAGATCGACAACATTAGCCAGACGATGTTTGCGTATGCCTTCCAGCCAATTTTCAAAGGCGCCGCTCTGATTAAAAATATGATAGTTCTTTTGTTGCGAAATAGGGTCCACTAAATTGGCTTCACCCGCCAGGTGCTTGGCTTGCACGATGAGCCTTGCCAGTTGGCATTGAACTTCCAAAGGATAATCTTCTCTCCAAGCACTCCCTACCAATGCATCGGTGCGCAATCTATAGGTGTAAAAGTCTATCTGATTGTCATGGAGCCTGGGGTCATACATTTTATAAAAAATATTATCAAAGTCTTTGAAAGTTCCCAGAATACCATAGATTTCAAAGGGTTCCGTTTTTCTGTTTACAACAATTGCCATTTCGAAAATGCGGGTTTGGCCTAAGGGTAAGGGATTATTAGGACAGCTATCTGTCCAGGGCAGTAATTCTTTGGACTCATAATTATTTACACTTTCTGCCGGTTTAAAGAGATTAGATGTGAAAAATAAATTACTATCATAAAATTTGGCATAAGGTTTCAAAGGAATAATGCCTGAATCGGGTGAGGGATTCTTCATTTTTCTCAAGAGATTTTCAAAACTGGGCTTCTCCCCATCTTCCCAGAAGCTTTCCCAGTCGAAGACAATAAGTGGTTTTGGAAGATTTTCATAATCTTTATCAATATCTAACTCCTGGTCAATTTGACGGTTCATTTGAATATTCTGATCTTTTTGAACGAGATTGTTCATGTCCAGATTGGAAGAACTCAGATAATATTGTGAGGGAAGATACAGGGGATCCAGCAATTCAAATCCTTCGGCCTTCTTTTGCAATTTTTCAAGGCACTTCTCCAAAATGACGTTAAAGGTATCTACCGACTTTTGATCCGGACCGAAATTCCTGCGGGAAATACTTTGTTTAAAACGCATGAGCTCATTTTTATGGTATAAGGCCAATTTTTTTAAACCTTCTATCGGAGAATCCAGCTCTGCGTCATCTAACGATTCTAAAGTTTCTTGTGAAGGTTTAATGAAAAATCCTCTAGCTATTTTCCAGACAGCCGCCCGATTTTCAGGTTTTTTTAATTTAAGCAACAGTTCAAAAAGCGCATTTTCACCCAAAGCCTGAATTTTATGGATTTCAGATTTGATGTGTTGAATTTTTACAAATTCGCTTTCATTTCTGCAAAGCAAATCGATAAGATTTATCATAAATTGCTTTTTATCGATAACTCCAGGAATCAAACATTTATAAGTCGTATTATCTGCAAGCAATCGGATTTTTTGACCTTTCCCAAATTTCCTCATCCTCATGACGGATTGTAGAAATTCAGTCTGCGTTGTCATCATATTTATAGTTACAAGGCCGGTACTCTGATAAGGCATCTCTTTATTTGTGCCTCGCGTTTGAGCTTTATCTATGGGGGTAATTGCCCTGTCAATGGATGCGGGATTTTCGGGTATAATCGTTTGAGTTGCATTATCCCACACGACTTCCCTGTCCTGTTCATTGGTAAATCGGATCTGGCTCTTTTCAGGTAGAAAACGCTCCAGTGATTGGGCTATGCGTTCGGCTGTCATCCCAGGGAAAATAGGAGCGCAGTCGATCAAGGCGTCTCCTTCCTTAAGCTGTTTGGCTGTTTGTTGGAAGATGTCTTCCTTATCGTTGTATTTTATCAGATCTTCTGGAGAAAAAGTTCGGATGAGATTAAAAAATACAGCGCCGTTGACTCCGGATTGCAAAGGCGCCAGTTCCAATCTGTCCGGAAGGGATCGCCAAATATTGGACGTTCCGGAAGATCCGGAAAAATCTTTAAATAAGGGAATCAAATGTTGGGGCGTTCCCACAATCTGTTCTGACCTTAAATCTGAAACAGGGAATACGTAGTATTTTAAGAAGTCGGCCAGAAGTTTTGGGCTTTTGTTGATCCGTTGGGTCAAAAGGGGATACATATCAGGAGTCACTGAATCCAATTCCATGCCAAATTGTTCTTGGAAGATCCTAGCGGAAGTTGTTTTATTAAAGACAAGGTATGAGTGAGGATTTTCTTTCAATTGTTTGGCCAATGCCTGGGCTGCTTCATTTTTCAGATCGAGGACCAATTGAGCTATTTGGTTTTCCGTAACCCCGCCGGTCGTCTTCTGATTTTTGGAATTCATATAATTCAGACAGGTGTACCAGAGGGTTTCTTCTTCTGTTCCAAATTCAGACAGTTCACTGCATTTACCATTGCTGATCACAGGCTTGACCTGTATGCCGTCTTTAGAACGTATTAAATTCAATCCATTTCTTTTTTTAAACGAGTCCGGTATGATTTTATGCACTAGCTTGTGAAATGTTTTAATTCTCCATTGAAGTGGTTCGAGAAGCTGTTGGATTTCTTTCTTAAAATTCTGTATTTCAGGATCGTAAGATTGTGTTTGGCTCGTGAAATAGAAGAAGGCTGACTGCTTGATAGCTGGAGACTTAAATTCAAGATAGGTATCAATAAACTTACGCGACATATCACGTATAAATCCATTGATAAATTGCGGATCCTCAGCCTGCTTCCAAAGGTCCTCGTCGCTTCTTTCAAAAATGGACTTGTAATTAGAGTCTGATAATATCCATTCCACCAGGCTGCAAGCCACCTCGCATTTGTTTTTGTGAAGTTTGACGGGTTGTCCAATTCCATAATTATGCTGTTTATTAGCCTCCACCATTTTGTCAAATTCATCACTTGTCACTGTAGCATAGGTTTTGAATATTTCAATTATATCGCTTAAAACACTCAACTCAGCATTTCGGTTTGATAATCTTTTTTTTGCTTTCTGATATTCAAGTTGTAACAATTTATTATGTGTTGCCAAAGCACTTAACTTTTTTACAGATTGGAAATGTTTAAATGAACTCGATATTTCTTCGTATTTTAACAATAGGGAATGGTGAAGGCTGAGAATATCATGGGGAGTAAAATCCAGCCGCGCATTTTCTTCGATATATGCCAAAAGATTGTTGCGGATAATCCCTAAAGATACGGCATCCGTCGGATGATCGCGGTTGAATTCAAACCGATACACTTTATCTCCATACGCTTCAGAGGTTGCGTGTTCGAGCTGCTGATGGTGCAGGGGAATCAGAGGTTCATACGTAATTACGCACGATAGCGACTTTCTATTGGCTTTTATTTTAGATATAAGATTACGTAAAAACGTGGTCTTCCCGTTAGCTAAAGCCTCATGTTTTACGAGATTGCCCTTTGAGATCATAAGACTGAAATTCTCCATTTGGCTTTTTCGGGCAATAATCTCCAGAGTCGCTTCAAGGAGAAGGATGGCTATAGAATGGGGGTCCTTTTGACAATTGTAAACTCGTTCAATGGAAAGCGAATCAATTAAAGCGTTTTTCAATGTGGGCGAGGGTGGATTTGTTTTTAAATAATTATGAAGAAGAAGTTTGGCTTTTTGATGTTGTTGCAACAAAGTCAATTTTTCAAGATAGCTTTTTATATCTCGTTCGAGCTCTTCTATATTCGTGTCCCCCTTTAACATGACATTGTAATAATCCTGAAAATTGGTTCCAGATAATTCATGGGAGGCGGCAGCATAGAGGATTTCATTAAACTCCAGTGGATTGGAATCCAGCGAATTAGAAAGATCCTGCTCCAGAGAATGCCAAATCGAGCATTGATGGGGGAGTATGACATTCATAATTTTTTGACGGTAGCTTCCAACTGACCTATTCAAGTCTGAAATGGAGGTGTCAAGGCCTTGTTTGATGGATTCAATATCATTATCATCAATAGATACGGCTTTTGCGCTGAATTGATTTTGTGCAAATTCTATATCCCCAATAAGTTCTAGAGCCAATTTATCGGAAAATGAATCGGTATTCCTTGTACTGTATTTATGTTTTATCATCCTGATAATATTGTAAGTTTCATTTCCGTTTTGTGTTGTATTCTCAGCGGACTTCAGATACTTTTGCAATTCAGGAAAAACGGGGCTGTTGTGTTCTTCATACTTATAGGAAAAATTTTGGGCATCGGACAGGCCTATGCTTGTTTCAAGGATGTTTTTTTCTTCTTCAAGTTTCGATAATTCATACTCTTCGAAAGAGAAAATGGAGGATTCTGTGATGTGGAATTTCTTCTTGATTTCAGCAAGGCTTATTTTCAGTTTTTTATTAATTTCTTTGATATTGCCTTTTGAACCTAAATGGATGAAATCGACATTTTCATGGTCCGCAATTAATTGAATATGTTCACGTAGCCGGGTGAATTGCATATTGGTCAATCGGAGATAAGGAAGCGGTTGGGTAAAATGATACTCCGAACAGGCTTTCAAAAAGTCATCAATAAGCAGCTTCTTTTGGGCCACAGTAAAATGGGTGGTTTTCTTTATGTTTGGCGATTGTTCTAGAGTTAGCAAATGGACATGAAGCATGAATACTTTTGCGTCCAGAGTTGTAGCTTTCCAGCGGGAGAACCAGCTTAAAATCTGCTGGCATTCCGGTGAGGTTTCAGGTTTTATGTTTTGAGCTTTTCTTAAATAAAAAAGAGCCTGCCTGTACTGGGACTGGGTAAAAAGAACATAAGCCAGGTAAAGATATCCCTCGGCAGTAGATTTAAGTTCACCTTGCTCAATGGTATAATCGTAGAACGTTTTTTCCAGGGAGCTGGCCTCTCCTTTTTCAAAGATCCTGTTTTGCTTTGAATAAGGTGACAAAGGTCTTTTATACTCTTGAAAAGGTAAAACGAGTTTAGGTTTCGAAGCAGGATGCTCCAAAATATGATAACATTTGAACTGAGGCGCAAAGAATATTCTTTTATTAGAATTTAATTTGCTTTCACCATTAAAAAACGATTCAATAGATTTAGTGGAAAGATAATAGCCAGGGAAATTTCTACATTCCCATTTGTCCTCTGCATTCCTTTGATATTCTAGGGAATGATTCAAATACTTAATGCTTTCTACCTTATCACCGTCTTGGCTTGCAGCCAACACTTGGGAAGGGTTTCCTAAAGCAAGAAAATGTTGAAAAGCAGGGTGGCCCCAAGGATTAAGGACCCGCTGTCCTTCTTTAGACAGGGTTAAACATTTTATGCGCCTTTCGATCCGTTCTATATTATTTTCAGTTATCTTCTTTTCGTCTTCGAATTCTCCCTCGAAAATCCGTTGATGGTCTTGATTTTCAACAATAAATTTGGGGCTTTGACAAGAAACCCAGATCGAATTGCCAAGAACACTTTCCGGAACGTTGGACCGCACGGGGATCGGCAGGGAAGGGGATTGGATCTCTTGGAATGTTTGTTGGATCAAGGGCAACAGATCTGTTGTTTCCTTTTTGGCTGTACCCCGTTGCATATATTGAAACCATTCCGCGCAATCTCCTGGGCTTGGCTGCAGTTGTTTGTAAATAAACGGTTCATGACCGCTTATAAGTAAAATGGCAAATTTTTGATGGTTGTGCTCAAAATCACAAAGATATCCTATTGAATTTTTAAATTGGACGTTCTTATAATTGCATGTTATTTGAGCTATCGTGTCATTATCAAAGATAGATCTGCATACGGGATTTTGTATTACGGATTCAGGCAAACGGCAACTTGCAACCCCATCTTTAAAGACCAGTCCCTGCTTTAGATCAAAACTCAGGCTGCCATTTTTAAATATCCAGGGGGATGTTGTGGGACGCCACTCCTCTGCTTTTGTTTGTAAACCGAGCTCATGGGCCAATTCATTCAGGAAAGTTGGGAAGACCTCCTCGTCATTCAGTTTTTGCACACAGCTGGGAAGATATTTATAAAGCATATAATGGATACGATCTTCTATTATGAAGTTATACGCCTCTGGCTGTTGAGGAATTTGACGCATCTTGAACCAAGTTTTCAAATAGGCAAGGTCCAATTCCTTTGAATTCGCAGTGAGATCAAAATCTTCATGTAATAATAAAAAAGTCTGATAAATCAAACGGGCAAAACTGTTTAATTGATTTTTCTTGGATTCAAATTGCTCCATCCATTCCGTCAGTTTACCAATCTGTTTATCGTTTGAAAATGTGGTCAGATAGGCAATCTGTTCATCATAAATTTTTCGGCTATGGATGTTGTCGTTATTTTCATTCAACTTCTTCAAAATGGAGCGTACTTTCAAGGTGATATGCATGATGAACAACATTCCTTCGATATTGTTCGAACTTTCAAGCGCGGCAAAAAGGGTGATGAGTTGAGATACTACAGTTGGGGCAATATCAGGCCTCAAGGTCAAGAAATCACCCAATCCATTATTCCTGAATAAATTCAGATTGAATTGTCTTTGCAAGAAAATGGCATAAGGGGAGGAACCAAGGTAATTAGGATGCAGATTGAAAAATTCCAGCGTATTTGGGATTCTCGTCCCCAACGGAGCCGTCTTTGTCAGCTTCAGTTCAGTCCATATATCGTGAGGCAAATCAAATGCTCTCTCCTGATTTTCAATATGATAGCGCTCCGTGTGACTTTCACCATGCGGAACATAGTGCATTGTGTATTTCATATCATATTGATTCGACATGCCAGGCAGAGTAGGTATAGGAAAACCTTCCTCGTTCGATACACCTCCTTCTGCATTACTTACAACGCTTTCAAGAACTTTCGTTGCAAAAATTGGAGGTACTTGGGGTTCTGTTGTCTTATATTGTGATTCCAGACTTTTGTAAATGAAAGGAGAGCCAAGTCCTTTCAAAATTGGGTTGTCATCATAATCAATATGGCAGAAATAGGGGTCCATATGCACAAATTTACCATTCTGGAAGAAATAACTTTCAGGATAGAAATCGCCGGGAACAACCGGAGTAGTTAAAATCTGGTCGATCTCACTGCAGATCCGTCTGATATAATCGACTTCAAGAGCTTGCCGATTTTTTGTAAAAGAATTTAGAAAAGTAACAAGCGAATTCTTTATAGCGTTAAAATTGCTGGGATTTCCTATGGTCCTATATTTTGCCATTAAAGCCTGGGCAAGAATTTTAAGACGGCGTAAATGAATGATTTGGATATTGAGGTGTCCTTTATGCGGAGTAAAGTCTTCAGAAAGATTGTGATATCCCTGAAGGACGCTTTTGAATTTCTCGGAATACGTATTAAAAAACAATTGATCTTCTGCGGTTAAGCTGTAGATAGGATTCGCATCGGTCAGCTTCAAAAGGGTTTTACCCCGGCAGGCAATCTGGTTGATCGTTTTTCGAATGTCGGGGCCTTCCGTTTCCAGGTTTAAGTAATCGTCTTTCAAAATATCTTTAAAGGCGCTCATTTCAAGGCCGAATGAGCCAAATCCGGTTTGTTCCTCATTGTTCTGGGCAAGTTTCACGCAAATTTTTAAAGCCTGCAGTATTTGCAATATTTGTACGGAAGTGGGCCCGGGCAAATTTAAGCCAAAGTGCACCTGGCATAAATACCCCGTTAATTGATGAATAGTCCCGCTCCATTTTTCCAGTTCAGAAGGATTTAGATTGTCCCAAATATTTTGGATATCCAGAACTTGAAGAAGATCAAAAGCCTCTCTGACAGAATATCGCAATTCAACCAAATTTTTCTCGTTTGACAGCTTCTCACATTGGCTGAATTTTTCAATGAACAATTCAGAAGGAGTCATCTTCTCCTTAAGAGGAGGGTCCTTTACTACATTGACTGAAAGCGGCAAATCGCCCTTTATCTCTTGCACATCTTTCAAAGAACTTACGCTTTCTTTAAAAACTACGGGGTCGAAGGCCCGTGAACTTGAAGGTTGTTGATGTGATCCTCCAGGCAACGCAAAGGACGCGTCTGTTTCTTTCTCGTTAATTTCTACAAGTATCTGTTGGAAAAGCTCGCTTACATGCAACGAATAAATGTCTTCGCCTATCCTCTTCTCCAGATAAGCCTTCAGGCTGTATAAAGTGCTTCTTACCCAGGATCTTATATCGTTGTCCTTTATTCTGTCCGGCTTGCAGTACGTATTATAAATATCTAAAAACAGGGCCACCTTGAGTGTTATTTCCCTTTGAGGTTCCCGGTTCTTTAACAGGGTTTTAGAAAACAGTTTTGTAATTCTAAGAGCACTGGGAAGGTCCTTTACATTCGCTTTTAACTTTTGTGAGGAACTCTGAAGCGAGTGTTCAGCAATTCTGACGCCTGCACTATTAAATTTTTGAAAGATGGAATAAAACTTTACAGTAGATAAATCCCGTACAAAGACAGGTAATGAATTTTTTACCAGTTGATAATCAAATGTCTGTTTTTTAATGGGCAATGACTTTTTTAAACTATCGCTAGTACTCTCCAAGGAAAATGTCATCAAATTGGTGATGAATTCCCGGATCATATAATAGAGTTTTTCAAGCCAATTCATGTTATAAGCTTCATGGGGGATCGCTTGTATTTCAAGCAGCGTTCCCAGATTTTCAGTAAATTCCTTTAGGGGAAGGCTATACCCGGTTTCGAAAGGCATTCGCGCATTTTTTACTGATATCTCGTCCTGATTGAAAAGCAGCTCATTGCTCAACGGTATGTTCAGATTGCTTAAAGCGGAAAGGATTCCCCATTGAGAATCCATTAGATGACTGGCTTCGCTGCAGTTATTGATAACACGAAAGAGGATCTTGCCTGGATTATTAGGATCCTTACTAATTTCGTAGATCATGTGCGTGGAATGGAACGATTGTGAAAGCAATTCAGAAATATCATTCACACCCTTTTTATCACCGGTTTTTTCATACCGGGCATATCCCCCGGGCAGATAGAGGGATTCATTATCCTTTAGTGTTGAAATCCTATCGTTGATTTGTGCGGTCAGCTGTTTTAAACGTATGTGCCGAATCAAAGAACAAGAATTGCTTAGCGATTCAATTTCTTTGGCATAAATAACACATTGATTCAATGCTTCCACTTTATCTTCCGAAATGCCAAAATGGCTTGCCGTATTTTTGATGGTATGATAATAAGCCTCAAAGGCCATGGAAAAAGGCAAATCCTCAGAGCTTGAAGTCAGATTCGAATCAAAGGTCTTAAAAAGATTCATGGCCAATTGAAACTTCAGGTCTTCAGGGGTGCGGCCTATAGAAATCCCAAATACCGTGTTCAGAAAATTCAAAAATATGTCCCATAATCGGGAAAAAAAACTGGTGTTCGTGAAATCCCGCACTGGAAACGGGCTCAGTTTCCCGTAATCCTTTTTGGCATTTATAATGGCGTCTATAAGGATATTCTGATCCTTTGGAATGGCTTGTGGAATCCCATGCACGCTGTTTGATGAATGGGAATTTAAATTTGAACTAGGTATTGACATTGTTTTAACTCTTTTATAGGTATTAACAAGATTGAGATTTTAGCTTATAACCCTAATTAAATCCAATTAAAAACATCTAAAGCTAATATTAAGATTGTGTTAAGATTTTTTTACATTGACAAATCGGTTCTCCAACAATTATTGCTTTTTTTAACAAAACCTATAGGAAAGAAATAATGCATGATCTTGAACTGATTAAAAATATCTATGCAGGTTTTACTCAAAAACTTCAGCTAGCAAGGAATCTGGCCCAAAGGCCCTTGACACTTACAGAAAAAATCCTCTATGGCCATGGGGTTCAATTTGTTCCCAGTGGCAAAGATCGCAGCGGCAGCAACCTGGAACTATATCCGGACCGCGTAGCTTTGCAAGATTCCCATGCCGAGACCATCTTGTTGCAATATGCCTCCTACTTCCATCGGCCCATCGCCCTTCCTGCAGCCATTCACTGCGATCATCTCATTGTAGCCCATAGAGGAGCAGAACACGACCTCGATTCCGCTTTGCATACTCATAAGGAAGTTTATGATTTTATGGAAAGCGCTTCCCGCAAATATGGATTTGATTTTTGGAAGCCGGATTCCGGCATCATACATCAGATCGTTCTTGAAAAATATGCGTTTCCCGGGGGGATCCTCTTAGGCAGCAACCCCTATATGGCCCATGCGGGCGGTTTGGGAATGTTAGGTATTGCCATAGGGGAAACGGAATGCATCGAAGTGTTGTCCGGTTCCACTTGGGAAATGAAATTACCCAAAATTATCGGGGTTAAATTGACAGGTCAATTAAAAGGATGGGCCACCCCCAAGGATGTGATTTTTCATCTGGCTGAAAAACTTAATCCTAAGGGAGCCATAATCGAGTATTTTGGAGAAGGGATATCCTCCATCTCTACAGGAGGAAGGGCGTCCATATGCAATTTTGGAGCCGAATTGGGAGCTTTGTCCTCATTATTTCCTTATGATTTACGCTCGATGGAATATTTAAAAGCGACGAATAGAGGAGCTCTTGCAGCATTGACTCAGAGCTTTATCGGGTATTTGGCCCCTGATCGTGAAATAGAGGAGCATCCCGACAGTTATTTTGACCAATTGTGCACCGTCAATCTATCTGAAATACAACCTTTGATCAATGGCCCTTCTTCACCTACATCCATTTCAAGATTGGATGATCTTGCTGAAACTGTCCATAAAAACAGCTATCCGGAGAAAATTTCAGCGGCCTTTTTGGGTTCTTGCAATCATTCCAGCTATGAAGATTTCGCAAGGCTGGCACACCTTGCCCGGCAAGCCTTGAAGCATGGATTAAAAGTACAATGCCCTTTGTATATCACAATAGGTTCCGGACAGGTCAAGTCCCTCCTGGAAAGCCAGGGTTTGCTGGACAGTCTGCAAAAAGCTGGCGCGACCGTATTGGCTAATTCCTGCGGTCCTTGCGCAGGACAATGGGTCAGGCAGGATGTGCATTTTGGAGAAAAAAATTCCATTCTAGCTTCTTATAATAAAAATAGCCCAGGCCGATATGACGGCAATCCCGGTACCCATTGCTTTTTGGCCAGTCCCGAACTCGTTCTGGCCCTGGCTTTATCCGGAAGATTGACATTCAATCCCTTAACAGACCTTCTATTTAATCAAGAAGGTTTCCCTGTCAAACTGGAATTTCCCAACGGCTTGGAATTTCCATCAGAATGGCCTCGTTTTCAGGATTTTGGACCGCCAGCTCCAGAACAGGATATAGAGCTTCTTCTGACACCAGGAAGCCAGCGCCTCCAACTTATGACTCCTTTCACAGCATGGAATGGAGAAGATTTCGAAGATCTTAAGGTATTGGCCAAAGTTAAAGGCGCCTGCACGGTAGAGCATATTTCCCCTGGAGGAAAGTGGCTCCGCTTGAAAGGAAATATGGACCTTCTTTCGGACAATTTCCTCTCAGGAGCTTCTAATGCATTCAGGGCCGTTACTGGAAAAGGAAAAAATGCTTTAAATAACGATGTAGAACCTTTTTCAAAAGTGGCTAAAAGCTACAAGGCTAAGGATATTCCCTGGATCCTTATAGCAGACGAAAATTATGGGGAGGGGCCTCAAAGGGAAGCCGCTGCCATGGAAGTGCGTTATCTGGGCGGAGTTTCAGTAGTTGCCAAAAGCTTTGCCGCCGAGCATGAGATCAGCCTGAAAAAACAAGGCGTTTTAGTATTAACCTTTGCCGTCAGTGGAGATTATGACCGCATTTCAGAGGACGATAGAATCACTATAGAAGGATTAAAAAGATTCGCTCCAAATATACCCCTAACCCTTTTAATTCAACACTCCAATAAGACTCAATCTACCCTTCTTGTGCATCATTCGTACACACAGCCTCAAATCGAGTGGTTCAAGGCAGGCGGCATCCTGAATAGACTGGTTTGTTGTCCACAATGAAGCAAGAAAGGAACAGAATGAAACAAAAAAGGAACAGGATAGGAGGATCGCCTTCTGCGATAGGATATTTATCCTGCTGCCGAAGGCGATCCTGCAAATCATGTATTTAATATCATAGAGTGGGAAGTATTTTCTTGAGTATTTCCTGGATTAATTCAGGGGGAATGTCTGGAATAGAAGAGCCGGGATTTTTATGTGCCAGCAACAATAAACGGGCCTTCTCCCATTCTGTATTGAACTTTTTTACTCTTATAGCTTTTAATTCTTGAGGTTCTTCCTTATCTCCATTTCCATAAACAGCAGAATAATCTAAGGAGGCTAGACTAAATAATGTTTAGGACTTAATCTGATTTGGTTGAATTGTGTAGTTCCATTCGGGGTGAAAATCACAGGGTTTAATATTTATCGCTTCAAATAACTCTTTAGGGACTTTTTTACCTTTTTCATAAATTTTCTTGTCGATTTTTGTTTTGATCACCAAGCCCGTTGTTGTTTTTGTGTTTCCTATAAGTTCTACAATCGTTTGCAAATCAACAAGAGGTCGTCCTCGCCAATTTTGAGAAATATAAGAAAACAATCGATGCTCAATTTTATTCCACTTGCTAGTCCCAGGAGGAAAATGGCAAACCGTTATCGCCTTATTAATTTCGTTGGAAAATTTTTGTAATTCATGTTTCCAAAGACGAACTCGATTGCCATTACTTCCTCCACAGTCAGCCGTTATCATAATCGCTGGAGCTTCTTTGTAAATCTCTTTCCCCATTTCCAACCACCATTGCCGAATGCTTTCAACTGCAAATTCTGCAGTATCAGAACTAATTCCTACACTTACCCAACCTAAATTTGCATTAACATCGTAGATGCCATAAGGCGCTGCCTTTCCCTTTACTTTATCAATAAAATCGTAAACGTTAACATCTGTATGTTGTCCTTTTGAGCTCCACTCTCGACCATTATTCTTATATAAACCTATATTTTCTTTCTTTTTAGCGTCAACTGACAATACTGGACAGTGATTGCTCTGAAATTCTTTCGCCGTGCTGTTTATTTTTTGAAATTGCTTATCCCTATCAGGATGCTCTTTAGCGCCTTCATGACGCTTTCTATTCGATTTCATACTGTATTTTTGCTGAAGTAACAATCGGTGAACAGACCTCTGTGTGATTACATGTCCTTTTTCTTGAAGCTCTTGAGCTAATTTAATTGTGCTTTTTGAACTCCACCGTAAAGTTGTTTCAGGGTCTCCACGTGTTCCTGGGTCAATTAAAGCATCTAAATCCTGTAAAAGAGTTGTATCTTTTTGTGTAATTTTTTTACGACCCCCGCCAGGGCGTCTTATGCTTTCAATGTCAGCTGGAACTGGCTCAGTTTCCAGTTCTTTTATCCCTTTGGAAACTGTCGGCCAAGATATTCCTGTAGCGTTACAAACGATTGCTTTACCTCCGTAACCAAGCGTCTTTGCTTCAATAGCGCACCACATGCGAACTGAGCGTTCATTTAAAAAAGATTGAATTTGATTGAATCTATTGCGGATATCTTCTATAATGTCGTTTTTATTCTTCATGTCATATGAATAGCATTTCAAAGAATAAAATTAAACTTTATTTTGTCTAATCTCCTAAGAGGAGATCAATCACTTTGTCCATTTTATATTTTACTGCTAGAGAAAGGGGAGGTTCGCCGATCAATCTCCAGGAACCTACGATATTCGGATTTGCTCCGGCTTCTAGCAGTAGTTTTGCACATTGATAGGCTTTATCTCTGTCAGCGCACAGCACTGCATGAACAAGAGCGGTACTACCATTCATCTCTGTTTCATCCAAAAAACTCTGATCTGTTTTTTCAATAAATAATTTTATCAATGCTTCATTTCCCACACGGGCGGCCAGCATCAAAATAGTTCGTTGATAACTATCTTTGCTGGTTAGAAGTCCGGGATAACGTATACACATTTCTTCAAAAGACTTTGGTTCAAGGCCGTCTATATCAGCTTGATTAAAAGTATGACAATATTGAGAGCTTTCATTTGGACTATTTTGCACAGAGTTCATCTTTTATGTCTCCTTAATTTATAAATTAATGGTATTGCAAACGGATGCAATTATATTGATTTTAATGAGGGAAAACAAGTAAAATCGGCATGGGTTTAATTTAATTACAAATTAGGAAGGTTATGAAGTTATTTATATTGGCTGTGTGTTTGTTTGTATCCAGTTTGGGGCTAACTTTGTATGCTGTGGGCACCGCTCCAGCAACCAAAACGGTTATCATATTATTGGGCCCTCCAGGATCCGGCAAGGGCACTCAGGCAACAGGTCTGACAAAAGAACTAGGCATTCCCCATATTTCCACGGGAGATCTTTTCCGCGAAAATATCAGCAAAGGAACAGAATTAGGTAAAAAAGCGAAGTCCTACATGGATGCTGGCAAACTAGTTCCGGACGATCTTGTATTGGAAATGCTGTTTGACCGCGTTTCCAAGCCGGACTGTGCCAAAGGGTACCTTCTGGATGGCTTTCCAAGGACCATTCCTCAAGCAGAAGCCTTGGATATAAAGCTTAAGGTGGATTCCAAAGTCGTGGCTTTGAATTTGAATGTTTCGGATGATCTTATCGTGAAACGAATTGAAGGCAGATTGAGCTGCAAAAATTGTGCGAATATCCACAACAAGTATTTTTCACCCCCTGCAAAAGAGGGTATGTGCGATAAATGCGGCTCAGCCCTTATCCAACGCAGCGATGACAATGCTGACGTGGTTAAAGAACGGTTGAGAGTCTACCACGAACAAACGGAACCCCTGGTTGCCTACTATGCCAAAAAAGGCGTCTTAGCAAATATCAATGGTGAAAAGTCCCCCGAAGAAGTAGCTAAAGACCTCCTCATTCAATACCGTCTTTTAAGCAAGTGAAATATTAGAAAATCACTTTTACTTTTCCTTCGGGCTCTTTTTCTGTTTGGACCTGGTTCCCCCTCAAGACTAAAATTTTAAGCGAGGGGAGATGGGGAGCCTTCAGCAACTGCATCCATCCCGTGTCAACAAGCCTATTTCCTGAAAGATCCAGCTCATTCAATGTGCTCAAATGCTTGCTGACTAAAAGGGGACCCAAATGGGCGTTTTCAATTTGTGAATTCGTCAAGGCTAATTGAGTGATCGATGAAAATGCTGCTGAAAATAAAATTTGCATTTTTTCAAGGTCCATCTGCTGGCTTATCGATAAAGAAACCATTCTAGTCAATAGACCCGATTTAACAAGAAATAATATTTCTTCATTTCTCAAACAGCAATTTGATAAAGATAAGGTAGATAAGTTTTTAAAAGATTCAGTTAAAAAAATTAAATTTAAGTTTGTCAAAAAGACACTATCGATTTTTAAAATTGTCAATTGCTTATGCGGGGATGAAGCAAAAAAATCTAAGTTGTAATAAAAAATCCATTCGGATTGTATATTTTTCCCTTGTGCAGGATTTGCCAAAGTAAGTTGTTTTAGATGGGGACAAAGATGTAGCAGATAAGGGCGATGGGTAATGAATATGCCTGAAAGATTAAGGACTGTTAGAGCAGTACCATGCACTTTTAAAAATTCATCTTCAGCATCAGTGGTCATCGAAAGTTGCCTCAAAGGAAAATCTCTATTTAAAAGATCTTTTTTTATCACACATATAAACTTGTAAAATTGTTTAGATACCAAAGCAATTGTTTTAAATTCTTGGGGCTCCACACTAATCAGTATGTCCACCCAGCACTCAGAAGGTAAAATATCCGGCAAAGGCTCAAACTCCGGATCTTTCAGAATTTTGGTCATTGAAATCCTATCATGGGACCTTTTACCAAGCGCTGCGGTCTTTTCATCATCACAAAAAAGTCTACGAGCTGGAAAATGGATATGTCTAACGGCATTATTTCTCAGCCGTGCCTTTTTACGAGGGGCTCCGGGTACCGTGATAATTACATCCCTTGGAGGGATTCCTGGGGGATTGATATTATTAGTCATAGTTATATACCTTTCTTGACAATTGTATTTAATATAATACTACATCTTTGCAGCTTTTTTTCAAAATAAAAATTATTTGTTTACATGTTTAAAAATAATTTTTTTAATTTATTTTAATATTGAAATAATTATATAATTTCTTTATGATTTAGATTCAATTGATTTCACAATTAATATTTATTATAAACAAGGAGTAATAATATGATTTGTCATAACACATTAAAAATAAACAAAAATACCGCTGAACATTCGTTGCCGGTCAATGATCTGTTCAGAAAATTCTGTCCTTCGCGGCAAGGAATGATTATTGCCGATCTGGCGAATGCCGTATTGGAAATTCATGAGAGCGGCTATGGAAAGCCGATAGATAGTTGCAAAAGAAATGACCGTATAAGAAAAATCAGTCAGGACATTGTCGATCCCAATCATAAGCTTCAAAACTTGTTCAATGAACAGAAGATTGAATGTATAAAAGCAAATGCACCTATTGACCAGACAGACATTATTCTTCTAGATGATACTTTTCACGGCAATAAAGACCAAACATTGGTACGGGGTCAAATAGCTAACGCTTTAAAAGGGGATGCTAATATTTTTTTATGCGAAGGGTTAGATAATGAAAAAATTCTGTTTAATGTAGATCAAATTCACAGACTTCTGCCGGAAAATATAGAGTTTAATCCCGCAAAAGATCTGTGCGCAGGCTGGGATGATGGATGGACTCATAAACAATCTCTTGAAAAGGTCCGTCTCAGTTTGCAGGCTGCTGCGATAGCCCAAAAGAATAGTGAATCTGACATTTTTGGATCCATAACAACTTTAATGAATGCACGTGATGATTTGGAAAAAGTAACAACTGAAGAATCGCGGACTCGGACGGAAAGTGAATGGAAGACGATTGTGAAGTTCAAAGACACATATCCTGACCTGAAAGTGATGGTGTTTGCCGGTGAAGCGCACAATAACGAAAAATGGCTTCTGGATAAATTAAAAAACAGTAAATACAAATATTGCATTATCACTCCGAAAAAATGTCAAGATAATCGGGATCAAAATATGATAGACTATGGAATGAAATATTACCATGTGGACCCCGCCAATCCATGGGCGAACAGTCATTAAAAAAGTACGTCCTTAAAAAGTTATGGCAAGGTCAAGCATGAAAAGGTAACCAGGCCGTCTCGGCCTGTACCAGGGCGGGACGCCCTGGCCACTTTCTCATAAAAAGTCATGTGCTGCCATGACTTTTTAAGGACGTAATTAAAAAATGAATTTGTATCCAGATGAAAGGAATTATTGCATTAGATATTGATGGAACTATCACAGATCAGTTTCATCATTTGCCGTTAGAGGTGAGTGTTTTTCTTGAGAATCTCACCTCAGAAGGATGGCGGCTGATCTTTATTACAGGACGCCCTTTCCAATGGGGTTATCAGACACTGCATGCGTTGCACTGTGCGTATTATTTCGGAGTGCAAAACGGAGCCCTCATCCTTGAAATGCCTCAACAGAATATCAAGCTAAAAAAATACCTCCATGCTGATGTCTTGCCTGCTATGGACAAGGTTTGCGAAAAGGAACCTTCAAACTATATTATTTACTCAGGGTATGACCATCACGATATTTGTTACTACAGGCCCGCTTTGTTCGAAGGTCAATTGTTAGACTATTTGCATAAGAGAACGGCCGCTTTGCAGGAAAAGTGGATTCCTTTGGATTCTTTTGATTCTTTGCCCATTCGCGATTGGGCCTCTGTGAAGGCTTTTGGCCATTTGGAATCGGCTGTCCGTATTTCACAGCGTATTGAAAAAGAAATTGGATTGCACGCTCCCATGATACGGGATCCCTTCAATCCGGACTATTTTGTAATCCAGGCCACTCATGCGGATGCAGAGAAAGGGAAAGCCGTCCAGGAATTTGCCAACCTAATGGGTTCTCCGCCTATTATCATTGCAGCCGGAGATGATAACAATGATGCTTCCATGTTGGCTGCAGCGGATATCAAGATTGTCATGGAGACAGCTCCTGCCCATTTGCTAAAAATGGCCGATATCATTGCCCCTGCAGCTTCCAGACAGGGGATTATAACAGGTTTGCAAGAAGCGATAAAGAGGGTTTTATGAAGGGGATCATCGGTTTTGAAGGGTTGAAACTGAATTGCATCATAGGTATTTATCCTGAAGAGCGGACGGCCCCACAAGATCTTATTATAGATCTCAAGGTGCAGTATGATGTGACTAAATGCATACAGGCCCAATCTATGGAACAAGCCCTGGATTATGTCCAGCTTGCTGCTGTCAGCCGCAAGATAGCTGAAAAGCGGCATTTTTTGCTTGAAGCCTTGGCCCATGATATTTTGGATAGGATTTTTAATGAATTTAATGTGAATTGGGCCTGGATAAAAATTAGAAAACCCCAAGCTATTCCGGGCGCCCAGCATGCTTTTGTAGAGCTGGAAAGGGGAGATAAATCATGAAATGGACTCTTATAACAGGCGCTGCTAAAAGATTAGGTGCAGAAATCTGCCGGCATTTGGCCGCCCGGGGCCATAACGTTGTGATACAGTATCAACATAGCCATAAAGAGGCTTTAGCCTTGCGAGAAGAATGCTTAAGCCAAGGTTATAGGGTGGAGATAGTGCAGGGGGATTTTACCTCGTTGGAATCCACGCTAGATTTTGCTGATGCCTGTCTGAAAAAATTTCCCGATATAAAATTTCTAGTAAATAATGTAGGCAATTATTTGGTCAAACCCGCATTGGAAACGAAGTGTCAAGAATGGGTATCGATTTTTCAAAACAATGTGCATGTGCCATTTTTTCTGACACGCGCTTTCATTGAGCCCTTGAAACTAAACCAAGGGGCTATAATTAATCTTGGGATTGCAGGATTGTCAAGTTTACGTGCGGATAAATATAGTCCTTGCTATACAGCAGCAAAAGCCAGCCTGTTGTCATGGACAAAGTCATTGGCCCTGGAGTTGGCTCCCGATCAGGTTAGAGTGAACATGGTTTCACCGGGCTATCTGGATATATCTGAGGACCTGCCAAAAGACATTTCAAAAATTCCGCTGCATAGAGCTGGATCTTGTGCTGAGGTCGCCGAGGTCATTTCTTTTTTGCTCGATGATAAAAACCGTTACATTACCGGCCAAAATATCGAAGTCGCCGGTGGAATCAGGCTATAAAATCTATCCATAAGTATTTTTAGATTGATTATATATCCCTAATATTCTATTATAAAGAAAATTTAAGGGGTGGATATGGCCTCCAAAAAAGAAATAAAACAGCATTTAAAAGCATCTTTAGAAGAAATTGGTCAAATAGAGCCTTGGTTTGATAAAGAGGTTAATTGCTGGGTCTTTGAACATCCCAGTTATCCTGTAGGCTGCGGGGGAGATTCTAAAGAAGAAGTTATTATAAAATTTCCTCTATACTTAGAGGAATTCATTACCGAGAGACTGAGTAATAATTTAAGTCCTTCAGTTGAAAAAAGAACAAAGGGAAAAGGAGGAAAACGAGAAGGAGCTGGCCGACCCATCGATCCGAATAAAGAACCAAAAGTTCGTGTATACCTTCCCAAAGATATTGCCGATCTTATAAAGCAGCCAGCCGTATTTTCACATTTGCGAGGCTTGCTTAACGCTTGCCAACATAAACATCCCTATTAATCTGTTTTGAAACTGTGACTAACCTTGATTTTTTGCAAGCCGTCTTTCCAGACGGGCGATTCTTTCTTCCAAAGGAGGATGGGAGGCAAACAGGTGTAAAATGCCTCTGGAATTGGAAATCTTAAGCGCTTGAAAGGCGGGAGCGGCGGCGCGATCATCCTGTTTTTCCACAGTTTTTTGCAAAGTTCTTAGTGCCGCAATCATCTTTTGAGGGCTGGCCAGGCGGGCCCCTCCGGCATCGGCGCGGAACTCCCTATATCGGGAAAAGGTGGCGATCACAATGGCGCCTAAAACCATAAACACCATTTCAAATAAAAAGACAAACAGTTGAAACGTGAGCGGAGAGATATTCTCGTCATCTCGGCGTGAAAAGGCTTTGCTGATTCCAAAGGCAATGACTCGGGCCAGGAACATGACAAAGGCGTTGACAATACCTTGTAAAAGAGTCATGGTGACCATGTCGCCGTTGGCAATATGGGTGACCTCATGGCCCAGGACCGCTTCCACTTCATCATTCGGCATACGCCTAAGCAATCCGGTAGACACAGCAACCAACGCATTGGATTTTGATGGCCCCGTGGCGAAAGCATTGACTTCAGGTGAATCGTAAAGGCCCACTTCAGGCATTTTTGGCAAACCGGCCTTTTTCGCAAGCTGGTAAACCATTTGCAATACCTGCTGACTTTCTGGATCGCGTGTATTGGGGTCGATCATTTGCAGGCCCATGGTCCATTTGGCCATCACCTTCGAAAGGCCCAATGAAATGAAGGAACCAATCATGCCCCATAGAAAACAGAATATGGCCAATGAGGTAAGGTTCAGTCCATTTTTGCTTAGATAGGGTTGTATATTAAAGAAATAGAGAATAAACGATATGACAGCGACGACGAGAAAATTCACTGCCAGAAATAATACAATGCGCCTTGCCCAAGCCATAATTCAACTCCTTGGATACATATGACATCAGTATACTAAAAAATCCCTTAATTTTCTACACCAATTTTCTTTTGAAATGTTTTTCCAGAATAGCCAAAGGAGTCCCTGCATGATTTTGCATGGCCCTGGAAGGAAGATGGAATGTCTGCTCCAAAAGATGCTGCCCTGACATGGCCGCATGGGACGCCTGGTCGGTATAAACTATCCAGGTGCTGCCAGGAGGAAAATGAAATTCTTCCTGCAATACATTATTTTGATAGAGCCCATCAGCTTTCATGTTGTCGTGAATTTGCAACATATAGTGGTCGTATAGAGTACGATAGTCTTTGGTGATTTTAAACCATTTCAACAGAGATCGTATACCTGGCAGCGGCTTTCGGGCTCGGGGAGCCATCGATTTAACCACATCGGGAAAGGGTTCTCCCAGTCTCCAGACGCGCGGTTTGCCCTCCCTATTGATATTGGAAAATACACGCAGGATACGGTTGCCCTTTGTCGGCGTTGCCGGAAAAGAATCGACATGCAGCAGGGTATCATCTTTTTTGAGGGAAGTTTTTCTGCCGATAATTTCGACGGGACGGAAGCTGGTGCGGGCCTGCTGCAGGTGAGGCGCATAGGCAGGGAACAGATTTTCCATTAATTTCCGGCTGTCAAGGGCGAATCTTTTGATCAATGCCTTGAGATGCCTGGCCTCATCTTCAGAACATTGCATACCGGCTAATTTGTCCGAGCGTACGTCATAGCTGATATTTTTGGCTTTTGGATGAGCCTTGGCAGGAGACAGCAGAGGAGGCTCCTGAGGAGTTAAAGAAAAAGGGAGGAATGGAAAATAAAGGACTTTTCCTTCCTCCAAGGCTTTGATTGCCTGCTGTTGTATTGAGGCTGAAACAGCATCCTGCCACGATTCCAATAATAGGGTTTCCAAATTCTTCATAGTATTTTCCTGTTGCTTTGGGTTTTCTCTATTTTATAAAGGAAAAGAAATTATCTCAAGAAATTATTGATAGGCAGGCCATGTTGGATGTCATATACAAAAAGGAAAAACAAGATAAGGAGGATCGCCTTCGGCGATAGGATAGGACGGGTTGAGCAATTTTTATTACCACAGAGCACACAGAAATTCTATGTCGCAGAGGCAAGTGAATTTCCTCTCTGTGTTCTCTGTGTGCTCTGTGGTAATAAAAATTGCTCAACCCAGCCATGTTTCTGCTGTTTTAATCATGACGGGCTTTCTTTAAGGCGGGTTCCTGGGTAGCAGCGTCCAATGAACTTTCGCTTATCCTTCTACGGTACTCCATGAGTTTGTTTGTGGGTCTGGGCAATCTGTAAGTTTTTCTATAAAATTCCTGGGCCTTTACTGGATCTTTTTGACAGCCGATTCCATGTTCAAAGCAATATCCTGCATGGTAATTGGACAACTGATCGCTTGTGGCTGCAACCATATAACATTTCAACGCGGTGGATAAATTGATTGTACAACCAATTCCCATCTCGTAACATTTACCCAATCTATAGAGCGCTTTGGCATGGCCAAGCTTTGCTCCCTTTAGGTAGCTTTTAAAGGCTTTTGAATGATCCTGAATGCATCCAAAGCCAAATTCATAACATTTTCCCAAATTATACAAGGCGGGAGGATAATCTTGTTGTGCAGCTTTTTCATATGATTCGAATGCACACTTATCAAGCGTTTCTTTAGATTTACCCGCTTCAAGTTCTGAGGTTCGACTATTAGGACCATCGACGTCTTCATCGAAAGATCTATTGCGTTTTCCTTTTAAGTAGTCTCCAAAATAATTTTGAGCTGCGGCAAGATTTCCAACCCATGCAGCATATCCACTATGTTCGTTATCATCATCTGTTACGCACGTTTTTTTAAAAATTGCTTCGGGTCTTGTCCTCCATGACAAGTCTTTGTCAAAGCAAACGGTTTTTTCCAAAGAGCAACTATCTTTCTTAAATTCATTCACACTAAACCCAAGAAATTCGTCATCTGCATATATCTTTTCCTTTATAGAATGGATTATATTCTTAACATTGGCCAGATATCCGCCCAATAGCCATAGATCTTTGGCGAAAGTGCTTTTTCCGATGTCAGATTTCAATTGAATTAAACTGGAATTAAAATTCTTATAGGATTTTTCAATCCGACATCGATCTATAACCATTTTTTTCCAATGAAGGAGATCTTTTGTTTCCACCACAGCATTCTCAGGGAGTATTTCTGTCGCCCAATTTTGCCAGAAATGGGATGGCAAGCTATTATTAATTTGTTGAAATAGTTTACATACGCGACTGCATAAAATTCTTTCTTTATTAGGCAATTCAGACAAAATACGATTCCATACATCATTAGGTAAAGTATATTGATTTGAAATGGTGTTCATTATTAACGTCCTTCCTGATTAAAATAAATATTTGATCGAAAATGGGAACAAAACAAACTCTCATATATTTGGTAAAATACACGCGATCACTCTAATTAATTTATAAGAAAAATGCAAGGCATTTTATTTACAGACAGTGCCCACAGTGAAATGATAGACAAAGGCACGGTCCTGCTTTTCCAATTCTTTTGCCAGATCGGGCTCGATCTTGAACAGGGGAGCGAGCTCTTCAGGGAGGCGGTATCGTGAAATAAATTGCCTCAGGCAAAAGCGGGCACCGGGTTTTGCGGAATGATGCATCGCTTTTAGCAGGCGTACATAATTGTCATAGCTTAGATAAGAGGCTACGTCTGATAAAGAAAATTTGTCATAGGAATTGGACGGAGAGTTTTCCAGGAATCTGACAATATCATTGGTTTCGATTCCGATTTTTGATATGTTCTGTTGGAGTGACGCATAAGAAGTTTCTTGCAGATAGGGGGGAGCGACGTCCTGACTTACCTGACCTAAAAAGATCAGTTGCATAAAGAAATTGTCTTTGGCCAAATGCAAATTCAAATAATCTAACATCCGATCATAAACATAGCCGCCGGGCCTAATGTGGGAATCATAATGGGCATAAAGGCCCGGGTCCTTAAAAAACAGCCGGACAACTAAGGGATTTACAAAAAAGGCAATCGATTTTTTCCATAAATTGTGATTCCACCCTGTCTTTAGGAATTGTTTCTGTTCTTCGAGGGTTCTGCATTTAAATAGGGACTGGATTTCTTGATTTCTAAACTGTTTCAAGAGAAAGGTTCCCCAAAGAGCCCATTTTTCAGTAGCCCCTCGATAGAGTATCCCTTTCTGTAAATTTTTCTTGTTGTTTAGCCAGTAAGTGCGGCTGGCCTCAGACAAATAGGAAAGTACCTGCTCTAAAAACACTAAACGGTTAGGGTGATCTGTCAGTCCCAAAAAGGCGGCATAGTCATTATAGTTCAATTGATTAACGGCTGCCATTTTTAGTTGGAGAAGATAATTTTGAATGGGATTGGCATCGATGGCTATCAATTTTTTACAAGAGTCAATGAGTAGATTTAAAGGACGGTCCCCGCTAGCAGTGATACAGACCACTTCATCATCGGGTTTCAGTTGCAATGCTTTTTGTTCCGTAAGCCAATCTTCGTTTCCGAAACTGTATCGAAGTTTGTTAAAAAACGCTTCTGGGTTTTCAGAGGATGTCATATGATTTCTTTTTTATTTGTAGAGGTGTTAATGAAAAGGGCTTTACATGTCATATCGTGTCGGATCCCCTTCCCGAGGCACATTTTTTATGAGAATAGATAGCAATTCATCCCAATTGCTTTGGGATATGGAAGGCAGAATTAGCATCATGTCTATTCCCAAGGTATCTGCAAAATCTTGGATGTATTCAAAAGGCATGTTATCATTGGCCAGCTCATCGGACAAGCTGTCATAAAGCCCGTTCTTGAATTTACCCCAAACCCAATGCGATTCTCTGAGATTGGCTATGGCCACCTTCAGGTCTTCATCGGTAAAAATGGCCATTAAAAATTTTAATGGGTGGATGTGATCTATTCGATCACCCGCTTTTTTTAGGGAGGATTCTTCTTTCCAAATCTTTGCCAGGGATTTATTTCCCAGAGTTGAAATGATAAAGTAGATATATTCCATTTCCATGGGCGAGATTTCGATATTATAATTCCGCCAGGAAGAAGTGATTTTGCCATGGATCCGAGTAATTTGATAATCGGGATTCTTATTGGAAAATTCGCCGGCAAACAAAATTCCACTGATAATAAGAGCTGAGCATAAATAAGGCAATAACCTTCTGACTGGATTCATTGAAAAAACTCCTAGGGTTGTAAAAAATCGTTTTATATTACATACCCCATCATAATACAAGAAAAAATTTCACATTGACATGCAGCAGCCGTTTAGTTATAAAATTGATGACTATTCGGTAAAGAAGGGGAGACTGCAACCTAGTGCCAACTTTTTATTGGTTAAAACGTGTTTTCCTGTTATGTGGTATCATTTTTTTTATACAGGATTCTTGGCTTGAAGCTTTTCAACACCAGCTCTCCTTAGGACCTGAAATCTGTTATCTAACACGGACCCGCGAGGGGGGAACAGAGCAGTCGGGGACTCTTTACGGGTTTCGCGCTATTTTTGATTCATTGGAAAGGTACAAAATCTATTATGGCCTGGAAGGTGCTTATGCAGCAGGTATTTTAAAAGGGCATTCGGGCTCCGATATCAGGCTGAAATCCGTTTTCTCTCAAGGCAACCTGGAAGGCAGGCTGGGATATACTTTTCAAAGCCAGAGTAAACAGTATATATCATTAACCCCATATGGCAGTGTAGGATACTTTCTGGAATTGAATAACTATAAAAAGCCTTCGCCCATGCATATTCATTTCAGAAACCGATTTTTTTATGGGGGAGTAGGGTGCATGCTCAAAGGGTGTTTACGGCCTTGCCTGGATTTTGCTCTTAACGTTTCCGTCCGTTACAGCATCGATGGAAAAATGACTGCTTCCCATGATCCCGAATTTGATTCTTCTACGATAAAGTATATGCAAAAAATGCTCTGCCGCGTTAGCCTCCCGCTAAACTATCATTACCGGGCCACAAATCTGAGGCATTGCTTCACCTGCACTCCCTTTTTTGAATACCGTCATTATGGAAAAAAAAGGGCGATTCCTTTTGATTTTCTGGATACTAGGATCCGATGCTGGGGAGTGGACCTGATGTATTCGTTTTGCTTTTGACTGAACTAAAAACAGAAGGATGGGGTTATTTACCACTGAGCCAGTGATCTCACTGGCTCAGTGGTAAATAACCGCGTTGAGTTGGTTTTGGATGTCTCGGGACAGCTCTTCGTAATGGGCGGGGTATTTTTTTTGGATCCATTTTAAAATCCTTTTATTGAAAACCTTGTTAATATCCCTCAGGTAGTTTTCCGGATTCCGCATCTCTTCTTTGTCAGATAAACGACCGACATCTATCCTGCAAGCCCTGTCACCTATAAATCCCGTATTGCTCATGATGTTATGATCGCTGTCATACAATCCTCGCTGATACTCGGACAGGTATAACTGGATCAATTGGGAAATTCTTTTTTTAAATCCTTTAATATCCCTGTTTTCAAGAGATTGGGTCAGGATTTTACGGGTTGTTTCAGCTTTTTTTTGGATGACAAAGAGGACCTCATCCAGGTTAATGGCATATTTATTTTGAAAGGCATCGATGACTGTAACTTTAGCATTTAAATGTGTTGTTTTCTGGAGATGGACGTAGAGAACTCCGGTATTATCCCGATCCTTTTCAAAAGCTAGCGTATACCCTTTGAATACCCGGTTAAATTTTTTTATTCTTCGATTCTGGAGATGTTTCTGATACTTTTTGATGAACGGGAGGGGAGGGAGCCATTCAATGGGGTCCAGGGCCGTCAGTCGGGTAAAATTGAAAAATTTGAGGACAACCTGTCCATCTTCGCTTAAGAAAGCATAGGTTTGATGCCCTTGGCCTAAAAAGGTAAATGTCTGTTGAAAGACAGATCGAAGACGCTGTTCTTCTTCGTGTGAAACCGGAACGGGTTCTATATGAAAACCGGACGGGTAGTTGTCTGCAATATGCTCAGAGGAAAAGGGACGTCCTGTCCACCGGTACAGTTCCAAACAGCCATAAAGCAGGCATCCAAAGGCCAACAGCAGGCCGATTTTCCTTAAAATAGTCATATTAGACCTTATATTTTTGTTTTGGATACAAAATGGAGAGTATAATAGAAAGGGCAATAACTAGAAAGACCACTCCCAAAGCAATGGCAGTGGGCATCTTATAAAAATCCATGAGGCACATCTTGATCCCTATAAAAACAAGAATGAACGAGAGGCCATAATGCAAGTGATGAAACAGGCCCATCATCCCTTCCAAAACAAAATACAAAGACCTTAATCCCAATATTGCAAAAATATTAGAGGTATACACAATAAAAGGATCAAAGGTAATAGCCAATATGGCAGGAATGGAATCCACAGCAAAAATGATATCCGTGGTCTCAATGGCCAGCAAAACCACAAATAAAGGCGTCGCTACATAGCGGGAATTTTTTTTAACAAAAAATTTCTCCCCATCATATTTGTCGGTACAGGGAAGGATCAAGTGAAAAAGGCGCAGCACGGGATTTTTATCCGGATGTATCTCCTTATCTTTTTCAAAACCCAGTTTAATCCCTGTATATACTAAAAATATGCCCATCAGGTAAATAATGGCATGGAATTTCGATAATAAAGTGATTCCCAACCAAATAAACAAGGCCCTGAAAATAATGGCTCCAAAAACTCCCCAAAATAAAACACGGTGCAAGGACTGGCGTGGAGTATGAAAATAGTTGAAAATCAAAAAAAACACAAAAAGATTGTCAATACTCAATGATTTTTCTATCAGGTACCCTGTAAGGAAGTTGAGCGCAGGCTCCGGGCCCCTGACATAATAGAGGTATAGGTTAAAAAGGAGGGCCAGAATAATCCAAAAAATACTCCAACCCACAGCTTCCCTAATGCTAATGGCCCGCGGGGTGCGGTGAAATACCAACAGATCGAGGGCCAGCATCAGGAGAATAAAGGCATTAAATAACACCCAGGGAAGGAGTTCAACTGCCATATAAAATCATGTTTTAAGGGCTTGACTGTCTGAAGCGATTCCCATGACATGCAGGCCGCAATCGACATAGATCAAAGTCCCAGTGATTGCTTGCGCCAGGGGAGAACACAGAAAAGCTGCCATATGGCCGACATCCTGCGCTTCCATCTCTTTTTGTATAGGAGCATTCGCCAAGGAATAATCGATCATTTTGTCAATGAATCCAATCGCTTTGGCCGCGCGGCTTCTCCAAGGACCTGCAGAAATGGTATTGACCCTAATTCCCCATTTGCGGCCGGCTTCCCAGGCCAGAGTGCGGGTATCGCTTTCCATTGCAGCCTTGGCAGAGCTCATCCCGCCTCCATAACCCGGGATGGCACGTTCTGAGGCTATATAAGTGAGGGACAGCACAGCTCCGTCACTGTTCATAATGGGCCCAAAATGGGAGAGCAGGCTGATGAGGGAATAGGAGGAGGCGCTAAGAGCGGCCAGATACCCTTTTCTGGAAGTTTCCAACAGAGGTTTTTGCACTTCAGGGGCATTTGCCAGGGAATGCACCAGAATGTCGATGGAACCAAAATCGGCTTGTACAGCTTGAGCTACTTCTCTTACCGTATAGCCTGATACTTCTTTGTATCTCTTGTTTTCCTTTACATCCTCAGGTACATCCTCAGGTTGGTCAAACATCGCATCGAGGGGATAGACCTTTAAAATTTCCATCAGGCTTCCGTTGGAAAGCCGCCGCGATTCATCAAATTTTCCATTTGATAAGCTGGTAGTAAAAATTTTCAGCAGGGGAGTCCAGGTACCAACCAAAATATCTGCCCCAGCTTCCGCCAGGCTTTTGGCAATGGCCCAGCCATATCCCTGGTCGTCTCCGATTCCGGCAATGAAAGCTCTTTTTCCTTTTAGATTTATTCCTAACATATCTTTCCTTATGTTGTTTTCATTCAAATTGCATCGCATCTTGTCGTAGAATACAGGCATCACAATGAAGGCAAGGTTTCCTATCCACTTGCGGGTTATAGCAGGACCAGCTCATTTCCAGAGGAGCCTGCAAATCCCTTCCCAATGTTACAATCTCTTTTTTGGTCAAGTGTATCAGAGGCGACTTCAATTTGGGAGGAAAACCTTCAACCGCTTGCTTCGTGGCCAGATTTATTAACGTCTGATAAGCATCCACAAATTCCGGGCGGCAATCTACATACGGTCGCTGGTCTAAAGCGTTGGCGCCAAAATAAATTTCTTGAGCATTCATTATTTCCGCCTGGCCGATGGCATAAGCTATAAATAGAGTATTCCTTGCTGGGACATAGGTAAAGGGAGTGGGAGAATGTTCTATTTCATTTAAGGAGCGGTTTTGCGGAACCGGATCGCCCGACACCAAAGAAGAATTAGAAAAAGTCGTAGGATCGATAATGATAATTTTATGTTCTATGCCATAATGGGAAGCAATGGCGCGCGCGGACTCCAGTTCAATTTTATGCTTTTGACCATAATCAAAGCTTAAGGCGCAGCAGGTTCTGCCTGCTGACATTGCCATAGCCAATAGGACTGTAGAATCCAGACCTCCGCTAAACAGGATAATCGCTTTCAAAATCAAACTCCTCTTGTTGCAGCAGGCCACAAGTATTTGTGCAATTGCAGGTTGAGCCTTGCCGGAAGCTTATCAGCTAAAATCCAGTCAATTAAGGGCTTAGGATCCATTTGACCGTGCACGGGTGAAAATAATATATGGGTTTTATTCCATAGGCCATAGCGATCGCATATTTCTTTCGAATATTCGTAGTCCTTCCTGTCAAACAAGACGAATTTCACCTCATCTTTATGTGTCATGAGTTCCAGGTTGGGCCAGTGGTTTTTATGGCTCATCTGACTGCCGGGGCATTTAATGTCGAGAATGACATGTACTCTGGGATCTACCTTTAAAATAGGCAGGGAACCTCCCGTTTCCAGGTTGATAATATGCCCTCTGTCGCAAAGCTCTTTCATAAGAGGGTAGACGTTCTCTTGTAGCAACGGTTCGCCTCCCGTGACGCAAACATGCTGACACCCCAGGCGTTCCACTTCATTGTAAATATCCTGCAATGAAAAAGGAACCCCTTTGCCAAAGGAATACGTGGTGTCGCACCATACGCACCTCAGATTGCAGGCAGAAAGCCGGATAAAGGTGGTCGGTAAACCTGACTGCCTGGTTTCTCCTTGGATGCTGGAATAAATTTCAACAAGATGGAGCATGTTATTTTGATTTTGCTTCATGAAGACTCAATAGTTCTTATCCTAGGCAGGGGTGTTGATCCGAAATAAAATGCGGAAAAACACAAGGGTTGAAACTGTCTTGACTTGGACTGACAAATTTTATTTCTTTTTCCTTTCTTCAATAGCACATAAGCGCCCATGAAAATCTTTTATCTCTTCCTGTATGGCTGCAATCATTTCTCTAGCCTCAATACGAAAATTTTGAGCTTCTTTATATATTTCAATAGTCAAATTCCTATTGGATTCAAGTTTTGCATCCATATTCCTGTAATCAGCTCTTGATTCTGTCCGATTCCATATGAATATTCCCGCAAATGTAATCAGCACGATAGCAAATTGTGTCCATTCCATGATACCGCCTCAACTTATTGCTCAGTCATAGAATACCTAGTATAATCATTTAAGTCAATTTATAGTTGAAAAATTGTTGAAAAATTTATAGTTGAAAAATTGTTGAAAAATTTATAGTTGAAAAATTAGATCCAATAGGCGAAAACTCACCTCTTCCACCAGATGTATTTTTCAATATTTTCAAAAATCTGAACGAGAACCTTCGATATAATTTTTAGCGGGAATCGCTTAACCTTGCGTACAACAAAAAGATGAAAGACAAGGCAAGTATCTGCAACTATCATGCCCGACCTTCCTCTATGGCCTCTTTGATAAATTTCATGATAGTTCCAGTAAAGGGATTTCTTCCAGTAATATTATTGCATGACATTACAAACTTCTTTTTTAATAGTTATAATATTGTAAAAAATGTTATAACAAATTTATTTTTTGTTTATAAAATAATTTTTAATAAAAATTAAAAACTATTGATCTTTATATAGAGAATAGATTATAGTAGCCTTTATTAATATAATTCGAGGTTTTTTATGTTGTCTTCTTTTCACAATGCCATTTCTTCAAAAAATTGGTATCAAGCTCTAAAGTATATTATTTCTTATAAGTGCGATCCAAATGAAAAAGGCGAAAATGGATTAAATGCACGAGAACTTGCTTATATTAATATAAATAATCAAGATAAAATTCAATATATCTGGGGGACTGTATTTCAAACTCCGTTGGAAGAGTTTCTTACACTAGAAATTACTAATGAAATGAAAGGGGATGTAGCAAGTACCCAAGCATTGATTGCTCTTGGTGCCAAGGTGAACCAAAAAAATGAAGAGGGTAATAATGCCCTAATGTTTTACTTAAAAGGGATAGCTCTGTCAGATAAGAAGCCTTCTCTTAAAATAATAAAATTACTGATTTCCGAAGGGGCAGATTTTACTCCCAATAAGAAGCAAGAAAATCCACTGGATTTTGCAAAGGAAAAATTCGGAAAACCTGTAGCAAGTTATATGCAAAACCAGGTTCCTGCGGCTCCTCAGACGGCAAGTGCCATTAAAATCCAAAGAGCTTGGAGAAAATTGCACTATGTAGAACAAAATATCAATAGCTTTGGGAGAAGTTCTTATGGTCCTCGATCTGTTAGTGAAATTGCACAACAATTTCCGCTCCATCCCAAGATTTCACTTCAGCCAAAAACTCCACAATCCGATAACTCAATAGATCCTGTAAAAGCTCAAGAATGGGTAAATCTGCATGAAAAAGAGGACAAGGTCCTTGCAACCCAAGTGTTAGAAAAAATAGATCGTGTTTCTTTTGAGCGTTTTTTATTTGGTTTAAAAGAATCCATTGAAAAATGGAATGCGTTGATCATGAGCAGGCCTGAATCCCAAAGGAATTATGCCATTCTTTTGGATGCACGGGATGAGAAGAGTATTCAATGGGTGACCAGTTTAGCTTTGCCTTGGTTGGCACATCCTCCTTCTCAAATCGTTACTTGGGATGATTTAAAATCGATCAAAAATGATATTCATCACCTCGTCATCATCGATGATGCTGTTTATAGTGGGAATCAAATGACCGGGTTATTAGATCATCTTCTTTCAATTCGAATCCTCCCTGAATATCAACACCTTTTAAATAAAGAATGCCATCTTATTGTCCCTTTTATCTCGGAAAAAGGGAAACTAAGACTAGCGGAGAGAGACATCCGAGTTATCCATCATGAAACCATCCCCAATTTTGACAGCAAAGACTTGAACATCAGTGGACAGACAGCGACCTATTTTGCGCATAAAATCGCACAGGAAGGAATTTCGACTATTAATGTTATTAGTACAGGGGAAACTATCAGGGGTAAGCCGGGTATTCGCTTTATTCCATCAACAGCTGAACCTTATAAATCTACCTCCAGTAAATAGTATAGTCATATAATGGTTTTAAAATAACATTATCGGGAAAGGGCAAATAGAGCCTCTTTTGCATCTAATTCGAGGGGGGAGTTGTTTTAAATCTATCTCTTCTATGTCTGACAAGGCTATCAATGCTGATTTTATGGTATAGCCTTCTAAATTCTTTGTCTTTTATTTGAAGCCGATCTAATACATATAATCGCATACAAACTTCAGTCGCTGGATTCATACTGGATTCGTTCTTTTCCCACTTTAAAACTGCCGGATGAGTAGCGCCAAAAATATGACCGAAATCGGTTGTTGTCATTTCAAAATACTTGCGAATGAAACGAATTTCTGACCCTGTTAAAGGAGAAGGTTTGTTAACCAATCCATAGAGTACATTTTTTTGAAATTTGCTGAGGTTTATATCCAAAAACCATTGGTCGTAAACTTTTTTCATTGGTGCATTTATCAATTTAATAGGAAATCCTAAATCTTGATAAATAAAAGTCTCTATTTTATTTTCACTCATAAATTATCTTTGTCTCACTATATCCTAGATCTTCTTTGTAACATTGTAACAAATATAAATCAATAAAAACGTGGGCTCAAAAACGTGGGCTCTGCTTTAAATTCAGGTTATTAATACAACATAACATCTATTATCAGACGTTATTAGAAGTGTTGAGTAGCAGATATCCCCTTGGGTAACTTAGGATAAGTTTCAACAAACGACACAAAGGCTAGCCGCTCCTCTCTCATTCATACTCCGGCAACGAAATCATATTCGATACGATTTTCACCTCTTCCATAATCTTATTTGATCGTTCTTCTGCAACTTCTTTGGAGACTTCGTCTGGGGCGAGAAACGATTCGCTAACCCAAACTCCCAACTTTTGATTGGCTTCAACGAAGGAAAATCTTTCACCTTTTTCTTCATGCAGGGTATTGCCTTCGACGTTCACATAGCGTCCAAACTCTATCTGAGTTCGCATATTGCATATTTTCTCATAAATACCCATTCTTTTAACGAGGTCGATCGCAACGCCTCGAAGATCCAGTGCCTGCCCTCCTTTTCGTATATTGGCATACTTTTCAATTAGGATAGGAGAAAAGCCAAATCTTTTTAACCAATAACAAACGGCGGGTCCGGCAATGCCAGCTCCTATCACGAGAATTTTATTTATAGTAGACATTTATTTAGAAGTCCATTGAGTGAAATTATTTAAAATAACAGATCTTTGACTATGGTTGCAGAGGGAACCGCTAGAATAGCATCAAAAGATTTTTGAACAGGCGTCAATACGTATGAGCCCTGCGCGCGGATCTTGTTTAGACTTTCGATCGCTGGATCCCTTGTATAGAGATCTATCAAAGATGTCGAATTCTTTAATCCCCTATCTATTATGTAAGATTCTACGCTTCCGATAGGAGGAGCTTCTAACTCCAATATTTCTACAGTAAAACCAACCGGTGATTCTTTTATGGGAAAGTTATTCATTTCTGGCACACTCGATGCCGTATGTGTTAGTCCCATAGCCTTATAAGCATTCCCAAGGCTGCGCGACAGATAATAGCCTGCAGGAAAGCCTAATAGTTTATCGTCAAAAAAAACTGGTTCTTTTTGGATATGACAATTGTGAGCTAAATAAATAACCCGCATTTTATCATTGTCTTTTAACATCTCAAGCAATGATTTTGCTGTGTGCAATTCTCTGATCGAAGTATCGCCTGGAAGGCCGGATCCCGAAAATAGCTCTGATATAGCGCGGATCATATATTCAATAGCACAAGCTGTTTTGATACGCCGTGATGCATTTTTATACTGATCCCTATCACTACTTGCAATATAGGACGCTTCCATTGCGCTCATCCGATGAGATATTCTAGTAAGATTTGCGGACAGAAGGGCTTGATCACTGCGATCCAACTTTTCCCAGTGTCGACTTGCTACAAGAGCTCCACCATTTTTAATTTTTGCCGCGATCAGCTGGGCATCTTCGATGATGCTGATAGCATCTGGATCTACCTGTTTAAGATAATCGGCTAGAGCTTCGATCTCACAGCTCAGATCCATGCTATTTGGCAAATCAGGTCCTATGAGCGAAATTGGAATGCGGCGATCTAAATTAAAACTGCGCAGCCAAAGCAAAAATTCTCCATAAAGCCCTTGAGTCGCGGGCCCGGCTAATTTTGCAAAATCGCTTTCTACCCCTCTTCCCTGTAACCAGGGATTTAATCGGTCGGACTCGATTTCGCCCATCTCAAGCACAACATGAGTAAAACCATATTTTTCAATAAGGATCTTGCTGAGAAAAATCCTGTTCAGATTGAATTCATGCACAAAGTGAGCACTCTCGCCAATTCCAAAGACACGAGCTTCTTGAGCTAAGCGCTGAAGAATCGCTAATTCGCTTTGCTGCCAGTCATTATTAGAGAAAAAATATTGATCCATATAAAAATCCTTTAAATTCATCTTAAATTAAGTGTTTTCTGGTTAAACCAATCAATAAATCTATAGCTAGACCTGCTTGCTCCTTCGTAAGGCCTTGCATACCGAGGCTCTGGTCATACCATAGCCCTTCGCAAGCTAAGAGCAATAATAACGCCTGTTCTTTGCTCATTCCGCCTAACATCTCGTTGGAAAGCAGTGGATCATAGTAACCAGGCACCAAACCGCCTTGTTTTAATAGGCTTGGGTTAGTAAAAATCATTTCCACTAAGCAACGGCAAACAGCCTTTGCATTTTCCTCTTCCTCGGTAGTGGCTTTAGAAAGAGTCGCTATCATGTACGCACGCAAACCTTTTCCAAATGGCTGCGCATCAGCTTTTTCCAAAGAATTATATAACTCGGCCTGATGGGCAGTAAGGCTTTTAAGAAGGTTTAGCAATAGATCATCGCGGCTTTTGAAATGATGAAAAAATGCGCCCTTACTGATCCCCGCCCTGTGGCAAAGCATATCAATGGTAAGAGATCCAAGCCCTTCTTTTAGCAAAGCTTTCTTCGCTGTATCGAGAATCTTCTTTTTGGTAGAAGCTCCCTTAGAGTATTTAGCCTTATCCATTTTTCAACACCATAAAAAAAACCAACTAGTCGGATTGTAACAAGTTGATAAGAAAAAGTCAACAGGTTATTTTTGCTAGGTTATTTTTGCTAGTTTTTTTGCTAGTTTTTTTGCTAGGTTATTTTTGCTACAGGTTATTTTTGCTATTTTTACCCCTGGCTATTTTTGCCCATCGCGGATCAGCGAGTCCATTTGAACAAGTGCTCACGCAATCCCTCTCCTTTAGGGGAGGGTCAAGTGAGCTTTTTGTATCTTATATTTATTTTTTTTCTTTTTTTTCTTTCATTTTATTCTCAATAATGTTACCTATAAGATGCTTTTCATAGAAAAAGCATGTTATCTGACAGTCTATTGGGTTCGTAGAAAATCCTTCTACGGTAAAAGGCTAGGGCGTACTGGAGTGTACTGATTGCGGCTACACTCAATGCCTAACGGCAATAAATTTTGGTACGTACATTAGCAATCAATTTATTTTACTCTGGAACGGAGTTGTCTATCGGATTGTATCTGATAGATATAGGACGTGGAGCTGCAAATAAGACGCAAGGAGCGAATGCGAATTGTGCACGCAGCAGAGAAGCGTCAAAAAAGAAAGAATTAGTTGCTTAGGCTAATTCCAGAAGCCTGCTCCCTTTAGGGACAGGTAGTTCACCAGAAAGGTATGGACGTTCTTTGCGAAACTGTTTCTAACCCCTACTAGACCCTTTTATTCAATGGTTTTTGTTTGCATTAATAAATGACGGAAAAGATCAACCGACCAGTCGGCGATCTGCGCAGAATCAGTAACAAATGGCTGAATATCCGCTTTCGCGGATGCGAAATCTAGGCGCTCGATTTTATCGAGCATTAGTTGTTCAAATCGTTCCCTTGTCAGGATTTCATCATTTCGTAGAGTCCCTGCTCGCCGCATGTGAATGGCTAAACGCTGTAGTGATAAAATAGTATTTTGACGCACTAACCAGAACCAGTCATACCAATCACGTCCTTTCACACGCCCCTTCCATTCCCGAAAGAGGACGGCATGCATTTTTCCTGCAAAGATATCGGTAAGTACCACTGTTCGGATACCGATGCTAAAGGGTGTTAAGAGGAATCGCGTTTCGACATCATAAGCTGGTGCAGGATCTGTATCGACCTCCAGTTTAATTTTCAACAGCATCTCTGGGTGCAATCCTCGCACAAGGCTTCTTGGAATTCCTATTTTCAAGATTTCGCCGAGTGTGTTTGTCTTGATAAAAGCAGTACGAATAGGTGTCACCCAGCTTTTATCTTTGGTATCGATTTCCACAGAAAAACCATATGACGTGAGCTCGTTCCGGATAGCCTCATGATATGCCTTTAGAGAGTATTTTGGATTTGGTGCAAGGAGTGTAAAATCAAGATCTTCAGAAAAGCGGTCAAGTCCATAAAGAATGCGAAGAGCTGTGCCTCCATAGAACGCAGCGTGCTCGAAAAAATGTGCCCTCCATAGACCAACAAGTGCCAATTCCTGAAGAATCTCTTTTAACGCTCGCTCATATTGAGTGCGTGTCTCACATTTATATCTTCGTAATATTGTTTCTAAGGCCGGATTCATTTTTGTCCCTTTAACCATTCAATTATAAGTTTAAGCATTGGGGATCCTCCAGCCTTCAGGATTTCAGTGAACACTCCAATCCGCATCCGACGGATTAGTGCTTCATCAAGACGAAGATCATCAAAAAGCAGTTCAACAAGTTCATTCAACGTCTCAGGGTGATCATCGCGAAAATAGAGCAGATCGGCAAGAGCCTTTTCTGCTGTTGCAAGAAGTGCAGTTTCGTTAGTTCTTACTGTAACTAGATTGAAGCTGACTTGGTAGAGTTTAGGTGGAAGATGAGCGTAACTAAACCTGCCTATTGGGGTATCGAAGTTCCGAGCGCGTTTGGTAGACATGCTTGTGACTTCTGCAACGTATTCGGGGATTAACCCATAATAAGCAAGCGCATATTCCCGAGAAACGTAGGAAGGACCATAAATCTTATTTGCCATGATTTCTTGGCTGTAAGGTCCTTTTCGGTAGTCAGAACCAAATAGGTATAGTCCTTTTTTGACTCGGATTAAATCCCCTTTTTGCAGGAGTGTAGTTAACTTGGCTCTAGGCGCCTTGTAGTCCTTAAGACAATCCATGACAAAAGTATAGTCGATCTCTTCGACTTGAGATTTACTTCGGAGTTGTATCATTATGTTACTCATTATGCCTTGTCAGTATGTATGAATTTACCATACATACTGACATAATTATTGTCAAACTTATGGTAGTAAAACGGAAAGAAGTTGTGTTAGGCCGCTCATCAATATCCTGTGCCGAAGGCATCCTGCCTATCATGCTTTTCCGAGAATTGCTGTAACAGGTGTATTTAACAGGTGTATTTAACTTTGCAAAAAAATTCCAAAAATGTATGCTCTTGTCTATCTATCAATCTTCACAAATAGGTTTAAATTATGCATGCCCTAGGTGTTGTTGCCGGTTTTTCAGCTGTTTCTATTTTGTCGCCGCTTGTTGTGGATAGCGAGATCAAAGCATTTACTCCAGTTACCCGCGCGGTTCATCTTCTTGCTTTAAGAATGTTGCAGGAACCTGAAGCGCGGCTAGTTCAGTGTCTACAATATTTCGCTAAGCCTTTAGATCGCATGATCCAAGCTGTTGCCGCACCTGTATTTAGTACTTATGATATGTTTGATAAACACCTGATGATATCCAGTATGTTTTGCGGGAGTACAGTGGCGGTTATATCTACAGCTGTATTTAGCCCGCTTCTATTTTCCATTGGCATTATTATGGGCCTTCTTCAGTCCACTTTACTTTTATTAAATGGAGCTTTTCAAGTTGTAGTCCCCTATCAAGCCCTTTATGCTGTTTATAAGGGAAAAGAAGCTGCAAGGGAATATTTTGATATTCGTGCAAGATGGCCTGAAAATAAATTCTTGACATTGCAGAACCCGGGGGTTATTGAAAAACCTGAAGAGTCCATCGATGATTTATATAAAAATCATCCTCCCATTTTAGAACTCCCTAGAAGCATAAAAGATCTCCCTTTTATTTTTTTCTTTGATTTTATAAATCCGGCTCCACGAGCTCATATTATGCGTTTGGTATTATCGGTATGAGAACGTCCTAAAAAAATTTGAGGCATTTATGAATGTTGAAAATACAATTTTAAATACAACATCCTACTCAGGGGCTGAATTAGAGGCTCCCCCTTTTTTCACATCTCCTGATGAGGTCATCCTGCGTATATTCAATTATTTAGCTATTCCTGACTTGGGAAGAGCTGCGTTGGTATGTACAAGATTCTCGAGAATTTATCAGGAACCCTCATTTTGGCTAAATAAAGCTATCGAATTGGAAGTTATTGACCCTCATTCTACAATGAATTCCTTAGAACAAGTTAAAAGCAAAATTAAAATTTCCTTTGCTATGGTGGATATTAAAGCTCGCAAAATCAGTTTTATGGAAAAAAAAGAAAGACAAATAGAGGAAAAAGAGTATTTGTCAACTGTAAAAGAGGCTATGAAATATTTGCCAAAAGATAGCTATGTAAGGATGTTTGATTTCCCTGTTTCAGATGATCATGCCCTAATTTATTTTAATAACGAAAGGAAAAAAGTCGAAACATTTAACTTTTTTGCTGGAATGGCGGGATGGACAGAAGAAGTCGCTTTAAAAGTAACTCAAATCGAAAAGGATAAAAAATCTGTTACTTTGGAAAACTATCCTTTTCATAATATTGAAGATTGGTAGAGATTTGGCAAATGAGCTACAGCACTGCCTGCTGATTTTCGTAATTCAGCAGTCTCTATTTTGTCAGCGCTCATTTTCTATGTAATTCAGCTCTGCTCGGAGAGAGACCACCTTATCTCTTAATTCACAATCTTTCATTGGAGAGGATCCAAACAGCATATTTTTTAAAACAGTAAGTTTTCCGAAAATGTTTTGTGCTGAGTTAGAAGTCATGATGACATGCATATGCCAATGAGGTACAGTTTGCCCCGCGTCCTTTCCTGTCTTATGGAAAAGATAAACTTCTTGAATTGGCCGTGTTCCATAGAAATGTTTCACAAGTTTCTGCGTAAGGGCAGATGCTTCTGCATACTCCTCACCTTCTACGGCACCAAAATCAACGCGATGCTCTTTCGGCACTATTAAGAAGTGCAATCTTTCACCACCAAAACCAATAGGTGAATAGTTATACAAGACACGGATCGTTTTACCTTCCAATACTGATTGTTTATGATTCACTTCGGGTTTGCAAAAGACATCATTTCCTATTACTGTGGTATATACTTTTTCAGATATATCTTGTGATCCCTCAAAGAGTTCCTTGTACTCTCGAATTTGGTGTTGTTTTTGAGTTTCAGATAGTGTCGCTCCTCCAAAAGATATATTCCAAAGAATGCATAACTGTTGCCAAATGCTACCCATACTTGTACTGGGCTTGTAATAGGGTACAATTTCCCAATTAAAAGGAACCTCACTTCCCGTCTGGATTTTTCCATATACAAGATACTGTTCGGCTATGCCGTTTTTTTTCCAAACAGAGGCAACTTTCTGGAGCATTGTAAATGAATCGGAATGATCATTTCTTGTCCAATCACTGTATAGCTTGGCATCAGAAGTTGATACTTGCATAGATTTATTGGCTAGTTGTTGTGCAGGTACATTCACATCAATGTTATTATATTGTTCTACCACCAATGGGAGAAGAGGGGTTTGTACAGAATTGACACCGCATTCCACATAGCCTAAGCTTAAAACTGACATAATGACTCCGTAAAAAATATACTTCATAATAATAACTTTAATAACTTTAATCTTTAAATAATGGTCATCAGCACCTTGCTAAGTCAATTCTGTGCCTTATGACTATCTGTACGTCCTTAAAAAGTTATGGCAAGGCGAAGCATGAAAAGGTAACCAGGCCGTCTCGGCCTGTACCAGGGTGGGACGCCCTGGTTACTTTCTCATAAAAAGTCACGTGCTGCCATGACTTTTTAAGGACGTACGACTATCTCACCAATTTCCTTTGAAGAATTCTATAATCTAAATGATTTAACTAAGACTCAATACTAACAAAATAGTTAAATTATTATCAAACAAAAAATTTTTGTAGTTGGTGTAAAATTTTTATTTAAGAAAAATCCAGTTTAAGAAAACGTTGAAGAAAATCCCTTGATTCATAAACCTTTACGTTCCCAGCACGATTTTCGCATCCTGGATCCCAAGGAAAAATTGGAAAAGGGAAATCAATATAACAGAAAGTACCCTCAAATATGATTTGTTTTAAGATTTGCCTCAAATTCTGTTTTGAATCATCTTCAGTGATCTGGATTTATGCGAGCTCTTGACCCTTTTACCCGATGATTTTGGATCTTTTTTATTTGTAGAACCCTCAGGATCAATGATATTTCGCAAACCTTGCACTGCAGTAAGCTGTGCTTCAATTATGGCATCTAACTCAATTTTTGAAAGATTAGAAGGATCCTTGAGAGCTGTTTTAAGATCAATAGTTTTCATTATTTTACCTAAAATTTAAAGTTTCTCTCTCTCTTTTTCAGGAAGGCAATTAGTGCCTTCCTGAAATTAGACACATAAATCACCCAGATCATTTGCCGGTAAGAGGCGCAGGTGTAATACCATACAATTCGGAAAACATGTTTTGTTCTAAAGGCGTCAGGTTGTAATAGAATGCAACTGCATTATCATATGTAGTTTGTGCTGCTTGCAATTCTCCTTGCAGCGTACTTAATTGGCTATTATATCCAGCCAAGGTAGCTTGATCACTGGTAATACTTGCATCTGTAGCGTTTAAAGCAGCCTGGTCTGAAGCCAGTTGGGCTTGCGCTCCAGGTAATTGGTTTTGCAAAATATTCAATTCATTCTGAACCTGACTTAGAGTTTGATTGGTACTGTTTAATAGAGACTGATCTGATGCAAGTTGAGATTGATCTGATGCAAGTTGATTATTAGCATTAATAACTGCTTGTTGGTCGGGAACTATGTTGTTATTTATAGAATTGATTGCGTTTTGAATTTGTCCTTCAAGACCATTTATATCATTATTTTGGGGACCAGTAAGTGGTTGATTATTAGTGGCGAATGTCTCCACATCAGTTAAGGCTTGATTCAAATTATTTAACTTAGTGCTTAGGTCTGTTGTTGAATTAAGCTGTGATAAAGGTGATATTAAAGGATTTATCTGACCACCAAGTTGTATAAAGGCTTGAAATAAATTAAAATTTGAACTAGAGTTATCATATGCTTCACTAGCCCCTACCAGAAACCCATCTAAAGTAGACAAATCATTTGGTAATTTGTTATTAGCGGCAGTCACGGCATTATTATCATTAGTAATTGCAGTTTGGTCGGCAGCCACACTCTGTTGTTCTAGTGCCTGCTGATTTTCCAAGAATGATATTGATTCATTTGCTGATAAAATACCCGCATTAATATTATTGATATTAGTCTGGTCAGTCTGCACTGCTTGTTGTTGTTGACTTTGAGTGCTCATTAACTGATTTATTGTATCTGTTATAGAAGAAATCTGGCCATTTAGAGTAGAAATTTGATTAGTAAAATTATCAATTTGGGTCTGTGACAAATTATTTACCTCTGTTTGAGCGCTTTCACCATATTCCTGTTGAATGATACTTGAAAATTGAGATGAAATCAGATTTAGTGCATCTTTAAGAGCTTCCTCCAGCTTAGGATATTGAGTTAATTTAGCCATTAAAGCATCATCCGCTACTATTCCAGCTTGAAGCAATTGCTCTTCCAACAGAAGTTTCTTTTGATGAGCGTTTGATAGCGACGGACTTGCTCCGCTTATTGGACTTGTCATATAAACCTCAGTATTTATATTTTTATAGTTTATAATAATTAATTATCGCAACTTACTTAATATTAACCTCCTTATCATTATGTTAAAAGTAAACAAATATAATGTAAATAAAAAAATTTAGTATAGAATCTTAACGCAGGAAGAAAAAAAATCAGCTCTGGCTTCCGTGTATTTTTCAAGCTCTGAAAGATACAGAATATTGTCTAATTTTTTTCGCCCAATAGTTGTTCTGCGAGTTTGATGCCGTGAGGGGTTAAAAAAATCTCTTCTTCTCCGGCTTTTTTGATGAAATTGGCTTGGACTAACAGGCGGCAGATGGCATCGACTCCCCGATAATGCAATCCTATGGATTGGCCCACTTCATAACGATTGTAGCTACCTTCGATATCTCCGGTCTCTTTGGCTATTTTATAAAGCGCCAACACAAAGCGCTCATCTTTTGTTTTACTCATGATTTCTTTTTTAAACGGGCTCCTGTAGGTGTATCTTCAATGACAAAGCCTTGTTGGAGTATATAATCACGCAACTGGTCCGACAAGGCCCAATTTTTTTCTTTGCGGGCCTGATTTCGCTTTTCTAGGGCCTGCTGTAATTCAGAGGGAATCTCTTCTTTCTTCTTTTCGAATGACAGGATGCCCAGGACCTGGTCCATTTGTTTTAAGAGGGCAATTACCTTGTCAGCATCTCCTCTCGGCAGTTTTTGCTGGTCGCAAAGTGAGTTGACCTCGCGGACCAGTTCAAATAGAGCTGCAAGGGCTTCTGAAATATTAAGATCATCCGCCAGGGCTTCGGAAAAGGTTTTGAGGATATTCTCTAGAACAGGGTCCACGAAGCCCAGGGATCCGGGTGTTGAGATCTCCAAAAGACGCTGTATAAAGTCTTCCAACCGTTGCAAGGAGTGTTTTACTGCATCCAATCCTGCAAAGGTAAAGTTTAGCTGTGTTTTATAATGGGTATGGAGCAGCATATAACGCACTTGGGTTCCGGTAAATCCTTTCTGGAGGAGGTCCCTTAGCGTATAAAAGTTACCCAGGCTTTTGGACATTTTTTTATTGTCTACGACCAGGTGTTCCGAATGCAACCATAGAGCGGCAAATTTTTTTCCCGAACAAGCCTCTGACTGGGCGATCTCATTTTCGTGATGAGGAAACATGTTGTCTATTCCCCCCACATGAATATCGATAGTTTCCCCTAAAAGGGACATGGCCATGGCGGAGCATTCAAGATGCCAGCCGGGCCTGCCTTTGCCGAAGGGGCTTTCCCAATACACAGATCCATCCCGTTCCAGATCATAACTTTTCCAGAGAACGAAATCGGACACGTGATCTTTGTCATATTCATCTGCAGCTACCCTTTCCGAAGCTCCGGCTTTTAAATCTTCCAGATGAAGATGTGAAAGGCATCCATAAAGCGGAAATTTATGGATGGCAAAATATATGGAACCGTCCCCTCCCCTATAAGCCACCTCTTTTTTCATCAGTTCTTCAACCAATCGGATCATTTCGGGTATGTAATCGGTGGCCGCAGGGTAAAATTCTACCGGTTCAATGCTCAATGTTTTTAAATCTTCGAAAAACACCTGTTTGTAATAGAGGGTGAATTCATTTAAGGAGACCTTTTTGGCGATAGCTCCCCGTATGGTTTTATCATCCACATCGGTAAGGTTCATGGCTTGCGTGATTTTAAATCCGAGGAATTTTATGGTACGCCGCAACAGGTCCTCAAACACGTAGGTCCTGAAATTGCCTATATGGGCATAATTATAAACCGTGGGCCCGCACGTATACATTTTAACATGCTTGTCTTCCAGCGGTTTAAGGGCTTCCTTTTTCCGGCTGAGAGTATTAAAAAGGTTTAAAGTCAAAGAAGAAGGATCAAATGTCATACTTGTTCTTATGGGTAATTCTGTTCCAGTTTTGGAAGATACTCGCTTTCGAGCAATCTATAGTTTGTTTTCCCTGAACCCATC
>CAWACC010000007.1:0-30633 GCA_963780445.1 uncultured Parachlamydiaceae bacterium
TAAAAGTTTCATGTGCGGTTACCAAGACTTGAACTTGGGACCTCGACATTATCAGTGTCGCGCTCTAACCAACTGAGCTATAACCGCGTTAATCGAATGGAGGCTAGGAGACTCGAACTCCTGACCCTCTGAATGCAAATCAGATGCTCTACCAACTGAGCTAAACCCCCGATTATACCTAATAATAGAGGATACAGGATGAGACACAGCCAATTAAATTACCCGTTCCTCGAGCAGCGCTCCGCGGCGTATACTTGTTTCCATATTCTGTAATGTTTGACAATGATAGAGAGACGACGTGTTTTCTAGTGAAGTTTGCCCAACCTAAGTATTCGCATCTTCTGCGAAACTTTGTCCTTTAAAGGAGGTGATCCAGCCCCACCTTCCGGTAGGGCTACCTTGTTACGACTTCATCCCAGTCATCAGCCTCACCTTAGACGCCTCCCCCCTTGCGGTCAGGCCAGCGGCTTCGGGTGAAACCAACTCCCATGATGTGACGGGCGGTGTGTACAAGACCCGGGAACGTATTCACGGCGATGTTGCTGACTCGCCATTACTAGCAATTCCGTCTTCATGTAGTCGAGTTGCAGACTACAATCTGAACTGAGGCCGGTTTTCGGGATTTGCTCCACCTCGCGGCTTCGCTGCCTTCTGTACCGACCATTGTAGCACGTGTGTAGCCCCAGACATAAGGGCCATGCGGACTTGACGTCATCCTCACCTTCCTCCCGGTTAACCCGGGCAGTCTCACTAGAGTTCCCACCTAAAATGCTGGCAACTAGTGATAAGGGTTGCGCTCGTTGCTGGACTTAACCAAACACCTCACGGCACGAGCTGACGACAGCCATGCAGCACCTGTGCACCGGCCCCGAAGGGATGCAGCGTTTCTGCTGCTGTCCGGTGCATGTCAAGCCTGGGTAAGGTTCTTCGCGTTGCATCGAATTAAACCACATGCTCCACTGCTTGTGCGGGTCCCCGTCAATTCTTTTGAGTTTCAGCCTTGCGACTGTACTCCCCAGGCGGTATACTTATCGCGTTAGCTTCGGCACAACCGGGGTTGAGTCCAGTTACACCAAGTATACATCGTTTACGGCAAGGACTACCAGGGTATCTAATCCTGTTTGCTCCCCTTGCTTTCGCGCTTCAGCGTCAGGTATAAGCTAGAAAACCGCCTTCGCCACTGGTGTTCTTCCACATATCTACGCATTTCACCGCTACTTGTGGAATTCCATTTTCTCCGCCTACCCTCTAGAACGACAGTCTCAAATGCTTTTCCGGAGTTGAGCCCCGGTCTTTAACATCTGACTTATCATCCCGCCTACGCGCCCTTTACGCCCAATAAATCCGATTAATGCTTGCACCCTACGTATTACCGCAGCTGCTGGCACGTAGTTAGCCGGTGCTTCTTTACCTGGTACCCTCAAATACACGGGATATTAGCCCGCTTCTCTTGTTCCCAAGCGAAAGTGCTTTACAACCCGAAGGCCTTCATCACACACACGGCGTCGCTTCGTCAGGCTTTCGCCCATTGCGAAAGATTCTCGACTGCAGCCTCCCGTAGGAGTCTGGGCAGTTCTCAGTCCCAGTGTTGGCGGTCAATCTCTCAATCCGCCTAGACGTCTTAGCCTTGGTGAGCCATTACCTCACCAACTAGCTGATATCCCATAGGCCTCTCTTTAGCCGCGAGGTCTTGCGATCCCCCACTTTAATAAAACAGGATGCCCTGTTTCACCACATCCGGTATTAGCGATCGTTTCCAATCGTTATTCCAGTGTTAAAGGCAAGTTACCTATGTATTACTAACCCTTCCGCCACTAAGTATATTGCTATACTTCGTTCGACTTGCATGCCTCATCCACGCCGTCAGCATTCAATCTGAACCAAGATCAAATTCTCAAAAAAAATATATTGAAAACTTGTTGGTGACACTCTTACGTGTCTTTTATAATTCGTGATCTATCGTTTACTTTAACGAGTTCACGTACAAACTTCATTTCGTTTGCACATCGTCTGTCTATCATTGTCAAATAGCGTCCAACACTCTATGGTATCGGTGTCTTTTGCGGTTGATTCTGTTGCAATCTTTCACTTAAGACATTATCCACTATAACTGGCTCCCCGATTTTTTCGCAACCTTTTTTGCAAAATAAATAAAAAAAAATGGATTTTTTTTGTAAGTGCTTAAAAAAGAGGGGTTTTTGAGGACAAAAATTTTGAATCCACGGGGTCAGTCCCATAATCGCGAGTCAAGGGCCCCCTGCCATTTATTATCTGGAAACAGCTGTTTAATACTGACAATATATTCACGGCACTGTTTTATTTTTCCAATCTTATCAGGTCCTAGACACATCTCCAACAGCTCATATACAGGCAAAGCAAAGGGATGTAAAATACCATAGCGGTTTACGATGAGTTTTTCTGCTGCTTCAAGATGTTCACAAGCTTTATCTGGACTGCCAAGGTGGAGTTGCAGATGGGCTTTTTCGATTTCAATGAGGCCGTGGAGAAGGTTTTGTGGTTTGAGGATGGGGTATTTTTTTGAGGTATCGAGGTCTGACACAATCTGGCTTACCCTTGCCCAATCCCCCTGCTTCCTTGCCAGGAGGCATTTCAAATAATTGACTTTAAGGGAGGCAGCTTCGCCATTTGATTTTTCAAATCCAGTTTCAGCTTGGGCCAAATGTTTTTTGGCAACCTCATATTCCAGGTTATGCAATGAAGCTTCCGCCAGTTTAAAATGTAAAAAAACATCCTTAGGATTTTCCTCAAGAGCCTTCATATAGCAGGAATAGGCCGCATTGAATTTTCCTGACAGCATTTCAACATCTCCTCGAATTTCCCATTGCATGTCATGCCCCTCGGTTTTTTCAGCGCTCATCACAAGTTCTTTTTTAACCAGATCCATATAGCCTCCGCGGCATAATGTGCGCAAACGCATTTTTATGGAATCCAAGGGCTGGCCAAAGACTGTCTGAAAAGGTAAAGTAGCCGACAGAATATCCATGGATCCGTAAAAACAATTTGTCAATTCCAGAAATGATTCCAACTCCTGAGTATTTTTGACAACAATCTTCATGGATTGTCTAGAACTATTCATATAATGATTTGAAATCAGACATAGAAGATGTCTCAAGAAGGTATCCACACGAACTTTATCCTCATGCGATATCACACTTTTTTCTTCAAGGCGTTCTAGTATTATAGCAGGATTCTGTTCCCATAGGCCATAATGCTGGGCGATACGGCATAAAACAAGAGACAGGCTTCGCAGAAAAGCATGTTTGGGTGAGAAATAGCGCTCCCCATTTTCATTGATATGGAGGATAGGGACAGAATGAGCTATAAGATCTCGGCGTATAAGCGAATTTTTTTGATCCTGAGAATATTCTGAAAGTTTTTGTTTGACCTGCCCTTGAAATTCTTGGGCCAAACTATCCGATCCGAAAAGCAACTTGCCCTTAACGTAGGCCATCGTTAATGCCAAATGAGGTGAAAAGTCGATCAATTGCGAAATGGATCCGCTCATTTTATAAGATCCGCCAAAAGAGTGGCTGATAATTCCACCCGAATCCGGCCGGATCCCCTCATACGCCTCAAGGCCCTTTAGATCTATTGTAGCAGGCGCACCCCATTGGAACTGTTTACAGGGAGTTTCTCCAATCGCTATCAATCTCAAAAGAAATAATGTAGACAATGCCTGAAGGGACTCCTGATCCCTCCTGTCAAGGGAATCGCCATGTACCATAAGATATTCCACATCTGAGTAAGGCGACATAATATCCTTGGCTAGCGACCCTAATCCAATAACAGCAAAAGGCGCATGAATGGGCTGTAAAAGAGACAAGGTTTCTTTAAACATCGATTCAATGATTTCTTTGATCCTGTTTGCCAGCTCCTCATGGGCTGACCAGCAATTTTCAGGGTTCAGTTTTTTTCTGAACTGCCTGCGTGCATTCTGTAAAGCCATCTGATAACGTTGAATGGAAGCACGATAAGCACTGCTGTTTAACATATTTTCAGATCGTTTGATAGAATCTTCAAAGGTTTCCAAGTATTCTTTTTCCACCAGATAAAGTTGGTTCCAGATTTCCTTATTTAATTCTTCATTTAACTGATCGGAAAGCGATGCGGCATTGCCCAGCAAAAGTTCCGCTTGTAAAAAAAGTTTCTGATGCCGATAAATTCTGGCCAGATCCAAAAGCCCCTGGACTCTCGTTGAAGATGTTGTATTCAAAAGCAATGAGGTTTTACCCGCATAGTAGTCAGCTTGCAGGTGAGTTTCCATTTGCGAAGACTGTTGCATTAATTCATGAGAAAGCTGTTCATATAGATTTCCCAACTTTTGGCCAGTAGCAGCCAACCGTTCCTGTGAAATGGATTCGCTGTTTGTGAAGGGTTTTTCAAGAAATGCTTTTGCCTTCCATAAGTTATAAAATGGGTTTGTTTTATCTCCATAGAATTCAGCCAGAATTCTGTAGGCTGTACTTGATCCCGACCAGTTGTTATGCTCCAGATAGTCTTCGATAAATTTAACTTTGGCATAGGCTTCGAGGTAATAGACTTGGGCTTTTTTACTGTCCCATTCCTGATGGGCCAATTGACTATAAATAGTGACAAGCTGTTGGCTGGCCATGACTTTTTCAAAAAGGTTATCAATATTCAAAAATATATTTTCGTAAAGATGTTTCGCAGATGAGAAATCCCCTTTTTCCAGGTAGAAATAACCAAGAGTCCGTGAAAATAGTACGGTGTGAGAAGCATAAAACAACTCTTTACCACTATCTCCAGGTTCCTGATAGAGCTCAGGATGGGCATCTATAACTTTACGCAACTCTAATGAACGCTTAAGCAACTCCTCTGAAGCATTTATATCAGAATCGCTTAAAAATTGGTCGGTACTGTGCGGCTTTGTAAAATATGATTTTGCTGAAAAATGGCAAATAGCCGCATACATGGAAGACAAAATAGGATGCACCTGCCTTAAATTTTCACAGGCTTCAGCAGCCGGCCAAACAGTAATTTCTGGAAACTGTTTCTTTAAAATCTGAAATGCAAGTGACAGGACTATCTCCCCCTCTACAGTGCGATCATTTTGCTGAAAACAATTTGCCAACTTATAGGAAAGATGCAGATACTCGGGCAAGTGATCCGAATGCTGGTCGATATTATCTGATAATAACGTAATGAGGGCATAGGCGGTATCACACAGATTCAAGTTATTGTTTCGTTGTTCGGGAGAATAGTTGGAAAGAGTTAACTTGGAATTTAAATTTGATAATTGATTCAACGAATTATTTGTTATATCCTGAGCTCGACAATCAACAAAATGACCAAGGAATAAAATTAAAAATATAATTAAAAACCGATTCACAATATCTCCATATGTTTTTTCTGAATAAAAAGGTATGAATAAAAAGTATGAATAAAAAGTATTGACTATATTTGTTAATTTATATTATCCTTTCATTTTATAAACTTTTAAAATAAAAGAAAAGGATTTTAAATGGTCAATAATTTAAATGAAAAAGTTACAATGGGGCAGGGTGAATATGTCGTATTCCATCAATTGCCGGACAACGGAAAGAAAGAAGTGGCTCGAGAGACGTATGACAAGGCTTACAAGGTGCTGCTTGAGTATGCTCCGGCTGCCATCATAAATAACGGGGCCGACAAAAAGGCGGCGGAGGAAAAATGCGCCCATCGTTACGAACTTATCAGAGAAAAAGTAAAGAAAATCGACCCCAGTTTGGAGGTGGCATTTATCCCCAAGGCATTATATGAGCTATTTTTTATCAGAAAATCCATCAAGGAAGATTTAAAACAGAAGCATATATGCTTATTAGTCAACCCCAGTTGCCACGCGGATCCAAAAGCGAATCCCGATCTAAATCAAATTTGTTCAAAGAAAATAGAAGAGATGAAACTCAAGGGCAAATGCTGGCATCTCTGTCATTTTGACGATGCCGGAAACAATGAAGATGAATGCGTAAAAGAGTTGGCCTATCGTTTGAACCGCACAATAGTCAAAAATCTCTTACCTACCTCTGAAGGTTTTACAAAACAGGAATTGGCCCAATTTACCGAAAACAAGATTGAATTTTTGAAAAATCATCATAAAAATGGCTCTGAAATCGCGGAAAAAAGAAACAGGGGAGAACAAGCCGCATCAATTGCAAGTTGTGTAACGCCAGGCCCTACTACAAATTTTGGATTTGAATCTACTCGAGGCAGCATCATGCCCATGGGTATTCGGGATGATGCCGATGCAGAAATTATCAGAAAAGCCATGGCCTTGGAATGCAGTCAGGAGGCGCAGAGATCCTTTGTCTTATATCGCGGCAGTGATTTTCAGGACGACTCTGTTACAGCTTTGTCAAATGATTCCACTGCTTATAGCCTGTCCTATGGTACCGGGTTATTTGCAGGATGCGTATATGATGGAGGGGCCACATCCTTTTATTATATGAGAAAGAAAAAAGATGCTTATGCCATTCTGGTCCCTTATGATCAAATGAATCAGTCCCCCTTCTACATTCCACCTACAAATACCCTTTGTCAATTATTTGGAGATGGTGAAAGTTTTCATGGCAGAACAAAGGCCTGGAAATTATTTAATATGGCACAAATAGCTGGGATTAATTGTGGGAGAGGCACCGATCCACGACCGCTTGTACAATCCGATTTGAGCAAAAGTGAAATTACACAGCAATTCCAGGAATATAAGAAAAAAGCCATACAACTTAAATAAAAACAGCAACTTCCGGAAAGAACAAGATGGGCAGGATCGCCTTCGGCGACAGGATATGGATGCATTTTTTCTGAAAGCAAATAAAACATTAGTTTAGTTAGCTGATTGATTAAATCAAATTTTCGTACGTCCTTAAAAAGTTATGGCAAGGCGAAGCATGAAAAGATAACCAGGCCGTCTCGGCCTGTACCAGGGCGGGACGCCCTGGCTACTTTCTCATAAAAAGTCATGTGCTGCCATGACTTTTTAAGGACATACAAATTTTCGTATTTTGCCAAAATACTGTATTGAAGTATATAATTAAGCAAAATTGAACCTTTGTTCAAATAGAGTCAGGTAAATATATGCGTATTGTTACCGATGTGAAATATCTCGAAGGTTATAAATTAGCCATTACTTTTAATGACAAGGTAACAAAAATTGTTGATTTATCAGAACATTTAGCTGGAGAGATTTTTAAACCGTTAAAAAAAATCTCTTATTTTAAAACTGTGCATTTGGACAGAGATCTTGATACAATAGTATGGGATAACGGCGCTGATATTTCTCCAGATTTTTTATATAAAATAGGAAATAACGTCGAAAGTACTTCAAGAAGTCTTTACCCAAGAAAACAACGAAAAAGTTTACACGAACCGAGTTTACTTCTCAAAACCAGCAAACGATCCTCCGGAAAATGCCCTTTAGAAGAGGCATGAGATAGAAGGATTAGGCTGCTCTTCTCATGTTTTGCGGCATTCCTAAACTCTCAATTATCTCATACCTTCTCAGTGATCTCACTGGCTCAGTGGTGAATAGTACAACAACGCCAAATGAAATTTACTTTTTTTCCCCAATGGCAATTTTGGAAGAGTAGTTTTGAATCACGTCTGAAAGATTTGCATTATTTCCATACATAGATTTTATTTTTTCAAATCCTTCTTTGTATTGTGCCACCTTAGAAATGTAACTATTGGCTGTCCTTTCATCCAACGACATGACATTGACAAGAGTCCACCATGATACATACTCACACAGACCTTCTTCTAAAGGATTCCTGCATGTCCCTGTTTGACGTAAATACGCATGGGCAAGCTCATGCATGTTTGTTGCAACGACATCTCGAAGCGTTTTGTGGCCCATCCTCGATATATAAGTCTCTTGTCCTCCCGAAGGAGTGAATCCTTGTGTATGTTCTTTATTCATTTCCATCATCCGACCAATACTATCGAATTTATTCACATAATTCATTTCAGATTTCATTTGATTGAATTCCATTAAATAAACACTCGAATTTTCAATGAGAGATTTTGCTGACGAGAAATCTAATTTTCTTTCAAAGACACAATTTAAATTATGTTTAAGAGAGAACATGTAATAACAATAATCGTCATTATTATTGCACAATTTATTAATCTCTTGAGAATCTATAAGTGTGCCATTTAATTTTATTATAGTGTCAAGCATTTCCATGTAAGGGCAAGTATTGCCTAATTTCCAAAAGGTGGAAAAAGCTATAAGTTGACATATGGTATTCGCACAGCTTGCCCACTGAGCAGCATTTCCTTCCAAATTGACTTTGGGAGTAATCACTTTGGTAGACATTGTATTTTGCAGTAGTTTACAGCTAGATAGATCGTTTAAAATGGCTTTCACTTTTTCCAGTTTGATTTGATACGGAATTACACTTATAGTGCCATCTTTCATAAGGTTTTCATCCATACCGCTTTGTTTACATATTTCTTGGTAATCCCTTTCTGAACTTAGGTGATTATATATTATTTTATTTATAAAATTAGTTAATCTCATTTAACATTACTCCTTTTTATTTTTAATAATGCAAATTAATTTTAAACTAATATAAAATAACAATCAATTGTTTTTTCGTGTCATTGTTTTTTTCGTGTCCGAGTCTGAGTCCGAGTCCGTGTCCGATTTAAAAAGGGATTGAATCGGACACGGACACGGACTCGGACACGAAAAAACGAAATGTATTGACATGTATCCTTGGTTACATGTAACTTGGGGTACATGTAACTTGAGTTACATTTTTAACATTTTTAAAACAAAAGGCTCCCTATATTATGACAACCCATGTATCCCCTATTTTTCCACAACATCCCCTCTATTTTTCTGATGGAACTCCTGAGGCTTTGCCTCGGGCATCGAACGATGAAGAAAAAGTGGCAAGTGAATACGAAGGTGAAATTGCAGCCCCAATTTCCACACCTCCACCTGTTACCTTGCCCCGCAGCAATTCTGAGATAGAGATGTCGCTAAAACCGATCCTGAAACAGATTGAAAGAGAGAAGAAGGATTTGTATTTGAGCAGGGCTTTCATCCATTTGACAGCGCGGAATTTCCTGCAGGAGGCAAAGGAAGAACGCCTCAAGACAGTGCTTAAATGTTCTGCCATTGTTTTGGCTTTAGGCTGCCTGCACCCGACAATTATAGGTTCTGCCGCCTGCCTGGTGGGTTATCGCCTCGAAAATTACAATGATCTTTATTCTTCTGACATCAATACAACCGCCAGTGCAAGCATTCTGTTTTCCAACATGGGCCAAGGAATATCTTTTTTGGTACAGGAAGCCGAGCTGGCCATTGTGCCCTCTTTCCTATTATTCAAGAATGTTTATGACAAGGCGATGTGCCATATCAGGACCGACATTTACCTCAGGCACATTTCATCCCTTGAACGTGAGGATGAAAAGGCTTTTCTTTATGGAGAAGCCAATAGGGACCTTGCACGATGGGGAGGCTATCTTCCCGAAACAGAGGAAATCGACCGAATTATGAAAAAAATTGAAAAAAAGAAGAAAGAAAGGCTCTCCAACCGTAATATTCTCTGTATGACTGCCAATAGATTCTTCCGGCATGCCAAAAAGTCTCCCTGGACAACGCTTGCCAAGACATCCCTGATTGGCCTTACCGGATTGGTTTTGCATCCTCTCATTATCGGCCTCATCGGTTGTTTAGATTCATACCGTGCAGGGAATCCCATGGACCTCTTTTCTTCCGATCCTGCCGCCATGACCTATGCCGTCAATGTCTACTCCAATACAGGTCATATCGTAGAATATGCATGTGCGGGCATGATGCTATCGGCAGGTACGGCTTCAGTACTGTTCGGCAGCAGCCGCAAAGAAGTGATCTGTGAGACCATAAAGAATATTTATAAAGTCCAGCTGCAAAAACCGCAACTTTCTGAAAAGACAAAAGATTTTCTTCGAGAAAAACGACGGCAGGATCTTGCCTTATACGCATAGGGTACAATTAAATAAATTATTATTACCACAGAGCACACAGAGAGCACAGAGAGGAAATTCGCTTAGCTCTGTGACATAGAATTTTCGTTTGTGCGCGTAGCGCACAAACGAAAGCCGTCATTCAAGCCCGTTCCGGGCTTGAATGATCTCTGTGTTCTCTGTGTGCTCTGTGGTAATAGAAATTTCTCAGCTCCGCAGATTTAATTACACCCATACGCATAAACAATACGCATAAAAACTATTGACTTTTGTATCCTTTCTGGATATCCTGAGAACATCATCCACGAAGAGATTTCCAATGTTAAAGGATAATGCCGAAAAAAGGCATGAAGAAAGAGTCTCGCATTTCAAAGGAGCAAGGAAAAATCGCCTTTCAGAAATTGCAGAAGATTATACAGAACTTATAGCTGACTTGATCGAAACCCAGGGACAAGTGCGCGTCTGCGATATTGCAAAAGCCATGGGGATCTCCCATGTCAGCGTCCTCAAGACAATAAGAAGGCTTATCAGGGATGGGTATCTCGCAAAGCTCTCTGACAAACACTTTGTGCTGACACCCCAGGGAAAGCAGATGGCTGTTTTCTCCAAAACAAAACACCGCATCCTTTCGACATTTTTACTCAGGCTGGGGGTCCCTGAGCATATCGCAGCTATTGATGTGGAAGGTATTGAGCATCATATCAGCCCCACAACCCTGAATGCTATCGTTGCCCATATGCAAACTTGGCCCGACGACGAATGACTATCCCTTGATGACCATATGCGGCTTTAGGCGGGCGACCATTTTGGCAAGGCCCGCATCTTGGACAGCTTGAACGACCAGGTCGACATCTTTATAGGCATCATCCATCTCTTCGACGACAGTTTTCATAGAACAGGCCCGCACCTCTATGCCTCTCGAGCGCATATATTCTATGGGATCGCGATGCGCCCAGGCCTTGGCGGACTGTACACGGCTTCGAGCGCGGCCGGCCCCATGGCAGGAGCTGCACCACGTCAGCGGATTGCCGCACCCGACCATCAGGTGGCTGGCCCTGGCCATATCGCCGGGAACCAATACAGGCTGTCCGGTCGCCTGATAAAGCGGAGACAGTTCTCTGGCCCCTATGCCAAAAGCCCGCGTGGCCCCTTTCCTATGTACACATAGCTTTTTCTTCACTCCATTGAATTCGTGTTCTTCGAATTTGGCAATGTTATGGCAGACATCGTAGATGAGGCGAATGGATTCCGGATCGATATTTAGAATTTTTGAGAATCCCTGGCGGACTAAATGCAGGATCTGCTGCCGGTTATTAAAAGCAAAATTGGCTGCGGCAGCCATGGCGGAGAAGTATTGTTTGCCGGCAGGGCTTTGAATGGGCGCCGCCACGAGCTGCTTGTCCGGCAGCCCTTGGTGGTAGCCCTGACGAATGAACTCATCCAACGTGTCTTGGCAAACCTGATGCCCAAACCCGCGGGATCCCGAATGGATCAAAATGTAGACTTGCCCCTGTTCGACTCCCCATGCTTGGGCTATCTCCGGCAGGAAAATCTGCTGGACCTCTCCTATTTCTACAAAATGGTTTCCGGAACCAATGGAACCCAGCTGATCTTTTCCCCTCTTTTTAGCCAGATCGGACACCGCCTGGTTATCGCCACCGGTGATGAATCCATTGCTTTCCATATGGTCCAGATCGCTTTCGAATCCATAACCCTGTTGGACCGACCATCGGGCTCCCAGATGGATCAAATTCTTATAATCCGACTCTTCCAGGGTTTTGCGATGCTTATGTCCGTGGCCTACACCGGAAGGGACAAGGTGGAAAATGCAATCCAAAAGATCTTTTTTTTGCTTCTGGCTCAGGCTGGAAAAAGATTCCGGGGCAACGGCAAGCCGGACGCCGCAATTGATGTCATAGCCGACCCCGCCGGGACTGATGACCCCTGTTTCGACATCCATGGCAGCAACCCCTCCAATCGGGAAGCCATACCCCCAGTGGATATCCGGCATGGCGATGCTATATCCCACTATGCCTGGCAGATAGGCGACATTTTTCACTTGGTCCAGAGGCTTATCTATATCGATTTCTTTCAACAGCTCTTCATTGGCAATAACCAATCCGGGCACTCTCATCCCCTCCTGTTGAGGCAAAATAAAAGTGGCCGGGCCTTTCTTTTCGAGATTATACATCGACGATCATCTCCCAGGTTAAGGTATCGTTAGTTTCTTGCACGATTTCCCCATGATAACTCACCGCTTTAAACGGGCATCCTATTTCCTGGTCTGCTTCAGCAATGGCCCGGTTCAAATTAAACACGATATCTTCGATCTTTTCGGGGGCATGCAGCAGGGTGCGGAATGCTAACAGGGCAGGGCATTTAAATGCCAAAGCAAGGAAAGCATGCCATTGCAACTGACCGATATTTTCAGAATGGACTTTGAAAGCCACATCAGCGGTATGATCTATTTCCTCAAAAGGAGGTAACAAGGACCAGGTCCATTTGGGTACATATTCCAAATGCCCCATGCTTTCGTAGAGGTGAATGTCCTTAATAAAAAGAGGTAATGAAGTGAAAGAACGCGCCCAATGATGGGGATCAAAGGGGGCTCTGCACAGGGTCGCATGAGGTAAAAATTCTTCATGCCGCCTATCGGGATGAAACCCCTTCTGCAGCAGCCAATTGGTCAACTCTTTTTGAAACAGTTTTACGGGAGAAATGCTCTCCATCCACTCGACATGCCAAGCCACCACGCGGGGATGGCCCTGAGGCAGAAAAAGACATTTGTCAAAAAAGCCTGCAAGCCCCACCTTGATGGGAGGAGCAGGAAATGAAGCCAGAGATTGGACCAGCCTGGAATAACCGTCGGTCCAACCTAAAAAGGCAAGGGTTATATGCCGGGCATTTTCATTTAAAACACGCCCCGAAGGCAATTTTAATGGCCATGGAGCGTGCGTCTCAAAGGCGAAAAAAAGTCTTTTCCGGTTTTCATCCATAAGGAAACTTTATACTTCAATTGTTTTTATAATAATATACCAGCCGTTGTTAAGCAAACGGGAATTCAAGGGTGCAATTAAATCTGCGGGGTTGAGAAATTTTTATTACCACAGAGCGCACAGAGAACACAGAGATCATTCAAGCCCGGAACGGGCTTGAATGACAGCTTTCGTTTGTGCGCTTCGCGCACAAACGAAAATTCTAGGTCACAGAGCCAAGCGAATTTCCTCTCTGTGCCCTCTGTGTGCTCTGTGGTAATAAAAATTTCTCAACCTCTCACATTCAATTGCACCTCGATTTCAAAAACCTCTTGTTTGGAATGTAAGACCGAAGCTAAAGTAAGTAAAATCTTATTTAAAGGAATATATTATGTCATTAAATGTAAATACTGACTCGCCTACACTACAACCTGGTGTGGATCACATAAGCCAACTTCCCGGAAGAGATCCCATACAAGTACTTCCTCCTGACATAATCTGGAACGTTTTCGAAATACTAAAGGCCCATCTTCCCTCCCTGGCTTTAGTAAGTAAAAACTGGAGAGCCTTGGCCGATGACGAGGCTCTTCACGTCAGAATGCGCCCCTTTCAAGCCTTTGGAGCCAAAGAATGGGAAAAATACATCGGAGATGCTGGCAAAGAACCCCGTTTGCCCAGACGTGCGTATGGAGATCTTGAAAAAGGAGACGGCCTGCTGACCTTCATTCCGGAAATAGTCAAAGTGTGCAGAGAAAATGGGATTATTGAGGAAGTAGCATTAGACAGCCTGGAGGCCATTGACCGACTGGTAGAAAACGCGAAAATAGGCCATAAAACAAGCTATCATACCAGCTCCTGGTGGGAAGCTATCACACAAAAAAGAGAGCTGGAGAAGTCGCATTGGGTTTGGATAAATACGGAAAAATCGCATTGGGTAACAATAAACAATGCTGAAAATCGTTTCCAAAAATATAAAAAACAGTCAAAATACGTCAAAAGGGAAAATAAAAAAATATCCGGAGCGCGCATTCCCATGTTGATAGATACTACTGTAAGCCTTTTCATGGAATCTATCCGATCGGGAAAACGCGATTTTCTTTGGGAACCACGAGAAATTGTATATATACGCGTTAAAGAAGAAACTAATGCTCGTAGAATCATTTTAGGTTTCAACCTTTATGGCATTATTGTCTTTCCTTATAAATATTATGAGCGTCTCATCGGCAGTGTGCCTGCGTGGAAATACTTCGGAACTGAAACTGAGAGTTGACTTTTGATTATAAAATGCTGATGCAAAAGTCAAAGACAGATATGTATAGTTATTTTTTTTGAATTGACCTGTAAAGCTTTTATTATTTCCTCATTATCATAGCCACTGGCTCTTCTGTAAACAGGTTTCAGTAAACAAATTTTCGAATCTTTGTAATAAACATAACTCAATCCATACCAATAAAAATTAATATAATAATTCTTTGGAAAATAGGATAGTACTTGCTTGTAAAAATCTTGAATATCAATTTCACGCTTAAAAATAAAAAAATCATTTTTTAATAAAATGCATTTATCTTTCAAATTTACAACTCCATATTCCAAATCTATTTTTCCTTCTTTGACTTGAGCTTTAACATCCTTTTTCGGAATTACGATGTAATTATGTAATGCCGCTATTTTGTCCCATATTATTGGTTTTTTTTGTATCCGATTAAACTTTCTACACACCGAAGCTATTTGTCCGAGATCTTTAATGTCCAATTTGGAAAAAATTTCAGAAAAGACATCTTCAGGAAGCACCTTTGTTATAGAGATGCGGGCAGTTTTCTCTTGCAAATACTCTTTATACATATTCGAAGAAAAATTAATCATATTCACAACTCCATTGGGAAAGCCGCTCTCAGAAGATGGCAGCACATGACTTTATATGAGAAAGTGGCCAGGGCGTCCCGCCCTGATACAGGCCGAGACGGCCTGGTTACCTTTTCATGCTTCGCCTTGCCATAACTTTTTAGGACGTACGAAGATGACCCTAAAAATGTACAAAGTCGAGTTAAATTATTCTTTATCATAGACGCATCTTTTATGCCAGTGATTGCATTAAAATAAGTTTGAAAAACACATACAAAATTGTCTAATACTTACATAAAATCAAATGAAATGATATGTTATTATCGGTTCAGTATTTTATTAAATCAATCGGAGTTATATGTCATTAAATACAGCCATCGTTTTAGGAAGATATCCCGTCCATGAACAAATCATGCGAGATCCTATAGGTCAAGGGAGTCCGCTTCCACTGGATGTGTTACGGATCATTTTCCAAAATCTCAAGATAGATCTTCCCGCTACTGCCTTGGTAAGTAAAAAATGGAAAGCCTTAGCCGATGACAAAATGCTTCGAGAAATGATACGCCCTGTCCAAGCTTTTGGAACAAAAGAATGGAAAGAATATATTGGGGTGGATGCCGGAGAAGAACCCTGCCTGCCAAGACGTGCCTATGGCGATCTGGCCAAAGAGGATGGACTCCTGACCTTTATTCCTAAAAAAGTTAAAGTGACCAAAGAAAATGGAGTCGTTGAGGAAGTGCTCCTAGATAATCTGGAGGCTATTGGCATGCTGGTAAACAATCCAAAAAAAGGGAATAAAACTGATTATGAAAAAAAGTCCTTTGATATTGTCATCGAGGAAAAAAGAAAAATAGAAAAACCACATTGGGTATGGATAAACAAACAAATCCGGGGCAGAAACATCAGATATGTAGATCAGAAGAAACTTATCGCAAGGGATAATAAAAATGCAGTCGGAGCTCATATTTCAGGGTTAATTGATACAACAGTCAGTGCTTTTATGGAATTTGTCAGATCAGGAAAATGCGATTTTTTTTGGAATGCAGGCAATAATTCTCTAAGGACATATGTACGTGTTAATGAGAAGACTGATCGAGTGTGGCCTACAATTTTAGTTTTCACTCGTACCGGCCTTTATGTCACCATCAACATATTTGACAATGTTGACGGTCAAATGGGTGTTCTCTCCGCGCGAAAATCGTTTTAGCCGATTAACGATATTGTTGAATGAGTTTAGCCACAAGAGCCGTCCAACCCGTCTGGTGGGAAGCTCCGAGCCCAGCGCCATTATCGCCATGAAAATATTCATAAAATAGAATGTAGTCCTTCCAGCAGGGGTCGTTCTGAAATTTCTCCTGGCCCCCAAATACAGGCCTTCTTCCTTTTTTATCCCGCTTGAAAATAGATATCAAACGCCTGGAGATCTCTGCTGCTATTTCCTTGAAGTGCATCTTTTTTCCGGACCCTGTAGGAAACTCGAGTTTGTAATCGTCTCCATAATAGTGATGATACCGAAGAAGCGCTTCGATGATCAGGATGTTCATTGGAAACCAGATCGGCCCGCGCCAGTTGGAATTTCCTCCAAAGAGGCCGCTGTCGGATTCCGCAGGTTGATAGGATACTTCCCAGGTCATCCCTTCAGCGGAATATTTGTAGGGATGCTCCTGATGGTACTTTGACAGGGAGCGTATCCCATAGTCCGAAAGGAATTCATTCTCATCAAACAGGTACTTGACCACCCTTTCCAGGTGATCGCAGGGAACAAGCCCCATTTGACGCCTGCTCATTGTCCCTTTAGCAAATACGCACGCCATGCCTGCAGATTCCGTAGAGTGCCGTTCCGTAAACCAGTTGAGGCGCCGTTCAAAAACGGGCGCTTTTTCATACACTTCCGGATCCAAGGCCTCAAAAGCGAGGAGCGGAAGGAGCCCGACCAAAGAACGTACCTTAAGGGGAATGACGCGGTCATCGGGGAGATGCAACAGGTCATAAAAAAAGCCATCCTCTTCATTCCAAAGGCTGTGCCCTTCGCCGCCCAGGTTAATGATAGCCCTGGCTATAGCCTGAAAATGTTCATAGAACTTTGTTGCCATGTCCTGATATATGGGCTCTTCTTGAGAAAGTTCCAAAGCTATTTTCATCATTTCGACACAAAAAAATCCCATCCATGCCGTCCCATCGGCCTGATCAATGTGCCCTCCCAGAGGCATAGGCATGCTTCTGTCAAAAACACTGATATTATCGAGGCCTAAAAAGCCCCCCTGAAATATGTTGTTGCCCTCTGCATCCTTGCGGTTCACCCACCAGGTGAAATTGAGGAGAAGTTTATGGAAGAGGCCCTTTAGAAAATTCCGGTCGGGTTTGCCGGTGATTTTTGCATCGATCTGGTACACGCGCAGTAATGCCCAGGCATGCACCGGAGGGTTCACATCGAAAAAGTTCCATTCGTAGGCAGGAAACTGGCCGTTGGGATGCATGTACCATTCCCGAGTTATCAAAGTGAGCTGCCGTTTGGCAAAATCGGGATCGATGCGCACCAAAGCGAAACAGTGGAACGCAAGGTCCCAACTGGCATACCATGGATATTCCCACTTGTCAGGCATGGAGAGAATATCAAAGTTGTATAAGTGTTCCCACCCCTGGTTTCGAATGTGTCTGCGGGTCTTGGGAGCCGGCTGCACCGGATCCCCCTTCAACCACATCTCCACATCTAAATTATAAAATTGCTTAGACCACAGGAGCCCCGCAAAAGCTTGCCGCTGGATGCGCTTTTCCTCTTCCTGGATCTCATTTGTATTGACTGTATCGTAGAATTCATCCGCTTCTTTTTGACGCACCTGAAAAACTGTGGAAAAGTCTGCAAAGGGGCTGCTTGCCGCCCGGTCGGTCAGACGCAAGCGTATGGTATGAGAGCTGCCCGGCGGTATTTGAAGAGGATAGACAGCGCACGCTTTGGTTCCCGTCCGGTCCGGATTTACTGCCCCGCTTTCATGATGGATGAGATAGCGATGAAAGGCATCTTTTACATAAGGACCTTCATTTGCTTTATTGAAGAGAAGTTTAGAGTTGGTCTCATTTTCTGTGAAAAGAAAATCGGAACCATTTTCCGCATAAAGCCAATAATTGCCGAGCACGTGATGCGCAGCTTCTATTGTTTGCGGCTCCACCTGCCTCATGGAGGGCTTTTCATAGAGGTTTCTGATAGGATCTTCTTTATATCCCCAACTCCAGGTGTTGCGATACCACAGAGTCGGAAGCACCAAGCAGGGAGCCGGTTGCAAGCCCCTGTTATGAACGGTTATCTGGATTAAGATATCATTTTCACTTGCCTTAGCATATTCTATGAACACATCGAAGTACTCATCCTTGTCAAAAATGCCGGTATCCAACAATTCATATTCTAATTGATGACGGTCCCTTTTGCGGTTTTCCTCGACTAGTTGTTCATAGGGGAAACTACTTTGAGGATATTTATAAAGCATTTTCATGTAGGTATGGCAAGGGGTGTTGTCGAGATAGAAATAGTACTCCTTGACATCTTCGCCATGATTGCCCTCCGGCCCAGCCAGGCCGAACAGGCGCTCCTTTAAGATAGAATCGCGGCCATTCCAAAATGCCAAGGCAAAACAGAGGATTTGTTTGCGGTCGGAAATACCAGCAATGCCATCTTCATTCCAGCGATAAGCCCGGGACCGTGCATGATCATGCGGAAAATAGCGCCAGGCGTCGCCTGACTCGCTGTAATCTTCCCGAACCGTTCCCCACGCCCTTTCGCTGAGATACGGCCCCCATTTTTTCCAGTCCGCTTTACGTTCACGATGTGCCCGCAGCCTTTCCTGTTCAGCAGATGTTGCAACTGATGTTGTCATATAAATCCCATCCTTGTTTTAAAAGTAAAATGATTATTTTAAAAAGTAAATGAATTTGGAATTACTCTACCGACTAGGAGCTTAAAATGTTGTCCCATTTGTATTGACATTGTATTACAATGCGAATATTATGAGAATATATTAAGGAAAAATTATGTCAGCCCAACCAATGGACAGTCACTTAAACTTTAGAATGTCGTCTCATGATAAAAAAATCATAGAGATAGCTGCAAAACTCAAAGGCCTGAAACCCAATACATACGTCCGACAAAAATTACTTGAGGCCGCTGAAAAAGATATTGCTGAACTCAGCCAACTTAATACTTTAATTTTAAATCAGGCCGATTGGGAATTCTTCGTTTCGGTTATGGAAACTCCTGTTCTGTTGAATCCGAATTTAAAAAATGCAGTTAAAAACTATAAAAAAAAGTCTGTCAGATAAATGCAATTGGAATATGAACTGCTTCATGAAGAATCGTTAATCCAACATTTCGACTGTGGAGAAGAAGAATTAAATTCTTTCTTAAAAAATCTTGCATTTTTATTTTAACGTAGGCGTTTTGGAGTTACTATAACGTTCTTTGATAATAATGGATCAGATAAAAAAGTAATAGGATATTATACACTATGTCCAGCGTGTATTCAACATGAAATTTTACCGGAAAAATTTATAACTGGACCCAAGCCCAATCCCATTCCCGCTTTTCGGATTTGTCGATTGGCTGTTGACAAATGTTATCAAAAGATGGGCATTGGCCAAAATATTTTTATCCAGGCTTTAAAAAAATGCTTGGATCAAGCCAATCAAATAGGCGGAAGCGTCATTTTGATAGATGCCAAAAATAAAAAAGCCAAGGCTTTCTACGAACGTTTTGGATTTATTTCTATCCCAGACAGGATGTTTTATGGCCTCAAACAGCCCCTTCATTTTCTTAGCCTACTGGAGTGGTTATCCTCCTGTAGAAACCACTCAGAAAATACTCGATCAATTCGTCGCTGATGCGACTGCTTTTCCTTCGACCTACTATATTTCCCTCCCCTTTTCCCTGTGTCTATCCCTTATGGAAAAATATAAAGACACGTCCGTCATCCTGGGTGCAGACGCTTTATTAAGCATGGCTAAAGAATCCTTTACAGAGCCTATTGCCGTCCGTCTTTTAGCCGAATCCAAAGTGCCCTTTGTAGTACTGGGGGATACGGCGCAAAGGACCACCCATCCGGACAGCTATAATATCCTTTCAAGCGCCATGCATAAATTGCTTCAGCATGAGATTACCCCTTTCATTTGCTTCGGAGAATCTTTAGACGATCATAAACAGGGACGTTCAAAAAGTGTACTCACAGCAGAGTTGACGGAGCTGCTCAAAGATATTTCTCCCCACCTTCTGATGAAAATCCACCTGGTCTATGAAGCCTCCTGGGCCCATCAATTAACATACCGCCCCTCCTTGGATGAACTCACCGCCTCCTATCAAATGTGCAGGGAAATTTTACAGGAACAGGCCGGCATACAGTTGGGCAACGAGATTTCGCTGCTAGGAGGCATTCCTTATGATCTTGAAGATTTAAATTTACTCCGAAAACAAAGCCCCATAAATGGGTTTTATTTTCATAATGCCGGCTTGAACAAGGAAAAAATTCACGAATGGCTTACCAACTTTAAGAATGAAACTACGACACCCGAATTAAAAAATTTACCCCAGTCGGATTTCGACAAAACCGCTGAGATTTCGCCAGAGATAAAATAAAGGAGAAAGGGAGAGGACCTTTTCGACCATGCCGCATGGGAAACCCGTCCATTCTTTGGCAAATTCCCGTTCCAGCCAGTTTGTCAAATTATCGAGTGAATAGGTGGTGGAAGGTTTGTAAAAATAGCTTAAGGCCCTGAATTCAATTTGTCGGAACATATCGCTATAGAATGGATCCGCGGCATATATTCCCTGTACCGTCGGATATAAATAGTCATCCAAGGGAAATTCTCCGGAAAAATAGACATCGCTCAAAAAAACCAACGCCTTCTCCGTGAGAAAAGAATCCATACTGAGGTTTTCAAGATATTCAATAATTTCAGATAACAGTGCAATCCCCAGCTTTTTTTCCATCCAGGGGAAGAGGAAATTATGAGTGATTTCCTTAATTTTGTATCGGATATACTCCATTTTTTTTGGATTTTTTAGAATGCCCATTACCTCCTGATCCCATTCCAGCCGTTTGCTGTCTGAAAGGCGCTTGATCTCCATGGTCTCCGAAGGGAGCAAGGGCATCAAATCCTGCAAATCATACGGCATCAGGAACAAATGCGCTTTTTTTTTACTGATTGTACCAAAAATAACGCGTAAAAAAGATGAGAAATCCAAAGTAGAGCATTTATCCGGGGATTTATCTGCAAGGTACTGCTTCAGCTTGGTCTGGATTTCCTGCCAATGGCCCTGACCTATACCTTTTGACATCAAAGTCGGAAAATGGGCCTTCATTAACTGTTTCAGGTAAATAATTCCGTGATCTTCTAGGATTTTTTTTTCCAGCTTATTGAGTTCGAGAATATCGACAGGTTCCTCAGGAAAAAAAGGAGTTATCCATTTACGAAAACCGGGGCCCAAATCTAAATCCAGCTGAATAGTTTTACAGAAAGATATATTATGGTTTATTTTTTTGGGTATCTTTGCTGAGACAGTGGGTTCGACCTGAAAAGGGCGAATAGAACGGGGATCTACATTTTCCAATGCATAGATATTTTCCAGTCCATGGGAGTAGGCGGATCGGAGCATGGTTTGAAAAGGATGTGTCTGCATGCCCGCATGATAACCCACCCGTCAGAATTTTAAAATCAAAAAGGACTCCCTCTTACGCGAAAGTAGGCAGATCGGGTGTTACATCCTGCTGAAACTGTTTCCATTCCTTCTTGACGTCATCCAGTTGCTTTTTGAGGCCATTATATTCTTTAAGACGCACATCTTCGGCATGGGATTTTGCCAGGTCGGGGTGTTCATAAGAATATTTTTTACAGTCTTTTCGCAGTTGCACATAACGTGTAAAAATGTCTTGCATGCGCTTTCCATTTTCTGATGAAAGCACTCCATATTTGCGCAGATTGCTGATCCTAGAGGTACAGGATTGAGGTATATCCGCAAGGACTTTCAAACTGGATTGCGTAATGCGGTTGCAATCCTGCATGATGGTGAATTTGTCAGAATAATCGGTCCAGTCAAAATACTTTTGCAAATCCTCAGCTTTACGGATGCCCAAAATAGCGGCGGCTACTCCGCACACAGCCACTACAGCCGCGCCAACAGCCAAAAACAACCCTCCGCTATGAAGGGACAAGGCCAAAAATGGGACTGCAAAAGAAATAATCCCGCTGCCAACGGAGAGGCATTTCAAAGCATCCAAAGCGACTTTTTTGATGGTCAGATCACGCTTGCAATTTGCCGACATCTTTTCCCATCTTTCATTTGGAGGAAGAGGTTTGGGAGAAAAAAAAGATTTTATTTCATTAAAAACGAACATAAGGCCCTCACTATTTTTATTTTTTTTAATACAATCAAGAACTTATTATTGCTTATTTCGCCTTTTTAAAGCAACTGAATTTGTAGCGATTTACCACAGAGCCAGTGAGATCACTGAGAAGGTATGAGATAATTGAGAGGGATCTGAAGCATATGTCAAAAAGATAACTTAAATATTATTTTGTAGGGATTTACCGGAGAGATCCTTCAAATCTCTCTCAATTATCTCATACCTTCTCAGTGATCTCACTGGCTCTGTGGTAAATCCTTACAACTTTAATCATTGCTAAAAAGGTTTAAACTGAATTAGAATAGAGCTATTCAGGAGAAATCGATGGCAGAAAGTATTGTTTTTGAGAATATCTCAAAACAATTTGGACAACATAGGGCATTGTCCAATATTTCATTTTCAATCAACAAAGGCGAGTTTTTCTCCATCCTCGGCCCGAGCGGCTGCGGTAAAACCACCCTTTTACGGCTTTTGGCGGGTTTTGAACAGCCTGATTCCGGACGCATCCTGCTAGATGGCAACGACATCACACGCCTTCCTCCTAATAAAAGGCCTGTCAATACCGTGTTTCAAAACTATGCCCTCTTTCCCCATCTTACGATCTGGGAAAATATCGCCTTTGGATTGCGCATCCAAAAAATTAGTCCAAGAAGAAATCCGAGAAGTCGAGAAAATGCTGGCAATGATCCAAATGAAAGATCAGGCCCATAAAATGCCTGATCAGATCAGCGGAGGACAAAAACAGCGCGTCGCTATCGCCAGAGCCCTCGTCAACAATCCTCAAGTGCTGCTTCTGGACGAGCCTTTGGCTGCCTTAGACCTTAAACTTCGTCAAAAAATGCTGATCGACCTGGATCAAATCCATGACGAAGTGGGCATCACGTTTGTTTTTGTCACTCACGACCAAACAGAAGCCATGGCGGTCAGCGACAGGATAGCCGTTCTGCACCAAGGAAAACTAGAACAGATCGGTTCTCCCATGCAAATCTATGAAGCGCCTGAAAGCAGCTTCGTAGCGGATTTCATCGGAGACACCAATTTTCTGGATGGGATAGTCTTCGAAAAGGTGCAAAAAGAATACAGTCTCCTGAAAATCGACCATTTTGCCGAATGTCGTTATGCTTTAATGATAAACAGCTTTCGGTAGACGATCTGGTGCATTTAAGCATCCGGCCGGAAAAAATCCATATCTCCCGCGAAGCCCTCCCCAGCACCCTTTGCACAACATCTTGCCCGGGATTGTCGAAGATGTCATTTACAAAGGAGACCACACCCATTTTGGGGTCCACGTCCGATGGGCATAAGATCTCCGTAACTCAGCAGCATAGCCGTTTTCTCTTGGATGAAAGGCCTATTCGCTGGAAAGACGACGTATGGATCTGGTGGCATGCGGATGATGGTTTCATTCTGGAGCGTTACAAAGAGAAGGAAAATGAAAACCCCTAGACCCCGGTTAAAAGAAGCTTGGCTCACCCTCCCCTCGTTTTTGTGGCTGCTCATTTTTTTCCTCATTCCTACCCTCATCATCTTTGTCTACGCTTTTAAGCCGGCAGATATTTATGGCGGCATCCAAAAAGGATGGACCTTGGACACTATCAAAGGATTGGCCAACCCGCATTATTATGTTTTGCTTTGGAGAACCCTTTGGCTGAGCACAGCCACGACTTTTATCTGCCTGGCTTTGGCCCTTCCGGTAGGATACCAGCTGGCCTCTGCTTCCAAGCGGTGGCAGCAGCTTCTACTGGTAATGATCGTCATTCCCTTCTGGAGCAGCTTCCTAATCCGGATCTTTGCCTGGAAAACGCTCCTGCATCCCGAAGGAGCCTTTAAGTCCTTTTTGGTGGCGCTGCATCTGGTCGATCCGGAGACCACGCTTCTGTATAACTCCGGAGCGGTCCTGTTAGTGATGGTCTACACCTATCTTCCGTTTGCCGTTTTCCCCATCTATGCCGCCGCTTCCAAATTCAATTTTCAATTGATGGAAGCCGCCATGGACCTGGGAGCTACCCCCCTGCAGGCTTTTGTAAAAGTATTTCATTCCCGGCATCAAAAAAGGGATCGTCAATGCCATGATCATGGTATTTATTCCGGCCATTGGCGCCTATGTCATTCCTGACCTGGTGGGAGGATCAAATAGTGAAATGATAGGCAACAAAATTGCCGAAAAGACATTTCTGGAGCGGAATCTGCCTCAGGCCAGTGCGCTGTCCGGACTGCTGGCCCTGGCCGTCGGAGGTGTGATGTGGCTGGTCCACCGCCTCTCAGGCACTAACCTGATGGAAACGCAACCCCGGAGCAAGGAATGAAACGGAGCCGTACCTGCCTGCTGGTCACCCTGGGTGTCCTGTTATTTTTATATCTTCCCATTGTCATCCTCATCATCAGTTCCTTTAATGAATCGCGGTTTGGCGGAATCTGGTCCTCTTTTTCCTTTAAATGGTACCTGCAGCTTTTTGAACAAAAAGAACTGTGGATAGCCCTGCGCAACTCGTTGGTCATAGGATTGTCGGCCACTATTACCTCTACCGTCTTGGGCACTCTGGCCGCCTTTGCCCTGCATACCTATAAAACAACCCCTTTGCAAAAGATCCACTTTGGACTGATCTATTCCCCTTGATCATTCCCGACATCCTGATGGGGATCAGCCTTTTGCTGTTTTTCGTCCTTTTTAATGTGAATTTGGGATTAGGGACCATCTATCTGGCCCATACCACGTTTTGCCTAAGCTATGTCGTTATGGTCATGCTGTCCAAACTGCAGCACTTTGATTTTTCCATGGTGGAAGCTGCGCAAGACCTGGGAGCCAACTCCTGGACGGTGCTGCGGCGTATCTTGCTGCCTCTTTTACGGCCCGGGTTGACCGCTGCCGCACTGCTGGCTTTTACGCTGTCCATCGACGATTTCGTCATCACCTATTTTGTGGCAGGCCCCGGCGCCACGACCCTGCCGCTGTATATTTACAGCATGATCAAATTCGGCTCTACTCCTATTATCAATGCTTTGTCTTCTCTTATTATCTTTTTCACTTTTATTACCGTTTGCCTGTCCCAAAAATTCTCCAAAGAGACCTCCGAATGAAACCTTTACCTTTACTCCTTTCTTTTTTCCTTTTCTTTCTGGTTTTGACAGGCTGCCAATCGCAATCCCGGCCCGAACTGCATGTATTCATCTGGAGCAACTACATCCAGCCAGAAGCTATTGAAGAATTCGAACAGCGGCACCAGTGCCGGATCGTGATAGACACCTACGATTCCAATGAAGCGATGTACGCCAAACTGAAATTGGGAGCCACAGGCTATGACATCATCTCCCCGAGCAATTACTTCATCTCCATGATGATAACACAGGGAATGGTCCAGCCGTTGGATTTTCAAAAGATCCCCAATGCCACCTCCCTGGATCCCGCCTATCTGAAAAGAGTGCCAAAGGATACCCTGCCTTACGGAATTCCTTTTATGAGCGGCTTTACGGGAATTGCCTACCGGAAAGACCGGATCCCCCATCCGGAGCATTCCTGGGGCATCTTTGCAAAAAAAGAATATAGAGGCCGCATGACCCTGTTGAATGATCTTCGGGAAGCCCTAGGGGCCGCTTTGAAATATCTGGGATACAGCCCCAATACGCCCGATCCCAAAGAAATTAATGCCGCGGCCGATGTGCTGATCGCCTGGAAGAAAAATATCGCCAAATTTGAAAGCGACCAATATAAAAATGGGATCGCCAGCGCTGAATATCTCGTAACGCAAGGATACTCCGGGGACGTTCTGCAGATCATGCAAGAGAATGAATCTGTGGGATTTTTCTATCCTAAAGAGGGAACCTTCATGTCGATGGATTATTTAGCTATTCCCAAAGGGGCGCCACATAACGATTTAGCCCATGCGTTTATCAATTTTCTTCTGGAAGGGAAGATTGCAGCTCAAGACATCTCAACTATTTATTTTCTGAGCCCCAATCTCGCTGCCTATCCCCTGCTTTCCCAGGAACTTCGGGATAACCCCATCCTTTTCCCTTCAGAACACACCTTGCAACAAATCGAAATGATCCAAGACGTAGGCCCCGCCTATCCCCTCTACCTGAAAGCCTGGGAAAAAGTCAAAGCAGCTAATTGATTATTTAATTTATAGTTTTAAAATATTATTTTACAAAATAATTAAAATAATATTTAATATAAGTATGGAAGTTTAGGAGTTTTTTTATGATTAATAAATTAATGAGTTCTATTTCCAGCGCAATAACACAAGTAAGATCTAATATAACCGAAACCTTCAAGAAAAAATCTGATGACATAAAGGCAGACAAGGCAGGTCAATCAATTTTAATAACAACCCCAAATAATATTGATCTGCAATCTATTCGTAAAATTACTTTTAAAACAAAGATTCTGGATTTTTTTAAAAATTTAACAAATACCGATAAAAAACTTGGTAAATCTTCTGAACGTATCCATAACGTGGCTTCTGCTGCAGGAATTCAAAAAAGTAATCCAGAGTACTTACTGAAGGAAGCCGGTTTAAATATAGGGGATACCAAATTAAGTAGCAACAGGGCCGATACAAAAAATAGAGAAGAGAGCTGATGGAGGCAGCCGGTTTCAAAAACAAGCCGAGTCAACAGCCTGCCCAGTCTTCTAGCAAATCTAAAGTTAAACAACCAAAAAGCAGTTCTGCAAAAACCCCTGCAAAATCTTCTAATCTTTCCAATTCCGTTTCCCAAAAAACACCGCGAACCCCTCAAGAAATATTAGCTGCTCATTCTAAATCTCTTGATAAACTGGAAAATAAATTAACTCCTGATGAAATAGAAATCAATGATAAGTGGAAACAGGGTGAAAATAAAATAAACAATCCCTTTTCTCCTGTATTGGTGGCAAACAATCCGGCTCTTGTCGCTTCTATGAGAGCTACACTAGGTGAAGTAAACATTGCTCAAATTGATTTTGTGGAAAATGCAGTGAAATTATTGAAAGCTACAGATGATGACAAGTTCGAAGAGGCTCTAAAAAATTTAGTAAAAATGAATTTGCATCCAGGCTCGCCAAACTCAATAAATGTTCCAGGGCCGAACCTCAGGAGTATTAAAGAAAATATTATCAATAAAATGGAAATTACAGTCAAAACGTCAGGATTAGATTGGGAACCTCAAGAAATTATCATAGAAAAAATTGATAGAAAAGAGCTTAAAGGCAAGAATGATTCTGATTGGAAGGAATCGGTGAAAAAGGTGGTAAAAGAATGTTTAGCACCAGCAGCAATAAATGATCAAACAATGTGGTCTACTGGGACTGTAAACAGATTTCAAGATATGATGAATGCCAAAGTCCGTGAATGATAATCGGCCATGTTCACCTTTCGTTAAAACATGTAGAAATCTCGTCTATTGGTATAGTTCATTCGCTTCATCTGCGATATTTGCCACCTAGGCCAACGGCCTGGCCTGTAAAAGCCTATGGCAACGCCATAGGTCAATCGGAACCCCATCATCAGGCTGAAAGCCTGGCCTGTAACAGCCTATGGCAACGCCATAGGTCAATCGGAACCCCATCATCAGGCTGAAAGCCTGGCCTGTAATAGCCTATGGCAACGCCATAGGACAATCGGAACCCCATCATCAGGCTGAAAGCCTGGCCTGTAAAAGCCTATGGCAACGCCATAGGTCAATCGGAACCCCATCATCAGGCTGAAAGCCTGGCCTGTAAAAGCCTATGGCAACGCCATAGGTCAATCGGAACCCCATCATCAGGCTGAAAGCCTGGCCTGTAATAGCCTATGGCAACGCCATAGGTCAATCGGAACCCCATCATCAGGCTGAAAGCCTGGCCTGTAATAGCCTATGGCAATGCCATAGGTCAATCGGAACCCCATCATCAGGCTGAAAGCCTGGCCTGTAATAGCCTATGGCAATGCCATAGGTCAAATCGGAACCCCATCATCAGGCTGAAAGCCTGGCCTGTAATAGCCTATGGCAACGCCATAGGTCAATCGGAGCCCCATCATCAGGCTGAAAGCCTGGCCTGTAACAGCCTATGGCAACGCCATAGGTGGCCTGTAACAGCCTATGGCAACGCCATAGGTCAATCGGAACCCCATCATCAGGCTGAAAGCCTGGCCTGTAATAGCCTATGGCAACGCCATAGGTCAATCGGAACCCCATCATCAGGCTGAAAGCCTGGCCTGTAACAGCCTATGGCAACGCCATAGGTGGCCTGTAATAGCATTGGCAACGCCATAGGTGGCCTGTAATAGCCTTGACAACGCCATAGGAGACAACCCCATAGGCCCGATGATATCAATCCCAAACATATCTTTCATCATAGGCAATATTGTTTAAATTAAGGATTTTACGGTATTCATCCTGGAATGGTTGTTTTTTATGGTGTTTTTTTTGATTGGAAATATATTTCATGACGACTTTAAATTGCGATTCACTGACCGAAAAGGCTCCAAATCCTTTTTGCCAAGAAAAATCCCAATATTGTTGTCCATTTGTCTTCATCCATTTGGATGAAGTTTTTTTAATTTTTTCAAGAAAATCACTGACAGATATAGTTCGCGGCAATGTTGCCAGCAGATGCATGTGATCCTCGATACCACCTATGTTATGGACATAACTTCCAATAGATCCTGCAAGAGAAGTCATGTAAGCATACAATTCGGGTTCAATCGTTGCATCGATAAATGCCTTTCGATTTTTTGTACTAAAAATAATGTGTAAAAGTATATTTGAAAGAGATTGTGCCATATCCTAACACCATAAAATTTAAATTGAAATTACAATCATACAAATTTCAATATTTTTTGTATATATCGTTTTAATGTAATGTAAATTTTTCCTATGGTGTTGCCTTTCCTATGGCGTTGCCATAGGCTTTTACAGGCCAGGCTTTCAGCCTGATGATCGGTGTTTTGGTTTCCTATGGCGTTGCCATAGGCTTTTACAGGCCAGGCTTTCAGCCTGATGATCGGTGTTTTGGTTTCCTATGGCGTTGCCATAGGCTTTTACAGGCCAGGCTTTCAGCCTGATGATCGGTGTTTTGGTTTCCTATGGCGTTGCCATAGGCTTTTACAGGCCAGGCTTTCAGCCTGATGATCGGTGTTTTGGTTTCCTATGGCGTTGCCATAGGCTTTTACAGGCCAGGCTTTCAGCCTGATGATCGGTGTTTTGGTTTTCCTATGGCGTTGCCATAGGCTTTTACAGGCCAGGCTTTCAGCCTGATGATCGGTGTTTTGGTTTTCCTATGGCGTTGCCATAGGCTTTTACAGGCCAGGCTTTCAGCCTGATGATCGGTGTTTTGGTTTCCTATGGCGTTGCCATAGGCTTTTACAGGCCAGGCTTTCAGCCTGATGATCGGTGTTTTGGTTTCCTATGGCGTTGCCATAGGCTTTTACAGGCCAGGCTTTCAGCCTGATGATCGGTGTTTTGGTTTTCCTATGGCGTTGCCATAGGCTTTTACAGGCCAGGCTTTCAGCCTGATGATCGGTGTTTTGGTTTTCCTATGGCGTTGCCATAGGCTTTTACAGGCCAGGCTTTCAGCCTGATGATCGGTGTTTTGGTTTTCCTATGGCGTTGCCATAGGCTTTTACAGGCCAGGCTTTCAGCCTGATGATCGGTGTTTTGGTTTTCCTATGGCGTTGCCATAGGCTTTTACAGGCCAGGCTTTCAGCCTGATGATCGGTGTTTTGGTTTCCTATGGCGTTGCCATAGGCTTTTACAGGCCAGGCTTTCAGCCTGATGATCGGTGTTTTGGTTTCCTATGGCGTTGCCATAGGCTTTTACAGGCCAGGCTTTCAGCCTGATGATCGGTGTTTTGGTTTCCTATGGCGTTGCCATAGGCTTTTACAGGCCAGGCTTTCAGCCTGATGATCGGTGTTTTGGTTTCCTATGGCGTTGCCATAGGCTTTTACAGGCCAGGCTTTCAGCCTGATGATCGGTGTTTTGGTTTCCTATGGCGTTGCCATAGGCTTTTACAGGCCAGGCTTTCAGCCTGATGATCGGTGTTTTGGTTTCCTATGGCGTTGCCATAGGCTTTTACAGGCCAGGCTTTCAGCCTGATGATCGGTGTTTTGGTTTCCTATGGCGTTGCCATAGGCTTTTACAGGCCAGGCTTTCAGCCTGATGATCGGTGTTTTGGTTTCCTATGGCGTTGCCATAGGCTTTTACAGGCCAGGCTTTCAGCCTGATGATCGGTGTTTTGGTTTCCTATGGCGTTGCCATAGGCTTTTACAGGCCAGGCTTTCAGCCTGATGATCGGTATAATGGTTTCCTATGGCGTTGCCATAGGCTTTTACAGGCCAGGCTTTCAGCCTGATGATCGGTGTTTTGGTTTCCTATGGCGTTGCCATAGGCTTTTACAGGCCAGGCTTTCAGCCTGATGATCGGTGTTTTGGTTTCCTATGGCGTTGCCATAGGCTTTTACAGGCCAGGCTTTCAGCCTGATGATCGGTATAATGATGCCTTTC
>CAWACC010000008.1:0-262815 GCA_963780445.1 uncultured Parachlamydiaceae bacterium
CGGCAAATTCCAATCCCCACCACAGCCCGGCCCCGACGGCGATCAAAACCACGACGGGCACAAAAATATTGCTGACACGATCGGCGAGCCGTTGAATTTGCGCCCGGCTGTTTTGGGCCCGTTCCACCACGGCAATGATATGCGCCACCGCCGTCTCCTCGCCCACGCCCGTCACTTGCATCAGGACCAGCCCATCCAAATTCATCGTGCCGGTGTACAGTTTTGACCCGGGAGTTTTTTTCAACCGGCAATGATTCGCGTCCCTTTTTCCGATTTATTGTACCGTTCGTCCAGGTGCATTTTGTGGACCTCTTTGGAAGCGCCGGGCCGATTCATCTCAATGTAGGTCTTGGCCAGCATATCCGCGAGGGCAGACTTTCCAAAGGCATCCCATAGGCTGGCCAAGGGCAATGGACTATCTTTATCCATATCTAATTCTAGAACGCCCTTTACCGAATAGATCTTCGACGATCTGAACAAAAAGGGAGGATTTCTGGCCGGGGGCATTGGATTCTGTCAATACAGCCAACAAATCTGCTTCCATTTTCTTGAGATTATTGGCGAATCCTTCATCGAGATCCTTAAGCTGCTTTTTCATCCTTTTTTTGGCTGCATCCAACTCATCTTTTTCTATTAGAGGTTTTGACACTTTCCAACTTTTCTTTAGCTCCCTTCTCTTGGCTTCATATTCTTTTTGCAGTTTTGTCCTTTCGGCGATATGCTTTTCCATAATGGGCTTCAATTTATTCCGGTAAGGATTAAGCGCATTCAAAAGAAGAATGGACAGGTTGGCCGGAAGGTATTTCAGCGCGGGCTCCCCCCGTTTTGGCTGGACAGGCATGTCTTTTCTCTGTCCCCATTGGACCAGTTTGTTCAACACAATAGCCCTGACGGCATCGGGTATTTCATTGATCAGACTTCCCAACTGCTCGCTTTTCACAATTTTGTTTGTTGAATCGATTCCCCACTGCATCAGAGTAGGAGAAACGTCTTTCGGATCCATCTTCATCGCCTCTAAAATCCCGTCCAGTGATTCTTTGGCAAAGTCCTGAGTCTTATTTTCTTCATCCAAATGAAGCTGCTTTTTCAACTGTGTGCGGACCATGTCTCCAAAAGCGCCCAGAAAATTGTTAACCTGCTTAGCTTCTTCCGACAGCGCCGGTTCTTCAGCTTTACTTGTGGACACGTCCATCCTCAGCGACGATTTTTGCTTGGCAGCTTCCAGTTGTTTTAGGGTTTGCGAAACTTCCAGACCATTTGTTTTTAACAAACCGTTAAGGGCCTCCAAGTTTTTCCTTTCATAAAATTGCACGGTTTTCAGATAAATGGATGAAATCTCGTCGGCTACGGCCGATTTTCCAAACTTCCATATTTCTTCCATAAAAAGAAGGGGCAGATCACTTCCCGGATTCAATTTTAATTTTTTAAACAGACCGGACACTATCTCTTCCGATACTATCCGAAGCTTTTTGACCATTTCTTCATCTGTCATCCTGGGGTTTTCCATAAGGGCTTCCAGGCGGGCCTGATGAAGCATTTTACGCGCTTCCGCTATGCCATCGAGAAAAACTAAAACTACCTTGGCTATAATATTATGGCCTGGATCGGCATTGCCACCGTTTGAATTATAATCCGCCAGTTGGACCAGCTTTTTCGTAATAAATGTCTCTACCATTAGCGGAATTTCATCGATATAGGTTTGAATTTGCCTGTCATCCAATGTCTCCTGAATGAATTGTCCCAACCAGGTTTTAAAAATCTGGTTTCCGGAGGACTCCTTGACCTTAAGGGTTTCGTTAAGGAACTTCATTGTCTTTTCTGCTATCTCCTGAGAAAACTTGGCAGTAGTCATTATTTTTTCAGGGTCGGCAATACCTGTCTTTGTATTGATGAACCCCTTCATTTTTTTGCCGAGCAACTCTATTCCATCGTCAAGGTTTTTAGTTGTTTTTTGATTGTTGAGATCGTCGGCGAGCATGTCAATCAACTCATCTTTTTGCTGGCCGCGGCAATATTCAATCTTGCTGACATTCAGATAACTCTTAGTTATGATCTCTTGCAGAAATGAGATTCCGGCATTTTCCCACATCTCTTTTATAAGAGGGATTGGAGGCAAATCTTCTGTCGGATCAAACTGGACAACCTGGAGCAACTCCGTGACAAAGTTCTCCGCAATCTTTTTAAAATCGTCCTGTTCGCTCAAGGCATCTAAAATTGCCTTATCGGCCCTTCCATTGATCCTATAATCGTATTCTTTATCTTCTAATACGCCTTTGATTTTTTCTTTTATCTGGGGCCCATATTTCTGAAATACACTGAAAAGAGTTTTTACAAGATAACCTGGAACTTCTTTTATAGTGAGCAAGCTATCCTGTCCATTGATCCGGACCGGTTTTGTGGACAGTTGCACCATTTTCTTCAGGAGGAAGCCTTTGACTGCATCTGGAACATCGCTTAACAGTTTCATGACTTCTTCATCTTCCAAAATGATTTCCAGAGATTTTTTAAACCATGCCTTAAAATCATCTGTCAGAGTAATATGCTGCTTTTGGGAAAGTTTGGATATTTTTTCCAGAATTTTATCTGCCAACTGACTGATATTGTACCTGCAAATTTCCCTGTATTTTGTAAGAGGGGTAATCTGATGGGTTCCCAAAAGTCTGATGGTTTCACATTCTCCGAATGTTTTTTCCTCTTCTTTCTTTATGAGATAGATGCCTCCTCTGTCTTCCTTAGGAACCCACTCGCCTTCTTTTTCCTGGTCCCATCGGGCGCTAAAGGTAGAGGATTTGGCATCAAGAGGTATATCCCTGATAGAAGCTTCCGGCGCTATACCCCCTTTGAGCATTTGGACTATGGCGCTGTTCACCTGTTCTCCAATAAAACCGAACAGGGATTCGTAAAGGTCTTTCACTTCTGTAACCTGTTCTTGTGTGAGGCTGTTATCAGCTTTTTTCACCTGCTGGCCAAATTCCTGGTCTGCATGGGAAAGCCCCTTATTATTTTCTTTGGCTGCCAGGCAATAATCAAAACAGGCAAGGGTGAGTTTGCTTTTTACAAATTCGGATAAAGGCTCGGCTCCATAACCTAGTCCAAAGCCATTTTTAGGATCATTCAATCCCGTTTTTTGAAAGAGCTCTTCCACAAGGGAATTAAACAATAAAGAAGCGGCTGTTTTTTTATACGCTTGTTTGGCTTCATCACCTTCCACAAGTTCATATTGCACCAGGATACTATCGATTTCTTTCTGCCTGTCCTTGATGTGATTTTTAAAACTGCCCAACAGGGATTTAATGATGTAGGGAACGGCTTCTTCACCTTTCTGCCCTCCGGACAAATGGGAAATGAGGTACTCCAGCCTGCGCCCTAAAAACTCGCTGAGATGGGACCAGAGAAGCTCATCTTCGGTGCAAATCTTGAACAGGTTTTCCAGCCATTGCCGGTCCATTTCCTCCAGGCCGGCATTTTTTAGGACTTCAGCCAAAGAGGCAGCCTGTTTTTCCGGTTTCTTTTTCAAGGTTTCCCTTATCTGGCCGGCAGCCATCTCTGCCATCTGGTGGGAAGCAAAGAGGGTATTTCCAATAAGGGAACCATCCAAGGCCCTTTCTTCCACTTTTTTCACTTCCGGCGTCTGGACCCAAGCCGCCTCATATAAATTTAATAATACGGTAGGCAGCAGGATATCCACTAAAGGGTACCAGCAAATACTTTGTAAAAGGGGTACAGGCAACTGTTCCGGTTCGCCATATCCTAGAGCCGCCATGAGTTTTTCGGATAAAGGCCTGAACTGATTGGAAAGCTGTTCATATTCAGCTTGCAAAGGAAATGCAATTTCCAAAAAGGCCTTTGTTTCTTTCAATGTATTTTTTAGGGATCGGGTCAATAGCTTCCATCCCTCATCTGCCTGAGAGGAATTCAGTTCTTTTTTTGGGGTATTTATCAAATTTTGGACCTGTTCTTTCAGGGAGCTCTGCCTGACATAATACAGCCGCCGCTCGAGCTCTTGCACCTTATACTGCAAACGGACTGTATCTTTAACATAGTTGCTTTTCTGATGCATTTCCGCGAATTTGATGCCTTCCTCATTTCTGAAAGAGATCCATTCATGAATAAATCCGATTTCATTCTGCATCTCTTTTTCCTGTATTTCAAGCAATCCAAGACAGTTTTTTGCTTCAGTTAACAGGAGCGTTGCCTGATCTTCGTCCCATTCTGTATCCGCCCCTTCTTTAACGGCTTTAATTTGTTTCTCAAATTCCTCAATTTGCCAGACGTACTTTGGCTGCTCCTGTTCCACGAATATCTCATGGTGTTTTTGCCTTAAAGCTTCTGCCAGATCGACAAACTTTTTTCGAAAGAACTGGGGGCTGACTACGAAATGTTCTTCTATAAGCGCTAGGGTATCGTCGTTTTCCGTTTTTTCCTCTTCCAGCTTGTGCTTTAGTTCCACGGATAGGTCCGGTTGGGCCAACAGAGTTTTTATTCTTTCACTTTGCTTGGCCAGATAGGCGGAATAGACGCTAAAATCATCTTTGGCTTTTTCAAAATCCTCTGCCTTTATCAATCGCAACACAGTTTCTAAAATGGAACTGTTTTCCTTCTGCTCCTGTTCAAGAATTCCATCTGCCTTTGCATAGGTTTTATGTACAAGGATAAATTTGTTGCTCCTTTCTTTCGTAAGATCATCGATCTTGTTCATCAAGGCCGCATAATGCATACGATGGAACAGCTCCATTTCAGGCTTTCCTTCAAGAACATCCATCCTTGTGCGAAGCAGGTCCAATTCCTTCGTTTTCTGCTCTTTTTCAGCCGTTAGCTTGTCAATTTCCTGTTTATCCGCATCTCTGCCCATTAAAGGAATCAAATCTTTCAATTTGTCATTGATATTCTTTATAGCTTTTTCCAATGCATCGCCTTCAAATGTCAAAGTCTCTAATTCTTCTGCAGGAATATGCAAATGTTCCAAAAACTGTTTTTTATCTTCGATTATATCCTCAATTTTCTTACCATCAGACCTTAGATCTGCCTGAAGTACCGGCAAGGTGGCCAAATAGTCTTCTTTCATTTGGGGGATCAAAGCGGCCGCCTGTTTCTTCAATTGAATGAGCTGTTCACCCAGTATTTTTATTTCACGTGTCTTTTCAGAATACCGGAAAATTTCATCGGGAAGGGCCGAATCCATCTTTTCACCCTGCACAACGGATTTAAGCTGCAAAAGAGCTTTGGTCAATGGGTCCGCATTTGCGGGCCCGCCTTTATACTCCGACGCCAAATGGTGCACGCACTGAAGGGAGATGCCGGAAACCAGCTGCTGCAGCCCATCCCAAATAGGCTTCATGGCGGGATTTACAGGAGATGTGAGTTCGCCGAGCTTGCTCCCAAAAAAGACTTCTAAAGGGTTTGACAGGTGTGACTGAAGAATAACACGGTTTATTGATGAGGCCAGGAAACCTGATATATCCTGCAACCCTATTTTTAATGCCGGAAAAGAACCATCGAACGCTTTTTTCAACACTCTGGCTTCTTTTGAACGGGGATCTTCCTCTTTTTTATTGAACACATCGGTGTATGTTTTGAAAAGCAGCTTAGGTAAGACGGCGTCCAAAAGGCTATTTTTTACCGGTTTTCTTAACATGCCAGGGGCTGGTATGGCGGCAGTATCCTCCCATCCGCCTGCTTTTAACAAGGCCTTGGCTGCCGGCTTAAAACCATCTGCCAATTTTTCATATTCTTTTCGAAGCCGTTCTGATTCCTGCTTTTTGGCTTTTATTTCATCATCAGTGGTCTCAGGCAGCTGTCTGCATATCTCTGACTGAGATTGCCATCGATCATATTCCACTTTAAACTTTTCAGTGTTTACATTATCGGTACACACTTTTAACAGATGAGGAATGGCGTATTTAAAGAGATCGACTTTTTCACCGGGCTTCCTGTCCGGGCTGTTCGATCCAAACTGCGCCAATAATCCCATAACGGCCGTGCGGACATACCCATGTATAAAGGATTCTAGCTTGGGCATAAGGGGAGATTGGGCCAACTGCCGGATGGGATCTTGAAAAAACTTTGCTTCCGCCTGGAATTTGCCTAGTAAAATGTCATTGAGCCCGCTCAGGATGATCTTGCCTAATTCGCTGTTAGGATCTGTCAAAGCTGTATTGGCATAAGGCAGGATTCCGGATAATAATTCGTCGATAACTTTTACCGTCTCATCATAATTCAAAATCGAATTTTTATAGGCGGGTTCCTGGTCCTGTATGGCAATCACATCGCGATAAAATTCAAAGAGAAAATCTATTAAGAAATTGTCTATAGCCTTGGATGCCTGCTGGGCCGCAGATAACGATTCCTTGCCCACTCCCCATGTCACAAATGTTGAAGTCCATGTCTTGCTTTGAAACTCATCGGGAAGGACCTTTTTCAACCCCTCCTTATCTATCCCCAATTCAACGGCAATCGTGCCGGCCAATTCCTTTAATTCGTTTTTCACATGACTTTCAGCAGCCATAATCTCGGTTTTATAATTGGGGTCCAGACGGGAGGCATACCTGCCGTTTATCTCAGCCACATCCTGCCGGTATTTGGAAAACGCGGTTTCCAATAATCGTTTTTTCTTTTTATCTTCAGCAAATTTCAGAGTTTTGGATAACACGTTCTCTATAATACTCGTGAGAATATGCTTGTTTCCTTTGATCCTTTGGGACGCATGGGCAAAGATATACATCAATACCTGATTGCTATATTGGCCTAAAAACCCCATAGCTTCATTTATTCCGGCATCCCCTCCGCCATTTTCACCCTGCAATTTTTCCATCAATAATCCGGTCAGTTTGGGAAGAAGGGCCTTAAAAGTATCGGTTTGAGGCTCACCTTCGGGCGGCGCTTCTTCTTTATATCCGGATAAAATAAACTCGAAAAAGGCTTTGAACCTGGAAGTCAGGGCATTGATCAATTCGATGAGCTTCCCCCCATCCGCTCTCTCACTCACAATCTCCTGATATTTCCCATAATCGTTTTGCAGCTTGTCTTTTTGCACAAATATTGTTTTGAGTGTATCATCGATAAAATCGGAAATGGCATCATACGAATGGTTTTTTGCAAAGAGGCCAGCCTTTGCGGAAGGAATTATAAGGCTTGCTTGGCCTTCAGGAAAGAGAACTTTCATAAACCGGTCGGTAAATTCCCTGGACCGGTTGTGGTCAAATTTACCAAGAGGTGCAATGGATTCATGTATCTTTTTTGCCAGAAGGTCCACTACTTTAGCAACGAGATCTTCCGCGGTCAGTTCATCAAAATTGGGGGTCGCAGTTTTGTCTTCTTTGATCTGTTTAATGAACCTTTCAAAAATGGCCATCAGGTTGAATTCAACAGTCTTTGTCATGAGATCGTTATTCAACTCTTTAAGTTTGCTTTTCATTTCAGCAACTAGGCTGCGGATGATATTTTGTAACTTCGGGAATTGTTTAGGAGCGGCCTCGCTAAGACTTTTAGCCTGTGATTCCACTTGGGTATCTGTCTTATCATCTTTTGTACCTAATCCGAGAGCCGAATTGGCAAAAAAATTCATGATATTCATAATATTATCCTCGAAATATTACTAATTTTTAATTTAAACAAACCTTAGTGTACCAGATTGCTATTTTTTAATAAATAAGATTCTATAAAATAATTATTAACAAACCAAATTAATTAAATTTAATACCTTTCTGCCTTAAGGAAACATAACCCTGATTCCCAATAATAATGTGGTCGTTAATGGGTATCCCCATCAACTTTCCGGCCTGGATCAAACTGTCAGTGACTTCAAAATCATGAGGCGATGGAGTGGGGTCTCCGCTGGGATGATTATGCACAAGAACAAGGCTGGCAGCTTTATGGCGGACTGCCGGGATAAAAGACCTCACGAGGATGCACGAGGGAATTCGATAAAGTTCCAATACCCACCGTTTCATAACAGATCAGACAATTTTTTACATCCTGCAAAATAACAAGCAATAACTCCCTTTTTTCGTTCTCGAGCTGATCTTTGACTAAATTATAAGCATGAGCGGGATGGGAAATATGGTATTTGGGTTGAATGGACTGCTTCGAGAGGCGGAGGCCCAAATTGATACAGGCTTTCAGCTGTATGGCTTTTGCCAGACCGATGCCTTTGATCTCACGCAGCTCTTCCAAGGTCGCATTGGCCAGCTCCGGCAAACTGCCGAACCGGCTGACGACTTCCTGGGCCAGTTTTAATACGGGGCTGTTTTTGGTCCCGCTGCCCAATAAAATGGCCATTAGTTCCACTGTGGACAAAGACTCCGGCCCTTGCCGCACCAATCTTTCCCGGGGTCTATCTTCTTCAGGCAATCGGTGGATCGATAAATACGTCTCGTTCATTTGATTCATTGTAATGTGTGAGGTTGAGAAATTTAAATTTTTATTACCACAGAGCACACAGAGAACACAGAGAGAAAATTCGCTTGGTTCTGTGACATGCTGTGCTCTCTGTGTGCTCTGTGGTTATAAAAATTAACTTTCAACCCCGCAGATTTAATTGCACCCTATGTTATCTGTTTTGATTCATTTTTTGATGGTAAACTTTTCCAGTTTTCCGGCCAAAGCCACAGGTATGCTCACTCGTAACACCACATCGTTTTCATCATATTCCTGGCTCAATACTTTGCCTTGGCGGATCACTTCGCTCACTAAACGGTAGTCGCTCTGAGGAATCCTAAGCGTTACTTCGCGCCTTTGATTGCTGATCTCCTGGACCATCTGCTCTTCCAGTTCAGAAAATCCTGTCCGATTTAAAGCGGATATGGCTAAGGTCTTCGGGTATGTGATCCGCATCCTGTCCACGATGTGCGTGTCGTGGCAAAGATCTATCTTGTTTAAAACGGTGATGATGGGCTTTTCTTCTGCTTTCAACTCTTTCAGCACTTCAAATGTGGTCTCAGCCTGTTCTTCTGCCATGGGATGGCTGGCATCTATGATGTGCAATAAAATATCGGCATATAAAGCTTCTTCCAAGGTGCTCTTGAAAGCAGCAATGAGCAAATGGGGCAGCTTTCGGATAAATCCCACGGTATCTATCAAAAGGATATCCTGATTGTTGCCCAAGGTAAATTTGCGGGTGGTTGTATCCAAAGTGGCAAACAGCTTGTCTTCCACAAATACACCTGCATTTGTCAATGCATTTAATAACGTCGACTTTCCCGCATTAGTATATCCTATGATGGCAAATATGGGGATGTTCGCTCTCTCTCGCGCCATCCTTTGGGTTTCCCTTACAGACCTTACCTCAGCGAGTTCCCGCTGCAGCTGCTCAATCTGCCGCTTCAGGATCCTGCGATCTATCTCGATCTGCTTTTCCCCTTCCCCTTTCAAATAGGCGCCGCCGCCCATCCCGCCTGTTCCGGCCTGGCGTGAGAGGTGGGTCCATAATCTCTTCAACCGAGGCGCCTGATACTTCACCTGGGCCAGCTCCACTTGCAGCCGGGCTTCTTTTGTGAGGGCCCTCTGAGCAAATACTCCCAGGATCACTTCGGTGCGGTCAATAACAGGAATATTAAAATGTTTCTCAAGATTCCTTTGCTGAGCAGGAGAGATCTCATCGTCAAAAATGACCAGATCGACGCTCAAAGACTTTGCTTTTTCGACCAGTTCTTTCAGTTTTCCTTCCGTGACAAAGGTAGCAGCATCGTATTTGCGCACCAAGCAGGGGGTTGTATCTGCTACCTCGACACCAAGGGTATTTGCCAATAAGGCCAGTTCCTGCAAATGTTCCCGGCATAATGGCAAAGCCTGACTTCCCTTATAAACAGAGACCAGAAGGGCTCGCTTTGGCCGGGAAGACTCGCCCGAAGAGGAGCCTGCAAAGAAATTGTTGTTTTGCTGCATTTGTATTACGGTTCCAAAGAAAATTCTATTTCCAACCCATCATACGCCAATCGGATATTCTCAGGCAAGTACGCATTGCCGGTCTCATGGTCCACCTCGTGGGCCATATGCATAAGCCATCCCCGCTTAGCGCCGCATCTCTTTATAAAGCTGACCGCCTCATCAATAGAGAAATGCATGGGAGAAGGAAGAAACCTTAGGGCGCTGATCACAAGAATATCCAGATCCCTTAAGTCATCAAAAATGTCATCCGTATAATGCCTGATATCGGATATATAGGCCATTTTTCCAAAACGGAATCCTGTCACCCGAATCCCCGCCTGTTCGAAACTGGTATACCTTATTTTCTGGCCCAAAAAGTCGACCGTGCCCCTAAGATGTTCCAGTAAGTGGATATCAAATTTACTGGTTGCAATTCCCGAAGGAAATCCCTTCGTATCAAAGACATAATAAAACCGCCTCTTGATATCTTCAAAAGTATCAGGGGACAGCAGACAGGGTATGGGCTTCTGGCTTCTAATGGTCAACACCCTCAATTCATCAATTCCCGCCGTATGGTCGTAATGCGAATGCGTAAAAATAATCCCATCCAAAGCCTTAATGGAATACTGCAGGCACTGAATGCGAAAATCCGGAGAGCAGTCGAGCAAGATCTCTTTTCCATTCAGGGTCAATAAAGCGGAGGAACGCAGTCTTTTGTTATGGGGATCTTTGGAAAGGCACACGGGGCAATCGCAACCTATGACAGGGATTCCCATGGATCCCCCAGTCCCTAAAAACAATAATTTTCCTAAAGCGCCTGTATTCATTAGGTTAAAATACTCATTACTTTTAAGTAAGCATCGGGATGATCAAAATAAGTCCAGGCGGAAGAGGTCCCTTCCTGAACCCTAAGCTGAACCCGGTAATAGGGCGTCCCCTCAGCAAACTGGACTTCCTGAAAAGGCAGCAAGGCCTCTTGCAGGTCTCCGGCGCCTTCTTGTTTGACCTTTATAATCAGCCGCGCCGGAGCCTGACTGAAAAAAAGCCTTTCTATTTCTGCCGATGGCTGAGAAAGGCTTCTGTCGTCCTTTAGCAGATCATAGAGTTTTTTATACGTTTCCGGACCAATCTTTCTTTGTTGTGAGCCATTATAAATAAAATCTATCTCTTTGAAGACATAACGGCTTGACCTTTTGCTCTGGGGATTGAATTCCTGATACGCGAGCTTTTGGAGAGTTTCAGGGGAAACCAGGATATTTTCCAGCTTATATTGCCCTGTGCCGCCATAATAATATATAAAGTAAAAGGCCGCCGCTGCCCCGCACAAAATAGCGCCAAACAAAATCCCCAGTAGATTAACTATTTCTCTTTTCATAAAAATGCCGCCAGCAATAATATCGCTACAAACTAAACGATACTTAACCTTCCAAAACGCTTGCCGTTATACTATAATATTCTATAAATTTAATTCCATTTATTTTATACTGTAGGGTGCAATTAAATCTGCGGGGTTGAGAAATTTCTATTACCACAGAGCACACAGAGAACACAGAGATCATTCAAGCCCGGAACGGGCTTGAATGACGGCTTTCGTTTGTGCGCTTCGCGCACAAACGAAAATTCTATGTCACAGAGCCAAGTGAATTTCCTCTCTGTGCTCTCTGTGTGCTCTGTGGTAATAAAAACTTTTCAACCCCACACATTTGATTGCACCCTATACTGTATTCGAATAATTTCAAATCTGGATATTTTAATGAAAATTGCCATCGTAGGTGCGGGCTTTTCCGGAATGGCTGTTGCTTTCCATCTGGTCAATAGTCTGAAAGCCTCTATCACCCTATTTGATCCCGCAGGAATTGGCGGGGGCGCCTCCGGTATCGCCGCCGGCCTGCTGCATACCTATGCGGGCCTGCACTGCAAATTGAATTATAAAGGAAAAGAAGGATATGAAGCCACGATCCAGCTCCTTCAGGCTGCAGCACAATCTCACAATCAACAGATCTTTTTTAAAAGCGGCCTCATCCGCATCGCCGTAACGGATCTGGCTATAACAGAATACGACCTGTGCGCTGAATCCTTCCCCGATGTCAGGAAACTGACACCCGATGAAATAACCCATCTGGTTCCGGGTGCTGTCCATCGCCCCGGAATTGTTATTGATTCAGCTCTTACCATCTACACGGATGCCTACCTGCAGGGTTTATGGAAATTCTGCCAGAATAAAGGTTGCTGCCTGGAATTGACAGCTATCCATTCCCTTCAGGAGTTGAAATCCTTCGATCTGATTGTCATAAGCGCAGGAGCGGCTGCAGTCCACATTAGGGAATTGTCCCATTTGCCGCTGACTCCCATCAAGGGTCAATTATTGGAGCTGGAATGGCCGGATCATCTGCCCCCGCCCAAGGCCCCGCTGAACTCTCAGGCCTATTTGGTCATGAATCCCGATGGCCGTTCCTGTATATTGGGCGCCACTTTTGAACGCCGGTTTACACATTCAAAGCCCGACCTTCAAACGGCGGTTCAGGATATTTTGCCTAAAGGCATCGCCATGATCCCAGCCTTAAAAGATTCAAGGATCCTCAATTGCCGCTCCGGAATTCGAGCCTCCACCCCAGACCATAAGCCTTATCTAAAAAAAATCGGTCCGAATTGTTGGATTTTAACGGGAATGGGGTCCAAAGGTCTGCTCTATCACGCTTTGTATGCCCAAAAACTTGCGAAAGAAATTTTAAATTTTATAACACTTAATTCTTGACTTTGCCCCTGTCTGCCTGTATAATTAAGTGTTCATAATAGAGGTATTCAATGGATATAATTCTTAAAGAGCTAGCCAAATCATTCAATGAATATTTTACTGTTCTTGTTGTATTTCCTACCATCGCCTGTTTTGGAATTTATTTAACATACAAGCTGAAATGCATGCAGATTTCAAAAATGAAATTGGGCTTCCAATCGCTTTTTCAGAAGAACACCGGAGGCGAAGGGCAAATCAGCTATTATGAAGCCATCGCCGCCGTCTTGGCCGGCAACTTCGGAACAGGAAACATCTCCGGCATGGCCGTGGCCATGGCCACCGGAGGTCCCGGAGCCCTCGTCTGGATGTGGATAACCGCCTTTCTCGGATCTATCATTCAATACGCCAGCTGCCTCCTCTCCGTCAAATACCGAAAACTGAATGCAGAAAATGAATACATTGGCGGCCCCATGTGCTACCTCCACGAAGGATTAGGATTTAAAACCTTGGCTGCCATCTTTGCCATCTTCACTGTATGCGGCGCCCTCACCGTAGGAAACTTAGCTCAGGTCAACTCCATCACCCTACCCCTCCAGTCGCTCGGCATGCCGCCCCTCCTGTGCGGAGTGATCATTGCTGTCGTCGTGGCTTCAGTGACCTTGGGAGGAATCCGAAGAGTCGCTAAATTCGCCTCTATATTTGTGCCCTTTAAGGCATCCCTATATCTCGGCACAGCTTTAACTATTCTTCTCATCAACTATGAAAACATCCTACCAGCCCTATATCTCATGTTTGATTCTGCTTTTAACTTTACCTCCCTAGCCGGCGGCGTCATGGGTTATAGTGTCGTCAAAACCATTACCACCGGATTGGACCGAGGGATCTTTGCCACCGATGCCGGCACCGGACTGGTGCCTATTTTGCAAGCCAATGCCAAAACCAAAAACCCTGTGATGGACGGCATCATTACTTTGGTCGCCCCTTTTCTCGTGATGATCGTTTGTACGACAACTGGGCTAGTACTCTTGGTCACCGGCGCCTGGCAGCATCCTGAGCTTAAAAGCACCAATATGGTCTCTTATGCCTTTGAGACTGGTTTGGGCACTGTTTTCGGCAAGTATATCGTGATTGTTTCGCTTGTTTTATTCGCCTATACCACCATTTTGGCCTGGGGATGCTGCGGAGAAAAAGCCGTCAGCTTTTTAGCCGGATCCAAAGCCGGGCGAATATTTCAGTTGGTTTATGTAGCTGCTATTCCCATTGGAGCCCTTGTCCATGTCGACTGGGTGTGGTTGCTGGCTGATATATCTATTTCGTTTATGCTGTTGACCAACCTCATCGGAGTGATAGGACTTTCCCACGAGGTCATTAAAGACAGCCACGAATACTTCCCTCCCAAAAAAGAACTTAAGGAAAAGGCAAGCCCGATCCAATAAAATATTTCTATTTCTAGGAAATAATTTTTCCAAAACACTTTTTTACCATAACTTAATAAACACTTAATAATATATTTAATATTATTATTTATAATAATATTAAGATTAATTAATATGTAGGTTTAAAAATGAATATAATTAATAATACAACTCAATATAGCCGTGATTTTGTTTGGCAAAAATTTAAAAATAAAAACTATCCAACTGCAGCTGCGAGAGAGTTAGAGGATTTGAAAAAACAGGCCGACAAAATGGCGGATTATATTCTTTCGGGAGGGATCCCTGCTTCCAAGCTGGATGAAACTTATAAAGCTTGGATGGCTAAAAAAGGGCTAAACAAACTCACGGATGTTGAAAAGCACGCCAGAGTTTTTGCATTATCCCTTAAAGTTATACAGCAATTTAAAACCTTTAAAGGCGAATTGGGAATTTCCAAAAGTTCAATTTCAAAAAAAGAGAGGAAAAATGCCCCCTTTATTAAATTATTTGGGCCTGAAGCTAAGTTTGATGTATTGAAATCAGTAAATAGTAAGCTAGTTGAAATGATCCTTTTACGATCTTTAGGTAAAGGGGCGCATAATGCTGCTCATTTGGTTTATGGCATCAATTATGGGGAAACTGTCCTAAGATCGTTGAAACCGGAAGTACTTGAAAACAAAGTTCTCGTAAAACGATGGGTTTCAGATAGCACAATACACCAAAAACTTCTTAATCTTAAAATCCCTGGCATTGTAGATATACGTGATATCTTTGTTATCGATGAAAAACATAAACCCATAAAACGATCCATGTTGATGGAAAAGTGTGATGGGGATTTAAACAAAATTTGCGGTAAAATATCAAATCAACAGGCTAAGAAGATCATGAAACAAATTCTAACGACGATTAGCCAGATGCATGCCAACGGATTCGTCCATGGAGATTTAAAACCAGGTAATATCCTTTATGTGAATTCCCCGGAGGGTGTGATAACAAAGTTGGGAGATTTTGAGACCACAGAAAGGGCTTCCCAGGGTTGGAGTGGAACCAACACCCCTGCATATGTCACTCCCCAGGGTTGGTTAAATGAAAATATAGGAGCAGAGAACACGAAAAAACAAGATTGCTTTGCCTTAGGATTTATCGCTTTTCAATTAGAGAAGGGTGTAATTTTTTCGACAGTTGCCAGAGATTATCGCTCCCGCCTTCGAGAAAACCATGCTCTAAAAGATCTATTGAATCAATTTAAGCATCAGGAAATAAATCGTGATGAACTTCTCAGGAAATTAAGTGAACTCTATCCAAAGGTTCCTGAGTTTAATAAAATATTGGATGAAAAGACTCTTGAAATGCTTAATGAAAAGATTGACGATGAGAAATTTCTAGAGATTCTGAATAAATGTCGCAAAGGCATTATTCAGTTTGAATTTGAAAAACCGTGGGAACAAAGCTTTAAAAATCTTCTGAATAATTTGCTAGTTCAGAACCCAAGTCCCTATCATAGATTAATTGCCCAGCTTTTGAATCCAGATGCTAGCCAAAGGATCACAGCTCAAGAGGCATTAGCTAAATTGAACATGATAATAGAAGAAGATCTTTATTAAACATCTAATTCAAGGCTGACTATGTTGCCACAATCAGCCTACTCGGCGATAAATTTTTTCTGATCACATTATCAAAATCGTGAAGACGAATACAAACAGCGAAAAGGACTCAATAATCCCCACAGCAGCAAAGCACTTACCAAAAAGAGAGGGCTGCTTTGCGGTTGCTTGAATACCCGTAGCGCAAACTTTCCCCTGATACATGGAGGAAAACAAAAGGCCAAAACCGGCGCAAATGCCAATAATGACTCCGGCCAAAGGAGACACGCTTCCGGCTTTGATGGCATTTTTCATCAATATGGTAAGTAATAATCCATAAATAGACTGAGATGAGGGCGCTGCAGAGAACAATATAAACTTGGCATGCCCTTCTTCTACTCTGCTCATAACGGCATGTGAAGCGGCGCCGGCTATGAAGCATCCTATACTGCTTCCGATGGCGCTGATTGCTAGGACCAGTGCAGGTCCAGCCATATCAAAATTCATAACTTTAACTCCTGTTTATTCTGCTTTTTCAATTTTTAACTTTCGTAAAGGATCAAATGGCTTGCCCCCTCCCTCGAAACTATAGTGATACCACTCGAGGAAATTAAGACGCAAGCCATGTATAGTTCCACCCATGATGCATAACAGCATATTGACTCCATGTCCTGCGATTATAATGGGAAGGGCCAGGGCAAAATTCAATCCTGCGGCCAGATCATTGGTTGTAGCGGCCAACATAGCTCCGGACAGGCCCAATGCATACAGACGCAAATACGACATCGCATCGGCAAAGAGCTGTCCAATATGCATAGGCTCCAAAAGTCCCGACCATTTATGCTGAAAGATGGCGATGACTGTGGCCAATCCGGCTCCAATGTAAATCATATACAAACCCGTTTCGGGAGCAGTTTCCTTATTCACTCCAAAAATAAAATGTATCAAGGAGGTGGCATGCAGGTAATAAGGGATATAAAGATACGCTCCTATGATGAATATAATCCACCCAATGGAGCTTTTATTCCGGTTTATATAACGCAGCATGGACAGGATGATATGGACAACTCCAATAAAGATGGCCATTTCTAACAAAATATTATCTGCAAATCGGTTATACAACGTATACTCTTTTTTGCCATGGACATCTTCAACCGCTGTTTTTAAGAACACGTCCGGATCTTTAACATTAGCCAGAGCAGGAAATTTATGTACCCATTCCTTCCAGTCTTCATCGTGATGTTGAATAATATACTCGACTTTTTTCTCTACCATCCATTGCATGAGGGAGATTTTCCTTAGAGGATTGTCCATGCCCACCGTTATTCCGAAAAAGGAGGTAGTTAGAATGCCCCAAACAAAAACCGCCCCTGCCAAAACAGTCAGTAAATTCAATACTCGCCACCCCGTCTTAGTAAAGGAAAACCTGTACCTGGCATACAAAGCCGCAGCCAAAAAAATCAGCCCATATCCCGCATCACCTACAATAAAGGCAAAAAAGAAGGAAAAAAATACGAGCACCCATAAAGAAGGGTCTTTATCAGTATGAGAAGGCGTATCGTAAATATTCACAAGATCTTCACCTAATCGGGCTGCTCCTTCATTTTCAAGATAGGTCGGTATGGTGTCATCGGGGCGAATGGCCACCTGTTCGACATGGACGTCCCCTTCTTTGATCAGCTTATGCAAATCTCCGAGTTTAGTCTGTGGGACCCATCCTTCGATAGCAAAAAGCTGCCCATCGAGGGCAGGCGTGGTCTGGGCATTTGCGTCGTGCAGATGGTAGGTATTGAGCTTATAGATCAGATGATGGTGAAGGAATTCGTTATATTTAGCGTAACCTTTAAGCCTCTGCTCAATGGAATGGATTTCTTCCGCAATTTCTTTAAGGCGTTTTGACAATTCACCGAGAGGCTTATGGATGACTATTTCAGCCATTTTAGGGTAGGTTTTCGGTCCCGGATTCAACGCCATGAAGTAATCCAGCGAAATGTCAGATCCGACATAAACAATTTCAGGTGGAAGGGCCTGGAGGTTTATGGACCCGACTCTAGCGCAAAAAAACTGCATTTTTCTCTGAGTTTCTTTTTCAAGCTGCTGGCGCGATTCTGCTGAGAAATCCCCAAAGACTTCCATGCGGGCCATGTCTTGCTTGATGACTCTTTCCTCTTCATATAAGGCCTCTTCAGTTTTTTTTAGCTGAAGGATTTTCAACACTAGCCCGTCAGCCAGCGCATATTCTTCGATCTCTTCCTGTTCTATGGGGGGGAGGCCTTTGACAATTTTAATAGCTTTCAGCAGATCCTGCAATTCTTCGGGTACGTGGCCTACTTTTGCGGGCTTTGTCTTGATGAAATGGATGATCCCATGATCCTGGGCTTTTTGAAAAAAATCTTCCCTTTCCCCTTCAAACCCTACAAAAAGATATTTGTTTACATCATATCGCATAATTATTTCTTTGCTTGTGCCAGCCTTTCCTCAATTTTATGTTTCGCCACTTTCGCCTGTGAAACTGCGGCCAGCTGCATATCGCCTAGGAACACTTTGATCTTTTTTATGTTGGACAGGGCCCTTGGGATCAAAATTTTTTCAAAGAGGTTGACCCGGATCGACACTTGCCTGAACTCGTATTCCAAGGCCCGTTTTTTTTCTTCGGCTATTTGCACTTTTATCCAAGCCGTGGCCACTCTTCTTAAACCGGCGACGACGCCATCCACCCAAAAGGGGGAATCCATTAGAGGATACGAGTACTCGGCAAAAGTAATGCCCTTAAAAGAGGGAGCTTCCACACCGGCTATATTTTCGTATTCTTTTTTCAGTTCTAGAACTTTAGTTGCAGCTTGAGGGTCTATAGTTACGGTTTCGGTAAGAAAAAGAGCATATTCATCCACCTGTTCCTTTTCTTTGCGATATTCCTCCTGTGCCCTGGCTATTTCCTGCCGGGCTTCCTGCACGACGACTTGAAGCATGGCTTTTTTAAGCTGCAGCGTAGGCAAATACTTCAGCAGCTGGGACAACCGGTTTTGCTGGTCTCGCAGCTCAGTCTTTGTCATCTTCACTTCAGCCATAACAATCCTTATCCCGGCCAATACTTGTCGATCAGTATCTTCTTGATTCCGGTCTCTTCAGGTTTGAAACACTCTTTTAGGGTCTTCCATCCGAGGTTCAAGGCCTCTTCAAGAGGCAGGTTCACTTGCAGGTTCATCATGCGGTCCTCAAACAAATGGGAATAATGTAGAAGCTGTTCATCCCACTTGGAAAGCTTAAAGCCCATGCTCTGCTTTTCCCTTGCCTTCTTGGATTCCGCATACAGCCGGATCATTCCATTGGCCAGATCTCCATGGTCCTCGCGGGTCACTTTGCCTATCACCAGCTGTTTCAAACGGGACAATGAACCAAAGGGTTCAATTCGGTCCTGATGAAGATAGAACTGCCCTTCTGTAATATATCCGGTATTGTCGGGAATGGGATGGGTCACGTCATCCCCCGGCATCGTCGTCACCCCCACAATGGTGATGGATCCACTGCCGTCTATCAAAACAGCTTTTTCATAACGGGAGGCCAGGTCGGAATAGAGGGACCCCGGATAACCGCGGTTCGAGGGGACTTGGTCCATCGTAATGGCTATTTCCTTGATGGCATCGGCAAAGGCAGTCATATCGGTCAACAAAACCAAAACGTTTTTGTTATTCACGGCAAATTTTTCCGCTACGGCCAAGGCCATGTCAGGGACCAATATACACTCCACAGCAGGGTCTGTGGCACGATGTATGAACATAATCGTCTTGTCCATCGAACCGGACTCCTCGGCGTTATCAATGAAAGCCTGATAGTCCTTGAATGTCAGGCCCATCCCGCCTATGATCACCACATCGGCATCGGTCTGGTTGGCAATCCGCATCAAAAGCTGGTTGTAAGGTTCGCCAGGCACGGAAAAAATGGGGATTTTCTGCGATCTCACCAAGCAGTTAAAAACGTCGATCATGGGGATATTCGTCTTGACCATTTCACGTGGAATGATCCGCTTCACTGGATTAAAGGAGGGCGTTCCAATATTTACCGGTTCCCCCACTATTTCAGGCCCGCCATCAATGGGTTTTCCGGTGCCGCTCAATCGCCTCCCCAGAAGGCTGTTGGAATAGGCGGCCTGCATCTCCCGCTTTAAAAAAGTAACTTTGTCATTCGTCGAAATGCCGCGGGTGCTCTGGAATACCTGCAGGGTGACCTGATCTCCGTCGATCCGCAGCACAGAGGCATAGACGCTCCGGCCATCCTGAAAGTCGATGCGCGCCAGCTCCCCCAGGCTAACCCCTACGGCGGTGACTTTAATGAGGTTGCCCCGCATTTCGTTGATTTTTTCATAAACCATTTTCATAAATAAAAAACCCTTTCTAAGAAACTTTGGCCATCATCTGTTCTATTTCCGCCCAGGCCTTCCGGTATTCCTCCCCTTCAAAGGCCATAAAGTTCATGTTTTTCAGCATGTTTTGCAGGCTCAAAAAATAGGACCTGGCTTCATCATGGTTGGAGAACTTGAAATGTTTGTCTAATATCTGGTGGATCAATCGAAATAGGGGGATCTGTCGTTTTAAAGGACAAAAAGCGTCTTCCTTGTCAAAAGCATTCTGCTGCAAGTAGCTGAAATCATACATCTCCGCTTTTAAATAGACAATCAAATCTTCCATGGAAGTCCCTTCTTCTCCCACGACTTCCATCCGTTTGCCGATCTCATCCCCTTTCCTCAAAAATTCCGCGGCCTTGCGGACCATGCGGCCCCACCCTTCCACCTGTTTGTCCAGCTCCCTGCTGATGTCATCCACATATTTGGTCCACGATATCAGGGGGTTGATGGCGGGATAGCGGCGGGAATCGGAGCGCTCCCGGGATAATCCCAAAAAGGCGCCTACCACAGAAAGCGTAGCCTGCGTCACCGGCTCCTCAAAGTTGCCTCCGGCAGGCGAAACAGCTCCTCCAATGGTCACAGAGCCTTTATCGCCGTTGCGAAGCTCCAGCACGCCGGAGCGTTCATAAAACCCAGCTATACGGGATGCCAGGTAGGCGGGAAATGCTTCATCTCCAGGTATTTCCTCAAGGCGGCCGGACATCTCCCTCAAGGCCTGCGCCCAGCGGGAGGTGGAATCGGCCAGCAGGAGCACATCCAGCCCCATCTGGCGGTAATATTCGGCTATGGTCATGCCCATATAGATGGACGACTCCCTGGCAGCTACAGGCATGGATGAAGTATTGCATATAATCACCGTGCGGGTCATCAAGGTCTCGCCGGTATTGGGATCGATCAGATGGGGGAACTCGCGCAAGACTTCCACCACTTCGCCGGCGCGTTCTCCGCAGGCTGTCACGATGACGATATCGACATCGGAATACTTCGACAGATGGTGCTGAAGCACGGTTTTACCGGCTCCAAAAGGGCCTGGAGTACAGAAGGTGCCGCCTTTCATGATCGGAAACTGCGTATCGATAATCCGTTCACCCGTCACCATCATTTTGGTGGGCTTGACTTTCGTCCCTTGGAACAGGGCATTCTTGATGGGCCATTTTTGCGCCATCGTAAAGGAATACTCCACCCCAGCTTCATCTTTGGCTTTGGCTACAACAGTATCTACGGAGTAGGATCCGTGCTTGATTACCCAGGTCAGCTTGTACTGGCCAAAGAGGGTAAAGGGTACCATGATATGATGATGGAACCTCCCTTCCATGGTGGTCCCTAAAGTATCGCCTCGTTCGACTGCTTGTCCCACCTGAGCCTGCGGGATATAGTCCCACCGGTATTTCCGGTTAAGCGCATTGATGTAGATGCCTCGCGGTAGAAACAGGCCGGCCTGATGGGCCACTTCTTCCAAAGGATTTTGCAGGCCGTCAAAAATCGATGTCAGCAATCCGGGTCCGAGCTCTGCCTCGAGCAGTTCTCCGGTAAACTCCACCGGCGTCTGATATTCCACTCCTCGAGTATCCTCAAATACCTGGATCTTGGCTTCGTTTCCATTGATCTCTATCACCTCAGCCTTGAGCCGGATCCCATCCATGGATACCATGGCCACTTCGCCCTGCTTGATGTTACCCCTAAACTTCACCTGAAGCAAATTCCCAAAGGCTTTCTCAACATTCCCTTGGGCTCGGGCTTTTTGTTTCTCTTCTACAGCGGACTCGTTTTCACTCATGATTTTTCCTTCACTACGTTTTCTAAAATGTTTAATCCTTTTTCCTTATCAAGGCGCATAAAACGCTCAATCAATATAAACCGGGCCATATAACCCAAAATATGGTTTATTGAAAAATAGTCAAATTGCAATCTGTCTTCAATCCAATTAAATACATATTCCATCACAGCTTTTTGTAATTTTAACGGTGAACTGTCGTATAGTTGAAGCACCGGCTTGAAATCTTCGAACCCTTCGGGCAGTTCAAATTCTTTGGAGTCTTTATGCTCCAGCAGCTGGGCCACGATATCGTCTTCCGGATCTTCATACTCAAATTCCACTTCCAGGTCCCTGCCTAGACGGCGGGCCCGGTACGCGGTCATGATCAGGCGGATATTCCTTTCGAAGGCCCTGTAATCGCGCAAAAATCCGGTGTTTTGAGAAGCTTCCTCAGCAAAATAGGTGGATATCACTTTGGAAAAATGGCGCTGCCGCTCTTCCGGGCTGTCATATTCATTCAAATAGTCATATAAATAGCCGGGCAGCTCATTTCCCTCTCGCGTCAGCAACGCGTCCTCTAACTGGTTCTCATTGAGGGTCCCCCAATAATCCAAAGGTTCCTTTTTCCAATACGCACGCACGTTCCTCAGATCATAAAACCAGCGCATACGCCGCATCTTGTCAAAGTCGGAGGGAGTCAAGTTCTCCTGCAGCAACTGATCAAACTCGTGGAAGGAAATCTCCGGCTTCTCATCCAAAACCAGCTTCGGAAGCACAATCGATAAATAATAATACTGTTTCATATATCTCTGTCCCTATAATGGATCCACAGTCATTTCCCCTGCAGGGGAAAATATAATCCCAGTCATTTCCCCGGCAGGGGAAAATATAATCCCAGTCATTTCCCCGGCAGGGGAAAACGTGAATAGCCCCGTGTGAAGCGAGCGTAAGCGAGCGGAACGCGGGGTTATTGCATAATAAATATTGCGCCCCGGTAGGGGCGCAAGAATCCTTCCTTTCATCCAAATATTGTTTTGTGTTTTGTGTTTCGTGCGCCCCTGCCGGGGCGCAATCTTTACTATGCTGCAAACCCCGTGTTCCGCTCGCTGACGCTCGCTTCACACGGGGCTATTCACGTTTTCCCCTGCCGGGGAAATGACTGTGGACCCATTAAAATTCTGTTTTATCATTATTGACTGAATACCAGCTCGCGAAAACCTTTGCGATAAGTATTTAAAAGTTCCACCAATGCCTCATCGGTAATATCCAGAGTCACTTCCTTATCATGAAGCTTGACCTGAATGCCCCCTCCAAAATTCCCTAATACCACACTCTTTTCCTGAAGCTGATCGATCATATTCTGGGCTAAAAGCGCATTCACTTCTTTTGCAGGGACAGCCTGTGGAATCACTGCCGACAGATTAGCCGAAAGGCCTTCTTTCTCAATGGCCGAAATGACCGCTTCAATTAATCGGGAAATTATTTTGGGATCGGAACTCTGCCGTCGGATCAACTGGCCCAATTCCGATTTAAAGAATTTTTTTTCTACTTCCTGCCGTAACGCCTCTACCGACTGTCTCGCCGCCTGGGCCATAAAAGATTGGAACACATTTCTTTCCTGTTCAATCTCTTTTCTGGCAGCTTCATGCAGCTGGCGGGCCTGCTTCTCAGCTTCAGATACAATCTCCTTAGCCTTGGCTTTGGCCTCGTCGAGAATAGCTTCCGCCTCTTTCCTAGCTGGATCCACCGCATCTTTCTTTAGCAACTCACATAATTGCTGAATCTTCTTCTGACTGTCTTCCAATGTTTTCATCCCCAATGCACCCCTTTATTTCACATCTTCATCCAGCTATACTTATTCAACAATTGGAATATTTTTGCAAGAAAATTGATTTATAAATTGCATTATAATTGACTTAACTAAAAATTTTACTTTAAAAAGATTGATTAGGAAATTATGCAGATATTTTAAAAAATTAACATCAATTTTTTGAGCTGCAGCTTCAGCATTTAGCTTAAGTTTTAGGTTTAGCTTTGGCTTCAGTTTTGCCTTTAGCTGCTTCGGCCCCCATCTGCTTTTTCATCTCTTTAGCTTTAGAAGCCCTTCTTGGGCTATCTTTTGCTTCAGCCAGATTTATTAAAATATTACACTCAGTTTGTTTCAAATTCTTAGCATCTTGACTAGGTATAGTCACAGAATTAATTAATTCTGAAAAATTAGTATTTGGAGTTTTATTTTGCTCACTTAACGTTTTTATTTGTTCTCCAAACTCTGCATTTTTTAATATGCCATTTTGTTTTAGTAAAATACTAGCAATATCGGGATTAAAACATTTCTCATTCTTTCCAATGAGTTTTTTTGAACCTTCAAGAATTCCAGTTGAATCTGTAAATAATATTACTGCCAATGGAATAGTTTGTTTAGTTTCCATTGATTTCTTCCTCATGTTACTTTTATTACCACCAAGGACACCAGCTTTATCATTCAACACTGCGATTTCATTATTTATTTCTTTGTCCAACAATTTCCCTGATCTACTGTCCAATTGTTGTAATGATGCTAATATTGCATTAGCAGTCGTAAAGTCATTTTGTGAAAAGCTACTTTCTGCAACATCGATAAAAAATTTCACACGTTCTTGAAACTCGTTCTTATTTGTTGAAGAAAAAACTACATCCAATACACCCTCACTTAATTTTGTTGTACAATCTATAAGATTTGAACAATTAACATTTTTCCCTTTTTCTTTATTGTATAAAATTACATCGTGAAGTGTCACTTTTGAAAATTGATGTGCTAACATTAATCTACAGTTTGTACTCATATTGTTAACAGCAGTTTTCCATTCTTTTGATCCTATTTTTGCATCAGGTATTATATCACTTAATTTAGGAACTTTTGCCTGTGGGCTTACAACCTGTGAACTTGCAACCTGTGGACTTGCAATTTGTACTGCTAATTCATATTTCATATTTGTTTTATTTGTTGTATTTTCATTTTTTACAAACTCGACAAATTTGTTATTTTGTAAAAATGTCAATTTTTTTGCTTCATCTGGAGATAACCCTGAATCAATCAATTTGTCTACAAATTCAGCACATTTAAGCATCGTAGCCTTGTCTTTATCCTGACTTGCTTCATTAAAAATATTATCAAGTACAGTAGAAAGATCCCCTGTTGTTAAATAAGCTCGATAGGTTATTGCAAAGTCACGAAAATCTATTTTTAATTCTTCACCATCTTCATCTTTTCCTAAGACATTTCCTGAGATAATATTCATTATGTTGTTTTTTTCAACTTGTAGCTGTGCTATCGTCTTAGGTGGTTCCTCTTTTTTTTCAGTTTTTTCTGCTTTTATACCACTCTTAGCCCCGGTAGGATCATTACTTGGAAGTGCAGAAGTCTGGGATTGTGCCGCTGTAGTTGTTATGGGTGCCGATTGCGTTAAAGAGGTTGATGTAGTTACAGGAGCTTCTACTGAAGGTCGTCTTGGCAATGGTTTTGGTTGGGGGGGGGTAGATGTTGGCGGTGGAGGCAGCGGCGGCAGACTTGCGGACATTGTCTGACCCTGGAGTGAAGTTGTTGGCTGATTTGCTAAATGCATATATTGCTGAGGCAAAGGCTGGCCAGGAACTGGCCGTAATGGCGGACCATAAGGCAAAGTGGGCAGGCCTGGCAATGTAGGCATTTGTGGCTGATTTGCATAAGGAGGCGATGGAGGTGGTGGCCTGGAAGGTGGTGGCCTGGAAGGTGGTGGCCTGGAAGCTGGACTGGAAGGAAGACTGTAAGATGGCCCTCTTCCTCCAATTTCTCTAAGAGGGTTTTTTAGTGGAGGAGCAATATTTCTTGCTCCTATAGAAATACTTCTATTATGCTCTTTTTCTTTTAAAGCTACTTCAGGCCCCTCTAAATGATTGGCATTCATTTGACGATCTACTATTTGTGCGTCAGTTTGGTCGGCCGTTTCTGAGGCATGAGTAGATGTAACGGGTTTCGGTACTTCTTCAGGTTTTGATGCATCGGATTCCTTTTGAACTCGACGATGTATACCTAAATTCATAAGAGCCTTGCTTCCTATTTCTTTAAATTCTTCTGAGCTCAGCCTTTTACTCCTGCGAAGTTCTCGGCGTGGAGGTTGATTCTCAACAGTATCTTGAGCTGATTCTTTTAACAATTTTTCAGTTCCAAATTCATTTGTTTTTTCTTGAGTATTAAGTTCTTTCTCCGGCTTTTTAATTTCTGTTCCCTCAAATTGTCTTACCAGTTCTTTTACGCTTTCTTTCTTCACTGGAGTGTGTGCTTGGCCAACATCAGGTTGTTGTTGGTTAATATTAGGATCACTAAAACCGCCTATACTCATTTAGCACCTCGCAAAATTATTAAATTAACAATAATACCTTATATTCTCATTATAGTTTGTAAATTTATTTTTTTAAATACATAAAAATTATACTTAAATTAAATAAAATAATAAAAAATTTAATTTACAGAGGATTATATAAGCATTACTCTTGCAGAATGGGCAATCTATTTCGCTTAAATAAGAGGAAGCTAGCGGCGGCCGATATGGCAGCGCATAGGAGTAAAAGAACTATTCCCGCTGTGGGGGAATTATAAAACTGAATGAAAAAAGTGGTGACCAGAGGCAAACAGGCCATCAGGGAATAGGTCACGTTATAGCACAATGCAATGCCGGTATAACGCATTTGGGTGGGAAACAAACCCGACAACAAAGGCAAAAAACTGACAGCCAAAAAGGAAATAATGGTTTGATATAGCATCATAAATCCAATCAAAATCCCTGGATAACGAATATTCAATACTTGGAACAAACCATAACCCAAAATCAAAAAAATCAGACACACCCCGGCAAACATTCGGTTCTTTCCGATTTTATCTGAAAGAATACCGGCCAAAGGAAGGCTCATGGCGGACCAGATCATTCCGCAGGTTACAGCGAAATAAATATCGGATGAAGAATATCCGTAATACTGGGACAGAAACGTCGGCAGGTAGATATAAAATATCACGAGGGCGGCATGGAGCCAAGTCATTCCTATTCCAAGGATAACTTCCTTGCGATACCCTTTGCCTAGAGTCATTAAAGGATCTTTGAGTGCCGAGTGGGAGCGCTGGGACAAAGTCAGAGAAAACTCAGGCGTTTCCTGCAACTGGTTCCTGATATAATAACTGGCACACGCCAAAACGCCTCCCAGTAAAAAGGGAACGCGCCATGCCCACTCGAGGATTTCCTCTTTGGATGAATACAAAGACAAAAGATATAACACCAAAGAAGCCAATGTGGCGCCCAAACTCATACTGGAAATTACGTATCCAGCATAAGATCCATGACGTTCTTTCTTGGAATATTCGCAAATGACGGTGATGGCGCCCGGGAGTTCGGCACCGAATGAAAACCCTTGCAAAAGGCGCAATAGGACCAGCAAAAGCGAAGACGTCATTCCCATTTGGGCATGGGTGGGCAACATTCCGATGGAAAAAGTGGAAAAAGCCATCAAAATCATGACAGCCAAGAAGGTGCGTTTTCGGCCGTAGACATCGCCAATGGCGCCAAAAAAGATTCCTCCCAAGGGACGGGCCAGATACCCCACGGCAAAAACCCCAAAAGCTTTTAAGAGACCTGTCCAGGATTCCTCATCGGGGAAAAAAAGGGAGCCCAGATAACTTGCCATCATTCCATAGATGACGAAGTCGTAATATTCAAGGCCAGCTCCTAGGCTTGCCAGCCAAGCGGCCTTTCGAGCGTTGCATTTCATAAGTGTTATAGATGGTAAAATAATATTTTATATCGATAGGATATCAGATTTTACAGGCAAAGTCAATAAGATCAAACGAGCAAAATGTAATTGACATTCACATCTATTTTCCTATATTTTAATTTCTATAACTTAATTAAATAAACATTTAGGAATTATGGTAAATTCAATTAAATATATAAACGATTACAACAATCAAGGACCTGTAAAATTTAAAACTGATAATTTTAAATTACTTGGAAGAAATTTTATTATTTTAGCTAGCGACAACGAGACTTTTCTGCAAGAAACATGGAAGCAGATATCGGAATACTCCTGATGCTTTAAGATCTTCTAACGAATCCAATAATGCTGAAAACAGTCACAAGATTAGTATATATAGAAAAAATGAAAATTGGGTTATTTCAGAGCCTCTTTTGCAAAATTTAACAAGCTGTTATGATATTTTAACACAATCTTCAATTAGATGGGCATTCGCCTCTGGTGAAGATCGTGGCAAATTACAAACCGTTGCCCAAGAATTCAAAAATTTAGAATCTACAGTCACTACTAATGTAGAGAAAGAAGTTTGCACCGATGTTTTTAACCTAATGCCTGCAAGAATAGTTTAGGTTTAGGTGCTAGAAAACGATCTTTATCGACAAGGTTACCACTGAGCCACTGAGATCACTGAGAAAGTATGAGATGGGGAGGATAGACGGATGTGTGAGTTTATCTTGCACATCGCGTTAATATATTCCCTCTCAATTAATCTCATATTTTCTAAGTGGTCTCAGTGGCTCAGTGGTTAAGGTCGTTATTGTCGTTAAGGTCGTTATCGTCGTTAAGGTCGTTTGTCGTTTTCAAAACTTTACACATTTTTTCCGATCTGCTTGTTGAGGATAGCCAAGAGCTCTTTGTTGTCGACTTCTATAGTGTCGTCGTGTGGTGCAGATAAAGCGTTTTGAGCGTATTTAGCCGCTTCGGGGTAATTTTCCCGCATGAAATAAAATCTGGCTAGAGAAGTATTTACTTTTTTATTCCACGAAACTAGATTAAATGCTTTTAACAGATTCTGTTCTGCTTTTTTGTTTTCTTCTTTTATAAGTAATGCCTCCCCCAAGTGGAAATAAATATCTGCTTTTAAAGTATCATTCTGTTCATCGGCAAGTTTGCCCAATGCCATTTGGAAATATTTGATCCCATCTGTAACAAATCCGGATTCGGTCAATAAAATGCCTAATTGCAGATCATCTTCTGGCGAGTCCAATTCTATAGTGAAATGCAGTTCCGATTTAAATAAATGGGCCAATATCAAACCCACGGATCTGTCGAGGCCGCGAGGCATATGCAAAGTGGATACTTGCAGCTCCGGCAAACTTTGAGCCAACAATACAAGGCCTTCTGGTTCGATTTTGCACTGTCTAAAATCCAATGTGACCGATTCATTCAGCTGTTCTATCAAGCTTATGATTTTTTGCATGCCGATTTTGCTTATGAACAAAGTGCCGTTGTCTGCCAAGTGGATTTCCTGATTGAATTCAATATATCGATTGATGACTTCTGGGTCCATATTCAGGCATTGGCTCATCATAACGGCTTGCTTGCTCATTATTTCGTTTACAGGTTGGCTTAGACGTTTTAATTTTCTCTCTTTTACTTGGGAGCTTGTTTTCTTTTTCTGAGAGGTTGAATTTAAGTTGGGATAGCTTGAATTCAAATTAAGAGTGCTTGGATTAGACCTGGGAGAGTTGGGGTGGGATTTAGAAACCTTTTTTTCCGGGGAATTTGAGGTTTTCAGGCTCTTTTTTTGCCTGTCATTTGAGGTCTTTATGTTTATAGGGGGGGTTGACATCGGAGGAACTGCCTCATTTCCTTTGAAATTTAAAACTGGCAAAGGAGTCCTTTTAGAGGTATTGTTTCCTAAAATGTTGCTTGCAAGCTGGGGTATGGAACTATTGCCAGATTCAGGCTTTTTCTGCTCCTTATTTTCTGATTTCCATTGATAGGGCCCTTCTTCTTTCAACCAGTTTTGCCTTTCTTCATACCCTTGAGGAATGAAATCACTGAATGAACCGAGAACCGTAGAACTGGCTTCGGTTTTTTCAGCACGCAACACCATTTTTTTTGCTTCTTTTCTTATTTCCTGATCGGGACATTCCTGACAGATCCGGATGAGCTGTTGCAATACAATAAAGCGGATGGGAACATTGTTATCTTTATGGACGGGGGGTTTCAAGTGGACCAAAGGCTTGCGGCTCGTTGTGATCCTAAAAGCTTTACAATCCATAAAATTCAATATTCCAGGCAACTTTTCATTTGAATAGTGCTGTCCCTTGAAAGCTGCGGAGCGGATTTCAGGAGTGGAACCATGAATGGCAATTTCAGCGAGTTTTTGCAAGGCATTGTAAGTGAATTTCCAGCTAAGGTCATGCCAGCTTTCATTGAGCATGGTCTGCACAGCTAATAATTGGTTGGGATTGGAATAGGCAAACCGTACGAGGCTGTTAAATACCGAGGATGAATCATACCAAGATTGTTTGATCCTTATATCGATGCCTTGAAAAGCCTTTTTCAGATCACCCATGAAATCGTAATTGCCATTTTTATAGGCCCCTATGACACCCGCAAGAAAATACAAAGCTCGTTCCCCCAGTTCAAACAATTCTTTACGGTCATCTTTAAGTCTTTTAAATCCTTCCAGAGCATAGGACACAGCAAAACTCAGCGCCGGGTCTTCATGAGTGTTCAAGTCTTTCAAAGTATCAAGAGTCAAAAGAAGCTGCTTTTTCAGTTCAGTAGTGACACCGCCAATATGCTTTTTTCCATAATGCCATTGGATCAGCTCGGCCACCATTCCATAGGCTTGGCAAATCCGGATCTGTTGATCGATGAGCTGGGTCTGGATCAATTGCCTGTCCATTTGCTTCATTAAGTCGATGGCAAGGTCCAATAAGTCGAAAGCGGTCTGCTTGCTGACTTGGTCCATTTGTAAAACCAGAATGAGATTTTCAAGGGCGGCCATTTTGAGTTCCTGATGGTCCAATTGGGCCAATAAAAAGAAATTCCGCCTGGCAGAAGGAATATCGACAAAGACAGAATGGGATTCAAGTCCGGCAAGACTGCGGGTCTTGTGAATCATTTTTTTAGCTTGGCTTAATTTCTCTTGATTGCCTCGATGGGCGTTGAATTCTTCTATGAACGTCTCTGTGACATCCTCCTCATTCGTCTCTGCTGGTTTCGGTTGAGGGGAAGCGCAAAAAAGAAAAGCCGGCGATACCTTTAGGGCCTCCTGCACATCCGGCTGCAAAGTTTTTTGGGCAGGGGCTAGCGACTCCTCTTTTGGTAAAATATAAAATTTATAAGCTGCAGAATTTAATATTTTCTGAAGCGGAGAAGTTTGCGCCTCTTGAGGCTCCCTTTCTGCCGTAAAGGCATGCAGTAATTGATCTTCTTGATCATCATGAATATCCGGACCTACCAAATTGCTCATAAAATACCTTCCTTGTAATAAAATCCTTCCTCGTTTTCACTGTAATTTTAAAATATTTTTTATGATACAAAAATATTATTTATTGTTTTTATTAAAGTTATGTTTTAATTTCCATTCATACTGAGAAGGAGTCGTTTATATGACTATTGAAACTAAAATTATCCTTGCCCAGAATCTTATCAATGAATCCGGATGGGATGGCTGGCTGTTGTACGATTTTCGCCGGTCTAATTCCATAGCCTGTGAATTTCTTTCGCTGGATGCCAAGCAGCTTTTGACCCGGCGATTTTTTTATTGGATTCCAAGACACGGGGAACCCTGCAAAATTGTGCAGGCCATAGAAAGCTCGGTGTTGGATGCTTTGCCGGGAAAACTGTATACTTATCGAACTTGGATGGAGCTAGAGACAATTCTCGGAATGATTTTGAACGGTTCTCGACGGATAGCAATGGAATATTCTCCGCGAAATGCCATTCCGTATCTATCAAAAGTAGATGCCGGCACGATAGATGTCATCCGTTCTTTTGGAATATCTGTAGAAAGTTCTGCTACCCTATTGCTGCATTTTACCGGAATTTGGGATGAGAAAAAATACAGGATGCATCTGGAAGCCGCCAAGGCATTAGATGAAATTGCTGAAGCCACGTGGGAGTATATCCATAAGGCGCTGCAAAGGCAAACCCCATTGACGGAGTATGCTGTACAGCAATTTATGCTGGACCAGACGACAGCAAAAAACTGTGAGACATCGGATGCCCCTATCTGCGCTGTCAACCAGCACACGGCTAACCCTCATTACATGCCCCAACCCCATGGCTCGGCGGCTATTCAAAAGAACGACTTTATCCTCATCGATTTATGGTGCAAAAAAAAGCAGCCTGAAGCTGTCTATGCAGACATTACCCGAGTAGGGACCGCAGCCTCCAATCCCACAGAAAAGCAACAAAACATCTTTTCAATAGTGCGAAAAGCCCAAAAGACAGCGACCGGGTTCGTTAGAGACCGATTTCTCGCAAAAGAACCTGTCAGGGGCTGGGAAGTGGACCAGGCCTGCAGGGATATTATCACAGAAGCAGGTTATGGAGAATACTTTATCCATAGGACGGGACATAACATTGATCAATCCGATCATGGCAACGGGGCCCATATGGACAATTTTGAAACCCATGATGACCGATTGCTTTTGCCCAAAACCTGTTTTTCGATTGAACCGGGAATCTATCTGCCGGGTGAATTCGGCATACGGCTGGAATATGATGTTTATATTCATCCCGATGGGATCATTGAAGTGACCGGCGGCGAACAGGAGTGCATAAAAACGCTGGATTAGAAATGGCCCATTCGTTAAATGTAACTTTAATATGGAGGCGCTATGCTGGAAACCAAAGAGAAGAAAAAAACAGGCGGATTAGCCGGCGTTGTGGCCGGAGATTCTGCCATCTGCCTTTGCGGAGCGGAAGATCAAAGCCTGAGATACCGTGGCTATTCCATAGAAGATCTCGCACGCCATTCCACCTTTGAGGAAGTGGCGTGGCTGCTGCTTCGAGGAGGATTGCCCTCTCCAAGTGAATTGCATGACTACCGTCTAAAACTGAAAAAAATGAGGGACATCCCTCCCGTTCTAAAATCCGTTTTAGAGAAAATCCCTCCCCACACCAACAGAATGGACGTCCTTCGGACCGGATGCTCCTTTCTAGGAAATTTGGAACCGGAAACGCCCCAATCCGAGCCCTTTGCCATTGCAGACCGCTTGATTGCCTGCCTGGGCTCTTTGCTATTTTATTGGGACCACTTCCAAAAGACCGGAAAATCGCTAGACCTCCATACCCCGGAAGAAAGCTTGGCAGGGCATATCCTGACCCTGGCGCTGAATCGCAGGCCGGAGGAAGAACACCGGCGCTGCCTGGATGTTTCCTTAATACTCTATGCCGAACACGAATTCAATGCCTCCACTTTTACTGTAAGAACGATTGCAAGTACCCTATCCGATTTCTATTCAGCTATCTGCGGAGGGATCGGAGCTCTTCGCGGGCCTTTGCATGGGGGTGCAAACGAATGGGCCATGGCCCTGGTCCAACAATTTAATACTCCCGAACAGGCGGAATATGAAATACGGCGCCTCCTGGCAGAAAAGCAATTGATCATGGGATTCGGCCATCGCGTCTATACGACATCCGATCCCCGATCCGCCATCATCAAGGAATGGGCAAAAAAATTAGGGAGCCATGCTAAAGACGGGTATTTGTTTCCCATTGCGGAACAGATTGAAAAAGTGATGTGGAATGAGAAAAAGCTCTTTCCCAATCTGGATTTTTATAGCGCATTGGCTTACCACTTTTGCGGTATTTCCACAGAAATGTTCACTCCCCTGTTTGTCCTGTCCAGGATAAGCGGTTGGTCCGCCCATCTCCTGGAACAAAGGGCTAACAACAAACTCATCAGGCCCATAAGCCATTACACAGGCCCTGCACCCCGCCCCTATCCAAAACAAGATACACGGCCCTGAAATGGATACTGAAGCTGATGCAATCAACCAAACGATTGCCGAATATGTCCACGACTATAAAATAACGAGCGATGAGGCATACCTTACGGCAAGGTATTGTCTGGCAGATTCCATAGGGTGCGCCTTGCTGGCATTAAAATTCAGGGAGTGCACAAAACTGCTGGGCCCGGTGGTTCCCGGAACTGTGGTGCCCGGCGGCTCAAGGGTTCCCGGGACCTCGTTCATCCTCGATCCGGTCCGTGCAGCTTTCAACATAGGCGCCATGATCCGATGGCTGGATTTTAACGATACCTGGCTGGCGGCGGAATGGGGCCATCCTTCCGACAATCTTGGCGGGATTTTAGCCGTCGCCGACTTTGTTTCGCAAAAAATGGAGGCCGCCCGCCAACCTCCCCTGAAAATTTCGGACCTGCTTACGGCGATGATCAAAGCGTATGAAATCCAGGGAATCCTGGCTCTGAAAAACAGCTTTAACCGGGTGGGATTCGATCATGTCATACTAGTAAAAGCCGCTACGGCAGCTGTGGCCACACAGCTTTTGGGAGCCACCAAAGAACAGATTTTCAATTCACTCTCGAATGCGTGGATCGATGCGGGCCCTTTAAGGACCTATCGGCATGCTCCCAATACGGGTTCGCGAAAATCGTGGGCGGCAGGCGATGCCGCCAGCCGAGGAGTGCAATTTGCTTTTATGGCCCTGCAAGGTGAAATGGGCTATAAGACGGCTTTAAGCGCTCCCCAATGGGGATTGTACGATGTGCTGTTCCAGGGAAAGCCTTTCATCCTGGAAAGGCCTTTGGGTTCTTATGTCATGGAAAACATTCTGTTTAAAATAGCTTACCCTGCCGAATTCCATTCCCAAACCGCCATAGAATGTGCCATCCAACTGCATCCTCAAGTAAAAGACCGCTGGGAGGAAATCAAATCCATAGAAATAGGCACGCACGAATCCGCCATCCGCATCATAGACAAAAAAGGAGAACTTAAAAATCCAGCCGATCGCGACCACTGTCTGCAATATATTGTCGCCATTGGCCTTCTCTATGGGGATTTAAAAGCAGAGCACTATGAAGATGAAATCGCAAAAAATCCCCTCATCGACAGGCTGCGCCATAAAATGACGGTAAAGGAAATCCCTTCCTACAGTTCGGATTACCTCCATCCGGACAGACGGTCCATACCCAACAGCATTAAAATTACAATGAGGGACCAAACAATATTGGGCCCCTTGGCCATCGAATACCCTTTAGGACATCGAAAACGCCGCAAAGAAGCATTGCCATGGCTTCTCAAAAAGTTTTATGCCAATTTACAGCCAAGATTCCATCCGGACAAAGCGGCAGGGATTTTAAACCTTTTCCAACAACCTCACGACCTGCTGGATTTGCCAGTTTCTAATTTCTGTCAGTTGCTGGCGTCCCCTGAAGCATAAAGACATCCGTAAAGCCGGAATACAGCTTCGCCAACCCCATTAAAATAGTGGATGCTATAATACTCGATACAATGGCAACAGCAGCCATATTGATCGTAATGCCTAAAATGGCCGATGCGATCAGGGAACTGACTGTGACACTGACTGCTATGCGGATGAGTTGATAAAGTGGTTTCTGCAAACTTTCCTTGAAAGGCAATTGCTCGAGTACGGCTTTTGCAATCAAATCCACCACAGTAAAAATAGCGACAGCCGCGCACGCATCCCATGGCTGAATCGCCAGATTGGCAGATCTTCCCAAGACAACTTTACCAGGATTCAGCCATAGGGCCACCGCATTGATAAAATGGCCTGAAAAATAACCGATTCCCGTTTGCAATATCATGGAACCGGCATGATAAACAACATTTTCTATATTGCGAACTGATATCATACGAACCTATTTTGATTTGGACTACTAGAAACACTATAGCTTTTATGCGTCTTTCTGTAAATTGGAATATATAGGAAAAGCAAGGGTCGTTGTTCTTCACCACTGAGACACTGAGATCACTGAGAAAATATGAGATAATTGAGAGGGATTATAATTTAGGCATCTATCTCATTATCTCATACCTTCTCAGTGATCTCAGTGGCTCAGTGGTGAAGAATGACTTAGGTATTATTTAGGAGCAAAAATGAACTCCCACCTTTTTAAAAATAAAACCGTCCTGATCACAGGGGGTACCGGCAGCTTTGGACGCTCTTTTGCCAAACGGCTCCTGACTGAAAATGAATGCACCAAAGTGATCATCTTCAGCAGGGATGAATGGAAGCAATGGGAAATGCAACAATCAGATCCCATTTTCAAGCACCCCAAAATCCGCTATTTCTTGGGAGACGTCCGTGACTCCACCCGCCTGATGCGGGCCTTCCACGAGGTCCACTATGTAATCCATGCCGCGGCCCTGAAGCAGGTGCCTGCTGCTGAATACAATCCCGGCGAATTCATCAAAACAAATGTATTGGGCGCCATGAACATCATCGAGGCCGCCATCGATTGCCAGGTGGAAAAAGTGATTGCCCTCTCTACAGACAAAGCCGTCAACCCCATCAACCTATATGGAGCCACCAAACTGTGCTCAGACAAACTGTTTATAGCCGGCAATGCCTATGTGGGCGCCAGAGGAATTCCCCGATTTTCAGTCGCCCGATATGGCAATGTTTCCGGAAGCCGCGGCAGCATTATCCCTTTTTGGGCCGGGCTGCTGGCAGAAGGAGCCGCATCGCTGCCCATTACAGACAGCCGCATGACACGTTTCTGGATCACCCTGGACCAAGCCATCGATTTTGTAGAAAAATGCTTTCAGGAAATGCGGGGAGGTGAAATTTTTGTACCGAAAATCCCCAGCATCCACATTGAAGACCTGGCAGAAGCCATGGCTCCTGGATTACCTAAAACCTATTGCGGAATCAGGGACGGAGAAAAATTGCATGAACTCATGATCAGCTCCGACGACGCAAGGCATACCATCGAATTCTCCGATCATTATGTCATCATTCCCGAAGCCTATATCCATGATCTCCATAAGCTCGCCAAATTCTTGGATGGGCGGGAAGGTCAATTCACTCCGGAAGGCTTCTGTTATACCTCGAATAACAACACCCAGTGGCTGAAGGTTGAAGAACTGCGAAAACTAGTCAAAAGGGAAGGGACTAAAGGCAAAGGGACATAGGGACATAAGGGACCTAAGGGACTAAAGGGACAAAATTCATAATTTTATGTCCCTTAGGTCCCTTAGGTCCTTTAGGTCCCTTCTCCTTTTCCCATTGGCAAGAAAAAAAATATTATTTATAACTATTTTTTTTGAATACTGCCTACAGGAGACACGCATGCGCATTGGAGTCATTGGCCTAAACCACAAATTGGCGGATCTAAAACTGCGTGAGAAATTAGCTAAAGCCTGCCATCTCCACTTTTCCATGGGGCAAAACCGCCACCAACAACACTACTTTGTCCTGCTCTCCACCTGTAATAGGACAGAAATCTATTTCACTTCGGAAGAACTGGCAGAAGCACATTCCTATCTGTTGTCTCTTTTAAGGATGGAAATCCAGGACAACTTTGATCAAAAAATGTACTCCTATTTTAGCTACGACTGCTTTTTACATCTTTGCAGAGTCACCGTGGGATTGGATAGCGCCATCATTGCCGAAACAGAAATCCAGGGACAAGTAAAAACAGCCTATGAAAACGCCATCCAATATACCCAGCTGCCTTATGAGCTCCATTACCTGTTTCAAAACTGTTTGACGATCGGAAAAAAAATACGCTCTACCCTTCCCATCAAACCGGGTTTGCCCGATCTGGAACACTCTATTTTTCAGGCAGGAACACAATTTTTCCAATTCCCATACCAGATACCTATCCTGTGCATCGGAGCTTCAGAGATCAATAAGAAAGTCATCGCTTTTTTGAGAAAAAAACGCTTCGAAAATATCACTCTCTGCAATAGGACAGCCTCCTATGCCCAAGAAATTGCAGAAAAAGAGAAAATCCACTACGGCGATTGGGATCTAGTGCATTCGTGGCATAAGTATGATTGGATTATCTTTGGAACAAAATCGCCCAGCTATCTAATCAATAGAAGCCAACTGCCGGAACATATTGGCCGAAAATTGATAATTGATTTGAGTGTTCCGCGAAATGTAGACCCTCGCTTAGGCCAAAACGTCAATATTGACCTGCTCAATATTGATCATTTAAATCAAACCCTTAAAATACGGCGAAAAAAACTGCATCAATTGGTAACCCTAGCCGAAGAAATGGCCATACAAGCCGCAAAGCAAAAAGTGCTAGGTTTTCATCTCAGACACCAGCGAAGCCTGGTATACCAAGCTGGCTAAACCAACCAATAACGGTACGTCCTTTTATGAGAAAGTAGCCAGAGCGTCCCGCCCTGGCACAGGCCGAGACGGACTGGTTACCTTTTCATGCTTCGCCTTGCCATAACTTTTAGGACGTAACAATAACGTCCTTAACGACATTTTTATTGTAGATTCTTAAATTCAAATTTGGTAACATATTTGTTCAAGAATATGAAAAAAAAAATATAACCCTAAAAATTAATTAGAAGATTTTATGCAAAGTGTAAATACAAGTTTACCTATAGTTTATCCATCATTTCAAAACCTGGAAAGTGGATGGAACATGCTTCCTCAAGATCTATCAAACATTATTTTTACCTACGCTGGCGCGGAAAATCTTCCTTCGCTAGCTTTAACATGCAAAAATTGGTCCGTTCTAGCTGATAATAAAGAATTTAGAGAAAATATACGGCCTGCCGGAATTTTTGGGACTAAGGAATGGAAAGAAACTTTTGATGTCAATGCCGGTGAAGAACCTATTTTGCCAAGATGCGCCTACGCGGAAATGAAAGATGATAAGTTTCAGATCATTTTAGTTCCTGAAAAAGTTAAGGATGAGAAGGATGAAATTAATCTATATAGTAAAGAAGGGATAGATAAACTATTAAAAAAAACAAAAAAATTAACTTTAAGGACAAATTGCGGTTTTATTTCAAATTCCTTCAAAATAGTCAAACCTGAGAAAACACACTGGCTATCTATTGCAAAAGACTATATAGATGGCGGTGATTATTACAATGGACAATTCCATGACATAGCAAAAAGACCGGTATCTGTACCAACCGGATTTTTCGGGTGTGATGTAAAACTTATACAAGCAAAAAAAGGAGAAGACATTTCTAGGCTCATAGATACTATAATAACTCGTAGTATACGATATATCACAGAGCCTGTTTATGGACAAAAATTTTTAGTTGTTAAAGAAAAAAGAGATTCTAAAACTCATATATGCATCCATATTGATGGCAAGCTATTGTGCGTTGGACATCCTGAAAATTATTCTTATGAAAATTGGACCTATAATATTACTTTGGCGAAAAGATATTTTGCTTCTGAACAAAATGCAATGGAAATCTGTGATCCTGATAATGCAATTAAAAAAACGACCTTAACGACCTTAACGGTACGTCCTTAAAAAGTCATGGCACCACATGACTTTTTATGAGAAAGTAGCCAGGGCGTCCCGCCCTGGCACAAGCCGAGACGCCTGGTTACCTTTTCATGCTTCGCCTTGTCATAACTTTTAGGACGTACCAATAACGTCCTTAAGAACATTTTTATTGTAGATTCTTAAATCCAAATTTGGTAATATACATGTTCAAGAATATGAAAAAATAAAAAATATAACCCTAAAAATTAATAAGGAGATTTTATGCAAAGTATAAATACAAGTTTACCTATAGTTTATCCATCATTTCAAAACCTGGAAAGTGGATGGAACACACTTCCTCAAGATCTATCAAACAATATTTTTACCCAAGCTGGCGCGGAAAATCTTCCTTCGCTAGCTTTAACATGCAAAAATTGGTCAGTTCTAGCTGATAATAAAGAATTTAGAGAAAGTATACGGCCTGCCGGAATATTTGGCGCTAAGGAATGGAAAGAAACTTTTGATGTAGATGCCGGTGAAGAACCTAATTTGCCACGATGCGCCTACGCGGAAATGAAAGATGATAACTTTCAGATCATTTTAGTTCCTGAAAAAGTTAAGGATGAGAAGGATGAAATTAATCTATATAGTAAAAAAGGGATAGATAAACTATTTAAAAAAACAAAAAAATTAACTCTAAGGACAAATTGCCCTTTTATTTCAAATTGCTTCAAAATAATCAATCCCGAGAAAACACACTGGCTATCTATTGCAAAAGACTATATAAACACTGGTGGCTATTACAATGGTCAATTCCATGACATAGCAAAAAGACCGGTACACGTACGAATGGGATCTTGTGTTGTAAAACACATTCAGGCAAAAAAAGGAGAAGATATTTCTAGGCTCATAGATACTATAATAGCGCAAAGTATAAAATATATCAAAAAGCCAGATTTTAAAATGAAATTGTTCGTTGTTAAAGAAAAAATAGATTCTAAGACCCATATATGCGTCCATATTTACTTTGACATGCTTCATGGAATGGAATTGTGCGTTGGACATCCTGAAAATTATTCTTATGAAAATTGGACCTATAATATTACTTTAGCAAAAAGATATTTTGCTCCTGAAGAAAATGCAATGGAAATCTGTGATCCTGATAATGCAATTTAAAAAACGACTTTAACGACCTTCACGACGATAATAAAAATGTCGTTAAGGTCGTTATTGTCGTTTGTCGTTAAATAAAAAAAAGCCTAGGCCAGCCCATTCCCAATGCAGTTAATTACTTTCGATTTAAATCATATCTAAATGTTGAAATCCAGGTTTGAAATTCTTCAAGACTGCACCTATCGTCAATAAAGTTATGCGAAGGGTCTGGCATTACTTTGTAAAATGTAACAGTAAAGTCATTATCATAAATAATATAATAAATAAAAACTAGATATTCAGAAGTATAAGAGGTTGGATTAATTTTAAACGAATAAAAGAATGCCTCTTTACCATTCAATTTCACCCATTTTTCTTCCAACATCTGTGTTAATTGGGGGTTTATTGCGGACTTAAAACCTTCCCCTAATTTATGACCCATCTCATATTTTACTTTTTCTGGTATAGGACCACTTTTGGCTACAGCACAGCCGTATTGATTTCTATTCAATGCTCCCGGGCCGAAACTTGCATAGGAAAAATGCACATTATCTTCTCGCCTAAAGGACTTTTCCCCTATCGTTAACCATTCCTTGTCATTATTACTAAAAGAAGGTGGAATACCAATGGTAAACACACCTGGCAATGTACCAATGTGGTTGGTATATTGCGTCTCTTCCAATACACCTTGCGTCCGCTTTTTTGCCGGCATAAAATTTCCAAATCCATTCCCTCCGGTTTTCACCAGACCTTGAAAAAAGTCTAATTCCTGCATTGCTTGGCAATTTTGAAATAATATAAAAGAACATACAAACAAAATTAATATTTTACGCATAAGCCTCCATTTAAAAAATTTTATAATCTAGCGAATCCAGTATAATTAATTAGGAAATATAAAATCAATTAAAAAGCAGTTCTTGCGAAAATTTGAGTAAAGGGACGAAAGGGACCTAAAGGACATAAGGAACCTAAAGGACATAAGGGACAAAACGACAAACAACGATAACGACCTGAACGACAATAACGACCTTAACGACAAACGACTTGTTTATTGTCGTCGTTAAAGTCGTTATTGTCGTTAAAGTCGTTTGTCGTTAAATAAAAAAAAAGCCTGGCGGCGACCTACTCTCCCACACTCTTGTGTGCAGTACCATCGGCGATGAAAGGCTTAACTTCTGAGTTCGGAATGGGGTCAGGTGTTTCCCTTTCTCTATTGCCACCAGGCAAGAATATCTTCGAATCCCTAGGGCTCTGTGCCCTAGTTGCCTAGGGCGATGCCCTAGGCTTCTACATACCAGGCTTTCAGCCTGATGATCGGATTTTGAATTCACTTACAAAAATCAACGCTTGAGGTTATTCTTCACACACTCATTACAACTGTGATTTTACTAAACTTGCGACCACTCTTTCTTTATAGACGCTTTCTTAAGGTCCTTATTCACGTCTTCTTAAAAAAGGCGGTCAAGCCTTTGGACCATTAGTATCGGTTAGCTCAACACATCGCTGTGCTTACACACCCGACCTATCTACCTTGTAGTCTTCAAGGGGTCTCATTGGGATACCTTATCTTGAGGGAGGCTTGGCGTTTAGATGCTTTCAACGCTTATCCTTTCCGAACATAGCTACCCGGCTATGCACTTGGCAGTACAACCGGTTCACCATTGGTTCGTCCACTTCGGTCCTCTCGTACTAGAAGCAGCTCCTCTCAAGTATCCTACGCCCACAAAAGATAGGGACCAAACTGTCTCACGACGTTTTGAACCCAACTCGCGTACCGCTTTAATTGGCGAACAGCCAAACCCTTGGGACCTTCTTCAGCCCCAGGATGCGATGAGTCGACATCGAGGTGCCAAACCGCCACGTCGATATGAACTCTTGGTGGCGATAAGCCTGTTATCCCCGGAGTACCTTTTATCCGTTGAGCGACAGCGATTCCACTTTCCACTGCCGGATCACTAAGCCCTACTTTCGTATCTGCTCGACTTGTCGGTCTCGCAGTCAACTTGCCTTATACCTTTACGCTCTTCTCGTGATTGCCAACCACGATGAGGCAAGCTTTGGACTCCTCCGTTACTCTTTAGGAGGATACCGCCCCAGCAAAACTGCCCGTCTGGCATTGTCCGTTTCCCGGCTTCACGGGATAACGTTAGATTCCCGACTTGTCAAGACCAGTATTTCAACGGCGGCTCCATCCCCCCTGACGAAGGGACTTCAAAGCCTCCTGGCTATCCTACACATGACAAGTCAAGAGCCAATACCAGAGTACAGTAAAGGTTCACGGGGTCTTTCCGTCTTATTGCGGGTAAACGGCATCTTCACCGCTACTACAAGTTCACCGAGCCTCTTGTTGAGACAGCGCCCAGATCGTTATACCATTCGTGCAGGTCGGAACTTACCCGACAAGGAATTTCGCTACCTTAGGACCGTTATAGTTACGGCCGCCATTCACCAGGGCTTAAATTCAGAGCTTCGCCTTGCGGCTAACTCCTCCTTTTGACCTTTTGGCATTGGGCAGGCATCACTCCATATACTTCGCCTTAGACGGCTTCGCATAGAGCTGTGTTTTTGTTAAACAGTCGCCTGGGCCATTTCGCTGCGACTGCCAAAAGCTTCATACCGCAGGGTAATCACCTCCAGCAGCTCCCCTTCTCCCGAAGTTACGGGGATAGTTTGCAGAGTTCCTTAACAAGAGTTCTCTCGCGCGCCTGAGAATATTCTTCCCACCCACCTGTGTCGGTTTTGGTACGGTCGCCATCAACGGTTAGAGCTTATTTCTTGAAAGTCTTGCGCTACGCCATCGGTTCCTCCGAGGATTCCCCTTGGCCGATGCCTGGCATCCTGCTGACGGATTTGCCTGTCAGCCTGCCTCACATCGGCACGGACACTTCCAATCGTCCGCGCGCTTAACGTACTTTGTCAGCCCTTCACCATAGTCTTAGGCGGCGCAGGAATATTTAACCTGCTTTCCATCACCTACGCTTTTCAGCCTCGGCTTAGGGACCGGCTAACCCAGGGAAGACGAGCTTTACCCTGGAAACCTTAGGTTTTCGGCGAGGGAGATTTTCACTCCCTTTATCGTTTACTCATGCCATGCATTATCACTAGTAGGCGCTCCAGCACTCCTTACGGTATGCCTTCGACGCACACTACTACGCTCTCCTACCGCGCACCGCTTACGCATGCACCCGCGATTTCGGCTCTATGCTTTAGTCCCGGATATTATCGGCGCAAAGTTTCTCGATTGGTGAGCTGTTACGCACTCTTTAAATGATGGCTGCCTCTAAGCCAACATCCCAACTGTTTTAGAAACTTCACTTCCTTACTCACTTAGCATAGAATTTGGGGCCTTAATCGGCGATCTGGGCTGTTCCCCTTTTGACAATGAAGCTTATCCCCCACTGTCTATCTCCCGAAGTGCTTTACAGTATTCAGAGTTTGGTTCCCTTTGGTAGGCCGGTAGGCCCCCGCGTGGATCCAGTGCTTTACCCCTGTAAAGGTCTCATTCGAGGCTAACCCGAAAGTTATTTCGGAGAGAACAAGATATCTCCAAGTTTGATTGGCCTTTCACCCCTATCCACAACTCATCCAAAACTTTTTCAACAGTTACTAGTTCGGCCCTCCACACGGTGTTACCCGTGCTTCAGCCTGGTCATGGATAGATCACTTGGTTTCGTGTCTACGCCAGATGACTTGTCGCGCTTTTAACACTTGCTTTCGCTTCGGCTTCGGAACGTTATCCCTTAACCTTGCCATCTAACGTAACTCGCTGGCTCATCATGCAAAAGGCACGCCGTCAGCCATTTCCTTAAAAAGGACATAGGCCTCCGACCGTTTGTAAGCTGCTGGTTTCAGGTTCTATTTCACTCCCCTAACAGGGGTTCTTTTCGCCTTTCCCTCGCGGTACTGGTTCGCTATCGGTCATCAATGAGTATTTAGCCTTGGAGAGTGGTCTCCCCAGATTCAGACCGGGTTTCACGTGTCCGGCCCTACTCAGGTGCCAACCCTGTCAGTTCCTCTTTTCGCCTACGGGGCTATCACCCTGTTTCGCCCCACTTTCCAGATGGGTTCGGCTAAGATTTACTGATCTTTTGGCTGGTCCTACAACCCCAAAGCCATAGACTTTGGTTTGGGCTCTTCCCGTTTCGCTCGCCGCTACTAAGGGAATCTCTTTTGATTTCTTTTCCTCTGCCTACTAAGATGTTTCAGTTCGGCAGGTCTCGCCTCCATGACCTATGTATTCAGTCAGGGATAATGGAGTGTTAGTCCATTGGGTTGCCCCATTCGGATTCCTCCGGGTCAATGCTTTATTCCAGCTCACCGAAGATTTTCGCAGGTATACGCGTCCTTCATCGCCTTTTGATGCCAAGGCATCCACCAGCAGCCCTTACTAGCTTGACCAAAAATTTATTCTTTGTTCAGCTGTAATATATTGTTGTTCGATCTCTCGAACATTGAGCTACGATGAGTATTGATTACTAGCTTCTTTTATGCCTTAGTCGCGGTCTGCACCTCTGCATATTTTTATGTGTGAAGATTATTCCTCAACGCCGTTGACTTTTTGGTCATGTGAATGCCTATATGTAGTTTCCCGCTGATTTGTCAGATCGTAAGTCTGATGATATTGAATAATTTAGCTTGGCAACGGTTACGATCGTTCAATCTGCGTAGACTGTGATAGCATACTGCACCGCAAAGCATAAAATTCAGTCGGTTACCAAGACTTGAACTTGGGACCTCGACATTATCAGTGTCGCGCTCTGACCAACTGAGCTATAACCGCTTATGCTTGTTAACCATGGAGGCTAGGAGACTCGAACTCCTGACCCTCTGAATGCAAATCAGATGCTCTACCAACTGAGCTAAACCCCGATTATACCTAATAATGAGTATACAGGATGAGATTCAGCCAATTAAATGACCCGTTCTCGAGAGCGCTCCGCGGCGTAACTTGTTTCCATGATTCTGTCATTTTGACAACGAAAGAAGACGACGTGTTTACTAGTGAAGTTTGCCCAACCTAAGTATCGCATCTTCTGCGATACTTTGTCCTTTAAAGGAGGTGATCCAGCCCCACCTTCCGGTAGGGCTACCTTGTTACGACTTCATCCCAGTCATCAGCCTCACCTTAGACGCCTCCCCCCTTGCGGTCAGGCCAGCGGCTTCGGGTGAAACCAACTCCCATGATGTGACGGGCGGTGTGTACAAGACCCGGGAACGTATTCACGGCGATGTTGCTGACTCGCCATTACTAGCAATTCCGTCTTCATGTAGTCGAGTTGCAGACTACAATCTGAACTGAGGCCGGTTTTCGGGATTTGCTCCACCTCGCGGCTTCGCTGCCTTCTGTACCGACCATTGTAGCACGTGTGTAGCCCCAGACATAAGGGCCATGCGGACTTGACGTCATCCTCACCTTCCTCCCGGTTAACCCGGGCAGTCTCACTAGAGTTCCCACCTAAAATGTTGGCAACTAGTGATAAGGGTTGCGCTCGTTGCTGGACTTAACCAAACACCTCACGGCACGAGCTGACGACAGCCATGCAGCACCTGTGCACCGGCCCCGAAGGGAGGCAGCATTTCTGCTGCTGTCCGGTGCATGTCAAGCCTGGGTAAGGTTCTTCGCGTTGCATCGAATTAAACCACATGCTCCACTGCTTGTGCGGGTCCCCGTCAATTCTTTTGAGTTTCAGCCTTGCGACTGTACTCCCCAGGCGGTATACTTATCGCGTTAGCTACGGCACAACCGGGGTTGAGTCCAGTTACACCAAGTATACATCGTTTACGGCAAGGACTACCAGGGTATCTAATCCTGTTTGCTCCCCTTGCTTTCGCGCTTCAGCGTCAGGTATAAGCTAGAAAACCGCCTTCGCCACTGGTGTTCTTCCACATATCTACGCATTTCACCGCTACTTGTGGAATTCCATTTTCTCCGCCTACCCTCTAGAATGGTAGTTTCAAATGCTTTTCCGGGGTTGAGCCCCGGGCTTTAACATCTGACTTACCATCCCGCCTACGCGCCCTTTACGCCCAATAAATCCGATTAATGCTTGCACCCTACGTATTACCGCAGCTGCTGGCACGTAGTTAGCCGGTGCTTCTTTACCTGGTACCCTCAAATTCACGGGATATTAGCCCGCTTCTCTTGTTCCCAAGCGAAAGTGCTTTACAACCCGAAGGCCTTCATCGCACACACGGCGTCGCTTCGTCAGGCTTTCGCCCATTGCGAAAGATTCTCGACTGCAGCCTCCCGTAGGAGTCTGGGCAGTTCTCAGTCCCAGTGTTGGCGGTCAATCTCTCAATCCGCCTAGACGTCTTAGCCTTGGTGAGCTTTTACCTCACCAACTAGCTGATATCCCATGGGCCTCTCTTTAACCGCGAGGTCTTGCGATCCCCCACTTTAATGAAACAAGATGCCCTGTTTCACCACATCCGGTATTAGCGATCGTTTCCAACCGTTATTCCAGTGTTAAAGGCAAGTTACCTATGTATTACTAACCCTTCCGCCACTAAGTGTATTGCTACACTTCGTTCGACTTGCATGCCTCATCCACGCCGTCAGCATTCAATCTGAACCAAGATCAAATTCTCAAAAAAAAAAATTTTGAAAATTTGTTGGTGACACTTTACGTGTCTTTTATAATTCGTGATTTATCGTTTATTATAACGAGTTCACGTACAAGCTTTATTTCGTTTGCACATCGTCTTTTATCTACTGTCAAAACAACATTGATCGCATCAGGCGATCTGTTCGATTCATTTGATATTAGCTTGCCCTTGCCTACTACTCACCATGCGAATGAAGCTCAAACTATACAAGTTAACCTATTATTTTCGCAAGCACTTTTTTACTTTTTTTTTATTTTTTTTTAATTTTTTTTTAATCGCGTTGAGAACATATTGTAGAAGGGTAAGGGACCAAAGGGACGAAAGGGACCAAAGGGACCAAAGGGACGAAAGAGACATAAGGGACATAAGGGACATACAAAATATGCTGTGATTCCTTACGCCCTTTCGTCCTTTATATCCCTTTTGCCCCTTATGTCCCTTTGGTCCCAGTTGCCTTTTGCAATAATGCTGTGATCACTTCCGGATTATTATCATATATTTTTTTTACAATTTCATTTAGCAGTGTTCTAGCTCCCTTATGATTTTTTTCTACAGCTTTTTTAAGCCAGAACAAAGCCTTTTGAATTCTAGCCATGCAATCTTTTTTGGTTTCATTATCTGGCACCCACGCACCTCCTTGATCAAGCAATCGCTTTCCCAAAAAGTAGGTAGCTTCCAGGTGCCCTTTATTTGCTGCCTGCTCTAACCAGTAGAGAATTACCTCGACTTTAGGTCCATCCTCAAAATCATTCGTGTATATGATATAACCATAATAGGCAGTATAATACAGCCATAATGCTTTAGGGTTTTCAAAAGGATCTCCATCTTCATTCTCCACATATCTTTTGGCCAATATATATAGGGCATAATAATCCTCCGGGTTTGCGACCACATCGAGATGATGCATGCATTTAAAATACTGCCTTGCAGCTTTTTCAGTTACATAGTATCTTCCATAAGCATCTTTCAGCTCTCTTACATTTGATGAATATAAATACACAGTACGGGACAAATGCTGAAACCAGTACTTCATATTGGATTGATTCCTTGCATGGATCCTATCGTTTACTATTTTTGAAATGAGACAGCATTTTGCCAGGTGCCGGGGTGTCAGATATCCGAAAATTTTGCTTCTGAGCTCTTCTGGAAGGGATACAAAGTCGTAAACTATCTGGTTAGGCGGCTGGGCATTGTAACTAATCATAAATTCTCCTTTAATGAATTTTTTGGATAAATAGCGGGTCCATTATCTGTTTTGGAGGACCCAGATGTCTTGTTTGATTGATTTTTGCGGGTAGTCTGACACCTGTTCTAGAATATGGAATTCCTTAAAGAGGTCAAACTTTAAAAATTTTGGGCTGTGGAAGGCTGCAAAGCCTCTTCTACCTTCGGTGATATCATCGCGGACGACTAATCTTCCCTGATCATACTCTCCTTTTTCCTGATCTGACAGCAGATATCGAAAGAAATCGCCGTGAGAGGTCAAAATAAGGACCCCATTCGGTTTTAAAATTCTTTTTAGTTCATGGATCCACGCGAACTGCATGTCTTCGGAAAGGTGTGTAATGACTGAAAGGCCATAGATTGCATCAAAGAAGCTAGGAGGATAGTGGAGAGGAGGTTTTAAATCATTGCATGAGAAATCGATTCTTGGAAAGTTATTTTGACACCATTCAAAAGTCTGTTTGTTGAAGTCTGTGCCAAAAAGTTCTGGGGTTCGTGAAGCAAGAATCCGGGGCATATGTTTGAGGACACGTACGGGGCCGCAACCCCAATCCAATACATGAAGAGGGCATTGAGTTGTATATTTCAGGATTATACCGGCAATCCAGCGGGCGTCTTCAAAGCCTGATTCTTCATACAATTCAAAGTCCACGTGGCCATAGGCATCGAATGCAAGCTCTAGCGGAGGGGGAATAAAAGAAGGATTTTTTTTTAGAAAATTCCTGTTTTTTTCCTTCAACTTTATGTATTTGCAACGTGATCTGAAGTAATCCAGTACTGGGATAAGATTGAGTCTTGATAAAATTATCTTTACGTAATTTTTCATAAAAAAAACTATTTAAAATAATGTGGGGTAATTTTTATATTGAATCCATTTGGATTTAATTGTATAGGGTTAATCAGGAAACCTTATATTAAAATTATTATGCCAGGTTTTTGCTATAAGGACAAGGGAATACCCTGCCTGATCTTTATTATAGCCCTTTTGCTGCCAGGGGTTAGCATAGCGTTTGATACCCTATTAGACCTGAGTTTTCTTGAATATCATACACATCACTTTTGGAATAAACAGGGGCAAAGGAAGAACAGCCGGACTCATTTTAGAAAGAACGAAGGACAGATCTATTTTGAGGTAATCCCTGTTCCAGGCTGTGTCTTTTCAACTCTAGGGACCTTTGCGGCCATTCATGATCGCCTGAATGGGAATGCCTATGGTTTTGGAGATATCGAGCTTAACTGGACATTTCAACCTCTCCCTAACTGCGCAGAGACTTTCTGGTTGAATGTGACGACGATAATCCCCGCAGGGGATGAAAAAGATTCTTTGCGTTATGGACGATGGGCCATAGAAGGGGATCTATTTTATTCCAATGCGAAACTCGTTTATGATGTGCCTTGCTGGTATTATGTGGGTATAGGGTACCGTGCCTATCAGGGTTTCCCCTCGGATCAGGTCCGGGCCATTATCAATGGAACTGCAGCCCTTTCTTCCCGCCTGTTTTTATATGGGATAGGCAATGTGGAGTGGGGAATATTTAATGGAAGAAGAAAGGAACATTTTAATCAGATTTTGTATAATCCCAATTATAGGCTTGTAAAAATTCAGACTGGAATTTTGGGATATATTACCGACTGGCTGTATGTTGATGCCGGGTATTACCGGCATGTTTGGGGGGAAAACATCGGAACAGGAGGAGGTTTCATTGGAGGTTTTGGTTTGCGTTTTTAGGTATTTTCTTTGTATTTTTTTTATTTTGAATACCACAAGCGGAATCTGCGAAATTTCCACTTACTTTTTGCCCGAAGATCACCCGGTAAAGCCCATTGCGGATGCGCTTTTTTCTCAGAGCCGAGCTACATTGGATATCAAATCGATGAAAAATGCAGGTTTTATCGATCCCTATCCCAGAAAATTCACCCATGTCGTTGTCACTCGCCATCCCTTGCTGGAAGGGTATGTTTTGAAAGTGTACCTGGATGCCCAGCGCTATTTTAAAAAGGAGTCGGAGCTTTACCATTGGCTGAACCGCATAACCGGAGCGGAACTCATTCGAAAGTACATTGAGGAAAACAGCCTCGAGGAAATATTCAAAGTGCCTCAGAAATGGATTTACCGATTGCCCGATTTTCCCGCTCCTGCACGGGAATTTCTTAAAAAGGAATATATCCTGATTGTAGAGGATATGGAACTGGTTTCGCGGGAAGAAAATAAGGAACTGTGGTCTAGCGCGTTGGTCACACCTGATTTATTGCATCATATTTTCACTCTATTAAATACTATAGGTTTGCATGACTGCGGCAGCATTGAAAACATACCGTTCACAAAAGATGGCAGGATTGCTTTCATAGACACTGAAACGTACAACTCTTGGCCTGTAAATTTTAAGAAATTGGCTCCTGGCTTATCCAAAGAAATGAAAATATACTGGAATCAACTGGTATTAGAAGAAAAAAAATAAAATACTATTTTATTGAAATTCGCTTTTCTGATTTCATATGTACAGAAATTCTCAACTTTGGAGGAGATGCGTATGAAAGTGTTAAGCGGTTTTATTTTTTTTACATCCATGATCAGTTGCCTGGGATCTTTAGACGCACATAGGCATGAAGTCATTGTCATAGAGGAAGAACCTGCTGTGGATTGTGTCGTGGAGCAGGCACCACCTGAAGATATGGTGGAAGTATGCACTCCTTGCCCGGGAGCGAATTATTTCTGGATAAAAGGACGCTGGCATTGGAAGCATGGATGGCAATGGGCGCCGGGTCGTTGGGAAGTGCGCCCTTATGCTGCAGCTGTATGGAGCCATGGCCATTGGAAACGCAAACACCATGGATGGGTATGGATCGAAGGGCATTGGACACACTGACCCATGTTTTGCAAACGCCTGAAAAAAGAAATTGCTCCCGGCACTTTCATTTCCACTCCCGCGCGCCTCATGGCTATATTGCAATTGTGCCTGGCTTTTACGGTCCTGGCATGGCAGGCGGGTTATCCCTTTATGGGAGAGCTGTTTGAAATAAAATCAAAATTGCTGGTCTATGACTATGTGATGGGGGTGAACAATGCAACCTATGCAGAACAGTTTTCGAATCTGCCCGAAAAGAAGAAAGAAGAAATTTTAAGGGAATACCAGACCTTAAAAGCTCATTTGGGCCGCCCTTTTGTGGATAAAGCGCTAGATTCTGTAGAAAGGGTATTTTTCAGCCTATCCCCCTTCAAATTATTGTGGATATTCTTCTCCATCATTATTCCCATTTTATTGCTTAAGAAGGTCGAAGGGGCCGCTTCAGTGATCTGGCTCCTTCCCTTGACCACCATGGTATTTATTGTCCATAACAGATGGTATGGAGAGGTGGTTCCTCTTTCCAAGGATACACAGCTTTTTCCTACTGAAGAAATCATTGTTAATAACTATTTGAGGCATCCTTTGAGTTCCGATTTAAACCTGCAGGAGAAGCAGCTTCGCAATGGCTGGGAACTGTATTTGATTGAGGAATGGGCAAAAGAAACTCCTTCTTCGGATGCCTTCCAATTCACATTACAGAAAGAAAAAGGCGATTTTGCATTTAATCTTGCCCGGCTTTCCGGGCTGGAAATCAAACCCTATAAATCATTCAATAATACACAGGAATCCTATCCTGTTTTGGCTCTCTATTTATTTTGGAACCTATCTTTTGCGTTAGTGGTGGGATCGGCTCTCCAGACTCCGCAGACAAGGCAAACAATACAAATTGTGTACCATTCTTCACCACTGAGCCAGTGAGATCACTGAGAAGGTTTGAGATAGGGAGGATAGATGCCTATTGATCAACTGTAACATGGCATTTGACGTACGTCCTTAAAAAGTTATGGCAAAGCAAAGCATGAAAATCTTCTTCATTGAATTAAATTTTATTTTAATTATATTGACTTTAGATTTTTATTAAAAACATTAAATATTAAATTAAATAGAGATTTGTATGAACAAAATTGATTCTATTAATCCTGCATTCGAGACTCCTCTTCACCTGGCAGTCAAAAGAGGTGATTTGCCCCAATGTAAATTATTGTTGGAGAAGGGCGCTAATATTAACGCCATCAATTGCCTTGGACAAAAAATATTACCTATTGCATACGAATCTGAAAACAAAGAGCTCAGGTTCTTTTTTTTAAAAGAGATGATGAAAACCAAACCATTGTCCAATGATGGCAAGACTCCCATTTTTGAATATGAGTGTTATCATCACAAACCTCTTTCCGACAAGGAATATGATGATTTTGAAGCGCCTCATAATGAGTTGACAAAATTGACAAAAGAACTGAAGCTTTTAGGCTTACGCTTTTCTTTACGAGGAAACGTCTTTGAAGGGAGCCCCTCTTTTTTAACCTATAATGCTCTCGCTTCATCTCTGGAAAACTATTTAAAGCTCAATCCAGGGCAACCAGCGTCTATTCAATCCATTCCTGATATCATTAAAAATTCTGTAAATATTAAATCTGAGGAAATAATCACACAATTAAAGCAAAACAAAATAGCGACCCTTTCTTGCGGTTGGCCAGGACATGAAACAACAATAGTCTGTTCTAATAAATATTTAATAATCTGTAATAGGGGAAGTCAATGTGGGGATAAACCTGGAATCACCCTATATTCGATTAATAATCCTGCAAAGCTTGATGCCATTATCAGAACCCTTATTGAAAATAGACAGTGGAAACTGGATCAGAAGGAACAAGCCAAAATTGCAATTGAGGGTACAAGAATTGCTTTTCTAAAAGAAAACATGAAAGAAAAATTTATTAATTTTTTTAATAAAGAATTACAGGAAACATTGAAACTTAAAGAACTTCGATATTTCAAACAAAAACCTCAGACAAGTGGAAACTGTGCCTGGATTGGGCCAAAAATGGCTTTCCAGGGAATTATTATCCTCAATTCAATGCTGGAAAACCCCAATGCCGACCTCGATGACCTTATAAAGGAATCCAAAAAAATTTATACTGAATGGAAAGAATTTGATTTGATTCATTCTTTGAAAATCCTCTCCGAAGCGGAAAAAGAACCTTTACTCAAATCTATAGTCGATTTTGAAGCAGTCTATGATGAGTTGTTTGCTTTAAATCTTTCAAGAAAACCAGCTCTTGATATGCTATGCAATGCACGACCTCGTTTAAAAGAGTGGATTTCCAATCCCCCTTCTCACGTGATTTCCCATGCCTATCAGCATAAGAGTTCAAAACTTTTAAAATCGTGCCTTTCCGCTGGCATTCCACCTGATTTGGAAAAGTTCAGCAAGTGCAACGATAACAAAATCTCCGACATTCATTACGATTACTTTCTAAAGAAAGATATAAAAGCCAATCAGGCGGATGCTTCCGGGATAACTCCTCTGCATGCCCTGTGCTGCAATGCTAACACAGCCAAGTTGCTGGAACTATTAAAATCCTGGAAAAAGGAAAGTGAAGAACTGAAAGAACCGCAATTATTTCAGAATGCCTTAAACGGTAAAAGTAGTTTAGGATTGAACTTTCTTGATGTTCTAATTACAAAAGCAAAGGATCTGGCATCTTTAAAAGAATTGATCGATTGGTCCATTAAATCCGGAGCTGGTATTTTTGATGCGACTATTCAGAATACCTTGGTAAAATTCAAAAAAACAGAAGACCTGGAAGTGATCAAAATGCTGTTGAAAAATGCAGGTTATTCTTTGGATGATTGCGCTTTCCTCTTTGATAATTTATTGAATGGTGAGCCTTACGAATTTACGGAAGCGGTTTTTATGGATTTGTCAGCAGATAGACAAAAATCCCTGCAAAATAACCCAGAAGGGCAGGTACAGTAATTTTTCTAAGGTACCAGAAAAAATCGACTTTTTGCACACCCATAAAGACAACCCCTGCGGCGGATCCGATCAATAGGATACTGCCGCCCGTTCCGGCGCAAAAAGCAATCAATTCCCACAGCGCATGGTCTGGCGGGTATTGCTCCAAACTATACATTCCCATAGTGGCTGCCACGAGCGGGACGTTATCTATTACGGCAGAGACGATGCCGATAATGGTAGCGATGATGCTTATATTTCCAATGGACTCATCCAAGAATCTGGCTACGGCAGATAAAATATTGGCGCTTTCCAAAGCATTGACGCACAATAAAATTCCGAGGAAGAAAAGGGCGCTGGACAGATCAATTCTAGAAAGGACAGCCGGTACTCTCAGATCCTCACCGGAAGGATCCCTGTAATGAAGCAAGTCTGTAACTAGCCACATGATTCCAAGTCCGAATAACATCCCCATAAAAGGAGGAAGCCCTGTGAGAATTTTGAAGATGGGAACGAAAACAAGGCAACCTATCCCAAGAGAGAAAATCAGGACACTAGTAGGGCTTACCTTTTCTTTTTGAGACGTCGTTATTTTTTCTTCATTATTGGATTTTATCATGAAGTAGAGCCAAGCAAAACTGACGACAAAAGAGACAAGGCTCGGTAAAAAAAGGGTTTTTATAATGTTCAAAGTCGTTATTTGACCGCCGATCCATAGCATGGTTGTGGTTACATCTCCGATGGGAGTCCAGGCCCCTCCCGCATTCGCCGCGATGACAATCCCGCCGCCTATGAGGAGTTTGTCTTCTTTATCTTTAACAAGTTTGTTTAGCAAGGCCAACATCACTATAGTTGTAGTCAGATTGTCCAAAATGGCCGACAGGAAAAAGGCAATAATGCCTATAATCCATAATAATGTTCTTTCAGATTTTACCTGGATAAGATTGGAAACGATCTGGAAACCCTTGTGCACACTGATGATTTCCACTATGGTCAAAGCCCCGACCAGAAAAAACACCACCTGTGAAATATTGGCCAGATGATGGCCTAAAAAAACCAGATTTTCTTCTTTCGTAACCCCCGAGTGCGCGAACTGCAGCACCCAGCATATGACAGCCATCAAGAGGGCGATGGTGGTTTTATTGATTTTTGTATAGTGCTCAAAAGTAATTAAGGCATATCCTATGATAAATACGATGGAAATCCATAATCCTGTGAAATGAATGGAGTCTGACATATGAAATTATCCTTCTTTCTATGTATAAAATTCATTGATACAGTAAAATGATATTTTATGGAATGATAAGTTGTCAATGGAAACTAGGTTATTGGTCATTAAAACCCATCTTAAACCAGCTATAAAAAGGACAGCCTTAGTCAGAGGTACTTTGCTGGGTGGACTGGGAGCTGTTATTATGGTTTTAGGCGGAATATATATTCCTCTCAATTCACTTGCAGTATGGGGCCTTCCGCTATTTCTGGCGGGTTTCGGTCTGATCACCCTAGGCCTTCTCCCCTATCGAAAACTGTTGCGGCAAGAACAGCAGCCCTGTGAACTGCATCTTTATGAGGCCAGGCTGTTATTTATACACAAAAGGATTCTTCTCACCTTGCCTCTGGCCAGTATAGAAAAAATGGAATTTCAAACCCTTCGAAACATGGAAGGTATTACTGTATATCTTAAAAATCCTGTACCAGAGAAAATAGTGCTTCACAGGCAGCGGCTTTCTGCAAAGCAATTGTATTATTTTAAAAACGCCCTATTTTTCCCTAATTTCAGCCATAGATCTTACGAAGAATTAATGAAAGGGACCAAAGGGACATAAATTTGTTGTCCCTTAGGTCCCTTTCTTAGAGGCCTGACTGAAGGATATCATGCAGTTTTATGACCCCTGCAACAGTATCGGCTTCATCGACGACTGCCAGAACGGTGATCGGATGTTTGGGATCAGCTTCCATTTTTTGCAGAGCCGTCCAGGCCAATTCTTCCGGGCGGATGGTCCTTGGAGTCAGGGTCATAATTTCTTTCATTTTTATTTCCAGGGCGTTCGAGCCTATTTTCTGCAGTGTCCTTCGCAAGTCCCCATCGGTAAAGATGCCTAGGAGTTTCCGATTGTGGTCCACAACCAGAACACAGCCGCAGCGTTTGTTTGAAAGTTCGACCAGCGTATCAACAAGAGTGTCCTCAGGCCCGCACAAAGGGATGGCAGAACCTGTAAGCATCAAGTCTATTACTTTCATCACCAGACGCCGTCCGATCCGTCCGGAAGGATGGTTCATGGCGTATTGGTCTTGGGAAAACTGCTTGATCTCCATCAAGGATATCGCCAATATATCTCCTATGATCATTTGCATTACGGTGGAAGTGGTTGGAGCCAGGTTATAGGGGCAAATTTCCCTGTCGGTCGGAATAGTTAACACAAAATTGCTGGCCTTGGCCAGCCGGCTTTCCGGATTGGATACAATAGATAGGATCTTAACCCCTTTATTGCGAAGAAAAGGCACCAGATGCAACAGTTCATCGCTTTCGCCGCTTTTGCTGATTAGAATAATCATATCGTTTTCTGTCACAATCCCGATGTCGCCATGCAAAGCGTTTATCGGAGAGACGAATAGAGACCTAGTGCCTGTAGAAGTCAGTGTGACAGATATTTTCTCGGCGACCAGTCCGCTTTTTCCAATCCCTGACAAGAGAATGATGCCCCGGCACTCCCGAAGGATACCGATCATTTTTTCCAACTGCACGAGATCCAATTTCTCAAAAAAATGATTTAAATAATTGCGCTCGTTGACCCATAGCCTTTCTATGACATCTTGCATACAGAAAACCTTTCCAAATTTAAAAAAACAGTAATTTCTAAATGGATTTTAATTGATATCTTCATTACTCTCAAGCTTGTTTTTGTACTTTGAGGTAAAACATGAATATTAAAAAAATTCCTATAACCATTGCTGAAGGAGATGGCATTGGCCCAGAAATTATGAACGCAACTTTGTTGATTCTGGAAACTGCCAAAGCCCCGCTTGATATTCATCGCGTGGAAATAGGGGAAAAAGTGTATAAGCGAGGTGAAAAGACCGGCATTGAACCTGCGACATGGGATGCGATCCGCCGGACAAAGGCTTTTTTAAAAGCTCCCATAACCACTCCGCAAGGAGGAGGATTCAAAAGCCTGAATGTGACTATCCGGACTTCTCTTGGGCTTTATGCCAATGTGAGGCCCTGTATTTCTTACAGCCCCTTTGTGGAATCAAGGCATCCCAAAATGAATGTCGTCGTCGTAAGGGAAAACGAGGAGGACCTCTATACAGGCATAGAATACCGCCAGACACCGGATACCTACCACGCCTTGAAAATCATCACCAGGCCAGGATGTGAAAAGATCGTCCGTTATGCGTTTGAATATGCCAGGGCGAACAAAAGAAAAAAGGTGACCTGTTTTACAAAAGACAACATCTTAAAACTATCCGACGGGCTTTTTCACAAAATCTTTGACGAAATCGCAAAAGAGTACCCTGATCTGGAAAATGAACATTGGATTGTGGATATCGGCGCTGCCAAGCTGGCGGATACTCCCGAAGTCTTTGATGTGATCGTCATGCCCAATTTATATGGAGATATCCTCTCCGATGTGGCCGCCCAGATTGCCGGCTCTGTGGGACTGGCCGGATCGGCCAACATTGGAGAACACGGGGCCATGTTTGAAGCCATTCATGGATCAGCTCCCAGGCGGGCAGGGCAGAACCTGGCAAATCCCTCGGGACTCCTGCTGGCGGCAGTACAAATGCTGGTACATTTGGGACTTGCTGAAACAGGGACTCTAATCCACAATGCCTGGTTGAAAACCTTGGAAGATGGCATTCATACCTATGATATTTTCAAACCCAATACAAGCAAGGAAAAGGTAGGCACAAAAGAATTTGCGAAAGCTGTAGCTGCCCGATTGGGCCAAATCCCGCATACGCTCAAGGCGGTTCATTATGCCGCACCTAACATGAGCAAACACACACCTTCGCAGCCATCTTCCCAAGCTCCAAAGATAACAAAGGAACTTGTTGGCATCGACGTTTTTATTGAATCTCATGGAGATGTAGAATCCCTGCAAAAAAAATTGTCCTCCCTGAAAAACAAGGATTTCAAACTCACGATGATCAGCAACCGCGGAGTGCGCGTATGGCCGGAAAAGATGCCTGAGACCTCCTGCAGCGATACCTGGAGGTGTCGTTTCATGAAGAAAGAAAACAAACTCCATTTAAAGCAGTTAGCGGAGCTTATTCAAAATCTGGCAGATGCCCAAGTGGATTTTGTCAAAACAGAACATCTGTACACTTTTGATGGAGTGCCGGGGTATACGGTAGCCCAAGATGAACAATAAGGGACTAAAGGGACCAAAGGAACATAAAGGTTTACCACTGAGCCAGTGAGATCACTGAGAATGTATGAGATAATTGAGAGGAGTCTGAAACATATGTTAAAAGACGGACTTAATAGTATAGGAGTTGAATCTAACTCGCCCTATCTCATACCTTCTCTGTGATCTCACTGGCTCAGTGGTAAACCATGTCTTTTATGTCCCGTCTTTCATTGCTTTTCAACCTCGAATTTTTTGAATAATTCCCTGATGGCATTCCCTCGATCATTATCAAATTCATCCGATTTTATTATTCTTGCTATCGTGATTGTATCATAATCGATTTTTGCATTCATATCTGCTCCACTTTTCAGCAAAAATTCAATGATAGAAAGAGGCATAGACCTATTATATATATAATTAAGACATGCCGCAAGAAGAGGTGTCACTCTACAATAAGTACGAGTATGTCCGCGTTTACAGTTCAAACTTTGCGGAATTAGCCTCACGATATCTTTGATATCCTTTTCGGTTTCTTGAGTATATGCCTTAATGGAATGATCGCCAAATGGGAGATTCCATCCGGTAAAAACAGCATCGAGAAGATGAGGATTTACATCACCGTCTTGTTCTCCATATTGCTCATAATATTCGTTATATACAGAATATTTATTTACAAGCTCGTGGATTCTTTTTAGATCTTTCATTTTTTCAGAAAATACTACTGATGTTTCTTTGTTAATTTTGGCAATGTTGTTTATTGTGTTGGCATAATTTTTTATTTTGCAACTTGTAATCATTGTTGGTTGATCAAGAATGGCAATTTTTAAAATAATTGAATTGACCTCTGAAGGCAATTCTGGAAATAAGGGAAATGATAAATTTAAGTTGGACATGATGTCTCCTATTATATTAGATTTTTGAACACGATTTTATTGAGGCATATGCCCGAGGTATTCCTCGAAAATTTTTTGAGCTAATTCTAACCGGGCCTTCTCCTAAATTTTTTCAAACTCGTATTTTTTGAATAATTCCCTGATGGCATGCCCTCGATCTGTATCAAATTCATCCGATTTTATCATTCTTGCTATCGAGATTGCACTACCATATTTACCAGAATCGATTTTTGCATTCATATCTGCTCCACTTTTCAGCAAAAATTCAATGATAGAAAGAGGCCTAGGCGCATGATATTTATAATTAAGACATGCCGCAAAAAGGGGCGTCACTTTTTGACACATACGAGTATATCCATGTTTACAGTTCAAACTCTGAGGAGTTAACCTCACGATATCTTTAATATCATTTTCGGTTTCTTGAGTATATTCCTGAATCGAATGATCGCCAAATGGGAGATTCCATCCGGTTAAAACAGCATCGAGAAGATGCGGATTTACATCACCGTCTTCTTCTCCATATTGCTCATAATCTCTGTTATATATAGTATATTTATTTACAAGTTCGCGAATTCTTTTTAAATCTTTCATTTTTTCAGAAAGCACTTCGAAGGTTGTTTTGTTAATCGAAGCAATGTTGTTTATTTTGTTGGCATAATCTTTTATTTTGCCACTTGTAATTATTGTTGGTTGATCAAGAATGACATTTTTTAAAATAATTGAATTGACCTCTGAAGGCAATTCTGGAAATAAGGGAAATGATAAATTTAAGTTGGACATGATGTCTCCTATTATATTAGATTTACACGATGTGCGAGTTTGTCTTGCAGCCTTTCCAGGCTGTCAAGAAAAACTCGCACGCCGCGTTAGATTTTTGAACACGATTTTATTGAGGCATAAGCCTGAGGTATTCCTCGAAAATTTTTTGAGCTAATTCTGGAGGTATTTCCGAAAGGATGGATTGCGGATCTTTCTTTTGTGCCAGAAATAGGAACCGGGCCTTTTCCCAAATTTTTTCAAACTTATATTTTTGGAGCAATTCCAAAATAGCATGTTGTCGAGTGGCATCCATTTCTGTATAATTCTCTTCTACTAAGTAAGATGCAGATTCCTTCCCGGCGCAGGTTGCATAAAGATTCGCTCCACTTTTCAGCAAAAATTCAACGATGGAAACAGGTATTTTTTCGTTGATACATGCAACAATCAAAGGAGGAGTTTTAATGGTGAGACGCGTTTGTCCCTCATTACAATTCAAACTTTGAGGAGTAAGCCTGACTATATCTTTGATATCCTTTTCGGTTTCTTGAGTATAAACCCCAATGGAATGTTTGCCACCAGGTAAATCCCATCCGGTAAAAACAGCATCGAGAAGATGGTGATTTATGAAACGGTCTCCAAATAGCTCATAACATTCGTTATATACAGTATATTTATTTATAAGTTCGTGGATTCTTTTTAGATCTTTCATTTTTTCAGAAAAGACTTCTGAGGTTTCTCTGTTAATCTTGGCAATGTTGTTAATTTTAATGGCACAATCTTTTATATTTTTACTTGTAAATATTGTCGGTTGATCGAAAATGACATTTTTTAAAATAATTGAATTGACCTCTGAAGGCAAATCTGGAAATAAAGGAATTGATAAATTTAAGTTTGACATAACGTCTCCTGTTTCTATATTTTTGAATACGATATTAAATTTATAATAAATAAAAATAATCGTCAAGTATAAAAAAACATATATAAAAAAACGATATTATGGTATGATTAGTTTTGCCTTTAATATTAAAGTTAAGGAGACAACATGAATCAAAATGTTTTTATAAGTAAATTTAATTCACTTAATCAGGCAGTTGATAGTGGTGAAATAATAAAAATTGCTAAAAATGGCGAATTAAAACACAAATGTGTGTCCGGGAATTTTTTCGAAAGACTCCGTGGACGCGTGGTCCGTGTTATTAAAGAAATATCGAGTTTTCTGACTGGAGAAGATTTACTGGCCAATGTCCGTATTAAAAACATAGCGCAGAAAACTTTTGATCTATGTAATAAATACTCTGAAGAACATAACGTGTCCTTAAGCCAACAAGAAGCTGATTCGGCTATTAAATTTTTGGAAAAGCTAAAAAATAAAGCCAAATCTGATATCTCAAAACTGAATGTGGATATTTGTGTATTAAAGATACAGGCTCTTATGCTACAGCAAATTAACAATGAAGCGAACAAAACCCCTCCACCCGTGAGGCCGCAATTGCCGGATAACTTGCCTTCATTTGGCAGCACTACAAAAACAATTATATCTGATACTGCTGCAGCAAATACACCCACAATTACCACGACGACGACAACTCCAGCAACGCCAATAATTCCTACCCCCATCCCAACCCCACCCCCAACAGGAGCTATGCTACCCCCACCGCCTCCCCCTATGGGAATGCTATCTTCAAAAACCACATTGACACCTGAACAACAATGGAAACATGACCAAGAGACCAAGTTAAAAAGGAATCAACTGGAAAGGGCCAATCCAAACGCGTTTTACTGCCAGATACCCGTGGATGCCTTAACTAAAAGCCTGTTAACTGAACACTTGAATACACTCGGTTTCCTCAAAATAAATTCAAATCTCAACAAAGAAGAAAAAAAATATCTGGAAGAAAAGGAAAAAGAACTCAAATCCCGAATGGAATCCCGAAAAGAACCGATGAGCCAAAACAGCTCTGATTTTAAATACCAACTTTCTAGACTGACGAATGAAGAACTTTCCATATTGATAGCCATATATTTCTCTACCCTAGAGAAAAAGGAAGAGAATTCCATCTATAACGAATTTAAATATCTGGTGGAAGGGAGTTTGAATAATTCGCCTGCATTGCTGTCAGGGCCGATAGGCCAACTTTTTATGGCAAATAAAACGCAATGGATTGAATTGTTAACTAGCAGTGGCGGCTGTTTAAGCGCTTTTCTCAAACTGTTAGAGGCAAGAATGAAAGGAACCATCCAGGAGCCGCAATATAAAGCCCAACCCTACGACCCCGCGAAGGTACGTCGCCAGGAAAAAGAGAAAACTCTACCTAACAATACTGCAACAACTGAAGGAAAACCAGAAATAAAGGATGAAATCATCCATCATAAGCCTTTGCATCATGTGGATAAACAAGCGCAAGATCCAGTAGAAAAAACCCCTGAAGAAAATGAAGTCGAACGGATAAGAAGACTAATTAAAGAGCAAAACAAACGCGCCAACGGAAAACCAAACGGCTAAAAGTAAAAGGGACCAAAGGGACATAGTTTACCACTGAGCCACTGAGATCACTGAGAAGGTATGAGATAATTGAGAGGAGTCTGAAACATATGTCAAAAAGACAGACTAAAACAGAGCCTAACCCTCTCTATCTCATACCTTCTCAGTGATCTCAGTGGCTCAGTGGTAAATTATATCCCTCTGGTCCCTTATTTTTTTCTTTTCAATATCATCTTCTCTTTTATATAATGTGACCATGTATAAAACAATACTTGATACCTTAAGTGACAAATTCAGACAAGCTGTCCTTGCGGCTTATCCCGAACTTGCCGATAGCGGGCAAGAGGTTTCCATCGAAGTCACGCAAAGTAGTGCAGCCAAACCAGGCCACTACCAATTCAATTCAGCCATGAAGCTGACGCGGCAGCTTAAAGTGAAGCCGCATGAAATAGCTGAGAAAGTTAAGGCAAAACTCCCCATTTTACATAAGGAGGGGCTGCCCTTTATCAGCCAAGTTGAAATTGCCGGGCCGGGCTTCATCAATATCACCCTAGATGATGTCTTTATCACTTATGCTGTCAACCAGCTGTTGCTTCCCCATCTGGGTATGGAAAAGCCCGCCCATAGGGAGCGGATCATCATTGATTTCTCATCGCCAAACATAGCCAAAGAGATGCACGTAGGCCATTTGAGATCGACCATTATCGGGGATTGCCTGGCAAGGCTCTTTGAGTTTTTGGGCCATGACGTGCTTCGGCTCAATCATCTGGGAGACTGGGGCACGTCCTTTGGGATGTTGATTGCATATATGAAAACACAGGCTCCTCAAGTTCTGACCGGAGAACAACCGACCGACCTGACTCATCTGGTACATTGGTATCGGGAAGCCAAAAAGCAGTTTGATAGCGACCCTGACTTTAAAAAGAAATCCCAAGAAGAGGTCGTTTTATTACAGGGCGGACAGGCGAAAGCCCTTAAGGCTTGGCAGATCATCTGCCTGATTTCCGAGAAGGCCTATAAGGAAGTTTATGACCTGCTTGACGTAAAACTAGTGGACCGGGGCGAATCCTATTATAATCCCATGCTGGCAGATGTTGTCAAAGAACTCGAATCCAAAGGCCTTGTCACCATTTCTGAAGGGGCCAAATGCATTTTTCTGGAAGGGTTTAAAAACCGGGAGGGAGATCCCCTGCCATTGATGATTCAAAAATCGGACGGAGGGTATAACTACGATACCACCGATATGGCAACCATCAAACACCGCATTGAAATAGAAAAAGGGGAACGATTGATCTATGTCACAGACATGGGCCAAAGCACCCATTTTCAAATGATCTTCAAAGCAGCGGAAAAAGCCGGCTACCTCGATCCAGCCAAAGTGCGCACCGATCATGTTCCCTTTGGATTGGTACTAGGCCCTGATGGAAAAAAATTCCGAACCCGTGCTGGGGAAAGTGAAAAACTGATCGACCTTCTAAAAACTGCGATAGACCAGGCCAGGAATATACTAATGACAAGGAATCCCGAGATGCCCGTCGAAGAGAGGGAATCCTTGGCGAAAGCTTTGGGCATCGGAGCAATCAAGTATGCTGACTTGAGCTGCAACCGTACTGGAGATTATACGTTCAGTTATGAAAGGATGTTGAGATTTGAGGGAAATACCGCCGCATTTCTCATGTATGCGTATGTACGGATCAACGGGATCAAACGCAAAATCAATGCTGATATGGAAGAAGTCAGGAAAAAACACAGGATTTATTTGGAGCACCCCTCCGAATTTGCTTTGGCTTTACATCTGGCCCAATTTGGAGAAGCATTAAATCAGATGGCAAACGACCTCTTGCCTAATCGCCTGACCGATTACTTATATACCTTGGCAGAGAAATTCAATGCCTTCTTCAGGGATTGCCGTGTCGAAGGGACGGTCCAGCAATATTCCCGATTGCTGTTATGTGAAGCCGCTGCCGGGGTATTGAAGCAGGGGTTGGAAATACTGGGTTTAAAAACTGTAGACAGGATGTAATAATCTTATGTGCAAACCGGCAAAGGGAATAAATCCCAATATCTTTTTTGGCGTGGCCCTCGTGCTGGGGCTGGCAGCAGGGTTTTATGGCTCGCCTGCTGTGTTTTCTACAGCAGAAGTGGTTTCACAAATTTTTATCAACCTGTTGAAGCTAGTCAGCCTCCCCATCATCTTCCTTTCGATTGTTTCAACGGCCTTGGGAATGGAAAGCACTCAGGAGATCAAAACCATCGGCTTCAGAGTGGTCAAATATACCTTATTGACGACTATTCTCGCGGCTTCTGTAGCCCTGCTCATTTATGTTTTTGTCCATCCTGTCCAGGTGATCCTCTCTTCAGATCCGACAAATGATGCCGGAAGCCAGGCGGGATATCTTACCTTTCTTCTCCGAGCTATCCCTTCGAATATCCTGCAGCCTTTTGTAGAAAACAACGTGATAGGGGTCCTTTTGCTAGCCTTGATGCTTAGCCTGGCAGCGTTCGGCTTGCCCGTGCAAAACCGGGTGGTCCTCCACCAATTTTTTTCCAGCCTGTTCCAAGTAGTCATGAAAATCACCCAGTGGCTTGTGCGGTGGATGCCTATAGCGATATGCGCTTTCATCACACTGTTTGTCAGGGACTTAAAAGGGGGATTGGAATTTAAAAGTCTGGCATTGTATCTTTGCTGCGTTCTATCTGCCAATCTCATTCAGGCGCTGATCATTTTACCTTTGATCCTTAAATGGAAAGGGGTCTCCCCCCTCCATATGATGCGGTCGATGATGCCCGCCCTGTCTGTCGCTTTCTTTACCAAATCTTCGAGTGCCGCCTTGCCAATGGCTATGAAATGCGCAGAAGAAAAAGCAGGCATATCCCGAAAGGTCTCCAGCTTTACTTTGCCTTTATGCACTACGATCAATATGAACGCCTGTGCGGCCTTCATTCTCATTACGGTATTGTTTGTTTCGATGAGCCATGGGATGACCTACTCCCCTATTGAAATGACCGCATGGATACTCATAGCCACTTTAGCTGCCATCGGAAATGCAGGAGTTCCCATGGGTTGCTATTTTTTGGCCAGCGCTTTTTTGGCGGCCATGAATGTTCCCTTGACCCTTATGGGAGTAATCCTCCCCTTTTATGCCTTGATCGACATGTTAGAAAGCGCTATTAATGTATGGTCCGATTCCTGTGTCGCAGCCGTTGTAAATAAAGAGATGGAAGAAAAGCAACCAGTTCCGCCGGAAGAACCTCTGCTCCCTTCTCCCAATTCACACAATATGATACAATCGGGTGCAGAGTGAAAACCAGGGAAACAGGTCAAACAACATGAATTCAGGAAAATTCCATACTCCCTTAAAACGGGTCCCCTATAAGTTCTTTCCTCATGACACGCAAGCAGTGATCAAAAAACTGGGAAAAGAGGTTCTTATCGAAAACCTCAGGCAAATGCTGCTTCTCCGCAATTTTGAAACGCGTGCCGAATCGGCGTATCTGCAGGGAAAAATAGGAGGCTTTTTTCATTCCTATATTGGACAAGAAGCCATCCAGACAGCAGCCATCCAAGCCATTGGCTTGAACCACTGGTGGATTACATCCTATCGCTGCCATGCTTTGGCCCTGCTACTAGGGGCCACCCCCAATGAAATTATGGCCGAACTGTATGGCCGCGCCACAGGCAATGCCAAAGGACGCGGCGGCTCGATGCATCTTTATACCGATCGCCTGCTGGGAGGATTCGGAATTGTAGGCGGGCAAATCCCCATTGCTACAGGAGCCGCTTTTACCGTCAAATACAAAGAAAATAAAGAAGAAATCGCCATCTGTTTTATGGGTGACGGGGCTGTTGCGCAAGGGGCTTTTCATGAATCCTTGAATCTAGCCTCTTTGTGGGATTTGCCCTGCATTTATGTGATTGAAAACAATCAATGGGGCATGGGAACGGCAGTCAATCGGGCCGTGAGCGTAGACTACCTGGCAGAAGATAAAGCCCCGGGGTATAACATGAAGGGTTATACATTCGATGGAATGGATTTCTTCAACTGCTATGCCGGATTTGACCACGTTTTCCATGAAGTCTTGAAGACCAGCCGGCCTGTTTTGATAGAAGTCGTTACCGAGCGCTTTAAAGGCCATTCGATATCAGATCCTGGGCTCTACCGCTCTAAAGATGAACTGAAAGAAAGCATGCAGCGAGACCCTATTGCATCTCATGCAAAAAGCTTTGATAGAAGCTCATATCATTGATGAAGAAACAATAAAAATAATGGACAAAGAAATGAAGGAACAGGTCATGGCCTCCATGAAATATGCCGATGAAAGCCCTTGGCCGGATCCTCTTTCTCTGGAAGAAGATGTTTATGCTCCATAGGTACCCTAATGGCAAATACCCAAATCATTGAAATGCGCGAAGCGCTTCGGCAAGCTTTGGATGAAGAGATGGCGCGCGACCCCGCTGTCTTCATCATGGGCGAAGAGGTGGGGGAATATAATGGCGCTTATAAAATAACCAAAGGCCTGCTCGATAAATGGGGTCCCAAGAGGATCCTGGATACTCCCATTTCCGAATCGGGGTTCGCCGGGCTGGCCATAGGAGCCGCCATGACAGGTTTAAGGCCTGTCGTAGAATTCATGAGTTTTAATTTCTCTTTTGTAGCTGCAGACCAGCTGATTTCCAATGCCATTAAAATGTATTACATGTCAGGCAACCGCTTTTCCGTGCCTATCGTTTTTCGGGGCCCGAATGGTGCCGCCGCTCAGGTATCCAGCCAGCACTCCCATTGCGTCGAAGCTATTTACGGCAATTTACCCGGATTCATCGTCATTGCGCCCAGCAATCCCTATGATGCCAAAGGCCTTTTAAAATCAGCCATTCGGAATAACAATCCGGTTTTATTTTTGGAATCGGAACTGTCCTATGGCGACAAAATGGAAATTCCTGTCGAGGAATACCTGGTGCCTATTGGCAAAGCAAAAATTGTAGAAAAAGGACAGCATGTAACCATTGTTTCCCACAGCCGGATGGTGCTGTTATGCCATACTGCCGTGAAAGAACTAGCGAAGAAAGGGATAAAAGCGGAACTGATTGATCTGCGGACATTGCGGCCTTTAGACATAGCCACAGTCATTGAATCAGTCCGAAAGGACTCATCGCTGCGTTCTAGTCGAAGAAGGGCATATCTACGCAGGAATCGCTTCAGAAGTGGGATTTCAAATCCAGGAATATGCATTTGACTATCTGGATGCCCCCATCGAAAGGGTATGCCAGCGCGACACACCGATGCCATATTCCAAAGTGCTTGAAAGCGAAACGCTTCCAACCGTAGCATCGCATTCTGGCCGCTGTATATAAAACTATGAGATAATCTATAAAGGAGACATATGCCATTTACATTGACCATGCCAAAACTCTCTCCCACCATGGAATCCGGAACCATTGCCAAATGGCACAAAAAAGTCGGCGATTTTGTTGACTCTGGCGACCTCATTTTAGAAGTGGCTACAGATAAAGCTACAGTCGAATACAACGCACTGGACGGAGGTTGGCTCCGCCAAATCCTGATTCCAGAAGGGGGCGAGGCTTCTGTCAACCAGCCCCTGGCAATTCTAAGCGAAAAAAAAGAGGAAAGCATTGAAGGGTATCAGCCGGAAGGGGTATCGCCAAAAGCCAAAGAGCCCTCCCCTGAAATTCAGGCTCAACCTTCCCCTCAGGAACCTTCGAAACCTGAATCTTCCGCGGCCCCCCCTTCCTTCAAAGGGATGGCGCAACCAGCCTTTATTCCGGAACCTCCTCTGACAAGTTATGCATTTGAAATGCCTTCCGGAGGTATAGAAAGTAGAATTAAAGCTTCCCCATTAGCCCGCAAGCTGGCCAAAGAAAAAAATCTCGACCTGACGACGGTCAAAGGGACAGGGCCTAACCACCGTATCATGAGCCGCGATCTGGAAAAGGCCCAGCCTGCCGGCACAATCGCTTTTAGCCATCGGGAAGTTCCACAAATACCGCCAGGAACCTATGAAGAAGAGCCCTTAACTCCCATGAGAAAGGCCATAGCCCAGAGGCTGCAGGAAGCCAAAACATTTATTCCTCACTTTTATGTCACCCGCACCCTAAACGCCAAACCTTTAATGAATATACGCGAACAGTTGCGCCACCATCAAATCAAAATTACCTATAATGACCTGGCGATCCGGGCTTGCGCCCTGGCTTTAAAGGAACATCCTGAAATCAATAGCGGATTCGATTCTGAAAAGAATGCTGTGATCCGATTCAAGACTATTGATATTTCTGTAGCTGTAAGCCTCGAAGCAGGCCTGATCACCCCCATTATCCGCCATGCGGACTTTAAAAACCTGGGAGAAATCTCACTGGAGATGCAATCGCTGGCAAAAAGGGCGAAAGATGGCAAGCTGGCTCCGCACGAATACAAAGGAGGATCGTTCACCATTTCGAATCTGGGCATGTATGGAGTGACGGAATTTCAGGCCATCATCAATCCTCCGCAAGCGGCAATTCTGGCGGTGTCAGGCATATTGGAAGTCCCGGTAGTCAAGAATGGAGCCGTCGTCGCGGGAAATACAATGAATATTACCCTTTCCTGCGACCATCGTGTCGTAGACGGAGTCAAAGGAGCCAAATTCCTGAATACCGTTCAAAAATACCTGGAAAACCCCGCAGTGTTATTGATTTAAACACTGCCTAGTAATAACGATCGACATTAAGACCCAGTGCAGCCATTTTTTTTCCACTTATTTGGGGACATCGGCCAAAATGTATATCTGTAAGATGAGTCATCTTGGATAATGCCACAGCAAATGCGTCCTCCGTTATTTCATGACAATAATCAAGACATATGCTTTTAAGTCCGACAAGCTTTGTAAGTGTTTCTGTAAATTTATCTGTTAGATGTTTAGGTTCGCAAATCAATAATTTCTTAAGTCTCGTAAGCTGGGGAAGCTTGTCCGATAACTTGCCCTCATCAAGGTTATGGTCGTAAAGATCCAAGCTGTTAAGGTTTTTGAACTTTTCCAGCGGATAATCCTTGAGTTGATTATCTGTTTTTGATGGGTGTAAGGTTAAATGAATAAGATTAGGGCAGTTTTGACTTAATTTCTCCAGATCTTTGTCTGTAACATCACGACACTTATATAAATCAGCTCTAGGCAAATGATGTTTGCTAATGTAGTCCACTGCTTCAGCAGCTGTATCGAATATCCACATCTTTTTAAGAAAAATAGCAGAGTCACTTATCCAATCCTTAAAAACTTTTAAAGACAAATTCCGCATTTTTTTCGATACCAAAGCCATTTCTTCCAATCCATCAGAAGATAAAAGCTCCGTTAAAATTTTTGTTTGCAATTCTTCAGGAAGATTATTGAAACATGTTGTATTTGAATAAATATTTGTATTCATAAGTTTGTTTACCTTTAATTTATACTTAAATTATTTTATTTGATATATTTAATAAATTATGACAATCAATTCTAATAAATATAGTGTAACATAACCTGTAATTCAATAACAATTAGAATATTAGATAATGAATATTAGATAATTAATAAAACATACCAAACTAACAATGTATAGTCTCTCCGTTGATCAGAGCTGCCTATGGATGAGGTGTAATAGCAAGAATTGTAACAACTGCCTTGGCGATGGCTCTCTTAGAAGGATCTGAAATTAAGTGATTTAATTGGTCTTTTGCCAACTCTGAATAATCAATATGAAAATTACTCATCGTTTAACATCTCATTCCATTTATTTAATTGTGCTTTCGTCAAGCGTGTTGTTTTTCCTTCATAAGATTCTTGAAATCCTTGATTTAACATGCCATGAAGCTGTTTTTTACGGAAGTCCTCCACCGTTTTATGGAAAACTTGACGCATTAAATTGCGAAATGGAATACGAAATTCTACGCATTTTGTCTTTAAAAAAGTATGTTCTTCAATTGGAACATCAAAACTGACTCGAACTGTTTCTTTCATGATACAACTCCTATATACATCTTAATTATAGCAAGAGTGATACTTTTATACAAGTATCCATTTTTATTCTCAATTTCCAGCAATTCCCGCTAAAAAAATACATTTTCCAAAAGTATCTTGAAACGTCAAACAACAGAAATCTTTTCGTAAACTTTCAAACACCCTCGGCGGCAAGATATTGTTTATCGGAAAAAGGCATCCATATCCTGTCACCGAAGGCGCCCTGCCCATCCTGTTTTTTTCCTGGAGTTTCTGCTCAATTACCGTACATATTCAAAATTAATATAAAACTTGCTATAAAGTGAAAAAAAATAGGGCATAAGGGACAAAAACTAATTTGATGTCCCTTATGTCCCTTTATCTTTTAGGAGGTAAATTATGAATGCAATCCATAAACTTTTTTATCTGTTTCTGATAGGTATTTTTTCCTTTGCCAATGCTCCGTTGGCTGGAGGCTGCGGATGTGAGAAAGACAAAGAGAAGATCTCAAAACCCACGGACAGTCTTCGTGGAAACGTCAGCCTGATGCAAAAAACTTCACCTGACTGTCAGGGAATGGACATCATCATCATATGTTCCAGCACCCCTAGCCTGTCGGATTTCTGGGAAAACCGCCTTCTGGATACATGCCCCTACCTTCTTCCTGCAAAGACCCTGGTCATTTGCGTGGATGAAGACTGGCATAACAGCCAAGGGGCCGGCAACGGTATGGGCACCTTGTATGCCTATCAAAAGGCCAGGGACAAAGCCTTGGATCTTTACGGAATTGATATCGTAAAAAAGCAGGCCTTAGGTTCTTCCATAGCGATGTACCATACTGCGGGCCTAGGAAAACGGCTGGCTCCCCTGACTGTCAGCGAACGGGGCATCAAGTCCGCAGTTAAACTGCCCGGCCTGATCCACCGCCTGTCCCAGGGTCCGAATGAGGTCCAACTGATGACCCTTTTGGAAGCAGCGCTCAAACAGACAGCCGTCTATGCTTCCAGCCGAAAGGGGCGGCTGTCCGTCTTTTGGAGCGACCAGGTATTCATTCCTTCGGCTCCTTGCCTCTATACTCCAAAAAGCCATATTGATATCCTGGTCAAAAAGATACCCGCCCTCTCTGATACTGTCTGGACAGAGCAAAATCTGGGAAGCTATGGATTGGCCATCTGGAATGAATCCAAAGAAGCCAAGTTGCTGGACAAATGCAGCTACTCTACTTTTTTGGAAATATTCAACCAAAACCCCTCTCCACAAGATATTGGAATAAGCATGGGAGCCTTCAGCCTATCGCTGCCGATGACACTGGCTTTGCTGGAGGAATTTGAACAGGAACTGCAGGAAAAAAACCTCCTGTTGGACAGCGATCCTTGCTTCTGGATGCCTCTGACCCTGGATTTCGACACTTATTTTTTAGCCATGCAGGCGCGTAAAACTTCTGAAGAGTTTATCAGGTCCCACTACATGAGGATGCAGCATTTTAAAAAGAAATTTGAAGAGGGGCATCATGAATCTCATTTTGGATTGTTCCAGGCAGTGGATATTGGCAGCGAAAGCTACTGGTGGGATTATGGTACCGTCGAATCGTATTATCGGAACAACATAAAAATGACACAGGAGGGAACCGAAGGGGAACTCATGCGGCTTTTTTATAATATTCCCCATGTGGTTGAGGACAGCATCGACTCTGTTGAGATTCAAAATTCAACGATTTTGGGCTGCTCCCTCAATAGGGGAAAAATCAGGAACAGCCTTGTGATAGGAGTCCAGGCCGAAAACCTCGATCTGGAAAACTGCATCATGATCGGCAGTAAAGCAAAATCATGCACAGCCAAAAATTCTCTTCTCTATAAAATCAAAGAAGATAATCCATTGATTTTGGAGCCTCTGCATGTAAGGGCAGATTTTTTTCTCCCTCACCTGCAACACAACAAGGCGCTCACCGCTCCTCTGCATAGCGACGGGAAAGTCAACTGGAAAATCAGACTGGACCCAAATCCCTATTCCTGGGAAGAGGCTGTACAAATAGTTTCAAATCCAGAATTTTTGCTTTGCCAGTGAAATCCTAGCCAAACGACTTCCGAGCCAAGGCAAAGCCAAGGTCCTTATGTGGATTGTCAGTGGCGTTGAAGACAACAAGGCCGGAAAGCGCAAAACCTAAACCGATTCGTAATCCTCGAGTCTGCTCATTAACACGTACCCAATTGTATTGAAGTTTAGCCCAATCCCATATAAAATTGCGCTCTCCAGATCGGACATATTCCATATACATGCTGATAGCTGTATCCATAAATCCTGAAATAGTCATACCAGGTACATTTTTATTTATCTCCTTGGCAAACTTTTGCTGATCTTCATAACTTCTACCTTGGCCTATGATTTCTTTGCTTATCAACACCCAATGCGGCTTTTCAAGATTTCTTTTTTCTTGATAAGCTTCTTTCCAGGATCCTGGATTAAAACCAATTTTATTTCCTTTTGTTGAATTTTCCACCAGTTTGCTAATAACCTCCAGCCTATCCAATGGAACTTTTTTGACCGCCTCGATATCCACAGATGTTACATTTTCTTGCATTACCTTGACTGTTTCAGGGATGAAAGTAAGGTAGTAGTTCCCCCTTTTCATATCTCCATAGACCCGCCTTGGCAGTGGGAGTTCTTCTCCGGCATCCACTCCAATATATTCTTTCCATTCGCGGCTGCCAAAAGCGGTGGCTGGGCGTATCGTTTCTCGCAAGACCTTATCATCGGCCAAATTCCGCCACTCGTTGCAAACCAAAGCCAGCTGGTGAAGATCTGCTTTCGCATTTTGGAAAATAATGCGAGTGACATCCAATGGAAGTAGACTGGTTTTACCTATGGGATCTACTAGAGGCTGTCCGCTTTGAGAATCTATTCCTGTAACAACGTTACTTATATTCATAAAAGAACTCCTTTAGTTTTATAATATTTCATTTGACAGGGATTTCAATACGTGCTAATTTGACATTAAATGTAAAATCCGCACAAATACAATAGAGAAAATGATTATCGACGAATTTCAATATGTTCCGCAAACACTTTTCTTAAAAAACCAGACAAGAAGCCAAGGGAATGTCTTTTCAATCATATGCTTCACCTTGCCATAACTTTTTAGGACGTACGAAAAGTATTACAGATGCAGCAGCAAGGAATGTTCTTCCATCTTAGGATAGGTGTTGAATTCTTTGCAAAGGGCTTCCATTTCGTAAAGGGTTTCTTTTTCTTCGGATAGATTGACCTGAAATTGGGAAATAGATATAGGAAGCATCTGCACCGATAGCAGGCGCTGTTTGTTTAGTTTGACGATGAAAAAGAAAGAGCGATCATTGCGCAGGACCGGATCTACAGCGTAATCATCGACTAGTTCTCCTGTGTCATACAAAATCAGTTTGTTTTTATAGGCTTCGACCCCCTGAAAAACATGCGCACTATGCCCATGCACGATATCAACGCCAAGGTCGATCACTTCATGGGCAAAAGATCGAAAATAGGAATAGGGCCTTTTACGCATATTCGGCCCCCAATGAAGAGACAGGATCAACACATCTACCTTAGTCCTGAGAGAAGCAATGGAATCCCGGATTACCCCTGCATCGCCTATTTCAATAAAATTCGTTCCAGGATGATCCTTAGAGGCTATCCAACCAGGCTCATTGTCGGTACAGCCGAGCAGTCCGATTTTTATTCCCTTTTTTGTGAGGACCGCAGGCATTTTGGCATGGGCTATAGAGGTGCCCGCTCCCACGTGGAGAATATGGGCCTGGTCCAAGGTTCTAATGGTTTCCTTAAGCCCCTCTTCAGAAAAATCGAGGATGTGATTATTGGCCAGATTGACAGCGTGGATATGGCCTGCTGTAAGGGCTGCGACCTTGTCAGGGCTTGCCTTGAAATTAAACACTTTAGGACGCAGCTTTTTGCTTTTGGTCAACGTCGTTTCCAAATTGACAATATTGACATCATTGCAAGCGAGAATCGGGTGTAAGTTACCCCAAATATACGATGGAGGATAACGATCCAGATACGTATTGACAAGGCGTCCGATCATCAGGTCTCCTCCCAAACCAATGGAGAGAACGGGATCTTCCTTCCATTTCTGAAGCAGCTGCAACAATATGGCCTGGTATGGGAACCCAGCCAAAAGAGGTGATGACATGCAGGACACTCCCAAAACTCCTTAATAGTAGTCCGAATCTGTTCCGGAAGATCATCTGGCGGTTGTGTCTTCTCAAACAGTGAATTGCATTTTAGACATCTGGAAAAAGGGCGATATAGCCAATCCACATTCTTTTCTTCTTTCAATTGCTCCATCCATTCGCTTAAACCTTCCTCTTTCAGGTAAATAACGGTTTTCTGTTCTGGGTCCAATTTTAGAAAATATTTGTCCCGCGTGATAAGGCAACGATTTTCTTCGACAGCTTTTTCAAAAATTTTTTTATCGTCCATCGCTCCTTCAATAATGACCGTATCATAACCGGCTATCCGTAGCCATTTTCCCAATTCTGCACACATGTGATCGCAAAGAAATTTTATCATAACTCCACCCTATTAGGTTATTACATTGAACTTAAAAGCTCACATTTTCTATACTACATATAATTATACTATATTATTACCCAAGTTAAACAGATGCTTTTATTTAATGCAGAATCCATTTCAAAATCTTTTGGGACCCGCGTCCTCTTCGAGGATCTATCCATCAGCATTTTCAACGGAGACAGAATCGGCCTGATAGGTCAGAACGGATCGGGTAAATCGACCTTTTTAAAAATATTGGTGGGATGGGAAAAACCGGACTCAGGCATTTTATCTCCGCGCCGAGGCCTTAAAGTAGGGTATGTCCCGCAAACCTGCGATTTTCCAGACCGAAAACCCTTAGATATTTTAATGGATGCCATTCAGACCACGGCACATATTCCCGACTACGAAAAAGAAAGGGCTGCTAAAACGTGGTTGAGCAAACTGAATTTTACCGGAAGCGAACCCTCTGCGGCCTTGCTGTCGGGAGGATGGAAAAAACGGCTGATGATAGCCCATGAGATGATAAATTCCCCTGACCTGCTGCTTTTGGACGAACCGACCAACCATCTGGACCTTGAAGGAATCCTCTGGCTGGAAAAATTCCTGAAACAGGAAGTCCCCACTTACCTGCTCGTCAGCCACGACCGCTACTTCCTGCAGCATGCCACAAACCGGATGATCGAAATAGGCACAGCCTACCCTAAAGGCCTTTTTGCCATTGACGGCCCTTATTCCCATTTCTTGGCGAAAAAAGAAGAATTTCTTCAGGGTCAGATCCAGCAGGAACGCTCTCTGGCTTCCAAGGTGCGGCGGGAGATGGAATGGCTTCGCTCCAACCCCAAAGCACGCACTACAAAATCCCAGGCCCGAATCGATCAGGCCATGGAATGGATTGACGATCTGTCGGAAGTCAAAGAACGCAACAGGCAACGCAGAGCTTCCATAGATTTTGCAGCCAGCGAACGAGAGACCCGAAAACTTCTCGTGGCAAAAAACATCGAAAAAGAACTGGGAAATAAAGCGCTGTTCCAAAATCTGGATTTCACCCTTTCTCCAGGGACCCGCATGGGGTTAATAGGGCCCAACGGCTCAGGAAAGACGACGTTGCTGCGCATTCTCGCGTCGGAATTGGCGATAGACAAAGGGACCATAAAAAGAGCGGACAACCTCCAAACGGTGTACTTTGATCAACATCGCAGCAAGCTGCCGGACCATATTACCTTGAGGGAAGCCCTTTGTCCCCAAGGGGATTTTGTCCAGTTCCGAGGCCAAGCCATCCATGTCAATGGATGGTGCAAACGTTTCCTGTTTTCTCCGGACATTTTGGGCATGCCGCTCAGCCAACTCTCCGGAGGTGAACGGGCCCGCATTTCGATCGCCCACCTGATGCTCCAACCGGCAGACCTGCTATTGCTGGACGAACCCACAAACGACCTCGATATACCTACTTTGGAAACCCTGGAGCTCAATCTTCTAGATTTTCCAGGCGCTGTGGTCCTGATAACTCACGACCGGTGTATGATGGACCGGATTTGCACGGCATTTCTGGCCCTTGGCGACCTTTCCAATACACAGATTTATCCTGATTATGCCCAATGGGAGGCCTCGGCCAAGAAAAGCCTTACCGAAGCTGAACCTGTCAAACAGAAGATAACTAAAGAAGAATCCCGCCCAGCCAAATCCAGGCTATCCTATAAAGAAAAGCGGGAATATGATGAGATGGAGGGTAAAATCCAAACACTGGAACAGGAGATGCAGCAGTTGACGCTGATCCTGGAAAATCCCTCCCATGCCCAAAATGATGGCCTGTTAACGGAAACGTGCAAAGCTATAGGCCTCGCGGAAACCCAGCTGGAACAGCTCTACCTCCGCTGGGAAGAGCTAGAACAAAGATTAAACGACAAATGACCACGTTTACAATAAATGCGTAAGTCATTCTTCACCACTGAGCCAGTGAGATCACTGAGAAGGTTTGAGATTATTGAGAGGGGTTTGAAGGATAACAGACTTAAATATTATTTTGTAGGGATTTTTTATCAATTTTTATCATATTTAAGTTTGGTATACTTCAAACCCCTCTCAATGATCTCATACCTTCTCATTGATCTCACCGGCTCAGTGGTAAATCCCTTCTCACGTTATAATATGTCAGCGGCGAGCGCAGCGAGCTCAGACCTTTCGGTTTTTTCCAAGAAGAGATGCCCATAGATTTTCTGATCGGCAGAACCGTCCCACGATATAGGTCAGTCCATTCGAATCTTTATCCAAGTAGGGATTGTCAATCTGAGAGGGATCTCCGGTCAGAACGACTTTTGTTCCCTCACCCGCACTGTGAAACAATGGTTTTTACTTCATGGGGCGTCAGGTTCTGCGCTTCGTCCACAATGATATAGGCTTTGGGCAACGAGCGGCCGCGTATATAGGTCACAGCTTCCATCTCGATTTTCTTGCTTTCCATGACCCACTGCAATGTTTCATGGAGGTCGCCCCTGAAGCGTCGCATAAGAATTCCAGATTATCATAGATGGCCTGCATCCAATGATAAAGCTTTTCCTCTTTGGTTCCGGGCAAATACCCAATATCCCTTCCTAAAGGAACGACAGGGCGGCTGACGAAAATGCGGGAATACGACGACTTCGTCAAAGACTTTTCTCATGCCGCATGCTAGGGCCAACAGCGTTTTTCCTGTGCCTGCTGGGCCCAGAAGTGTCACCAGTTTGATATCATCCCGCAAAAGAATATCCATAGCACATCGTTGTTCGACGTTACGAGGTTTAATCCCCCAAACATGGGCGAATTTTATCAAGGGTTCGATCTGATTTGTTTTACAGTCGTATTTGCCTATGGCAGAGGAATGTTCCGGAGAAGACAATACAAAATATTCATTGGGTGTTTGAATTTCAGGTCAGGAAGGGTTAAGATGCCATCTTTATAAAAGAGATCGATCTCCCTTTGTCTATTTCCATTTTGCGGATGCCTCGGTAGATGGAATCATACGAGTATTTTAAATTCTGATAATCCTGGGCTTCCAGGCCCAAAGCTTCCGCTTTGATACGGGCAGCAAAGTCTTTAGTGACAAAAACGACCTGTTCTCCTCTTCTGTTTCAGCAAAAAGGCGGCCAGAATGATCCGATTGTCATTAATAGTCAGGGCAAAGTCGTAGCTGTATTCCGTTTTTATTTCCAACTGGATCCGTATCGTGGATTCATTGTCCAGTGTAACTCCATCGATGAAGATCCCCCTGGTCCGGATTTTGACAATGAGGAATCAAGAAACCGAAATACCGCGCGGGCATTTTTTCCTAATTCATTAGGCAAACGTTTCATTTTGTCCAATTCTTCCAAAACAGTGACAGGGATGACAACATCGTTCTTCGGAAATTTAGTAATCGCTTCCGCATCGAATAAAACAACGTTTGTGTCAAGTACAAAAGTTTTTCTTACCATGGCAATGCTCCGTTCCGTTGTAGAAATCTGGATAATAGTAATGACGGGAAATAGAGGCAAGCTGAAAGGCTAGAAAAGTTAATTCAGCACTTAAATTGTTGGAGTGCTAAATTCATTGACAAAAATCATGATATTTAAGATAATGAAATCGTAAATCTCTGGAATACCTTAAAAAAAGGGAGCTTTATATGATCATCAATTCAAAATTTTTTCATCATCCCCCTTATGTTTCAACGAGTTGGAAACAGGTGGCTGCGGTCCATGCCAGCGAGGGTATGCTCATCCTTACCCTCCATAACGGCGATCTCATCCGCATCCCCAACCTTTCCTCCAACGAAATGGAATCGGTCTTTAAAGCACATGCGGAATTTTTGGAAAAAGAATCCAATCCATCCTCTTCTGCCCCTATTCCTCCTACCCAGAGAATTGTTCCCCAACCCCTATCTCCCCTAGCCCAAGCTTTGTTCTCCTCAACTAACCCCGCGCAAGATTCCTCATTTCAATTTGGAATCGCCAGCGCCGACGGCTTTGCCTCGGCTCTGCAACACAATCAGGCCCAGGCCAACATGCCGGATCTACCCTCAGATGTGCTGGAAAAAATCGGTGCAATAGCCAAGATCATTGCCCCGCATGAAAGCAGCGACCTCCCTCGCGCAGAACCTCATTGCAACTGCATGTATTGCCAGATTGCGCGGGCTATCAATCAAGGGGTCAGCCATGAACCTCCTGCGGCGACTGAAGAGATTGAAACCCCAGTGAAGGATGAAGAACTCACCTTTCAAACTTGGGACATTCAACTGAAAGGCGATCTTATGTATCAAGTCACTGATAAACAAGACCCTTCAAAGACCTTTGCGGTTTTTTTGGGAGAACCGATGGGATGTACGTGCGGCCAGGAAGGCTGCGAACATCTGATCGCCGTCCTGAAAAGTTAAGATGGTGGAGTTGAGAGATTTTTATTACCACAGAGCACTCGAGAACACAGAGAGGAATCGCTTGCCTCTGTGACATAGAATTTTCGTTTGTGCGCGAAGCGCACAAACGAAAGCCGTCATTCAAGCCCGTTCCGGGCTTGAATGATCTCCGTGTTCTCTGTGTGCTCTGTGGTTAATTGCATCCGTTAAGATTTTCTATTTGTTCTTTATTGAATTCTCCATTATGATGACAGCAAAAATGGAGTCAGTAAAATGCGTAGAATAGTCCCTTTTTTCCTATCCACACTGTTTATTATACAGGGCGCTCCTGCACAGGAGAATGAATCCCCAGTTGAAAATCCCTCCGTGCAAACTCCTCAATCCCCTGCTGAACCCTTTAAACCTTTCACTGGAAAAATCACCCGAAATAATGTGAGATTGCGTGTACAACCTAACCTGGATTGTTTGATACTAAAAGAACTCAATCATCATGATAAAGTCGTCGTGCTAGGTGAAACCGGCGATTTTTATGCCGTTCAACCTTTACCAGATTGTAAAGGATATGTTTTCAGGACCTATGTACTGGATGGAGCCGTTGAAGGGAAGCATGTGAACGTACGCCTCGAGCCGAATACAGAGGCGCCCATCATAGCCCAGTTAAATACGGGAGACCGGGTGGAAGGGCACGTCAGCTCCCTTAACAACAAATGGCTGGAGATCACCCCTCCGGAAAACACTAGATTTTATGTCTGTAAGGAGTACGTGGAAAATATCGGAGATCCTACCCTTATGTCGCTATTAATTAAAAGGGGCGATGAAGTGGATGCCCTCCTTCTCAATGCCAAAGAACTGGCCGGAACCGAATTGCAGAAACCGTTTGAAGAGATCCGTATCGATCCCGCAGTGAACAGCCTGACGTTGATAATCAAAGAGTATTCCGATTTTCCCGATCAGGTCGCAGAAGCTCGGGAACAGCTGGGTGAAGTACAGGACCTATACCTCCAAAAGAAACTTGCCTATCTCGAGCACAAAGCCAATGATCTCAGCCAAAAGCTGGCCTCGGCCCATCAGCAGGCTCCGCAACCGCCTATTGCGCAGGAAGCTTCCCCCCTTATTCCAGTGCTCATCGATACTCCTACCACTACCCCTCGCTCGCTTGAAGATAAAACGGCGCGCTGGATCCCCGTCGAAGACCGCTTTTATCACGAATGGCTTAAAACCAATCCAGGCCGAACGATGGATGATTTTTACCTCGACCAGGAAAAGCAGGCGGTGAACCTTAAAGGAATACTGGAACCTTACTCCCGTTCGATTAGGAACAAGCCCGGCGACTACATCCTCATATCCAAAGCCACTCACCTGCCGACCGCGTATTTGTACAGCACTAAAGTGGACCTTGGAGCCTACACAGGAAATGAAATTACGTTGCGCGCTGTGCCTCGGCCCAATAACAACTTCGCTTTTCCGGCCTACTTTGTCCTGACTGTCGAATAAATCCCCTATCGAGCCCCAGAATAATGGCCCTATCAAAGATCCTATCGGTTGCCCTCCATGGGCTGGATGCCGTGCCCGTAGACATCGAAGTCGACGTATCTCCCCTGGCCGAAAAAGTGGTCATAGTGACGGTGGGTCTGCCGGACGCGGCTGTCAAAGAATCCAAGGACAGGGTTTTGGCTGCCATCAAAAATTCCGGTTTCCACGTCCAGAATATCCACTGCACCATCAACCTGGCTCCAGGGGATCTGAGAAAAGAAGGGGCCCTCTATGATCTGCCCATAGCCCTGGGACTGCTTCGTTCCCTGAACATAATTAAAAGCGACTTGCATGCGGATTACCTTATTGTAGGGGAACTGGGCCTGGGCGGAGAGCTCCGCCCTATCCATGGCGCCTTGGCCATATCCATGCTGGCCAAAAATAAAGGCAAAAAAGGGGTCATTCTTCCCTCGTCCAATGCAAAAGAAGCCGCTGCAGTGCCCAATATAGACATCATTGCCGTAGCCCATCTGAAAGAAGCCGTGCAGTTCCTTGCAGATCCGGGAAGCATCCGGCCCGTTTTGGCAGAGGCTGCCCAGGATCTGTTCCGGCAAGGCTCCCATGCTATCGATTTTGCCGATGTGAAGGGACAGGCGCATGTCAAGCGGGCAGCGGAGATAGCTGTCGCAGGCGGCCATAACATCGTCCTCTCGGGGCCCCCAGGCTCCGGCAAATCGATGATCGCCAAAGCGCTGGTCAGCATCATGCCCGACATGACCATTGAGGAAGCCCTAGAAACTACCAAGATCCATTCCATAGCAGGACTGCTTTCCGATGGAAAAAACCTGGTCACAGAACGCCCTTTCCGGTCCCCTCACCCTACGGTCAGTTATGCCGGCCTTATTGGCGGAGGCGTCATTCCACGCCCAGGGGAAATCTCGCTGGCGCATAACGGCATCCTTTTCCTGGATGAACTGCCGGAATTTCCCCGGGCCGTTTTGGAAGTGTTGCGACAGCCTTTGGAAGATCGCAAAGTAACCATCAGCCGGGCCAATGGTAACTTCACCTATCCAACAAACATCATATGTGTAGCAGCCATGAATCCCTGCCCTTGCGGGTTGTTAGGGCATCCTGAAAAGTTTTGCAGGGATACGCCGCTTCAGATCGAACGCTATCGGAACAGGATTTCAGGGCCCTTATGGGACAGATTGGACATGCATGTGGAAGTACCGGCCTTGAAATATAACGATATCGTGAGCACTTCCACGGGAGAAAGCTCAGCCCAAATCAAAGCAAGGGTAGCTCAGGCCAGGGAAAGGCAGCATGCGCGTTATAAAAAGGTAAAAACCAACGGCCAGATCAATGCCCGGGAAATAAAGCAATATTGTTCTTTGAATGCCCCATCGCAAAATGTTATCAAAGAGGCCATTGATGTCATGGGAATTTCAGCACGAGCCTGCGACCGGCTGCTTAAAGTGGCCCTGACAATAGCTGACCTGGAAGGCAAGCCATGCATCGAACAGGAACACCTCATGGAAGCCCTTAGCTTTCGCGATCAAAAGGTCTCTTCACCACAGTATCGATAGGCGGTCTTTGAGGAAACGACAAACGACTTTAACGACGATATCGACCTTAACGACCTTAACGACAATAAGGACATTTCGGTATCATTTAACGGAAGCTCCCCCTCTGGGACTGATTTCTTCAGAGAGCTATTCACCCAATTGACTCCGGAGAAGGAAAAAGTCGCACATCGTGTTTTATGCAGGAAGGGTCTATGTTTAATGTGCTCAAATCGGTTTTATTTTTGACATAATTCAGTACTTCCCATCCAAGGATATTTTCATCCCCTTTTACAATATTTAAATGTTTGAGCTTATGAGCTTTTGCAAATACTGAATTTAAAATCAAACTATTCGCATAAACTTCTAGACTTTCCAATAAGGGGCATTGATCAAGAAAATCATTTATTATTTCCGGTTTTGATATGCATGGAATTTTTAATTCTTTCAGATGGCTTAAAGTATTTTGATCTAATAAATTGCGAAGGTTGGGAAAATATTTACCTAAATAGGTTAAACTTTCTAAATGAGGTAGATTAATATAAGGCGCAAAATTATGCAAACCCCCATTGTTGAGTATATTAAGATGCAATTTTTTAATTGACGGAAGCGAGCTGATCAAGATTGCGTGATTATCGTTAAAATCTTTCCATTCCGCATCAAAAGATTCGACATTTGTACATTTCAAAAAGAAAGACTGTGTGGTTTCAAAATGCATATAACACTGATTCATTTTAAGATTTTTAATACGAGAAGACAAACCTTCAATAAGAAGGAGTTTATCCTTTGTGAAAGGCCCTGTCAGAACAACCTCTATACCTTCATTCTCCACTTTTAGCGAAAAACCGGTAGCTGCCTCCAAATACTTCAACAGGGCATTTACAAAATCTGCATTTTTATTCAAGTCCATCTTATTGATTACCTCACCCATTTTTTCAAGAGGAATATAATCTATAAGGCGATTTTCGAGGTATTGTTGCACATTGTCCAATTCAGGCTTTACAACACCGTTATTTAAGGTGTACATCCATAATTCAGCAAAGACTTCAGGAGAAATAGTTTCTATAGCGCCATAGTACGCATATTCAATAAGCGACTTGGCAGCTTGTGGAGAAATATCTTTCAATTCAATGTCTTTCATTCCACTGCTTAGGGTTCTAAAAGCCTTCGAATCGACATGCCAGATCTCTTCACCAACCTTTAGTTGCACATCAGAACCTATTTTAGTAGAAACCAAGCTTTCAATCATTTCCCCATAGGAATACTTCTTGAATGCAGGGGGCGCTTTCTTTTGTATCTGGATTTCAGGTTGGCTTGATTTGGGAAATCGAGAAAGCGGTAAAGCGAGTAATTGTTTACTGCTTTTGGGCAGTTCATACGTAGTCGCCAAGTCATATAAATCCCCTAACATCTCCTTTTCATTTTTTTCTAATGCATCTATTTGACCCATTAAAAACTCATCACATTTTTCTTTCAAAATGGGCATATCAAACTCATGGCTAAAAGCCAACAAATCTTGAAAATTTTCTTTGTCAATTTTAAATTTATCTGGATTCTTCAAAAAACTATCCAAACTCTTTGGAGCATGAACAATAAAGCCTGGTGAATGGTCTTTCCAGCTCGAGTTAGCTCTTGCCTGTTCCACAGTAGATTGTCGAATGAAAAAAGCTTCGTCCGCAATAAAGAAATCATTTCCGCAAACAAACAATCTTTTTGAAGGATACATTTTATTAAAATCTTTTTGGATTTCCAGCAACATTGCATTCACTTCATTCAATCGGATTTTAATATCTTTTATATTTTTAAATTTACCGAGCTCTTTAATAATGGAAACAAGTTGTTTATATTTATCAAAATAATCATCGATAATTATCTTATCCTTAGAAGGTTTATTTAAAAAATCTTTACAACTCTCAATAATTTTAGAACTATCTCCCATTAGTCCATACAGTGTCCATTGTTTCTTTGTTATGTCTATATCCAGTTGTTTGGAAACTGTATCTGGATTTTGAAAAATCAAGTCATAATCATTCGGATTATCTTTCTTAAACCTCATTCTAAGTTTTATTGCCATTTCATCCAATTTTTCTAATTCATTGCTAATGATTTCCAAATTTTTATGACCTGACAATTTTTTTGAAATTTCATTAATTTGTTTAATTTTATCATTATAAATATTAAATTTAATATTTTTAGGATTATTGAATATTTTTTGACCATCACTTAATATTCTATAGCTTTCATATAGCTGTTTCACCAAGGCCTTAGGCACTTTTAGTTCGAATTCTAAGCTTCCCCGCTTGTGAACTATTGGTTTAGATTCGTGCAGACTGGCGACAATCCCGTCCGTTTTATTAGAGTAAAAGTCGGGAAAATCCGGGAGAGTGAACGAATGAAAACCAGTCGCTTTTTCGGGGTATTCTATTTTGAACTTATTGACAAGTTCTTGTGAAATAGTGTTAAGCTGTTTCAAATGATTCTGGAATGTTATGCCTTCATTAATTGCGAGAATGCTTATTTCATCAAGTTGTTCCTGCAGATAGACATAAACCCAAGATTCTGCTTTCTCAGAATTGTCTAACACTTCCTGACATTCATTTAAAAGATGCTCAATATTTTCTTTGATTTTTTCATTACACTGTTCGATATCCTGATTGATAACATTGAGTTTTTTTTGCATTAAACTATCTACCTTCTGGGCAGAAGGGTTTGTTGCGTATTTACGTATGATCGAATTGAGGTTTCCTTTAATGTTCTCCAGTTCCTCTAAAGTAGGCTGGGTCGTTTCGTTTTTAAGTATTTTGGCTGTATCTTGAATGACTTGATCTAGAATATTTATAGTATGCTTAGGTCCCCAAAAGAAGGTTATAATCCTCCCGAGCCATAAGTTGATGCATTTTAACTGCTTATTACCGTTTGTATCTTTTACCACATTGAGATCGCATGCGGAAAAAAAACCATCCGCATGCTTTAATTTAATATCATACGACATATCAAGCCTTATATAAATTTATTTAAAATAATTATACCAAATTATGAATATAATTTCTACATAAAACTAATAAAATAAATTTTAATTTTGTAACTTTATGAAGATCTTATTGTTTGACGTTCTTTAATATCAACTTTCAATTTCAATAATTGGGAATTATCTAAATTCGTACAGGAAGGTCCTAAGTTCAATTCAAGTAGCTGAGTATTATTCCTAGCATAATTCAGCACTTCTTTGCCTATGAAATGGTTTCTTTCTCCGCCTACAATGTTTAAACATTTGAGCTTTTGGGCTTTTGCAAATACAGAATTTACATTCGAACTGTTCGCATATATCTCTAGAGTTTCTAACGAGGGGCATTGGTCGAGAAAATAATTCACTGTATCTGCTTTTTGTATATGTGGGATTTTCAATTCATTCAAGCGGGTTAATGTATCCTGATCTAATAAATTACTCAATTTAAGATAATCTTTACCTGAATAGGTAAAACTTTCTAAATTCTGTAAATGAATGTTAGGGGAAAAATCCTTATAATTTTCTGTATTATTTATATTAAGATGCAATTTTTTAATGGAAGGAAGAGAGGCAATCATCATTTGGAGGCCACCAGGAAAATCGTAATCGATATCTAAAGATTCGACATTTTTGCAATGTGATAAAAAAGGCTTAAGGCTATCGGTAGTTGCACTGAAATCCCGAGTGATTTTAAGATCTTTAATACGAGAGGAAAAGCCATCAATAAATTGGAAAAATTTCGGCTGTTTTTCTACATTTTGTCGCAAAATTACCTCTATTCTTCCGTTATTCAATTTCAAGGAAAAACCGGTGTGTGCCTCCAAAAACGTCAACAAGACCTTTACAAAATCGCCCTGTTTTTCCAGATCGAGTTCATTAATTGCCTTACCCATTTGATCCAGAGGAATATAATCTAAAAGGCGATTGTTGAGGTATTTTTTTAAATTGGCCAATTCCGGCTCCATTGCTAAGGTGTATTCCCATAACTCAGCTAGAACTTCAGAGGAGATAGTAACTATAGAACCAGAGTTCATGTATTCAAGGAGCGCATCGGCGGCTTTTTGAGAGGTGTCATCGCTCGTTTTCTGATCGTTTAATTTGCCTTCCAGAGCAATGGCTTTCTCTCTCGAATTACTAGACGCTTTTTCAAGTTTGGATGAAGTTAAACCAATTCCTGATATTTTAGCCTCAATTTTCTTACAGGAAGGTTGTATAAACAAGGTAGGCAAGTCGATATTATTCCTAGAATAATTCCTCAAATAATTCACCACTTCCTTATTCCCAAGGAACTTTTCTCCATTTCCCCCTACAACATTTAATTGTTTGAGCTCTTGAGCTTTTGCAAATACGGAATTTACATTTGAACTGTTTGCATATATCTCCAGAGTTTCCAGCGAGGAGCATTGATCAAGAAAATAATTCACAGTATCTGCATTTTGCATATGTGGAATTTTCAATTCTATCAAGTCGCTTAATGTATCCTGATCTAATAAATTACTCAATTCAAGATAATCTTTACCTGAATAGGTAAAACTTTCTAAATGCGTTAAATGAAAGTTAGGGGTAAAATTTTTAAAATTTTCTGTTTTATTTATATTAAGATGCAATTTTTTAATGGAAGGAAGAGAGGCGATCATCAATCGTAAACCTACCTTAAAATCGTAATCGATATCTAAAGATTCGACCTTATTGCATTTTAATAAAAAGGACTTAAGGCTATCGGCAGTTGCAATGAAATCATTCGTGACTTTAAGATTTTTAATACGGGAAGAAAAGTCTTCGATAAGTTGGAAAATTTCCGGCTGTGGTGTTATATCTTGTTGCAAAATTACATCTATATTCCCTTCGTTATTCAATTTCAAGGAAAAACCCGTGTATTCCTCCAAAGTTTTCAACAAAACCTTTACAAATTCACCATATTTGTTCGGGTCAAGTGAATCAATTACCAGACCCATTTCTTTAATAGAAATATAGTCTAAAAGGTTTTTTGCGAGGTATTGTTTAAATTCTGGTATTATGATGGCGTTATTTGATGTGTACATCCATAATTCAGCAAGAACTTGAGAAGAAATAGTATTTATGGCACCATAATATGCATATTCAATAAGCGACTTGACAGCTTGTGGAGAAATATCTTTTAATTCAATTTCTTTCTCTCCACGACTTAAGTTCCTCAAAGCTCTTGAATCGACATGCAAGATCTCTTCGCCAACCTTTAGCTGCACATCAGAGCCTATTTTAGTAGAAACCAGGCGTTCGATCATTTCGCTAGTGGAATTCTTCTTGAATGCAGGAGGCGCTTTCTTTTGTTTCTGGATTTCAGCTTGATGTGATTTGGGAAATCGAGAAAGCGGTAAGTCGAGTAATTGTTTACTGCTTTTGGGTAGTTCATATATAGTGGCCAACTCATAAAAATCCCCTAACAGCTTCTCCTCTTTTATTTCTAATACATCTATTTGACCCAGTAAAAACTGATCGCATTTTTCTTTCAAAATGGGCATTTCAAACTCATGGCTAAAAGCCAACAAATCTTGAAAATTGTCTTCGTCAATTTTAAATTTTTTTGGATTTTTTAAGAAACCATCCAAAGCTTTGGGAGCCTGAATAAAGCTAGGTGAATTATCTTTCCAGGAATGCGCTCTTGCCTGTTCCACAATAGATTGTCGAATGAAAGAAGCTTCATTCGAAATAAAGAAATCATTTTCACAAATAAACAGTCTTTTTCCAGGGTTCACTATATAAAAATCTTTTTGAAGCTCTAGCAACTTTTCATTTACTTTTTTCAATTGATTTTCAATATCTTCGGATTTTTTAAATTTATCTAGTTCTTTAATTATAGAATAAAGATTTTTGTAGTTATAAAAATAATCATCGATTATTATTTTATCTCTAGGATCTTTATGTATAAAATTGTTGCAATCTTCAAACAACTTAGAAATATTATTTTTGATTTTTTCGTCACATTGTACTATTTTTAGATTGATATTATTAAGTTTTTTTCGCATTAAACTATCTACCGTCTTGGCAGAAGGATTCATTGCGTATTTTAGTATGATCGAATTGAGGTTTCCTTTAACATTCTCTAGTTCCTCGATAGTGGGCGAAGTAGATTCATTTCTTAGTACTTGGGCAGTATCTTGAATGACCTGATCCAAAATATTTATAGTATGCTGAGGTCCCGCAAAGAATGTTATAACCTTTCCGAGCCAATAATTGATGCATTTTAGTTGCTTATTACCATTACTATCTTTTATCACATCGAGATCGCATGTGGACAAAAAACCTTTATCATGCTTTGATTTAATATCATATAGCATCTCAAACCCCATATATAAATTTATTAAAAATATCTATTTTTATTATATCAAATTGAAAATATTATTTCACATTATTTCAATAAATAGTAAAATAAAAGTAATAAACTTTGAATTTTACTGGGTTAAGTGGTTGACTTTAAGAAGATGAATTTTTTTGACGCTCATTCATATTGTATTGTAACAGTGCAGATATTCCGACGAAGGAGGAGGGGTATCTGAACTGTTACTTTAAATTAAGACAGGATGGGTTTATGTTCAATGTGATCAAATGAGTGTTATTCTTTGTGGTTTGTGCTCATAAAACACATCGTCCTCTTTATCTTTTAAGCCAGTAAATGCTCTCATCAGGCTCGGAGATATTGGCTCCAGGCACGAGATCCTGGCGCTGGGAGGGCAAAAACACATTCTGCAGGTATTCTCTATACAACAGCAGTGATTTTGGAGAATAGAGAAATGTGTAAGGCTGTTCCTCGTATAAAATCTTGTCAAACTGATGGTACAATTCTATCCTTTTGGCGGGGTCATATTCATATTGCAGTTGATCAATCAACCTGTCAATTTCCTTGTTGGCAAATCCTATAGAATTTGAAGAGCCCTTTTCTTTGGCGCCGGAAGAATACCAAACCTGCTTTGGGTCTTCTGGAGGAGTACCCAAGGCCCACATCATTACAATGGCATCAAAACTCTTGTCGTCAAATAACGCTGTCAAGTCAGCTACATCAGCACCGTTCAGGCGGCAATCGATTCCGACGTTTTTAAGGGCAGTGGCAATATATTCACATATGGATTTGGTCAAGGAGCCTTTAACATAATATGTCAGGGTGAATTGAAATGGGATGCGCCGGCCATTCACCTCTTTATCTATGATGCCATCTCCATTGCTGTCATACCACCCTTCTTCTTCCAAATAACGACGAGCTTGTTCCGGATCAAACGGCAGAGGGACAATGGAAGGATCGTAAGAGGGAGAATTTTTAAAGAACGTACCTGTAATTTCTTCAGCCCGATTATTCAAAAATTCTTGCTTGATGCGCTTCCTGTCTATGGCCATCGTAAGGGCCTGACGTACTTTTTTGCTGGTGAAATAGGGCTTGGCTTCATTCCAGCCGATATAGCTGTATTGCCTCGCTAAATACTCCAATTCTTTAATAGCCTGCCCCTTCTTGGCCTGAGACTGATAAAATTCAGATTTTTTGAATTGGTCCAGTTCCAGGAGTTGATTAGGCGGGATAGAATAATAATCTATTTTATCCGCTTTGAAATCTTGCCATATAGAGTCTGTGGAATCTTTAAACTCGATAATCATAGCGTCTGCCAAAGCAGCCAAAGGGAAATAGTAATCGGGATTCCGTCTGAAAGAAATCTGCCTGTCTGTCATCCCATCGAAAATCCAGGGACCGCAGCTTGGAATGATATTTTTGGCCCAGTGTTGAGAAAAGTTTTGAGCCCAAACGGAACTGGTGCGGTAAGCATTGGGATCCTGATCTTCTTCCAGTATTTTTTTTCCATCGGCAAAGTATTTATAGACAAAACCTGCCAGAGGACGGAACGCCGCTGTCCAGGTTTTGGCCATATAACGTGCCCTTTGTTGTTTTTTTCCGTCCAGAATGACTTCATGGGTTTTCCATCGGACGATGAAGGTGAGGTCATCGACCACTTCCAATTCTTCAATATCGTCCAAATAAATTCTATAGGTTATGGCGCCTGTTTCCTGATTGTAAGGATTCATGATGGCATCCAGCCAAAATTTGTAGTCGTGAGCTGTCACAGGATGTTTCTTTAGAAAGTGGGGAGCTAACTGGATATTTTCTGAAAAGAGGTTGCTGCTGAGAGGCTGCCAAAAGGCCCCTTCTCTCAGATGGATCCAGTATTCCGGCTTTTGAGTGCCTGGATGCGTGCGCAGTTCCACTTTAATTGCCATATCCGGAGCCATGGTTTCATATTTTCCAAATTCCAGTTTGGATACCCCAGCAGTGCAAAGGCCGATGAACTGCAATGCGTAAGCCCAGCCTGAGAAGGGGTGGAGGTTATCAGGCTTTCCTAAAATGGCATTGTGGAAGGTGCCATGCGGTTTAAAATGAGGGCCCAACAGCTTGGGTAAGGTGCTGGCATAAAACGGATCTTCGGTAAGCAGATTGGGAAGATGGGGATCGATGTACGGCCTGTTTTTCAATGAACTTTTGCTCAAGGGCACTGCTTGGGTTATTTCTTGTTTTTCGTGCTGGCCGATTTGTGCTGCGAGATGAGAGATCTCTTGGCGAAGCTCCTCCATATCAGACCGAATGTTCAGGACATTGTCTTCCAATAGGAGCGAAGACCAATATAGCAAAGCCATAAAGGCCACCAATCCACAATTGAGAAATACACGAAAAATATAAAAGCCCAAAGGTTCTTTGTTCATAACTTTCTAAAACATAAATGAGTGAGAATTTTCAATAAATGACAAAATGGTATTTTTCATTTAAAACCAGATGGGAAATCAGGCCCATTTCGGCTAAACCTCGACAGATTGAAAGAAGGCCTACTCCTATAGCGCAAGAGGCTGTAACAGTAGTATAATGCGGCTTCAACCAGCCCATCCAGGAGGATGTATGCATAGCTGCCGCCAAGGCCGGCGATGTGAGAAGAGCAAAGCATAATCCATTGATGAATCCGGTCCAAGGATCGCCGTATACAGCACAGGCGCTAAAGACAATTAACGTTTGTCCGCACGGCAATAGGACAGTGAAAAATCCGAATAGAAATGTAGGCCACGCCTGGTCCTGCAACATCAGAACAGATAATGATCGATTCATTCTAGCCATAAAATTCGAAAAGGGATGTACAGAAAATTCCGGTGTTCCAAAAAAAAGAGCGGCTCCCACCAAAATCATAGCAATGCCCATAACCAGAGAAGCTGTTGCTGCCAAATAAAATTCTTCCATAACGATATTCAATACAGCTCCTCCAGCTCCGGCAAGCAAACCGCAAAGCGCAAAAGAAAGAGTTCTTCCAAGAAAATAAAAATACCGAAATCGATGGCGGGCCAGCATAAAGACCAGAGGGCCGCACATCCCTGCGCAATGCACATTTCCAATCAGATAAAAAGGAAGCATCGATAGAAGCAGGGCCATAAAGTGTATAGTTAGGGGTTTTGCTGCCGCATCAGCTGCACCTTGGCCATGTCAATACCTGTGGCGCCTGAAGGGCGGGAATAGGCCAAAATAACCGCAACGAAGATCATGCCAAAAAAAAGTGAGGCAATGCCTATGGCAACTTGTTGAAACCATTTAATTCGTTTGATACTGTGCATTTCTTTCCTATTTTTTGATCAGCGCCGTCAGGCGGCGAAGCGCAGGAGAAAAATCGGTTTTTTCCAAATCTATTTCGATAAGGAAAAAGGTCCCCCTCTTTCCAAAGGCTGTTTGGAATGCCCTCTCCAGCTCCTGTTCCGTCGTCACTTTGATTCCTATTCCTCCTCCCAGTAAACGGGTCATCTCGGTATAATTCCAATCCAGAATATCGTTGTAACGCCCTTCGATAAGAGGCCTTTCTGTGCCATAGCCATGATTGTTCAATACCAGAATGATGGGATCCAACCGGTAGCGGACAGCCGTTGAAAGCTCCGTACCGGTCATTTGAAAAGCGCCATCGCCTACAATTCCTATGACACGCTTATTTAGGTTGGCAAATTGGGCCCCTAGGGCGCCTGGCACCCCAAATCCCAAGGTTGCAAAATAGGCGCAGGATAAAAATGCATTTTGCTCGACGATCAAATCCATGGCTCCGAAAAGGCAATCTCCAATATCGGTTATGATGATATGCTCTGCTGTGAGATGGGATTGCAGGCATTCAAAGATCTTTTCTGTAGTGATTTTTTTATGGAGGTTCGGGATGAACGGCACGGAAAGCGCCTTGGCATAACGAGGGATAGTGGAAGTGAATGGCTTTGGAAGGTCTAAAAAAGAAAACCCGGAAATAAAATCCTGAAACAAAATATCGGGATACACATGATGATTGATCTGGATCAGACCGGCATGGGCGACAATTTTTGCTGCATGATTAAGCGATGCGGTAAATATGCCTGTATCTACATCGCTCATGATCAATCCCAGGATAAGGCGCAGTCGCATTTTTTCTACAAATTCCACAATTTCGGATCGGCTCAGCTTTCCTGAGTAGACGCCGGCATACAGCGGATGTGTCTCGGCAATGACGCTTTTTCCTAAAAGAGAGGACACTATGGGAATCTGATATTTCTCTGCAAATTCGAGAATGGGTTGCTGCAATTCGAATCTTTGAATTTCATGCCCTAGCCATAAGACAGGGTGATGGGACCTGCGCAGGGTAGCTTCCACTTCTTTCAGGGCCTCCTGAAGGACAGATGGATCATAGGTGGGAACCTCGAAAGAATAGGAATGAAATGTTTCAACGGGCATGTCTATGAGGTTTCTAGGCAGTTCTATATATATCGGTTTTTTCAATTGCATACATGTATGAAGGGCCCGGTCTATTTTGAAAGAAGCTTCTTTTGGGTCATCTATTATGACTTGGTCCACTGTAATATGTTTCAGCATTTCCAGCTGAGTATTTTCCTGCAGCCTCGCTTTGGAAGCCTTGAAAATCATATGATGCAGTTTTTCCCCATGAAGCAGTTCATCAGTCCCGGCTGCTCCGGAAATAAGGACCACAGGGGAACTTTCCACATAGGCTTGTGAAATGGCGTTGGCAATATTGATCCCCACTCCATAGGTAATGCATACGACTCCCAGACCATTCAGCCGGGCATACGCATCGGCCATGAAGCCGGCGGTATTTTCCCGGGTGGCATTTACGAATCGGATAGGATGCTGCTCTATCAGTTTGTCAAAACGGATGATATAATCTCCGGGAATGCCAAAAATATGACCCACGCCCAGCTGATAAAGCCTATCCAGGAGATATTTTCCAATTGTCAGCAAAGGCGGAAGTTCATCTCTGCTTTGATATTGGGCAGAAGTTAAAACATTTGAAAGGTCCATATTCAAAATACGCTTAAAGTTTAAGGCCAGCTTAACGATGAGATAAATTTTATGTAAAGGATTTTTTTATCCTTATATTCTATTAAACAAATACTTTTATTACAAATCAAAATATAATTATTGCCGCGCCAATTTAGAAATTTCCGCATTTCTCCAATTTAGAAATTTCCGCTTTTTCTTTAGGATCAGCCTAAAAAAAAGCGGAGGATATATGCGGGAGATTTTGCAAATGTCTAATAAAGAGTTAGATAGAGTTCATGTCATTAAACAACTTAGTGTCAAGCAAATAACTCAAAAAAAGGCAGCTGAAATGCTTAATTTGAAATCAGAGAGACAAATTCGCAATTTATTGTCTAAATATAAATGTTGTGGTGCCAAAGGTTTGATATCAAAAAAGAGAGGAAAGTCCAGCAACCGATCCTTTGATGTAAAATTTAGAAGTCAAGTATTGGCACTTGTTTGTGAGAAATATCCAGATTTCGGTCCTACATTTGCTCAAGAAAAGCTTTTTGAATACCACCAAATAAAAATTTCCGAAGAAACTTTAAGAAAGTGGATGATCGAAGCTGGGCTTTGGTTACCCCGAAAAAAAAGGTCTTGTGTTCATCCTTTAAGACCTCGACGAGAGTTTTTTGGAGAATTAATCCAAATTGATGGATCTCACCACTACTGGTTTGAAGATCGAGGCGATAAATGTGTGCTCATAGTTTTCATTGATGATGCCACCAGTAAAATAACTAGTCTATTCTTTTGTAAGACAGAATGTTTAAATGGATATTTCTCTGCATTAAAAGCCCATCTCCTAAAATATGGCAGGCCCTTGGGATTATATAGTGATCGCCATGCTATTTTTGGAGGATCAGAGAAAATTCATCACGCTCAGTTTATAAGAGCTTTAAATGAGCTTGGAATTGAAAGCGTGTTAGCCGGTTCTCCTCAAGCCAAAGGCCGTGTAGAACGTGTCAATCAAACATTACAAGATAGACTGGTGAAAGAAATGAGATTGAGAAATATATGCTCTATTGAGGATGCAAATAATTATCTACCGGAATTTATCAAAGAATTTAATGATAAATTTTCTAAAGAGCCGAGGGGTCAAATTGACACCCATCGGCCTCTAGATTCAGATTATGATCTCGAGCGAATCCTCACTCGCTGTGAAATCAGAACCCTTTCGAAAGATCTGTCCTTTTCCTTCTATAACACAACATATCAAATTTTGGATACTACTATGGTTAACCGGCTGAAAAATAAGAAGATAGAGGTTAGACAAAAGGATGAGGACAAAATAAGGATATTTTATGGGAAAAGAGAATTAAACTATGTTCCTTTGATGGAATGGGACAAACAAGTTTTAAATAATAAGGAGAGGCTATTTTGGAAAACTGGTAGAGGCACATGTGGTGGCCATCCTAAGGCAGATCATCCTTGGAAACAATATCCATATCCCTGGGATTCGAGTAAAAAGGTGAAAAAAGAGGCTATGATATAATAATTGAAGGTAAAAACCGGAAATTTCTAAATTGGTAAAAGCGGAAATTTCTAAATTGGATTAACAATCAAAATATAATTATAATATAATTGTGAATTGTTAAATATTTTATAGAAATTTATAGTGTTTTATTTATATAAAAAATGGTTTATATGAATAGTTTTAATGTAAATAGAATGGGCTATCTACCCCGCAGCCATCAAAATAATATACCCGATACAACTGCATTCCCGCACGTGGAATCCCATGATATTGACACTCTTGTTATTAACACCCTGAAAAATGAACATTTAGACTCCTTAACAAAATCAAAAGACATCGGAGGACATGGAAAGACCTATACGATAACATTACAGTTACCAAATGGTCCAAGGCACCTATTCCTAAAACCACTTGATGAGGTAGAAGCGAGAAATTACACAATCCTCAAAGAAATGACGCCGGAAATTGCAGAATTTATGCCGCATAGGTACGGAAATGTCGAGATAGACGGGAAAGAATACCTCGTAATGGACAATGTACGCATGGATGCCAATAGCCAGCTCCTCAAACAACTGGCCGACATAAAAATCGCAGGGAAACTGAAACATCAACCCAATTTTAATCCTATCGCAGACCAAAAGGAAATAGAGCATACCCGCGAAGAGAAAAGAAATTTTATGGATTACCAACAAATGAAGGTAGGGGCAGACTTGGCTCCCAATTATATGTTGTATACGAAGACCAAAGCCCTTCGAATCTTTAATTTCGGAGACTCTAAGAAGAATCTGATCCGATCTTTGGGGAACATCAGTTCAGAGAACTTAGCGGCTCTTAGAGGGGAAATCGAGAAATTGCTTCGGGCAATTAATAAAGGTCCCATAGCACTTATCGGAGCAAGCATCATCCTTGTTCAGCAAACAGATGGGAAAATCAGGCCAGTACTCATTGACCCTGCTCATATACAGGTAGATCCCGGCAGAGAAACAGATGTAAAAAAACTCTTCACCAAAGATCACGACAAAGACCACATCTACTTTGGAATCCTGACAGATTATGAAAACAGAAAGATGTCAAATCGGACGGGAATTATTGCCCTCCAATGTTCCCTCGTCAAACACGGTGTGGTCCTGGCACACAAGTCCCAAGAAAAGGCAAAAAAGTCGGGGATTGGCGGCATCATAGATTCCTTTGTCAAACACCGTGAGGTACTGGCGCAAAAGTCCCAAGAAAAGGCAAAATACCTGGCATCCTCGATGGGTACCGAAGAGGAAAAAAACTTTGGGACCGCACCTTCTTGCACTACCGCCGCCGGGTTTATAAACATTGGGAAAAGAGTGTCCAAAGTCAGCGACTTTTTATACTCACGGGCTGATATCAACAAAGCCATCATTCATATGAAACTTCTATATTGTGCTGGGGCCGTTAACAAGAAAGATCTGGACAGTTTTATAAAGGGGGTAAAGGCTTATTGCAATAAAAGTCCTGACCCCAACATAAAAAACGCAGTGCAGTCCAAATATCTCACCAGCATTAACGTTGTGCCTCCTCCCAATATGGAGGGAGTTAAAATTGCCCTAGGCGAGCTGGTTGATATAAATAACATACACCCTGATGCTCTCCCAACACTGGAAAACGTCCTTAAACTTGCAAAATCAAATGATCCTATTGCCTCCAACATTATAAAGTTAATATTTAAAATGAAAGTCACTCAAAAATATGGGTTTATTGATTCATTCAAGAATATGTTAGAAAAGTTATCCCAACCCACAAACAGCTTAATCGATAAGTTGGCAGAGTATGGGGGTATAACTGATGGTCAATGGAATTTATGCAAGGATCTCCTTTTAATGATTCTAAATCAGCCATATGTAACAAATACGCAAGCCCCTTTAGAAAGTATTAAAAGGATGTATACCAAGAGTACTGATGGCGAAATGGTACGATTGGACGCATTTTTAAAACGTGAGGCAATTTATATAAAGGCGCTTCCTGATAAAAGTAAATTAAAAGAAATCCTGACTGAGGAAAAGAATTTCACAAGAAGATTTGATTCCGTCGTGCAGAATTTATGGGAACGCCATACCTTTGTTCGAGATCCTCCACCTTACCATGACCGTTTTACTTTAACAATGGAAACAGTTACGGAAGGTAATGTCATAAAGGATGGTAAAGTCGTAAGGGATGTAGTCCCAAATAAAAGGGAGATTAAATTGGATCTGTCACGCTTTAAAAAGGAGCCGAATATACCGCTTGACGATACCACTAGAAATAACATACTTTATTATTTACATAATATAGGAGAGCTATCGAGCGCAATAAAGAATAATGAAATTCCGGTAAAATTGAATCATCTGACCCGTGAAAGACTTATAGAATTGAACCAATTACTTCTTTCCTTTCATGAAAAAATTGCCATTGCTGAAACAGAAATCACCAGAATACCTCCCTTACACACCAAAGCAACTTCGTCTTAAGGAGTATCTTGAAGGTGGAAACTTTGAATTATTATTGTTATTTAATGCAAATACCCTTTATAATTAGCAAATGACCACACACTTAAGGCAATGTTATGCTGATAGGCATTCCCAAGGAAATAAAAAACCATGAATATCGGGTAGGCGCCACCCCTGAAATGGTCCGGGTTCTCGTTGAAAACGGACATGAGGTGTGGATAGAAACACAAGCCGGCAGCAAAATTGGATTCACAGATCACTTGTATAGCCTCGCTGGTGCAATAATCGTCGATTCCCCACGCAAAGTGTACCAGGCGGAAATGATCTTGAAGGTCAAAGAACCTCAAAAACAAGAATACGAATTGCTGCGGGAAGGGCTGATATTATTTTGTTATCTCCATTTGGCTCCCAATCCGGAACTGGCCCGCCGTCTTCTTGACAGAAAAGTGATTGGGATCGCTTATGAAACCGTAAGGGATTCTCAAGGCAAGCTCCCTTTATTGATCCCGATGAGTGAAATTGCCGGCCGGACCGCTGTCCAAGTGGGAGCCGCCTGTATGCAGATGAACCACGGGGGAAAGGGTCTGTTGTTAGGCGGCGTCCCCGGAGTTTCCCCTGCCCGTGTGACGATACTGGGAGGAGGGGTGGTTGGAACAGAAGCTGCGCGGATGGCCATGGGATTAGGGGCCCAGGTCACAATTCTGGACAGAGATCTCAACCGTCTGCGACAACTGGAGGCTCTTTACGCTCCCCTTTTAAAAACCCTTTACTCTACCTCTTCCGCCATTGAACAATCCGTCACCCAGGCTGATTTGGTGATAGGGTCTGTATTGATCCCTGGGAAGCTAGCTCCAAAACTAGTTACCAGAGAGATGGTCAGGAAGATGTCGCCCGGGTCTGTGATTGTGGATGTGGCCATTGACCAGGGAGGCTGTTGCGAGACTTCCGTTCCGACAACCCATGACTCCCCTACCTATGTGGAACATGAGGTCATCCACTATTGCGTCACGAACATACCTGCGGTCTGTGCCAGGACAGCGACACAGGCATTGACTATTGCCACCCTGGATTATGCCTTAATGATAGCGAATAAAGGCTGTCGAAAAGCCCTCTTTGAAAATAAGGGATTGCTCCAAGGATTGAACGTCCATTCAGGCCATGTGACCAACGAATATGTAGCTGCAGATTTAGGCTATCCGTTCGTCGATCCAACTTCCCTCTTTTAAAATGAATCCATTATGCGATATCTCATAGGCATAGATCTGGGAACGACAAATACCTGCGTTGCGTACGCGGATACATCGAGTTCCCATGCTCCCATTCATAATTTTCGAATACCCCAGCATAAAAGCCCCGGCTATCTGGAAGATTTTGCCACCCTTCCTTCCTGCTGCTATCTCGCTTCTCCACAAGAATGGCAATCCCATCAGTTGGACCTGCCCTGGAAAAAACATGCCAGTTACTTCGTCGGAACATTTGCAAAAGAACATGGCGCGCGCGTTCCCACCCGGCTGGTATCCTCTGCCAAAAGCTGGCTATGCCATTCCGGAGCCAACCGAAGGGATAAGATCTTGCCTTTTGAGGCCGCTGAACAAGAGATCCGGATAAGCCCTGTAGACGCTTCTGCCCGCTACCTGCTGCATATAAGGGAATCCTGGAACCATATAATGGCCAAAGGGGATGTGGAGAGTGAATTTGAACAGCAGGAAGTGGTTTTGACTGTCCCTGCCTCATTTGATGAAATAGCGCGCGCCCTGACTGTCGAGGCAGCGAAAATGGCCGGTTATGCCCATATCACTTTATTGGAGGAACCTCAGGCAGCATTCTATTCATGGATAGCTCAACACGAAAAAAAAGGGATGAACGAACTTTATCCTGGAGCCTGCATTTTAGTGTGCGACATCGGAGGAGGCACTACGGATTTTAGTTTGATTGAAGTCCTCGAAACGGAGGGTAAACTTAGTTTCCAAAGACTTTCCGTGGGCAATCACCTGTTATTAGGCGGGGACAATATGGATTCTGCTCTAGCGCATTTCATCGAAGCCAGACTGAAACAGGAAAGTGGATTTGAATGCACCCCATTCCAATGGCTGCAAGTGGTGCATCAGGCCCGCTGCGCTAAAGAAGCTCTACTGGCCGAAAAAGGCCCGGAAAAATATCAAATTGTCATCCAAGGAGAAGGGTCTCAGATAATACAGAACACCGTAACTGCCGAACTCTCCAAAGGGGAAGTGGAAGAGTTGTTACTCAAAGGATTTTGGTCTCTGCACCCCTGGGAAGAAGCTGTCCGATTGCAAAAGGGAAGCGGATTCCGCTTCCTGGGGCTTCCTTATGAGGAAGAACCGTCCGTTACAAAACACCTGGCACATTTTCTTGGAAGATTGAAAGAAATCCCTAAACCCGATTTCGTTTTGTTTAATGGAGGCTCTGTAAAACCGCGCTCTTTTCAACAGGCCATTCTGGAATCCCTCAAACTATGGTTTCCAGAAAAAAATCCTCAGGTATTGGAATCGTATCATCTGGATCTGGCTGTAGCCAGAGGGGCTGTCTACTATGGCAAAGTGAAAAAAGGGTATGGAATAAAAATCGGCGGCGGAACCCCCAGGGCTTATTATTTTGCCATGGATTCCCAAGGCAAAGTCTCTAGGGGGCCTCAGGCAATCACTTTAATTCCTCGGAGAGCAGAAGAAGGGAGCTCTTTTGAACTGGAACAATCATTTTGGGCGCAGCCCAATACCCCCGTGGCGTTTAAAATGTTAACCTCCAATGTGAGACTGGAAGACAAGTCGGGAGATGTCGTACTGGTGGATCCACTAGAAATGCAATCGCTTCCTCCCATCCATACAATCTTACGCTATGGCAAAGGAACCCTTAACGAAGCCTCAAAAGAGAAAATTCCCGTCCACCTGGGAGCCACCCTGACGCCCATCGGAACGCTGGAGGTATGGCTGAAATCCCAAATCAGCGGCCATCGCTGGAATCTGGAATTCCAACTCAGAAAAGAATCCGGGCAGGAAAACAGCCTGTCCCTTCTCGATACCGTACGCAAGGATGAGACGTTCGATGTCCAATATTTGAAAGAAGCGCAAAAAATTCTCCGCCAATTCTATCAAGAAGGGAGCCCAATAAAATCCGCCCAGATCATGGACGCTTTAGAAAAGGCATTGGAACGGCCTCGGCTTGAATGGCCTGTGAGTATATTAAGAGGACTATGGGATGAGCTGCTTCTCCAGGCTCCTTACAGAAAATCCTCTATCGAAAAGGAAAACAGATGGTGGAATCTGTGCGGCTTTCTCTTGCGTCCGGGCTACGGTTTCCCTTTGGATGATTTTAGGATGAAAGAGCTATGGAAGATCATTCTGGGAACTATGAAAACCCAAAAATCCCAGGAGCTATTGCTGCAAACCTGGATTTGCTACCGCCGCAGTGCAGGGGGTTTCAACAAAGGCCAGCAAATGCAGCTGGCCAGTGATCTATTGACAGATATCCATCCCAATAAAAGCAAAAAGAAAAACGAACTGCCTTTGTATCAGGAAAAAATCCGGCTGTTGGCTTCATTTGAATATCTAGACCTCTCCATTAAAGAAAAATTGGGTGAAGTCCTCTTGCAGCGTTTGACAGAGCAAGGGGGTGGTTCTTCCATAGAAATCTGGGCTTTAGGCCGGATCGGGGCCAGACACCCCGTCTACGGGACCGCGACCCAAGTCATTCCTAGGGATACCTGCAGCCGCTGGGTGAACACGCTCTTGGATAATGCTGTCCTTCCCGCAGAAAAACTCTCTTTTCTTATTGGACAGCTAGCCCGTAAAACAGCTCCAAGGGAATTGAATTTGCCTGAATCTATTTTGCAAAAAGCACAAGCCTATTTTGAACAAACGGAGTATAATGAAAGGTTGAGAGCCTTATTAAATGGAGAAGGCCAATTGACCCGGGAAGAGCAGGACCAGGTCTTTGGAGACCATCTCCCAATGGGGCTTACGATTTGTTAGTGGAAAGCGAAATTGTGGCTGGTCACAACATCGCTAAAAAGGATCTGTATTATGGAATGGCCGGACTATTTAAAACCGTATCGAAAACAGGCAGAACAGGTTCTGTCCGAAGGGGCCATTTGCGATATTGAATTTTCCGGCAGCACCTATCAGATAGAAGTCAAAGACCTTATAGCAAAGCAGGCTTTCTGGACTTTTATTCAACTGGATACTCGAGGCCAGATCAAAGACTGTTTCTGTTCCTGCGAAGAATCTGAATCGGCAGGAGGCTGCATTCATCTGGCAGCTGCTTATCTGCGAATTTACCAGGAACCCTCGTCTCCCTTGCATCAAAGGTTTGAACGGTCCCTGTGGAATAGGCTCTGCCGGCTCTACTCCGAGCGGATAGGATATGATCCCGCTGTCCTGTTGCGTCGAATGGAAAAAGGGGCCTACCACTGTTATTCGACAGGGGGAAAACTGGTTTTTTTTGTTAAAGCCGTGAAATCCCAGGCCCGTTCCAGACTGAAAGAACTTATCGAAAATCCCCGGCAAGAAACAGAAGAAACTTCCATTAAGTTTTCTAATCTGTCACAAGAAGAGCTGACTTTATGGCGCGAGGGAAAACCAGGAAATCAATTAAAATATGAGCTTTCTTTCTGGAATGATGTTGCCAAGTGGCTTTTTTTGATGGAAGACAAAGGGGAACGCTATAAAATATCCTATGAATATTCTCCAAATAGAATCCCTAATCATATTTTCATCACTTTTCCCGAACTTGAAACGGGATTTTATATTTCAGAAGCCAATCTGCCTTTGATCATTCCCGCATTGGCCTTTGTGGAATCTCCCCTGAAAGTCCATAATGCACCTCAGGAAACCATCAGCAGCATCAGATATGACAGGGAATCGGGCGTTTTAAAAATTGACTTTAAAGAAAACAGATTTGAAGCAAAATCTCTGGCCAGAAGCGGCATTTCACTTAACGGATGGCTTTTTGTCCCTGATGAAGGGTTTTATCTCCAGGACAAAAATAGTTTATTAAGGCAAAGCGAACTGAAAGGGCCTCAAATTTCCGAACTTTTTAATGATTATCTTGCAGCAGTCAAAGCGTTTTTGGAAGGCACAAAAATTTATGAAGACCCCGCGCCGGTGTCTTATTCTATCGCCTTTGATGCCGACTGGAACTTGCATATCAGCTGTTATCTGTTCAACCCTGGAGATCTCACCCAAGGAAATTCTCGGTGTTTTGGAGACTGGGCCTATTTGGATGATGAAGGCTTTTACAAAATCGAAAAGATTCAATTCAATGAAATCGAAAAAAAAGTGCCAGCCGACCAGGTAGCTGATTTCATACACCAGCACCGCATTTGGTTGAATACTCAGGAGGGCTTTCAAACCCATGTAGCTGGCTTAGAAGCTCAAATCAGCTACCTTCTGACGGATGATGACCACCTGTCATTTGACAAACGCCTTTTGACGGATGAATCCATCAAAACACGGGAATTCGGCCCATGGATCTATGTTTCAGGGCATGGCTTTTATGCCAAAGTCAATGCCGGTCTCTCCTTCCCTCTTAAGCCCGGTGTCTCCCTCTCCAAAGAGCAAATTCCCCTGTTCATCCGTATGAATAAAGAAGAATTGCAACTGGTCCCAAATTTTTTTGCCAAAGGTTCTCCAATCATTAAAACCGGTTTGAATATTGATTACGAAAAAGAGGATACTGTCTTCATCAAACCCGTCTATGACATCGACCCTCATTACCAAGGGAGGAAAATCCGTTTTTATGATGATTACATCCATATTGAGGATGAGGGCTTTTTTGAAATTCCCATAGATCAACGGCTGCCCGAGCGGTTCCGCTACCCTTCCATTGTGGAAAAAAGAGAATCTGGCCCTTTTCCTAACTTTTGAAATGGCCTCCTTGAGGCGTTATGCAGTAAAAATAAACCCCTGCTTGGTCAAACCTGACACCTTGCGCCTTGTTGCCACTCAGATCACCAAATCCTCCCCCTCTAGAACGAAAAGGTATACTCTGAAAATCAGATACGGATCCGAACGAGGCTCCATTCCTGTCATCGATATCTGGGAGGCCATAGCGGAAAAAAAACGATTCCTGTTCCATGAAGCGGGATTGCTGGACCTGGAAGAAAACCGTTTCAACTGGCTGCGGCTTCTGAATAAAAAGCAGGTGAACAAACGCAGCCACAGCATCGAACTGTCCACGCTAGAACTCATCCGGCTCAATGCCTTTGAGGGAATTGAACTGCAGAGAAGCCGTGGAAAAGATTACACCGAATCAAAACACAATCTGGAAGAACTGACTCAGTTCAAGTTTTTGGAAGAGCCAAACATCGAGGGGTTGAACTCCTCTTTGAGGCCCTATCAGATCATTGGGGTGCGCTGGCTATGGTTTTTGTATCAACATGGCCTGTCAGGTATATTATGCGATGACATGGGTTTGGGCAAAACCCACCAAACTATGGCTTTGATGGCAGCCATCTGCAACAGCTTAAAAGACAGCCCAAACACACCGCTTCATTTTCTGGTCGTCTGCCCTACCTCAGTGATTTACCACTGGGAAGAGAAAATTCAAAAGTTCCTGCCGGGCGTCCGCGTGTGCACTTTCCATGGAATCTCAAGAAATCTGGAAGATTTCCATCACCAATATGATGTCTTGCTCACCTCGTATGGGGTCTGGCGCAATGAGATCGAACTGCTAAGCCAAGTCAAATTTGAATTGGCCATCTTCGATGAAGTCCAGGTAGCCAAAAACCATTCGAGCAGGATCTATTCCTCTCTCTTGAGCGTAGACAGTCAAATGTCCCTGGGATTGACAGGAACACCCATTGAAAACCATCTCAGAGAATTGAAATCTTTGTTTGATATCGTTCTGCCCAGCTACATGCCCCCAGAAATGGATTACAGGGAATTCTTCGTAAAACCCATCGAAAAAGAAGGCAATACGGAAAGGCGGCGGCTGCTCAGCCGGCTGATAAAACCTTTTATTTTAAGGCGTAAGAAAGGCGATGTACTGCTGGACCTGCCGGAGAAAATCGAGGAAATTTCTCATTGTGAATTAAGCCCGCAGCAGGAACAGCTCTACAATGAAGTCTTGAGGCAATCCAGCCAGCAAATCCTGTCCGATTTGCAACAGGATGGCGCTCCGGTGCCCTATGTGCACATTTTCGCCTTGCTGACCCGTTTAAAACAGATCTGCAACCACCCGGCGGTTTATTATAAAACTCCGGAGAAGTACAAAGAATACGCTTCGGGTAAATGGGACCTCTTTGTGGAGCTTCTCAATGAAGCAAGGGAAAGCCAACAGAAAGTGGTGATTTTCTCCCAATACCTGAATATGCTGGATATATTCGAAGAGTATCTCAAGGAATCGGGAACAGGATTTGCCACCATTCGAGGCGCTACCCTCGACAGGGCCCAGCAACTGCAGCGGTTCAACCACGATCCCGACTGCGAAGTGTTCCTAGCCTCCTTGCAGGCTGCAGGCCTTGGCGTCGACCTGACTGCGGGTTCCGTTGTCATTCATTATGACCGCTGGTGGAATGCAGCAAGGGAAAATCAAGCCACTGACAGGGTGCACCGTATCGGGCAAACTAGAGGCGTCCAAGTATTCAAACTGGTGACCAAAGGCACTTTTGAAGAACGGATCGATACCTTGATCACCAACAAAGGCAAACTGATGGAAGATATCATAGGCGTAGATGACCACCAAGTGGTCAAACAGTTTACCCGCGATGAGATTATTCAACTGCTCCAATTCGTTAATATCTAAGTAGACTTCTTTTGAATAGCATCTTTAATAAATGCAATAATTGCTGTTAAAACACCGCCGCTCACGCCGCTGACGCCGATATTAGCCAAAATTGTAGTGAGGTCCAACTCGCTTCCTGTTGGCGCTCCCGTTGCTCCGGCTGCACCTGTTGCAGCAAATAAACCTAAAGCTTTTAAAATATAACCTCCGGCTCCCCCGCCAATAAGACCTATGATCGTATTGGCTATAGGACCCAAATTTTTATCCGATACTGCTGGGCCAGCTACATTTCCTCCAACTGCTCCACTAACTAGTGAAATAATCAGATTTACGATATCCATTTTTTGCTCCTTTGTTATATTTACTCAACATTTTAAAGTTAATCTTGCTTGGAAAGACGCGCTCCAAATTTGATGGCGTCCTTTTCATTCATGAACTCCCCATTCTTAGTCTTGCCATACCAGCGATCGCCTTCCTTATGATAGATCATGGTATCCTTGTTGACCCACACCATGCCCTGATGCGGAGGAACTTTAGCCGTGTTGTCATTGGCATCGGTCTCGGTAGCCTTTGAAGCGGCCTTCGACTCTGTTTTCCTGGGTGTCTTTGCCGCTTTTACTTTGCCGAATTTAATCGCATCCTTGATCTTGTCTACGGTATTTTTGAGGGATGCCAGCGTTGACAAGGTCAGCCTCAGTCTTGTATGGGCGGCCGTCGATGATCTTCTTGGCATATACTTCGCCGATGCCTGGCAACTCCTGAAGTTCCTCTTCGGTGGCGTTATTTACGTCGACCTTTGCTGCCTTCGTAACATTCGTGCCCTTCTCAACAGCAAATGCGGGCGTGGCGGCCAATCCGACCATCAATCCGAAAGCTCCCAACAACACAAAAAACATTATGCGAGCCTTATTCATAGCTTTTCTTCTCCTTCTATAAAAAGTGTTGCCTGGCAAAATGCCATGCGAAACGAACGGCTATAATGTCAACTTTAAATTTCTGTATAACGGTATCTCGTTTTTTTTAAAATAAATATTATGAATTTCAGGACTATAGAGGAGGCCCTAATAAAACCATACGTAAATATTTAAATGGCATAAATAGCAAAAATGGAGTATACTCCGAAAAAAGCAAGCAAATTCGGAGTAGGATATGTTTCCTCGTTTAAGACACTTTTCCCACAATCATAGTTTTTTTCTTTTTGGTCCGCGCGGTACTGGCAAAAGTACATTATTAAAAACAAGATTCGATAAAAATAAATGCCTTTGGTTAGATCTTTTAGACTCAAGTGTTGAAGATCAGTTTTTCCTTCATCCAAACCATCTTTATGCCATTGTAAAAGCTCTTCCCGAAGAAATTACCTACATTGTCATCGATGAAATACAAAAAATTCCAAGGTTATTAGATGAAGTTCATCGCCTTATTGAAGAAACCGATAAAATATTTATCTTAACGGGCTCAAGTGCTCGCAAGTTAAAACACGGTGGAGCCAATTTACTGGCCGGGCGTGCTTTTGTCTACCATTTGCATGCACTCTCTTGCTTCGAATTAAAAGAACAATTTGATTTGGAAAAAGCCTTGCAATGGGGAACTTTACCTAAAATTTGCAGCCTGACGGAAGATACGGAAAAGGACGATTTTTTACGTTCCTACGCCGATACCTATCTTAAAGAAGAAATCTGGAACGAACAAGTGATTAGAAAATTACATCCTTTTCGCCGGTTTCTGGAAGTAGCAGCACAATGCAATGGAAAAATCGTAAACTATGCAAATATCGCGAAAGATGTAGGTGTAGATGATAAGACAATCAAAGAATATTTTATTATTCTCGAAGATACTATGATTGGATTTTTTTTAGCTTCCTATCACAACTCTTTTCGTAAACGTCTGGTTGAAAAACCGAAGTTTTATTTTTTTGATCCGGGTGTTGTTCGCAGTCTGTCGAGAAGGCTTTCAGTCCCTTTAACTCCAAAAACTGCCGCCTATGGAGATGCCTTTGAGCACTTCATTCTGTTGGAATTCATTAGATTGGGAAGTTATTTTCAGCCGGATTACCGTTTTTCTTTTATCCGCACGGCTGGTGACGTGGAAGTAGATTTAGTGATAGAAAGGCCTGGGAAAAAACTATTGTGTATTGAAATAAAAAGTTCCGATTCATAGATGATAGCGACATTAGTGCTTTTATAAGGATCACAAAAGATATTGAAAATTGCGAGGCCATCGTTCTTAGCCAAGACCGCTTTATGAAAAAATTCGAGCACGTTACCTGTTATCCTTGGAAACAAGGTCTCTCAGAATGTTTTCCTGAATTAAAGGGGACTGTTCAAGAATAGCGATGAATGATTTCCATTGAAAAATAATCGAAGTTTATAGCAATATAGGGCTTATATATTTTATTTACCATTCTTATTATTTAATGAGGGTAACAATGAATAGTTTATCTTTCAGTACTTCAATTTTGGGAAAAAGGCCCTTGGAGGCAGCAGCTATATTAGAGCCCCCGAAGAAAAAAGCTAGAATTAAAAAAAAATTCCGCCTTCACGATTACTGCCTGCCAGAAAACAGTTCTGCGGAAAAAATTCTTGAAATTGCAAAATCTTGTCTAGCAGACCTTGAAAAAAGCTTTATAGATGACAAAATATCTGAAAATGACTTTTTTAATCATATAAAAATTTACTGGGCCAAATCCAACCAATTGGGAAAGAAGGCGTGTGAAAGCGAAAACATAAAAAATATATGTAAACAACTACTAGCTCAAGGTGTTGTTAATAAGTTTATCGAAAAAGAAGGCGTGATAAAATTCAAAGACTCAGAGGCTGTCAAATTAAATCCTTACCAAACGGCGCTCTATAGCCTGATTTCCCCCTTTATATATAAAGCAGTAAATAATGAATTTAAAAAAACCGACTCTATTCCCATCGAAATCTCACAATATAACTTCAAGAGGATCATGGATCTAGCCCAGCATAAATTTTTATTAGATGATAAATTCAAAAGCAGGATTTTAAAATTCCATCATGAAGTAAACTATTTAGAAATTGAATCACTTATACAAGATATTGAAGAGCACATATTTGGACTCATCAACGATCTCGATATAAATGAACAGACTTCCATCTATGATTATTTTTCCGGAATTTTAACCGAAAAGTCAAACAGGATAAGTCAAGAATGCCTTTTTAAAATATGTTCCTACTATTGGCAAAATGCCCATTGGGATGCCGCTTTAAAACTATTGGATTTGGCTGGGGGAAAAAAATTGAAAGCCTCTTACATTTATTATTTGAAAGCCCGTACCTATTACAAGCAGGGCAACTTCCCCTCAAGTCTGGACGCCATCAATTGTGCCATCGAAAAAAAAGAAAATGAACATTTATATTTATATGAAAGGGCTAAGATCCATATAAAAATTCAGAATTATAGTGATGCCTTGAATGACTTGAATAAGACTCTACAATTAAATCCTGATAATGCCTCTGCTTTGGCAAAAAGAGGCGATATACATATGAAACAAGGCAATCTTCCCACAGCTTTGGATGACCTAAACAGAGCTCTGAAAATTGAAAACGAGCATGTATATGCATTGGCTTTAAGAGGTAATTTATATCTACGGCAAGGAAAAAGATGGGAGGCCCTACGTGAGTTTAACATGGCTCTGCGGTTACAACCGGATAATATATTAGCTTTGATAGGAAGAGGCGATGTGAATCAACTGAAAGGATATGATTTAGACTCTGTGAATGACTATACCCACGCTCTGCAACTAGAACCGGATAATGCTAAAGCATTGATGGGAAGAGGTGCTGCATATACCCAGCTGAAAAACTTCCCTGCCGCTATGCAAGACTTGAACAAGGCTCTGGACATACAAACAGATAATGCAATTGCATTGGGACATAGAGGCGAACTACACTTTATGCAAGGCAACCTTCCTGCAGCCTTAAATGACTTGAACAAGGCTTTGCAAATGCAACCGGATAATGCTGATGCATTGAGGCTTAGAGGCAATTTGCATGCAGTGTTGAAAGATCTTCCCGCAGCCTTGAGTGACTTGAACAACTATCTCCAAATAGAACCCGATGATGAATCTGCTTTGGGTTTAAGAGGGGATATAAATCGCATTCTGGGAAATTATCTGGCTGCCTGGAATGACTTGAACAAAGCACTTATTTTACAACCGAAGTATGCCTTTGCTTTGGCTTCACGCGGTGAATTAAGCCGGATTCAAGGTAACCTGCACGGTGCCTGGAATGACTTGGACAATGCATTGTATTATCAACAAGATAATGAAATGGCATTGGTTTCAAGAGGTGAAATTCACAAGATGCAAGGCAATTTTATAGCTGCCCGGAACGACCTGGCCCGAGCTCTGCAAATACAACCGGATAATGCATCGGCATTGGCTTCAATAGTTGAAGTCCATCGGGCGCTGAGAAATCTTGTGAACGAAGCTTAACACTTCAAAATAATCGAAGTGTATTAACATTTTTTATTATTATAACGAGTTAAAATTATGAATAGTTTATCCACATCTACATTAGGAAAAAGGCCATTGGATCTCGCGGAGATAATAGACGAATCTCCAAAGAAAAAGGCTAAAATTGAAAAAAAATTCTGCCTTGGTGATTACTGTTTGCCAGAAATCTACACTGCGGAAAAAATGCTTGAAATTGTAAAATCCTGCCTGTCGAATTTGGAAACAGCCCATTCCGAAATAAAAATTGCTGAAACTGATTTTTTTAAACATATAAAACTTTATTGGGATAAATCCAATGAACTAAAAGATACAGTATTGGCTAATAAAATTAAAAATCAATGTAAGAAATTAATAGCTCAGGGAGTTGTCAATAAGTTCATCGGAAAAGAGGGCCTCATCAAATTCAAACAATCAGAACCCGTCAAATTAAATCCATACCAGTTGGCCCTCTATAGCCTGATTTCACCCTTTATATATAAAGCATATAATAATGAATTTAAAAAAGCCGATTTTTTACCCCTTGATATTTCACAAAATGAATTTGACAGGATCATTAAAATGGCCCAGCAAAATTTTTCAGTAGATGCTAAATTGAAGAGCAGGATCTTAAAATTTCATAATGAAGTAAATTTTTTAGAAATTGATAACCTCACAAAAAAAACTGAAGATTACATTATTCATAATATCGATAATGCTAATACCAATGCTCTTGATGAAACGGAACTGACTTCCATCCTTGATTATTTTTCAGGAATTTTAACTGAAGCATCAAAACAAATATCTCTATTATGCCTTGGAAAAATATGTGCATCCTATTGGAAAAAGGGCAATTTGGACGCAGCTTTCAAATTATTAGATGCGATCGAAGAAAAAGGATTGGACCCTTCTTATCTTTATTTTTTGAAAGCTCGTACCTATTACAAACAAGGCAACTATCCCTTGAGCTTGGAGGCCATCAATTGTGCCATCGAAAAAAAAACAAATGAGCATTCCTATTTATATGAAAGAGCTAAGGTCTATATAAAAATTCAGAAATATAGTGATGCCTTGAATGACTTGAATACGATTCTACAATTAAAAAAGTATAATGCTTCTGCTTTTGTAAAAAGAGGCGATATACATATGAGACAAGGAAATCTTCGCACAGCTTTGGATGACCTAAACAAAGCCCTGCAAATTAAACTCGATCATGTATTGGCATTGGTTTTAAGAGGTCATTTATATCTACAGCAAGGACAAACATGGGATGCCTATAGAGACTTTAACAGGGTTCTGGAAATACAGCCGAATAATGTAATAGCTTTGATAGGAAGAGGCGATACATATCGACTGAGAGGAAATATTTCCTACTCTATAGCTGACTATACCCAAGCTCTACAACTAGCACCGGATAATGCTAAAGCATTGGCGGAAAGAGGTGTTACATATATAAGGGTGAAAAACCTTCCGGCCGCTTTAAATGACTTGAACAGGGCTGTGGACATACAACCCGACAGTGCATTTGCATTAGCAAATAGAGGCGAGGTACACTGGCTGCAAGGAAACCACCCTGCAGCGTTAATTGACTTGAATAAGGCTTTGCAAATACAACCTGATATTGCATCAGCGCTGAGGAGAAGAGCCTATGCGAATAAAATGCTAGGAGATTTTCCGGCAGCCTTGAGTGATGTGAACAAAGCTCTTCAAATAGATCCCAAGGATGAATTTGCTTTGGGTTTAAGAGGCGATATAAATCGCATTCAGGGAAATTATCAGGCTGCCTGGAAAGACTTGAACAGGACACTTGAATTAGATCCAGATGATGCCTTTGCTTTGGCTTCACGAGGTGAATTAGGCCGGGTGCAAGGCAACCTGGAGGCTGCCTTGATAGACTTGAACAGGTCACTGTCCAGAGAACGGGATAATGCAGTAGCATTGATTTCAAGAGGTGAAATACACAAGATGCAAGGCAATTTTATAGCTGCCCGGAACGACCTGGCCCAAGCTCTGCAAATAAAACCGGATAATGCAGTAGCATTGGCTTCAAGAGATGAAGTCAATCGGGCGCTGAGAAATCTTCTCAACGAGTAAATACTTAAAATAATCGAAGTTCATTAACATTTTATATTATTATAACGAGGTGAAAAATTATGAATAGTTTATCCGCATCTACATTAGGAAAAAGGCCTTTGGATCCCACGGAGATAATAGACGAATCTCCAAAGAAAAAGGCTAAAATTGATAAAAAATTCTATCTTGGTGATTATTGTGTGCCGGAAAACAGCCCTCCGGAAAAAATTCTTGAAATTGTAAAATCCTGCCTGTCGAATTTGGAAACAGGCCATTCCGACATAAAAATTGCTGAAACTGATTTTTTTAAACATGTAAAAATATATTGGGATAAATCCAATGAACTAAAAGATAAAGCATTGGCTAATAAAATCAAAAAACAATGTAAGAAATTAATAGCTCAAGGGGTTGTCAATAAGTTCATCGAAAAAGAGGGTCTTATTAAATGTAAACAATCAGAACCTATCAAATTGAATCCATACCAGTTGACTCTCTATAGCCTGATTTCCCCCTATATATATAAAGCATATAATAATGAATTTAAAAAAGCCGAATTTATACCCCTTGACATTTCACAAAATGAATTTGAAAAGATAATGGTAATGGCACAGCACGATTTTTCAGTAGATGATAAATTGAAGAGCAGGATTTTAAAATTTCATAACGAAGTAAATTTTTTAGAAATTGATATACTCACAAAAGAAACTGAAAATTACATTATTCAAAATACCTCAAAGACCAGTGATCTCGATGACACTGAACTGACTTCCATCCTTGATTATTTTTCAGGAATTTTAACTAATGCATCAAAAAAAATATCTCTATTATGCCTTCGGAAAATATGTTCCTCCTATTGGAAAAAGCGCGATTATGACGCAGCTTTTAAATTATTAGAAGCGAACGAAGATATAGGATTGGATCTGTCTTATATTCATTTTTTGAAAGCCCGCACCTTTTTCGAACAAGGAAAATGTTCATTGAGCTTGAAAGCAATCAATTTAGCCCTCGAAAATAAACCAAATGCCCCTGAATTTTTATTTGAACGGGCTACAATTGAAATAAAGATGAAGAATCCTACAGCTGCCTTGAATGACTTGGACAAGGTATTGGAAATTCAACCTAATGCTGTCCATGCTTTGGCGCAAAGAGGAGCTTTACATGCAAAAAACAACTTCTCCGCTGCTATGAATGACCTGAACAAGGCTCTGCAAATTAAACCCCATGATAAATTTTGCTTGCACGAAAGAAGCCGATTATATTTGATGGAAGGGAATTTAGATGCAGCATTGAATGACCTGAACAACATTTTGCAAATAGAACCGGATTGTGTATATGCCTTGGGGAGAAGAGGCAATAGTTATAGACGGCAAGGAAACTATCCTTCCGCTTTGAACGACTTAAATAGGGCTTTGCAAATAAACCCGGATGATGCCTTTGTTTTAGCTTCAAGAGGCGATATACTTATCTTGCAAGGAAACTATCCAGCCGCTTTGAACGATTTAAACAGGGCGCTGCAAATTCAACCTAATGATCCATTTTCATTGGGAAGAAAGGGCGAAATAAATAAACTGCAAGGAAATTACCTTGAAGCTGCGAATGACCTGAATCGGGCGCTGCAAATTCAACCTAATGATTTCTATGCTTTGGCTTCAAGAGGCGAATTAAACCTAATCCAAAGAAAATATCCGGCAGCATTGGCTGACTTGAACAGGTCTCTCCAATTAAAGCCGGACTATGTGGTTGCTTTAATTTCAAAAGGCAAAGCAAATGCAGCATTAGGAAATTATCATGAATCTTTGAATGACTTGAATAGGGCTTTGCAAATAGCGCCAGATGATGCCTTTGCTTTAGGTTATAGAGGTGAAACACATCGGGTGCTGGGAAACTTGCCGTCAGCCTTGAATGACCTTAACAGAAGCCTTGTATTACTACCAGACTATGCCTATGCTTTGGCCTCAAGAGGCGAAGTGAATCGGTTAATGGGAAGCAATGTAGCAGCGATGCTCGACCTCAACAGATCTCTGCACATCCAACCAGATAATGTCTTAGCGTTGGCTTCAAGAGGAGAAGTAAGCAGGGTGCAAGGAAACATTCTAGCGACGATGATCGACTTCAACAAAGTTCTGCAAATCCAACCGGACAATGCCTTTGCTTTGACATCCAAAGGGCAAATTAATCAACAGCTCGGAAACCTTCAGTTGGCTTTGACTAATTTTAACAGCGCACTCCAAATACAACCGGACAATGCCTACACTTTGGCTTTAAGAGGGGAAATAAACCGGATGCTAGGATATAATATGGCCGCCTTGAATGATTTTAACAGGTCTCTCCAAATAGAACCAGACTCTGCCTTCGCGTTGGCAGCAAGAGGTGAAGTGAATCGACTAGTAGGGAACATTCCGGCTGCTTCGAATGATTTGAATAGGGCACTGCAACTACAACCACAAAATACATTTGCATTGATTTCAAAAAGCTATATTGATCAGAATATATAACAGAGTCGCCTTTTGCGCATGCATTCACCACTGAGCCAATGAGATCACAGAGAAGATTTGAGATCAGAGAGAGGGATTATATTATTAACCTAAGTTTTGCGTTAAAATTGATCAATAGGCCTCTATCCTCCCTATCTCATACCTTCTCAGTGATCTCAGTGGCTCAGTGGTGAACACAAAGGAGCGTTGTCATCAATGCCTTATATCAAATTCAAGCTTCCATTTGCGGTTGTCAGCAGCCACGCACCACAATTCGAGCACTCCCAATTCCGTAATGCAGGACCTTAACCTTACAGGCAGGGTTTTTCCATCTTCTGTTTGCCTTTCTAGCCGTGTCTCAATAGGATGCATTTCCGTCAGTTCCTGCTTCCAGTTTTTTACTGTCGTTCCCATATCCGGAAAAACGCCATTGGACAGCAAGGGAGTAGACCGGCAAAAAAATCGGAATGTGGTCTGCTCCCCTACCACCAGTGCCAGCTGCTGCTGTAATAAATCTAATTCTGTTCCTTCTTCCATTCCAAAAGGAACCACGCAAATAGCCTTTAATGGAGCCGGTACTCCAGGAACTGCCGGACGCGTTTCTTCTACTCCAATAAAATAAGAACGGTTGGTCCCGCTTTTAATCCGGATCGCTTTTCCTGCACGGGAAAGGCCATAATAGACAGCCCCCTGGCTGACGGCATAGTCGTAATCGGGATTAGGAAGAACTTGCACAGGATCTTTTTTAAGGCATCTGGCCCAATGGTCCAATACTTCGATCATTTTATTTCTTAAGGCTGCCGCTTTCAACGTTCCGCCATTGAAAAGGACTTTTGTAGGCATCACAAATCCATCTGTTGAAGCAGCTTCCGACTCTCCTGTCATGGAAAGGAATTTGGCTAGCTGGCAGGAAATACGAGGATCCTGTGCATAGGGAAGGCCAATCTGTTGAAAACCTGAGCGTTTTTCCATAGTGGATTGTTCTTTGGGATCCACCAAAGGAATAAATCCTTCGGTGATTAATTTTTCAGCTTCTATTTGGGTTATCGAAACTGTCATGGAATTGCCGATCAGGCGGCTGCCTCTTCCCATCACGGTAATGTCGCAAGACTCTGGAGGCTTATCCGAGAAGAGCTTTTCCTTGGCGCTCCGGCAGGAATGGACAAGGGATTGAAACTGGAATTCATCCAGAACATGCCCTTGCTTCTCCAGTTTAGCCTGGGCCAGGCAAGCTAAGCTTAAATCGATGTTGTCACCGCCTAGAAGAAGATGGGCCCCTACAGCGATCCTTTTTAAAGCCAGGTCGCCTTTTTCTTCTTCCACTGCGATCAGGCTGAAATCTGTCGTGCCTCCGCCAATGTCTACAACAAGCACGCAATCGCCCACGCGCAATTGCTTTCTCCATTCCTCTTCATGACGCTGCAGCCAAGAATAAAAAGCTGCCTGAGGCTCTTCCAAGAGGATAATATCCGGGTAGCCGGCTTCCTGGGCAGCTTCCAACACCAATTGACGGGCAGAGGGATCAAATGATGCCGGCATTGTAACGAGGATCTGTTGGTCGTCAAATGGAAGGCCGGGCATTTTTTCTTCCCATGCTTCCTTCAGATGGGACAGCAAAACCGAGCAAGCTTGCAGTGGGCTCATCTTCAATAAGTTGTCTTCAAATTCGAAAGGCATGTGCGGGGCCCTTCTATCTATTCCGGAATGGCAAAGCCATGACTTTGCCGAGGAGATGAGCCGGGAAGAGATTTCGGCTCCCCTTTCTTTGGCAAAAAACCCTATAGAATAATGACGGCTGCTATCCTTTCCTGCCACAGCGAATCCAGCCTCCAATTCCTCCTTAAGAGGAAAATAGATGAATGAAGGCAAAGACAGGCACTCTTGCAGCTCCCCTGCAGCCACCACTTGGGGTATGGGAAACTGGCTGACATCGACAGCATCGGAATGGCATGGAGCATAGGCCATCGTGCAATTGGTAGTCCCCAGATCTATTCCAATAGTATTTTTTTTCGACATATTAATAAAGTTACCTTATTTCTATTTCGGCAGGCTGAAGGACATTGTCATATTGTTCTCCAATCTTCCTGGGAAGTGATTGTTTTGTTGCTTTCCACCCCTTGTGGATCAGAATGCCATGGTACGGAGGCTCTCCTTTGACCTTGCCGACGACCTTTATGGCAGCAGGATCATAACCGGCCTCTACCTGGATTTTAGCCCCTTCATTTTCCTCCTTGATGGAGCGAATGGTTACAATTTCTTCAAGCACCTTGCTTCCATCTTGGTGGATCTTCCTTGCAGCAGCCCCCACCTGGGCATCACTGTACTTTGATATATCCTCTTTGAAGAAATCAATCAAACGGGCTGATTGCTGCAATAGGGAAAGCAAACGAAGATGGGAAGAATCCAATGTCTCTTCTTTCCGTATTTTCTCCTCTAAAAACGCCTGCGCTTTTTGGGGTTCTCTTAAAGCTTTTAAAAAGACCTTGAATGCCAGCACCCATTTCATATATACACTCCTAAGGGCTTAAGCCCTAAAATCATTCTGTATTATAGCTGCAATAAAGATATCACAACAGCATTTTTTTATCTTTCACTTTTTCGGCCTCAAGCAGACGTATTGCGGCAGCTCATAAAAATAACAAGATAGGCAGGATCGCCTTCGGCGACAGGATATTACTTATCAGGAAAAATGCATCTATATCATCTCTCCGAAGGCGATCCTGCCTATCTTGTTTTTTCCGGGAGTTGCGGCAGGTTGTTTTGAAAGCTTGACTTTTCATTTTAAATATATTAATTTAAATTTTAACATTTCGAGAAATTTAAAGAGGTAATTATGGGTAGAATGGGAGCCTATCAGCCGCCAGAAAAGTATAAGAACTATTTACTTCCAACATCCAGGCCATTGAGAAGTCATACGTTTTATAAGGAAAAGGTGTGGACTTTGCCAGAACAGATATATAAAAAACTCAAAAAAGTCACCGAATTTCTTGAAAGTTTATATCCCGAATTGACAGACGATTTCAGTATTAACATAAAGGTTGTTATTGAGAAAAATCTCGAATTACTAATTAAAGATTTAAATTTTCTGCAAAACAGTTTGCATAATAACCCATACTCATTCAACACAAATAAACTCAAAACAAATCAACACCATATTTCTGAAATGAAAAATGTTTGTGATACTCTGCAAACAGTCAGATCATATGAACATGAATTTAAGAAATTAGGTAAAATCAAACATGCACTTCATGAATTAGAACATCTCATACAACCTTCGAACTTTGAAATAAGTTTGGAAAAAGCTCAAGCTAAAAGTAAACCAAAACCAGCACCTGCAAAAAAAGAGCCTATTCAATTAAAGGCCAAAAAGACAACAAAAGCAAAATCTATAGTTAAACCTGAAAAGCAAAAAACTGTTTCCAAAAAAACCAGGTTGACAACAACACCGCCTAAACCGATAAAAATTGCCAGAAAACAACCGAATAAAACCAAAGCACCTGTACATAAGCTAAAACAGTCTGAAAAGAAAATAGCCAAACCCAAACTTCTTGCAAAGAGTAAGAAAGCTGTGACTGCCAAACCCAAACTTCCTGCAAAGAATAAGAAAGCTGTGACTGCAAAATCCAAACTTCCTGCAAAGAATAAGAAAGCTGCAACTGCGAAATCCAAACCCAAAATCAAATCGTCCGCTGAACATAAAAAGAAATGATCTCCTTAGAACCTGGGCAAGAATAAATTTTACGTTTAGGCTGCGCCAAAGCCTAAACGTAAAATTTATTCTTGCCCAGGTCCTAGAGATCACCCTCTTCTTTTCGTTCTTTTACTTCTTCCGGACTGAGGGTCTCTTCTTCTTCATAATATTGATAGTCTTCACTGTCCCCCCTTTCTTCAGAAGGGATCATGAATGGCTTTTTTAAATGATCTCCAGGTCCTTTTTGCTGGTCATGATCAAAATTAAGAGGCTTGGGATTGTCAACATTTCTTTTCTTTTTTTTATGCGCCATAAAACCTCCACAGGGCGTATAAATAACTCATTCTTCCGGCATATCAAACAAATTTCAAAGTTTTCCCAGCAACCACAAAATAAGGACGATGATTAAAATTGTCCCCAAAATTCCGCTGGGTCCATATCCCCAACCCATACTATGCGGCCATGTTGGGATGGCTCCAATAAGCAATAAGATCAAGATGACGATTAATATTGTGCCTATCATAACTCTCCTTTAAAAAATTGCTGTCAAAAAAGATACCCTCATTTTTACTCACAATAAAACAGTCATCATTAATAATGTATATAAAAAAATATTTAATCCATCCTGGTGCTTATCGTATCGAAGCGTCATTTCAATCTATCGTAGATCTGGACGATGGGCAAGTAAAACTGCTCTGCAGCGATAGCATTGGACTCGTTTACCGCTTCTGAAAATCTATACAAATGGAATTTCGAAAGAAGTCTAATAGAAGGGGTCAAGAAGGGGTCAAGAAGGGGTCAAGAAGGGGTCAGGCCTGACATTCGAAGAAGGGGTCAGGCCGAAGAAGGGGTCAGGCCTGACATTCGGACATTTGAGAAGGGGTCAAGAAGGGGTCAGGCCTGACATTCGAAGAAGGGGTCAGGCCAAGAAGGGGTCAGGCCTGACATTCGGACATTTGAAAGTCTGCGTTATAAGAAGGGGTCAAAGAAGGGGTCAGGCCTGACATTCGGACATTTGAAAGTCTGTAAGAAGGGGTCAGGCCTGACATTCGGACATTTGAAAGTCTGCGTTAAGAAGGGGTCAGGCCTGACATTCGGACATTTGAAAGTCTGCGTTATGGATCCATTTAAAGAAGGGGTCAGGCCTGACATTCGAGAAGGGGTCAGGCCTGAGTGCGCAACGAAAAGCAAGCTACAACAAAGGTAACTTTGAAAGAAGGGGTCAAGAAGGGGTCAAGAAGGGGTCAAAGAAGGGGTCAAAGAAGGGGTCAGGCCTGACATTCGAGAAGGGGTCAAGAAGGGGTCAGGCCTGACATTCGGACATTTGAAAGTCTGCGTTATGGATCCATTTACGTAAATTCTCCTTGACCCCTTTCGACTTTCTGACCCCTTTCTCAAACCAAAATGTCCGAATGGTCGGGTGGCCCAAGGGAACTTCCCCCTTAGGCTCCCACAGATCCGTACGTGAAGCTCTCACTTCATACGGCTCTTCTCGTTCTTCATGCCCTACCGGGCACTGTCTTTATTAAGAAGGGGTCAGGCCTGAAGAAGGGGTCAGGCCTGACATTCGGACATTTTAAAGTCTGCGTTATGGATCCATTTACGTAAATTCTCCTTGACCCCTTTCTCTTTCCAAACCAAAATGTCCGAATGTCAGGCCTGACCTGGGCTGAAACGAACCAGTCTAAAAACACGCTGCAGCATCCTCTAAAATTCCAGAAATTTCTTGTCCCATTTTAATCCTTTTGGACTTTTTTACGACTAAGCAACCAATGATTTTTTTTATTTGTCTTCGTTGAGACTGAACGCTCTGACCGATTTCTTTTGCAGCCCATTCATCTATGTCGGATCGCTTGACAAACTCCATCGCCTGGGCAACGGTTTTTTTATCGAGTTGTCCAACAGCTGCCATAGCTGCAAATACAAGAGACGTGAACCCAAATGCTCTTTGTTCCCGTTCCATGTATTTGATTTTCCCAAAGAGCGATTCCAATATTTCGCTGGAACCAACAAAGTACTCTCCAAATTTTACCCCTTTTGACTGGCTCAAGAGAAACGAACTGAGATGATCGGCAAACTGAAGTTCTTTCGCCCCCATTCTAACAGAAGAAATGGCTTGTTCAAAAGAATCTACGATATTTATGTGGATGCCTTCTATCCTAACTACATGACGTGCTGCTTCCCCTATGGAGATAAGGCGATTCCAGTAGTCAATGTCATCGCGATAAGAGAGGAGCCATCCCAAGTATTTCTGCAGCTCCTCAATATCAAGGCTTGGATATGAGATTCCGTTATCGAGCAAAACCACCATTTCCGCTGCCCACATGATCATAGTACCCACATTCATGTAGCGTGCCTTTGCTCGAGGACTTGGCGGAAGGGCACCAGGAATTAGAGAGTTCTGCATTTTTCTTCTAGCCTGTGTTAGTTGCTCGCGGAATTCTTTCCATCTGGGAGCTTTATCTAAAGCAGTTTCAAGCAGATTGGATACCCGGTGCGCTGTATCACCAATCTGTCGCGTCTCAGGACTGAATATTTGAAAAAGTTTGATACCACGGAGCATTTCCGATCCCCGATCGCTGCAGATAGCAATTATTTTTCCAACAGTCGATGCAACCTCTTTCAATATTTCGGCAACGGCTTCGCCATTCAATGTAGACAGAATACGCATAGACAAAACCTCTAAGTCTTCAAGCTTCAAAGCGCGATTTTTAATTTTTTGCAAGCTGGTTGCCCGGCAACCTAAAACCACCACGCATTTTTTTTCGCCCATTTGAATGGAGGCATCAATCAGCACCATCCAGTCATTTGCGATGGTTTTGGCGCGTTTTAACTTATAGTAGCCAACTTGAGCCGCCCAGTATTTAATCGTTGTACAAGATGGAGCAAGATAATCCTTAAGTTCAGGAATGGTCTCAAATGCAATTTTTAAACTTTTTGATGTGGTTCTTAGCGGCGATGCGGCCTCTATGAATAAGCGGACGCTCAGAAAAATTATGATGATTTGATACCAACTTCGTAACTGATGACCAAATGTTATTAAGCTCGTCTTTTTTACCGTCGATTCTTCGGTGGGTAGTTTTTTTTTAACTCTTCAAATTCCTTCAATATTTCTCTCAGCCTCTCTTCTTTCATTTCCAGTAGAGCTGCAACTTGTTTGTACTTATCATCAGCGTCTAAACGCGCTTTTTTCTGCTCCTTACATTTTGCCTTCCAGTCATCACGGTTCTTTTCCAGTTCGGTTTGGCGATCCTGATGCGCCTTGATGACTTTCCCTTTCTCGCGACTTTTAGCTTTGATTGAAGCACGGCTTTCCTCTATTCGCTTGGCTTTTTTCCGCAAGGCACGTGTTTCTGCTTTGACGTTTGGCTTATCGGCTTTTTCTTTCACTGGAATCTCTGATATGTGTGTTGAAAAATTTATAACCGAATATATTAAAATTTTAAGAATAAAACAAGAATAAATTGAAAAAAAAAGCAAGGCAGGGGCTTGAAATCAAGTTTAGGGCGTGGCAGTCGATCACAGAATTGGGGGGTAAAAAAACGAAACGATTTTTCTTGGAAATATCATGTTCGTTTCAGCCCAGGCCGGCCTGCCATTCTGACATTGAGAGGGTCCTGTCCCCTTTCCAAATGTCCGAATGTCAGGCCTGACCCCTTTCTCGAATGTCAGGCCTGACCTTTCTTGACCCCTTTCTTAAATGGATCCAAAAAGCAGACTTACATATGTCCGAATGTCAGGCCTGATCCCTTTCCTATGTCCGAATTTCAGGCCTGATCCTTTCCGAATGTCAGGCCTGACAACTTTCTTCACCTCTTTTGGCCTAACCTTTCTGAATTGGGGGATAAAAAAACGAAAAATTTTTTTCGTAATATCATGTTCGTTTCAGCCCAGGCTTGACCCCTCTCTGACTTGCTAATTTTGATTCCCTTTCACAATTTTGCATGCCTCTTCGTAAGTTTCCTCATGACAATGGATTAAATCTTCCTTCATATTTGAAGTACGATAACATACTTTACCTTGATAATTAGCTGCGAGTGCTATATATGGGGGCTGAGCTCTGTAATCATTGGAGTCAACGAATCGGATCATAATATCAATATTTGTACCGTTATAGGGATATTCTAACATATAGGGGCGCAATTTTTGATCGTTATTCACTCGTTGTAGAAATCCTTCACATGTATCTACAAGTAATTCGCGGGCTTGTTCCAAATTTACATTTTGCTTTGTACTGTATCTTATAACAAATAATCTGCCTTGTTGGCCTCCTCCAATGGCTACCATCGTTAAATTTTTCTTTTTTCCCATCTCCTTTGAATACTCTTGTATTATTTGATATCTAATGTTTTCATCATACGGAACCGATGAACAAGCACCTAAAACCGGCAATAACAAAAATAAACTTTTAAAAAATTTTTTCATAATTTAAAGATGTCCATATAGGCTTTTAAATCTGTCACATTCATCTTTTCTTGCCTTGGAATAATTTCCATCAGTCAAAAATCCATGCTCGAAATAAACTCCAGGAGCCGACTTCATGAATACTACATGATCATCATTAAAAAATCTAGCTTTAATGTAGTTGATTGGATCTGTCATCGGAACGACATCAGATGTGTTAATATAATTAGCCACATAATTCAGATTAGGATCTTTGATAATAGAGGCGGAGCCATAGGTGACGACGTCCAGCATTTTCTTTTCTTCAGGGCTGAGCTGCTCAAGGACGCGCTGCAATATCAAGCCTCCTTGGCTGTGAGCTTGCACAAAGACGTGTCCTCCACTGCCTACTCCGCCTACGGCTGCGATCTGTTCCTTGATGTTCTGAAGGGCCATTTTGACGGAACGGGTCGGAAGGCCCAGCTTTTGAGCTATACATTCCCAAAGGTCAAGAAAAAGCCCATGGGAACAGTTGTAGGTCCCATGCACTCTATATCCGCCAAGTTCTTCCGAAATAGTATTGACTCCATTCGAGCAATCGGTATAGGTATTGTCGATGCCGTTGAAAAAAGATGACCTCGTTTTATTGTTCATTTCAGGCGCGCCATTATAAAAATTGCAGGAGCCTCTGTTGCGGCACATGGAGTTCCAATTTCTCAGGTTCCCTCCGGCTGTCATGCAATGGCCTATTTGAGAAACGACGTCCCTGATGATGGGAAGGCATAAGACATGGTCTCCTATCCCCCGGATGCATTGGCCTACTTTATGGAACATTGTCTGAAAAAATCCTGAGGGTTTAAGTTCTTCAGGTACGGTTTCCCGAAAGGGGGCATGTCCGTATAAATCAAAAAGAATAAGGGGATTATTGAGGACATAGGCATAAAGGTTCATGCCTCCATCAAATCCAATGGGGTCGGGCACGGTCCAGCGTCCAATCACGGGATCATAATAGCGGTTTCCAAAGTACACCAGGCCTGTCTCATTATCAAATCTTTTGCTGGCATAGCGCCAGGGGTTGGAAGGTGCTATGAGTTGACCGGAGGGGCCAAAGACTTGTTCTTCTCCAAAGGCGGTATAGCAATAGGTCTCCACAAGCTGGCCTGTCATATCAAGGAGGCTGACAACGCTTCCGTTATGGTCATGGATGGGAGCATAGGGGCGTCCTTCCAATTCTATGGCAACAGCGGCCCCGATCTCGGCTCCTTTGCCGCAGCCAAGGAGGCGCAGCTGTGTGATCCTGCCTTCCTTCCATGCGCCGATCTCATTTTTGCCTTGATAAAAATAATATTCGGTGGATATTTCATTCCATTGCGTTCCATCAGTGACAAAATGAGATTTGCTTAAGCGGCGGTTTTCAAAATCGTATTTATAGCGGGTTTGCTTTTGACCTTGAGTGGCGCTCAGCAAACGGTCCATGGCATCGTAGGTATAAACGGTCTGGCTTTTGGGATTATAGGTCATCCTTCCGTTAAGGTCATGGATGTATTTGTCCACTCCATCATGTTCCAATTGATTGAGCGCATTGAGGGTGTAATTCTGGCCGTCTTTCCCAATGCGGTTAAATAAGGAGTCGTATTCATAGGTGTGATTGGGTTCTGTTTTGACTTGATGCAGGGGGTCATAGCTATATTCTTCAAGCCGGCCATTCACGATCTTTTCGATCAAGTTCCCGGAAAGGTCGTAATCCAATTGTTCCCGCCAGAAAGGCGCTTCAATGGAGCAGATGCGGCTGAGGATGTCCCGCTTCTGAGTTAACGTGCCTGCATTTCCGATGAGGGTGGCCTGCTTCACAAAGCCTGCCAGGTCAAAAGCGTTATAGCGGTGCCGATATTGGAGATGCCCCAAGGGATCAAGGCGTTGTACTTCTTTGATGCGGCAGGGGTCATAGGTATAGGCCGTTTTTGATCCATCCGGGAGAATGATCAGAGTGGGACGGCCTAGCTTGTCATACTCGTATTGAATTTTCAGGCCATTGCCTAAGGTCTCCAAAATGATCTGAGAATGGGCATTGTAAGCGCGCAGGGTCATGGTGCCATCGAGCTTGTCCTGAATTTCCCTGACACGGTCCAGGCGATCATAGGCGTATTTGTAATGGAAGGTCTTGTCCGAGGCGTAATACTCGATGAGGCGTCCTAAGCCGTCGTATTTATAATAGAGGGTGGAACCGTCTTGTTTAGTAATAGACTTTTTCTGTCCGAAGCTGTCATAGGCATAACTAGTGGTTTTTTGCTTGGGCGTTCCCGCGGCTTCAATGATCTTGAGGAGATTGCCCATGAGGTCATATTCCCAGGCGGTGACGATTTTTCGGTCGGCCTTGCCGTAAGCAAAGACGGTTTCAATATGTCTGATCTTTCTTCCCAGGCTATTATAGACAAAGTCCTGCCTTTGGACTTCATTTCCATAGGGGTCTGTTTTTATGATGCTGACGAGATGTCCTAAGGCATCCTTGATAGTCCTGGTCGTAATGCCGTCGGGTTCTGTCACGGCGATGCAAGGCACGCACTGATTCAAGCTATTGCGATAGCCAGAATCCATTGCAGTGACGGTGCATTTGCCTTCCGCATCTACGATTTCGATGGGCTCATTGTGGACATTGTAACGAATGCGAGTGACGGCGGGAGCTTCTCCATGAACGATCGTCAGGATCTTATTGCCTTCGAGGTCATATTGGTATTCAGATTTTCCGAAGAGTTGTCTAGCAGAATCTTCGGTCCTTTCTTCAATGACCCTGTTCAGCAGATCATAGGCTTTGATGTGGGCGATATACCCCCTGTCAAAATGTTCCCGGGTTTCAACTAGACGGGACAGGGAATCATAAACAAACGCAGTGCATTTATTGTCCTTGCGAGTTTCGATAAGGCGTCCGGCGCCATCATAGCAATACGTGGTCTTAAATCCTTCCGGATCTGTTTCAGACAAGAGGTGAAAGGCATTGTATACAAAGGTGGAGGTCTGTACATTTCCATCGGGGCCGATGACTTTCTTTTCAATGACCCGTGACAGGTAATCGGTTTTGTATGTGGTCTTAATGCCATTTCTGGCTATGGATTCTTTAAGGTCCCCTTTGAGATCATATAAAAACGTCTCCACTGTCCCATCGGGGTTTTCGATCCGATACGGTTTTCCTCGAATGGTATATTCTGTTTTTGTGATGGCCCCGCAGGCATCTTTCTGCAATCGGACGCAGCCTAGGGGATTATATTCTTTGATAGCTTTCGGACGGATGGCCCGGCCGTTTTCGTCCAGATACGCCGGATAAATCGTCGCTGTGACTTGCCCGAATTCATCGTATTCATAATCGGTGGCATTGCCGTAGATATCGGTCGAAGAGATCATATTATTGAGGTAATCGTATTTAAAGAGCTTGGCAAAGCGTTGGTTTTTACCCACGATCTCTTCACGGATGAGCCTGTTCATGTAGTCGTATTCGAATCTTTTATAATGCTCCTTGTTGGGCCCTTGTTCCTCGACTTTGTTGCCGTTCTCATCAAATTTTCGGGTTGTTGTATAACCTAGCGCATTGACTTCCCGGATTATATTTCCCTTCTGGTCATAGTCCCATTCCAGGGCATAAGCGAACTTGCCATTGGCATCATAATGCTCTTGCCTTAAGGGCTGCCCTAGGGCATTGTACTTGTTGTGGATCTTATGGAGAAGCCGTTCTGTCCGCGAACGCACATCCAGGTATTTTTCTTCTACGATCTCCGGCAAGCCGATGGGCATTTTGGTCGTATTGGTGATCCTTTTGATCTTTCTCTCGGTGACGCGGCTCCAGTCATTTTTATTCAAAGAATCGCCGTCGTCAATGATCTCAGCTGTGAGGGACCCGTTTTCATCGTATTCATAAAAATATCTCTGACGGATGGTCTCTTTCTCTTTCACATACTTGGCGGTCAATAAATCGGTCCCTTCGGAATACGTGTATTCCATTTTGCTGCTGTCATCGGATTCCGACAGCGTCAAGTGATCTTTGGAATAGGTGTATTTTTTGATATAGCGTTCGTTATTCTGGCCGGGGGCGCCATCCGACTGCAGCTCAACACCTTTTGTAAAAGCCCCGGACAGATTTCCCGAAAGAACATCTTCGAGGATATTGCCATAGCTATCGTAATTAAAATAACGGGCAAAGAGGATGCCTCCGTCCTTATTTTCAAAAGTGCGCAGGCACAAATGAGAATCGTAGCAGCGTCCCCAGGTCAGATTCTCTTTGGTATAAAGCCGGTGCTCCTTGCTGCCCAGGTATTTCTCAATGCAGGTCAAACGGTGGTGCTCGTCATACCTGTAAATAGTCTGATGGTCCAAGGCATCATAGACCTTGGTATAGCCTTCAATCGGTTCTTTGGAACCTTTTCCTTTATCGCCAGTCTCATAGATCAGCCGGCATGTAGGGATCAGGTCTGGTCCTGTTCCAACGGGTTCCCGTAGCATTTTCACCCGATTCATCCGCAAATCCTTATGGGATTTGATCTGGATGGTCTCAGAGCCTACGTGATTGATATCCTTTATGTAATAATCAATGAACGGTCTGAAAACGGAGTGGAACAATACGATCTCTGCACATATAGAGGTTCAATGCCCGGGATGATCAGATCGGTTTGGCCTTCCACATAATCACCCGTGATGGCGCTGACGCAGCCATGCACAATTGAGGAGGGTTCGCCTTCCAAAGAAGCCAGGGAAAGGGCTTCATTGTCGTCATCGGAGAACAGCGTGCTGCCATATAATAAGCAAAATGCGATGATGTAAAATAAATTTTTCATATCTCTTTTTCATGGTAGATTTAAATTTGAAAATACTATGTTTAGCAGAATTGAGAGAAAGAAATCAAGAAAAATTTAATGGAAAAATGAACAATTTAACTAAATGTAAAATAATTATTTTAATTAATATATAAATAAATTTTTTTAAAAAAAGCTGTCGCTCGGTGATCATTTTGTCCTATGGCGTTGCCATAGGCTTATACAAACCAGGCTTTCAGCCTGATGACTTTCACTTTATTTTTTCGTAGATTTGGACGATACGCAAATAAAATTGCTCTGCAGCTATGGCATTGGCTTTATCCACCCCCTTTTTAAAGCTCCAGATTATGGCTTCCATCAAATCCCGCAAAGAAACATTTCCTGTTCTTGTTAATATATTTTTTTCATTAGCTTTCAGGGAGGTCAGAAAATGCAGCCGATCGAAGAAAAGATGACTGATCTGTTGGTCCAACAAACAGTCACATGTTGTGATATGATCTACAATTTCATCCAACGCCATTTCAGTTCCAGATTGCAATCTGAATTTCATAAGTAGCCTATAGCCCTCCAGAACCTGATTCTTCAATTCCTCAGGTGTAAACTGGTCAGCAATCAAATTCAATAATTCCCTTTCCCCCTTTTGATCCACCCTTTCTAATACCCTTAAAAAAATTTCAGGGTATTCGTCTTTCCATTTTTTGGGATCATATGACTGATTGAACAGTTTGAGGCCTGCAGTCCAGGGTCCCGCTTTTTTATTTAAAACAATCTCATAGCCTTGTTCTATTGCCTTTAAAACGGGCACAAAAGTGTACTGAATTTTTGTACGGCGGACGTATTCTCTTAAATATTTCCTTTTCCCTTGCGAAATTGTAATTTCCGATAATACCTTGCCTAGCGCCTGGTTATTGGGAAGACGTTCCAATAACACAGGATGGTGATCTCTTAGGCCCATATAAAGGCAGTCGGTTATCTTTCTTTCCACCCATGTATTTGAACTTATTTTAGCTTTAAAAAGCAGCCTGCTTGTCTTATCGCTTTCCTCCTCCCATTCAGTATCCCGTCTTTCCTTCTCTTCAAGAGCATACAAAGCTACTATCACCCTGGCCCTATGGAGCTCCAGGTTCCATTCCTGGGTCAGCAGTTCACGGTTTAAAGAATCCTGTCCGCTATATTCGATATTTTCCATATATTTCTGGCATTTCTTTGCAAGCTTCCTGATATCATTCAACGACTGCCCATCCATATGAAAATTCAGATGTTCATCACTCATTTCTTTCATACGAAGGCGAATGGCATCTATCAGTTGATGATAATCATCCCGGATTTCCTGGCCCCGTTGCGTTGAATTATGGGGTTTCAGGGCCAATTCCCTTACCTTGTTCTCAAGTGGCTTATGGCAGGCCTGCAAAATCTCGGTAGTAAAACAGTCCGCTTCGAATACAGGGATCGTAGAAGGGTCTATTCCGGCAGCCTGTAAAGATTCCTGAATGGCTGCTTTTGGATCTATCATCCAATGGGTTGCCAACTTCTTCCCCTCCTTGGGATCCTTGCTATAATAAATTTCGGTCGTACTATCAAAATTGGGCCCGCGAAGGGCATCCAAAATCTGTCTTTTTTCTTTCGGCTCTTTTGAAAAATAGAGGCGGGATACGTGGTCCATCTTTTCTGCGACGGCAGAGCACTTGCCAAATAGGGAGGAGCGGCCGTTTTTTTCAATAGCTTCTACAATGGTCCTGCGTGGGTCCTGATAGGAAATAGCGCATAGATAGGAGGGTTCCAACCTGTTTTTAAAAATCACTTCATTGTTCGCTTCCCATTTGGCCTGCTGCCAAGAAAAAAAAGATTTAAAATCAGGGCGGTTTTTATACGTTTCATTGCGCAATCGGGACCCAAAATTGTCCTCATTATAAAAATAAGGCATTAATTTGATGGCTTTCAATTTCGCATAAATCTGAATATTCCCTTTCACATTACAGCTAAAGATCTTTTCAGACAGTGAAGATTCGGTCAAAAGCCTGAAAAAGATACCATCCGCGCTGTTTTTTTTTAAGTCCTCGTAAGGGCTGTCGCCCCTGATATGGGTCAGTCCCAATTCAAACCGTTTCTGACTTGATATAAAACCAGTTTTAAATAGCGTCCCGATACGTGAGGCCACTTCCTTTACCTCTCCAGTGCAAATCGTGAAAAAGCCTTTACCCCCCAAAAATTCCGCCTTGTCCACCAAATGGCCTAAAGAAAATCGCTTGTCTCCTAAAACCGTCCAGGTTTTAATCTGCGTAATATCTCTTTTTACTTTTCTTTCCGTCTTTTCCGTGTCAAACCGCTTGAATAATTGCAATGATGACTGTTCATGATAGTTTGCATCCGCATCGTAAGTTGCAGCAAAACAGGGATCATGGAACTGGATAAGTGAATTGACGATAATTCTCTCCACATCACAAGTTGTGGCTTGCGTAACTGTTTCAGCCAGCCCCATCAAAGCCAAAACTTTCTGAATATCTTTTGAAGTAGCTTCGGAATCCAGCAAAACGCGGACAAAATTGGACATAGAACCCCATTCCGGCGAGGCTCCTATCTGAATTCTAGCTAATCCTACAAGATCCACCGTCAGGGCGCTCCCTGCCCTAATGCTGCTTAGGCTTTCCGTAACATATGTCCCATTTACAAACGGATAATAGACATAGGGCTTAAGGCTCGATTTTATGGAAAGGCAGAGATCCTCTCCCACAAGACTTGATGCTTTTTCCAAAACTTTCAGATTCTCGGTTACCTGTTTAACTGCCCAATAGGCTAACTTGAATGTAACTCTCGGTAGGGCTCATGGTCAATGGTAATGTCTTTGAGTGTAAAAACAGCCCCCTTTCAAGGTATTGGCACCCATATATTGAAAGGAGGCCCCAAAATTGAGAGCTCCATTAGGGCCCTCCAGAATAAATGGCTGCTTCAGGTGGTTTTCCAGCTCATTTAAGGGATTGGTCTCACAGATCAAAGGCATAACGGCCAATTCGCACCGCAAACTGATGGCTTTATTGTAATTTTGCTTTTCCTGTTGTTTGCAAGCTGCTTTTTCCAGAAGTCGCGCAGCCCAATGCTTCTCATAATCTTGCCTGGGATCTCCATTTTTCTGGCTGATTTTACGGCCAATCAGTTCCAGCAGCTCAGGCTGCTGCACTTCATGGAATTTCTTTTGCAAGGCTTTTTCAAGAAGACTCCCTGAAAGTTCCATCACTTCCATTATTTCTGTTTGGTCCAACTCCTCCATCAAATCCAGCTGAAGGTGCTCCAGATAGCATGATGCCAGGTGGCGGTCTTGCTTGTAGATGCAATACCCTAAATCTATAAGGCGCCTACGGTCATTAATATCAAAATTATCAATATAGGTGCATAGAGTACTGGGATTGGTTTCAGCCACCTTCATGGCTATTTCGACACGCAAAGCCTCGTCAAATACATGCAATTCCTTAAAATGCACAGCAAATTCGGAAGGGTACATTTGGAAAATATGAAATAACAATTCTCTAAAACTCTTTTTATCCTTAAAAGTCAAACGTCCTAGAACGCCCATAGCCTGAAGGCATTGGATTTTTGACCTGCTGGCAATATCCCTGATAAATTTGATCTTATCTTCATCCTCAAGCAGCTCATCCATTTCTTTGAAGCGATTGTCTATGCTTTCCCTAGTCTTGCTGTTTGCATAGGAATTGAAAATAATGGAATTAAACGCAACTGAGACCCATTGAGGTGCAATTTGTTTGACCGCTTCCAATAAATTCAAGGCAAAGGTCGCCATCATGCCAAATTTTTCGCAGCCCAAAACATGCTCCACAAATTGTTGAAATACATGCTCGTTTTTATGATTTATCACCATTTTTGCAAGGAATAGAAAATGTTCTTCTGTAAGTCCCTCCAAATAAGGTAAAAATAGAAAATAGCTTCCAAAAAATTCGTCTGCATCATCCGCCAGGTTCTCATACCCCTGAATCAATCGACTGGCAAAATCATATTGATAGTTCACCCCAATTATTTTAAAACCCCTTTCCTTAAATTGATTGAATAGTGAGAAAGGAGCCAGAGAAAGAGCGGATATGGCAGCCTTGCATCGCTGCATTGGAGTCAATTTTACATATTCAATGCAACTTATTGGAACTACATTGAGCAGTTCATCTATCACCAAAGACCTATGCACAGCAGCCATTTCCAACTGATCGAGCACAGCACAAAATTCGTGCTTTAGAAATGCGTCTGATTGTGCCAAAAAATAATGGACCGTTTTTAATTTCTCCCCGCTGGAAATCCGCTTTATGCTATCAATAAAAAGGAAGAAATTCTTTGGACAGGCTTTCACATTCAATTTCACTCTTATTGCCCGAAACATCTCAAATAGTTTTGATTTTACTTTACCCTCCAATTTTAAACTGTCCCTCTCCAGGAATTCGAATAGAGGAAATAACATTTCAAGACAACTTATATAATTGGCGCTTTCAGTTATCAGCTGTACTAATTGTTCCGATGAGAGCAAACTAAATGAACTGAGATTCAAAAGGAAGAATTCCACATCCACTTTTATTAAAACAATGGCTATTTCATATTGTTCTTTCGATGTGGCAACCATAGTGAAAAGATCATGCCCGATCGAATCTAAGGAATTGGCGATAATTTTTTTCAGGACCCATAAGCGCGATTCCAGATTTAAATTTAAATCGTCAAGGTTGACAGCCAAAGTATCCCATATGCGGGATCTTAATTCTGGTGTATATTGAGGGATGCTTCTGATAATGCCTCTCACCACTTCAAAGCATTTTTCCTGATCAGAAATATCCACTAGGGCAAAATATCGGATAATTTTATCCACCCCGCAACCTCCGCTGGCCTCCAAACCAGAGCTCATCAATCGGACTGCCAACCATCGGCTTTCTTCATTGGGCAAAGCATCCATGATCTGTTTAAAGTCAGATTCATTGTCGTTTTCCTCCACACTCAAAAATTCTTGGACCGCATTTTGAATGGACTTCAATTCTCCTAAAATTGTGGCAAGTTCCTTTCTGTGCGGTTCAGACAATACCTCTGCATCCGCAATATTATGTGCGAATATAAACTGATAGCAAAGAAAAATGTCCTTTGACTTTAGGATAAGGGCCAATTGCGCTTCCAAAGATCTGTCCTTGAAATCCCAGAGCATTAGATCATTCCAATTTTCACTATGCGGTAAGACGGGTTTTAAATGTTTCATTAAACACTCCAAAGCCGTTATCTGGTGCCTTTCTTCCAAATTAAAAAAAGACAATAAATGACCTAGAGTAAAATGAACCAGGACTTTTCTGCCATTTTTCTCAAGGATGTTTTGAAAAATGCGTAAGCGGTCCTCTGAACTCTCTACGTTTACTTTTGAGGCATTTTTTATCAGAAAAAGAGGCGCCTCTTCACCAAACAGCAGGGCCAGATGAAATCGCATCTCCGGTGAATACCTCTGACAGCTTTCTACAAGTGCCAGTCTCAGTTCAGTACCTACAAAAAACCTGTATTTTGATTCCAACTGGGTTAACAAAAAAAATATTTTTTTTACCATATCCAGTGTCATGATAGAATTTTTTATAAATTCCATTATTCTTTCGGGATGGCCTGCATTGAGATCCCTCAGTGCAGCTTCAAAGTGGATCTCGTAATTTTTTTCTTTGAGGGTTCGGCTTTTGGCTTGGGAAGTGACTGAATAGGCAGGAGTATTGATGTTTAAATTAACATTCATATAAGCCTCCACACTTATCTAATGCACCTTATGCACAACGTGTAGAAATCTCGACTATTGGTTCAAGTTCGTTTTGCTTCATCTGTATTTAATGGATATTTGCCGCCCAGGCCAACGGCCTGGTTTGTAAAAGCCTAGGGCGCAGCCCTAGGTGAATTCAATATATCAGTTTCAGGCTGAAAGCCTGATATGTAAAATCCTGGGGCGATGCCCCAGAATACTACAAGGCAGGCTTTCAGCCTGCAATGGTTATTACTAGTGTCCTAGGGCTGCGCCCTAGGCTTTTACAAACCAGGCCGTTGGCCTGGGCGGCAAATGTCCATTAAATACAGATGAAGCAAAACGAACTTGAACCAATAGTCGAGATTTCTACACGTTTGCGTAAGGTGCGTTATCCTAGCTATTATCAAAAATCTATAAATTATCCAAAAATAATTCTAATTGACTTTTATTTGAGTTATCTTTAAAAGGTTTAGGTAAGGCCTTCCCTTTGTGTGGGTTATAAATAAAATAAGGAGTGTCTTATGTTATCAATTTCTAATAATTACTTTTCCTCTTTACCAAATGAAGTCACGGAGAAAATTTTAAAAAAAGTAGAGATCAAAGATTTCTGTACTATTTCCAGAGTTTCCAGTGTTTTTGCAAACCATGTGAAAAATCTACTGAAATCTGAAGTTATTACAAAACCCATCTTTACTATGGATAATGCATTTATTGATATTATGCTTGCGGGCGGTGCGCAAGCGAACAGATTGAAAAGGGTAGTGAATGCAATTTTTACTCAAGAAAAAATTAAAGATATAATTAGAGCGTTTACATTTGAAGAATTGGAAGGAGCAAATCAGATAAATTTACAGACAATAGAAATACTTAAGACGGTGAATATTGAAAAAATGCATGTTCAGCACATTAACAATTTGAAAGCATATATGTTAAAAATTCGATCTGACTTTAATGCAACACCTATAGGCAGTTCTTTTACTGAAAAAGAAAAAATATTGCATCAAACAATTATAACTCAAATGCTCATACATCTTGTGAGCAGTTAATTGCGGAACGACAATAACGACCCTACGAAAATAATAAAAATATCGTTAAGGTCGTTATTGTCGTTCGCATCTAGCTTCCAAAATGCAAGACGAAAAAGGCGGGAGGATACATTCAGAATCTGCCAAAGCCGGGGCTTTATCCTCATCAAAAAAATCATCTGGGGGTGGATTAGCTGTATCTGCCACCCAAAACCATCGATTGCCATGGCGAGGCTTAGGTATCACGATCTTATGTACATGTTCATCGGTATTGAATGCAATGTACAGATCCTCGCATGTTTCTCTATTTAACAAGGTAAAAGCTACCAAACGATGGGCGCTATCCCATTCTGGTTTATAGGGTTCCATCCCATGCCAATCGACTTCATTGGGATTTAAAAATTTGCTTCTTCTTAAAAGTGGGTGGGTTTTTCTAAAATGGATCATCTTTTTGTAAAAGCGAAAAAAAGCTTCATTTTTTTTGATTTCGTCCCATAAAAACCAGTTAAGTTCATTGTCTTGACACCAGGCATTATTGTTTCCTTTTCGGGTATGCGCGTATTCATCTCCCATAACGAGCATGGGTATCCCACTGGAAATCATCAGGGCCAGATGAAAATTGCGCATTTGCCTATCTCTCAGTTCCAGGATTTTCGCCTCTTGCGTCTCCCCTTCCACCCCGCAGTTCCAACTCTCATTTTCATTATATCCGTCCCGATTCTCTTCTCCGTTAGCTTCATTGTGTTTTTGATTATATGAAACGAGATCCCGCAGGGTAAACCCGTCATGCGCCACAATGAAATTCAGGCTGCTCAAAGGGGAACGGCTGGCATACAGGTCCTGCGACCCGCATATTTTGGTAATGAAATCTCCCTTCAAATTATTTTCGGGCGTCCCCTTGATAAATTTACGGACCGTATCGCGGTATTTTGCATTCCATTCGCTCCACCGGTTGCTTTGAGGGGCGAACTGTCCTACCTGGTATAATCCCGCAGCATCCCAGGGCTCAGCGATAAGCCAGGTGTTAACTAAAATAGGGTCTTCCGTTATGTCTTCAATGAGCGGAGAATAGTCCATAGGATGGCCATCCCGCCCTCGTTGCAAGATGGAGGCTAAATCAAAGCGGAATCCATCCACATGCATCTCCAATACCCAGTACCGCAAACAATCAATAATAAACTCCCGGACAATGGGATGATTGCAATTGAAGGTATTTCCACAACCGGTATAATTGCTCATCTTCCTGTGAGTGTCATACATATAATATACAGAAGGGTCAATGCCTTTGAATGAGAGGGTTGGCCCTTGTTCGTTTCCTTCCCCGGTATGATTGAAAACGACATCCAAAATAACCTGTATTCCATTCCGATGCAGTTCCCTTACCATGGTTTTAAATTCATTGATAGCTGCTCCTGGGGCAAAGGAAGTCGCATAACGCTGCATGGGACTAAAAAAATTGACGGTAGAATATCCCCAATAATTATGAAGGGAATGCAAGGCTTTATTCGGAAAGTGAAGCACTTCATTTTCATCAAATTCATGCAACGGAAGAATTTCTACGGCATTCACTCCCAACTCGACAAGATGGGGGATTTTCTCTATAACCCCTAAATAGGTTCCCGGCTGCCTGACACTGCTCGAAGGGTGAATGGTAAAACCCCTGATATGCATTTCATAAATGAGGAGTTCCTCTCGTGATAAATGAGGAGACTTTACCCCTTGCCAATCAAAAAGCTCCCACAGGGGAAGAGTCCCTAGGGGATAATAGGGATGCAATTCATCCGAATGTTCTCCCCATTTATGATTTGTCCCCACTTCCCTAGCATAGGGATCCACTAGACAAACTTCAGGTCCAGCTCTTCCTCCCCTCTTTCCCTTGATTTGATACGCATAGTACACTGCCTCTTTTGGCATCTCCAACGTTATATGCCACACGTCTCCTGTCTTATTAATCAAAGGATCCAATTTTATATTGAATAATAATTTCTTTTCCAAATTAAAAAAGGCTACTATAACTTCTGCAGCATAGCCTGAAATTAAAGCCAGATTATACCCTTTTTCACACTTCTGTACACCCAAGGGAAAAGGTTGTCCCGAATAACTTTGATGTTCTTCCATAAATTGGCCCAAATGACCGGTTTTCCGAAAAAAAACCATCGATTAGTTAAATAATTTGCGTGTAATACATAAGTTCATCTATAATGAAGTTAGATCTTTTATAGCGACTAAAAAATTATTTGCTATACAAAAATTGAGGTTTCAACCTATTCGCTGAGAATGCGCTGATGAGATAAAAAAATATCGCCCCTAGGGCACTAGCCTAGGGCACAAAGTTAAGCTAGGAGGAGTCTATGTCTTTTGAAAATGCAAAAGAAAACCTTAAGGAGTTCGGAAAAGAACTCGGTCTTGAAGGGCTTGAATTTGACGAAAATAATACGTGTATTTTAGGGATCGATGATGAATTTTCACTTCATCTCACCTACGAACCTAATTCTAAGCGCTTGTACCTATATTCGCCATTGCTGGATGGCCTTCCCCGCGATGACAAAACTCGCCTGCGTTTATACGAACGCTTGCTCGAAGGTTCCATGCTCGGCGGTCAAATGGCCGGCGGCGGCGTCGGCGTCGCTGTAAAAGAGGAATTGATCCTCATTCACTGCACAATCGACATGGAACATGCCGTTTCTCCGGCTCTGAGAGCTTTTGCTCCCCTATATGTCGAAACAGTAGAAAAATGGCGCGGAATCTGCCGCGATATCTGTGAAGGCAGGGATGAAGGCGCAAAAGCAGCTGCTCCGGCACCCACCGCACAACAGGGGGGAATGGGAACGAAAGGACAAGGGTATATTAAAATCTAGAACTCCAGGAACACGTCATCTATGAATATCATCGAAATTGCAGGCCACATCGGCGCAGACCCCGTTACTCGATTTACTTCAACGGGACAGAAAGTGACCACTTTTAATGTCGCTGTAAACAGTCGGAAAGGAGGGAATGAAGTTACCATCTGGTTCCGAGTCACCGTATGGGGAGACAGATTTGATAAAATGCTGGCTTATCTGAAAAAAGGCAGCGCTGTCATTGTTTTGGGCGAGCTTCAAAAGCCGGAAATCTGGACTGATAAAGAAGGCCGGCCCCAGATCAGCCTTGATGTCACAGCTGAAATTATCAAATTCAGCCCCTTTGGAAAGCCCGATCGGACAGATCAACCCGCCGCAGCAGCAAGCCACGCTTCCAATGCCGCAACCAGTTATGGTTCTATGGCAAACCGCGAGGGTGGATTCGGAGAGCAGGGAGAGCCCGGAAGAGGATCTCAACAAGGTTCCGGCCGTAATCCTCGGGAAGAAGAAGTTGAAGAAGATGAGGTGCCTTTTTAGGCGCTTTTTTCGTGTCCGAGTCCGTGTCCGAGTCCGTGTCCGATTTAAAAAGGATTGAATCGGACTCGGACACGGACTCGGACACGAAATAATAAAATACTGTAAACCATTTTTTCGAATGGCTAAAGTCAAGTAGCAATCCTATCAAAAGTTTATTATCATGAAATTTTCAATTAATGCTCCGCCAAAAAGGCATGCAGAAGGCGATTTGTTGGTCATTCCCTTACTAAAAGACAAAAAAAAGCCTGATATACCCCTTAAAAACACAAAATGGCTGGATCAGATCCATGTCCTTATATCCACAGGCGACTTTAAGGGAAAAGAAGGCGAAATCGCCTATCTGTATCCAGAAGATCTTCCCCAAAAACGCATGGCCTTGTTGGGAATGGGTGAAACAGAAAAAATCACCATTGAAAACTTACGGCGGGTTTTTGGCTCCTTGGTCAAATCGTGCCACGCCAAAAAAATCAGAAATATCGAAATCCACTTTCCAAAAATACCCGGCTTTATGCAGGAAGACCTCATCAGAGGCATGGCCGAAGGTCTGCTGCTGCCAAACTATCAATTCACAAAATTGAAACACGATTCGCTGAAAGACAATACTTCCGTCCTGATTGAAAACGTCAATATCACGGGGATCGATCCCGGCTATCTAAAACAATTTAACAAATCCAAAACGATCTGTGAAAGTGTTTATTTTGCCCGTGACCTGGTCAACGGCAACGCGGATGAAGTCACGCCTCAATTCCTTGTCAGGACTGCTCAGTCACTGGCCAATTCCCACACTAAAATCAAAGCTACTATTTTTGATAAAAAGCGGATCGAAAAAGAACAAATGGGACTGTTATTGGCAGTGAATAGAGGTTCGGATTCCAATCCGGCATTTATAATCCTGGAATATAAAGGAAGCGCCAAATCTAAAGAGCATACAGTATTAATAGGCAAAGGCATTACCTATGATACCGGAGGGCTGAATCTGAAATCCTCAGGAATGGAAACCATGAAAGCCGATATGGCAGGCGCTGCTATGGCTTTGGCCACCGTAAAGGCTGCCGCTGAACTAAAATTGCCCGTTCATTTGACAGCTGTCATTCCCACCACTGAAAACAGCATTTCAGCCTCCAGCTATAAACCGGGGGATGTCTACAGAAGTTATTCGGGAAAAATGGTTGAAATTACCAATACAGATGCGGAAGGACGCCTTATCTTGGCCGATGCATTGTCTTATGCAGAAAAAAATCTGAAGCCCACCTGCCTGATCACCTTCGCTACTTTGACAGGCGCCATGGATATTATATTCGGAAGCGAGGCCATGGGCATGATGACAAATAATGATGCATTAGCGGATTTGTTCACACATGCCGGAAGCGCCACTTTTGAAAGAGTCTGGAGGCTTCCGTTGTTTGAAGAGTATAAGGAGCACCTGAACTCGGATGTGGCCGATATAAAAAATTACGGCTCCCGCTCCGCCTCCTCTATTACTGCAGCCATTTTCCTGCAGCAATTTCTCTCCAACCAGACTCCTTGGATCCACTTCGATATCGCCCGAACAGCTTATTCGGCTGAACCCAAACGGTATAACCCCCGATTCGCCACCGGCTGCGGGGTCCGCCTCATGATCGAGTTTCTTCAATAAGGGACAAAGCAACATAGTTTACCACTGAGCCAGTGAGATCACTGAGAAGGTATGAGATAATTGAGAGGGGTCTGAAACATATGTCAAAAAGACAGACTTAAAAAGCCTAACCCTCCTCCCTATCTCATACCTTCTCAGTGATCTCACTGGCTCAGTGGTAAATTATGTCCCTTTCGTCCTTTCCTTTTCGTCCCTTAATGAAAAATAAAATGGTGAATATTCACTAAATATGATATGAAAAATATTTTTCAGGTCTAATAGTGGAGAGAACCATGAAGAAAACAATTTACACCCTAATATCGGGGCTTACAATGACTGCCAGTTTTTTGCTTGATGCAAGAACGGTAGAACTTAAAACGGGGCATTGGCCCATAGATAGTATTCGAACTATCGATATTGATAACTTTGAATATATATACGAATTACAGTACGTACCCTTGGCAGGGCGATTTATAGAATTGGAAGATGGCTCCGTATGGAAAATTGAACCTTTGGGCCCAGAATCGACAAGCTTTTACAAAGAATATAAAGATGTCCTCGAAGTGGGTTTTATCGAAGAATTGGTAGACCTTTGGCAACCTGGTGAAAGGCTCATTTTCCATAAAATTACTGACAGGGAAATTCACGAAAGCGATGAATTTCTCGTTTATAATCTGGATAGAGACCTGTTAGTCGATGTGACTATTCTGTCTCCCCCGATCTATTATTGTTTAACCTTGTCTGAAGTCGACGAGGATAATCAACTCATCGTCTTGAGCGATTCCTCCATCTGGCATTATGATAACTGGGATAAAGCCAGCGACCACTGGTTTTGTGGAGATCCCATTTTAGTAGCGAAAGACAACCCATGGAGATCCGATCATACCCATGTGCTTGTCAATCTGCAATATTGCAATTGTTCAACTACTCTGGGCCATATTCACCGCAACCGAGTCAGCGTCACCCAAGGACAATAAAGCAAAGGACCAAAGGGACATAAGTTTACCACTGAGCCACTGAGATCACTGAGAAGGTATGAGATAATTGAGAGGGGTCTGAAACATATGTCAAAAAGACAGACTTAAAAAGCCTAACCCTCCTCCCTATCCCATACCTTCTCTGTGATCTCACTGGCTCAGTGGTAAATTATGTCCCTTTCGTCTCTTATGTTCTTTCAGTGACAGTGGTTAAATTTGTCATATTTCGTTTAGGCCATTGCTGTTGTTGCCTTTTTATCTTGTCTATATGTTCCTGAACTGCTTGTTTATCTGTGATATAATCGTTGTCATCATAACAGCCAAATTCTGCACTTCCTCCGGCGTTAATTTCAGTAAGAAAGGACCAAATTAAACCAATAACCGGAATGATGCATTTTGCCAATCCCCTCATAAGCTTCAAGGTTTCAAATAATTTATCCCGGTATTCGATTCTCTCTTTTTCATGTTCGAATCGAGTCAAATCTTCAACTTTGTATTCCTTATTTCTATTCATATAATAAGGTTGACCTTTTCCATCGCAATCATTACATAAAGCAACACCCCGTTCATCCATCGAATGGCGCCAGTGATAGTTTAAAAGGATCCCCTCTACAATAGCCTTAATGCCTAATATAGGCTGAGCTAAGAGTCCAATCACAGGATGGGCAGCAATAAAAACAACACCTGCAACTCCCCAACCTACAGTTTCTGCACAACTTGCACAACCGGAACAACAATTATTCATAGACATAATTACTCCTTTATTTTTTAATTGTTTGTAAATAAAAAATAAGTATAGCTAAAATACATTTTCACATCAATATAAATATCAAAATATAAATATCAAAAAAAATTACCCGAGTTCCACCTTAGTTATTTCATTATAGGCTTTTTTAAAATCGGAATAGAGCGGATTGGCAAAGGCCTCTAAATCCGTCATTCTTGTATTATCCACCTTCAATTTTATTCCCTCAAGAGACTTGTAAATACTTTGCTCCAACCATTCTGTTTCAGCGGCAGATCCCCGGGTATCTCTTATGTTATGAGCTGAAAGATAACATAAATCCGTTATGGAATCTTTTAATTCCTGAAGCGATTGCGTTTCTTTATTCCACATCACGGCTTTTTCAAAAATTTTAGAAATTTCTTCTAAAGTTTTTTGTATTAAAAACTCATCTTGATGCACCAGCATGACTTTCGAGCACTTGAGCATCCGCCTAGTTGGATCTTCCTCTGGATCTCGATTGTTTATCCACCCATGAGTTTCGTACATCCAGGTGATGTACTCGGTCAAGGCATACAATTTACCATCGATTTGGGTTCTCAATACGGCTCGCACATGCAATGATTTCATATTTCCCAAAATGAAATCAGCTTGTTCTTTGGGATATTTTTGGCGTATACTCTCTGGAGGAAGTTTCAAATATGAGGGAGAGGGACAATCCTCATTCAGGCATTTAAGCGCACCAAACCATTTTCTGTTCCGGTATTGATCCGGTGATTTTGTTTTGAATTCCAATAGTTTTTTTCGATAATCTGAAAGTTCACTCTGATTATAAGAACCTATTTTTTCCCCTATATCGATTTCAGGCGATGGATCATACTGCCGTCCCATTAAATCTTTATTTTTCATTACCTCTATTTCAAGAGTTGTAAGGCGCCCCGAAGATTTATCTGAAAGTGTGCATTTTTTTTGAAATTCTCCATTGGATTCCATTTTTTTTATCTGCCTGGAGAAAAAGGATAGCAATTTATCGCCATATTCTTTGTATACTCCTGACAGTATTAAAAATGAAATACACCCCGGCATGTTGGTGTCTCTTCTTATTCCAAAGACCTCGGCATCTTCGGTATTATGTTCTTTGGCTATTTGCGCACGTTTGGCACTTAATTCTGCAATGATTTCAAAGAATAACTTCTTTAAATCTGTTCCGTTCTTCCTGGCACATGAAATTTTATCTGCCGTATCTTGAATGATCCTTCTGGTTTTTATTTCATAATCGTCTTGCTGCCCCCCAAACCGCATAGGAGTTCGATTAACAATATAAGAAGGACAATAACTTTCAATTTGCATAATGACCTCAACTATTAATTTACAGAAAATTAATTCATATGAAAAGCACTATATCAATTTGATCAAAGTTATGCAAGTAGAAAATAAAAAACTAGATCTAGATTATAACCCTAACCCGATTTCACGGGTGACTAAGGTAACTTGGACCATGCCGTATACGCTCAGGATTTTTGCCCAGGCAAAGGCAATTCGTACCCTTAAAACGAAATGATCCCATTGAGCAGAAATTTGCCGGAAAATAGGATTTGTCCAATGGGTAATGGTGTCTTTAACAGCTTTAGACTGACGTGAAATCCGTAAAAATATATCTTGTAAAGGTTTGACGGATATTTGGAACCTGAATGGAACAGGCTTAAAGTTAGTTCGAATGTTTGGGAATTTAAGCTTCGGCAATTTATTTAGTTGTTTCCGAATGTAAATATAAGAGTCAAACAGAGGAGAAAATCTAGTGGCAAACATTTTTACCGTCGATCCAATCTGTCCTGTCACATTAGCATAAAAAGCAGAAAGCCTTTTTATTCTTGTTCCTATAAAGGAATACAATTTTCTTAATGGGGAAACGGTTTGTTTTCTGACTAGCTGCAAGCAATGGGAGGGAACGGAAATGGCATAATTTAGGACAGGCTTTAATCCGGACTGAAAAGTCTTTATGCTTTGGTCCTTTGTCTGATCTACCCACTTCTTGCCTTGAGCAATAAAATGACCCCATTCTTTTCTTGATACAAAAAAAGTCAGCCTGATCTGTTTTATCTTCCCATAAAATGAAACAAAGGGTTGCTTAATTTTTTTAAGGAATAAAATTGCCTTTCTTATACCGGCAACTATCTTGTTATATACTGCAATAATTTTATGGACTCTATGAATGGCTTTTCGGACTCTTGCTACAATAAGCGCGTCCAGCTTGTTCTTTACAAGTTTGCAGTAATGTATCCCCAATTGACGGATTTTCTCTCGAATAGCCTTGGGCTTTAGATGGGCCAAGATATTTTGAATAAACGTATGGCACTTTAGTAACAGATCTCGGCATTTCTGGGGAAATTCTCTTATAAAACGGATGATAGCCCTTGCAGTTGTATATATACGATAACATCCATTGACCACGGGACTTAACAAATACCACAAACCCATGGCGATAAAGGCAAAAAACCCCATCCCCTGTTCTTCAAATGCCTGCTGCACTTCCTTTTTTTTCTTTCCAGAAGAAGGTTTTAATACGTTCCACAATAGCTTAAAGGGGTTGTACAGCCTGGCAAATAAAGATGCTATCCTGCCCACCAGCTTTTTTATGCATCTGACTACATAGTCTTTCGCTAAACCCATCAAGTAGGGGATAAAAACTGTCACTATCTTTTTGGGAAGAGCAAAAAAGAGAATGTAAAAAGGCAAAACTAAAACCAGAAAAATGATTCTAGCCAATCCCCCAATAAATTTAAATCTGTGCCAAAGGTTCTTGTCAAATTCCGCCTGTATTTCCTTTTCTATTTTTTTCTGCTTGGAAAGATGTGCCTGAGAATTGAGATTGGAGGATGATGCTGGCGGGCGGCGATTTTTAGGCGCATGGGGATTCCGGATCATCTCATAAAGGTCATACTGCTGGGCGCATTTGGAAGCTCCGTCGCGATAAGGCAGATTCCTGGGCCGTTTTGGAGTATGACTGGGCGGATGATGGGACATAGGTGTCGCCTGTGCCATGCCAATTCCTCTCCTTTAATTTACTTTTATTATAATCAACGAATATTATAATTTTAATAAAATCTTTATTAAATTTCAATTAAGTTATTCACAGGAGCGTTTGTATACTGTCCTATTGATGGTTTAATCCATTTATGCATCTTCCCTTTTATTTTTATCAAATAGAGGCATAAATAAAACAAAGGGGTATTGACCACGCTAAATATGGCCTTGTACATATAGGAAATCAACATGATGGGCAAGACTTGGGTCAATTCCATTCCCAATCCCCCATACAAATAAATCATATCTATCATCACCGTATCTACGAGCTGGGAGGCACAGGTAGATCCATTGCTGCGCAGCCAGAGCCAACGAGGTCCTGTCCATCTCTTGATCAGGGCATACAATTGAATATCAAGCACCTGAGCAGTTAAATAAGCAGCCAAAGAAGAAAATATGCGCCATCCGCTTAATCCCAAGGTTTCATGAAATGCTGCCGATTCAAATTCATGGGAAGCGGGAAGCCACAAAGCGAGCGTGATAATGCCAAACCCTAATATATTCATTCCAAAGGCCGTATACACCATTACCCTTGCTTTTTTGGCCCCATAAATTTCAGTCACCAGATCACTGATGAGAAACGTCATTGGATAGGTGATCAGGCCTGCCGGGAGGCATAAATGGATATAGGGCAGCTCGATCATTTTTGCTGAAATGACATTGGACAGAATGACCAGAACGCAAAAAGCCGAATTGAAGATCTGATACAAGGTAAACCGAGACATCATGATAAAATCATATCATAGTATCGTTAAAAAAATCAATGCAAGTCTTTAAAAAAGGAAATAATAGTTAACAGTATTTTATTTTTCGTGTCCGAGTCCGTGTCCGAGTCCGAGTCCGATTCAATCCTTTTTAAATCGGATTCGGACTCGGACACGGACTCGGACACGAAAAGTTAGTATGCCAACCCTTTAAATCAAGGTTGCAGGGTTCTGGATCAGATCTGTAAAGAACTGTGAGATAGACACCGCCAAGTAACCATCTATAAGTCGATGATCAAAACTCCAGGACAGATTCAAGACTTCGCGTATGACAATCTGGTCATTTTTTACTAAAGGCTCTTTATGGATCCTGGAAACAGCCAAAATGGCCACTTCGGGAAAATTGATAATGGGAGTAGCCCATAATCCATTGGCGCCTGATACGCCAAAATTGCTGATTGTAAAGGTGGAACCCCGCATATCTGAAGGGGAAAGCTTGTTATCAAAAGCTCTTTGTTTTAATAGCTCATAATTTTTAATTATATCCGTTAATGTCATCCTTTCCACCTCTCTTAACACAGGCACAATCAGGCCCGAGCGCGTTGCCATGGCAATTCCCAAATGATGGTGTTTATGCTGAATGACCGATTTGTTTGCAAAATCAAGGGTGCTGTTCATTATAGGAAAATTCTTAATTGTTAACGAGAGAGCTCTCAGCAAAAAAGGCATGTATGTCAAATTTATCTCTTCCTTTTGGGCCTTTTCCTTTAAATTATGCCTCAATTGGATCAAGAGATGGACGTCGGCTTTTTCAAAATAAGAGAAATGGGGAATTTCAGAGTGGGACTCCTTCATTTTTTGCGCCATCAGATAGTGGATGCCAATGAAAGGCTTCACTTCATCTTCCGGAGACGTTTCAACCGGCGTTATTGGCAAAGGAGAATGACCGGCAAGATAGTGTTTTATATCCGAGGGGGTGACATGATGCCCATCTCCAGTACCTGATATTAGATCAATATCTATGTCCAGGTCATGGGCCAGTTTGCGGACCGGAGGCGCCGCCAGGGCTCTTAAAGAGGAAGAGTCTTCCCTCGGCAGGGAAGACGCGGGAGCTGAAGGAGCTGAAGGTTCGGAGGCAATGGGCTGTTCCGGTTCCATTTTTGCATCTGCCGAAGTCACTTTCACATCATACAAAGGCTTATCTTTGACAGCCATTTGGCCCGGCTGCACATACTGTTTGACAAGTATACCCGGATAGGGAGAAGGCAATTCTACGGTAGCTTTATCTGTCATGACAATGACAACAGGCTCATCCTGTTTTATGGGGTCCGAAACATTTTTCAGCCACTCGATGACCTCCCCTTCAATCACCCCTTCCCCTATATCCGGCATCTTAACAGTAAAAATATCACTCATGATGATTCCTTCAGGGTTTCCCGGATGGCTTGAATGACCTTGTAGGCATCGGGAAGATATTCGCTTTCCAATGCATTGGGAAATGGGGTGTCCAGTCCGCAACATCTCTTTACAGGCCCTTTTAATGAATAAAAACACTTTTCCATCAGGATCGAACATAATTCCGCCCCAAATCCCTGCGTTTTTGGGGCTTCATGGGCAATGACGCACCTGCCAGTTTTTTCCACCGAACAAACGAGGGTGGGTACATCCAAAGGATTCAGAGACCTCAGATCGATCACTTCCACGTGAACATCCTCCTTTTCCAATGCGAGCGCCGCTTCCATATTTTGGTGGTGCTGAGCTCCCCACCCCACCAACGTTATGTCGTGGCCCATCTTTGCCACCTTCGCTTGCCCTATAGGCACTTCATACTCCTCTGAAGGAACTTCTTCTTTCACTGAACGATATATCCGCTTAGGCTCCATAAAAAGCACTGGATCATTGGCCCGCATCGCTGAAATCAATAAACCTTTGGCATCATAGGGCCCTGAAGGTATCACGACAAAAAGCCCCGGCATATGTAAAAACAGGGCTTCCGGAGATTGTGAATGATAATGCCCTCCATGTATGCCGCCTCCATAAGGAGTGCGAATGACTAGAGAAGCAGAATATTGGTTCGCTGTCCTGTAACGCATTTTGGCCAGTTCATTTAATATCTGGTCAAAGGCAGGGTAGATATAGTCCACAAACTGGATCTCACAGACCGGTTTTAAACCCTTCTGGGCCATCCCTATTCCAAATCCAATGATCCCCTGCTCGCACAAGGGGGTGTCGAAGCACCGTTCTTCCCCGAATTTCTCCTGCAAACCCGAAGTGACTCTAAAAACTCCTCCAAAGGCTCCCGCATCCTCCCCAAAAGTTACCAGGGAAGGATTTCTCTTAAATTCTTCATGCAAGGCTTCGTTGAGCGCTTGGATCATGTTGAGTACAGGCATAATTATTTCTTCAGATAGTGATTTAATTCTTCAAATTCTTCATTTAGAACCGGAGTAGTTTCAAAATAGACATTTTCAATGATTGATTTTAAAGGCGGTTTGGCTGTTTCTTTGGCTTTGGCTATGGCCTTTTGAATTTCATCTGTAATGGATTGAACGTATTCCGATTCCTTTTCATCATTCCAGAGCCCCTGCTTTTGCAAATAGAGTTTAAGACGGTGGATGGGGCATTTCAACTTCCATTTGTCTACTTCTTCCTGCGACCTATACAAGGAAGGATCATCGGAAGTGGAGTGCGCGCCCAAACGATAGGTCATCGCTTCAATCAAAACAGGGCCTTTTTCCAGACAATATTGTCGAGCCTTACGGACCGCTTCATAGACTGCAAAAAAATCATTGCCATCTACTTTCAAGGTTTCAATTCCATAACCTATCCCTTTGGGAGCCACCCCTTCAGAAGCAAATTGTCTGGAAACCGGTGTCGATATGGCATAGCCATTATTTCTACAGAAAAAAAGGGTCGGTGTTTTGCGGACAGCAGCGAAATTCAAACCCGAGTGAAAATCCCCTTCCGATGTGGCGCCTTCGCCAAAATAACACACAGCAATGCTTTTTTCCTTTTGCAATTTCATCGCGTAGGCACAGCCGGCTGCATGAGGTATTTGAGTCGCAATAGGAGAGGATACTTGAACAATATTTAAAGCTCGGCAACCGAAGTGATTGGGCATTTGCCGGCCCAATCCGAGGTCTTCACTATCTCCAAACATTTGATGCACATAATTTTGAATGCTAAATCCCCTCCAAAAGAGGATGCCGCACTCCCTATATTGAGGGTAAAGCCAATCCTGCAGCTCCAGCGCCGCAGCGCTAGCCACCGAGCACGCTTCTTCTCCTGCGGAAGAAAGAGCAAATGATATCGCCCCCTGCCGCTGCAAGGTGATCATCCGTTCATCCACCAAACGTACCAGCCGCATGATCTTATAACCCTTCAAGAGGATTTCAGTATCCATTGGCGTTTTATATTCGGATGATAGATTTCCCTGCTCATCCAGATACGAAACCGTGGGAAAATCCATACATAGCCCCTCAAATGCCTTCATTTCATTCATAATAGAAAGATAAATTAAACACAAAGGTGCAAAGATGCAAAGGGCGCAAAGAAGTTTCTCAGGATTAACAAAGAGTTATTTAGGAGTAGGAAGACTCATAGATTTTCTTCGCATCTTCGCTTTTTAAACAATATTGGTTGACTTCTAATTTGGAAAAAATACTATGGTAATAGCTCAATTTAGGTTATATATGTTTGTCGCTAAAAATAAAGTTCGCATGCACGACACCGATATGGCGGGGATATTATATTTTCCCAGGCAGTTTCGATTTGCACATGATGCCCTGGAGGATTTTGTAGAAAGCGAAGGCTTTTCTTTCCAACAGCTTTTTCGTGAGGAAAAGTTTGTTTTTGTAATTGTCCATTGCGAAGCCGATTACCTTGTTCCCCTCAAGGTGGGCGATTTATTGAATGTACATCTCTTTATTGAAAGGATAGGTACAAGTTCTTTTACAGTACTGTATGAAATGTACACATTGGACCACTCACATGTGGGAAGCGCAAAAACCATACATGTCACATTGGATAGGATCTCCCGAAAGAAAATACCCATCCCCTCCACTCTAAGAAAAACTCTGGAAAAACACGTGATGCCAGAATCCAAATTCTTGGATTAAAAAATTATTATCCTCTAGACTTTAATCTAATGAAAATATAAAATCATCAAACATGAATGCCTTGATAATGGGTATTTATCAACTAATCTAAAAAAGGAGATGATTTATGAATCCAGCAACAGGCCTGCCAGAAGGAATACAATATTTTGGCCCAAAATATCTATGGACTGTCAAAGAGCTTGAACAAAATGCAGTTGCCAAGCTTGGCTCAATGACGGATGGTTCCTACGACGATTTTGAAGCTAAAATGCTTAAAATAGCCAAAGAAGCCGGCATCGTTAAACCAAAAATGGCCATTGGAATCAAGTTCAAAGAAGGAGCTCACCCCTTTGTTAAAGAGCAACCCTATCCAATAACCAAGGAAGAATGGTCTGTTTTTAAAAAAGATGCACAAACAATGTGCGAATACATGCCAAAAGTATTTGTTATTGACGGCTCAAAATTTACATTACCTGTTTGAAATTTAGATTTGAATAACAGCAGCTGATTCTGCACAGCTGCTGTTTAGTTTTTGCGTTCCATGGTTGCTAGGCTATTTGCATCCCATTCATTGGATATCCTATTAAGCGGCATCTCCAATATCGCCTGCCCTAAGGCTTTACCCTGCGAATCAATCCGCAGCGAACGGCTGCCACCTCCGCCAAGCGCGCCTTTCATTACAAAATTAAACGCCAGCAGATTAGGCAGTTCATACTTCGTGACGGATTCCGTTCCCAAAGGCTTAAAAAATGCCTCTACTTTCTCGGCTGTCAAATGTTTTAATAAAAACTGATAGCCAGTCTCCGTATACGCAATGACTCCAATATTGGAATTATTGCCTTTATCTCCGCTTCTTGCGTAAGCAATCCGGCCCAATTTTATAGTGTCATCCGAACCTGTCATAGCTGCCTCACTTTGGCACTTCATCCACTCCACCCGCATGCCATGGATGACATTTGCCTAGCCGTTTAAGAGTCAAATATAGGCCTTTAAAAAATCCATGGGAACTAAAAGCCTCCATAGCATACTGCGAGCATGTGGGAGAAAACCTGCAGACTTGCCCTATCAATGGACTTATACATAACTGATACAATCGGATCAATCCGATGGCTGCATACTTCATAATATACCCAGGACATCCCTCAAAATGGATAATAACACCTCAATGACAATCAGACATATTATTGTCCATTCCAGGCGGCTGGAGTGCTGATGATTCAATTCATTTCCAAGCATCTGAAAAAGTTCATGGACTATCCCTAAGCGTTGATTCAATACTTCTACCCGGTTGGTCAGATCCAAATAATTGGCAATAAGGGTATAGTAGGGTTCCAATTCAGGATAGTCCCAAAAGAACTCCGGTTGGTCCAGCACATCCAAATGCAGGTTTATCGAATTCCTCTCTATAAAAAGCTCTCCCATTTTTTTTCTTATCTGGTTTCGGGACAGGGAGATTTTGCCATATTTCGCAAGATCTTCAGGAATGCGCCTCGTCAATGCAAAGGTTTTTTGAAGGGCAATTTCAAAAGTCCCTAATTTCACCGACTGGGCCATCCCATGGGACAGGGCCAATTTCGTCAATGGATCTATATTGGGCAAGATGATCTCATCGTCGGCAATTTTAACCAGGTCGCCTGCAACATAGGTAAACTCATCCATATCGACTTCATCAGATAACGCGTCTGCAAAGAAGCGGCCTGTCTCTAAAAATTTATCTGCATTATCCTTGGCAATGCCCCAACAAACCATGGAACCATAGGCAAAATAAAATATATCTATCGTCCGTCCTTCCATTGGAATTTCGACATGCAAAACATCGCGATAAAGGGCTGTCTTATAGGTTTTTTGAAGTTCTTCTTTGAGAGGTTTGAGTTTATACGAGACTGCCTGGCAAAAGGCACAACAATCCATAATATACCTTCAGTGGATGTTTGAAAAGTCCGATCGGATGATTTGCGCGCTAATTTTCAAACACCCTCTTATATAGGCCTATGCTAAGCGTTAAGGGAATAATCTTCAATAGACTTCCAGCACAACTCTCTCAATCTCATACCTTCTCAGAGATCTCACTGCCTCAGTGGTGAATGTACAAAGAATGCGAAAGGGGGGACTTGAACCCCCACGAGGTTTCCCTCACTACCACCTCAAAGTAGCGCGTATACCGATTCCGCCACTTTCGCCTGTTGTGAATGAATAACTATCTTAGCATCTCTTTCCGGTATATTGCAAGAAAAAATTGGTTGATCAATTGTACTTTATGGTTTATTTTTGTGTAATCATTTTATTCCAAAGAAAATCATATGCAAACACCCCTGTGTTCATTTGCCTTAACAACTACGGTTAACCCATTTCCGGTTATTAATACCTCTCTCAATAAAAGCCCTGAAAGTAACAAAACAACACCGACTCTCCCATCTGATCTCTTTTTGGAGGAATGTTTAAGGCTGGGCATCATAGACTCGCAGGGAAATATCCAAACACACAACCTGCCCGATTTACCATTGCCTTCCCAGAAAGCCATAAATGCAATAAATGCGTGGCTCGATAGGAAAATCCATTTTAAAACCGGCAATACCCACATGAATTGTTCTGTAAGGAGCTTTTTAAATTGCCTCGACCTTAGCAAGGGGCGCCTTTATCTTGTGGGGGGCGCATTAAAGAAATTTTTAGGAGCCTCCTGGTTCCAGGCTGCTGCAGAAACCCTTCTGGGATTGGAAAACTATGAAAAAACCAAGGTCAATGGAGGCCTGGTATTCAATTTCAAGAGCGGCGAGGTAGACCTTAGGTTTGTAGCCTATGACCAGAAACAAGATCCAAGGTCCTTGGCAGAGAATTTCCTTAAAAATATTGTCGAATGTCACGCCCCCTCTAATGTCGATACCACTGGATATTGCAATGAGCTGAGAAATGCTACAGGTCCATTTGAAGTATTTGATTCCCATATTACCATTGAAAACGGCATCAAAGTCAGTGACACGTTCCTGATAACAACCAAAGCTGAGATTGGAGAGGAAATCGACCTTTTATTGGCCAGCAAAATGAAAGAACAAAATGTGTTATCTATGGAAGACCTGTTCCTGGATATAACCGACTTTCTAAAGAACTCCAAAGCACCCCTCCAACTTACAGGAACAACCTGTTTCGGATGGCAGAGTGTGATAGCCTATATAGGGAAAATCATACAGGTCCAGCATGTGAACAAAAAAGTCTGGACCCGCGTTATGATCAAATTCACCGAAAGATATCGTTGCCTGATACCTCTCCCTGAAGCCATGTACGAAGGATTGAATCTCGTAAAACTGACCACCCAGCTTCAACGGGCAGCCCGTATCCATCTTCAAAATAACCCCATTGCCCAAACTATCCTCCTCATTAACGGCATGGCCGATTTGTTGCATCGCCAGTTTCATGAAGCAGATGTGGACCAGCTTTGCAAGCTGTTTCCTGTGGAAGCCGATCTCCCTCAAACTCTGAAAATTATGCGTCATTACGCAGAAAAATTACCCATGACCATCGTCCTGTCATGCCTAAGAATGGCGGTTCATCTGTATCCAAACAACACCCCTCTTAAATATGGTCCATGGGAAATACATCTGCCTCAAAACCTTCAACACGCATTGGAAAAATTGATAGCGTTTGAGAAACAAATAGCTCAGTACCGAGGTGCCTTTAAAAATCTCCTTCATGACCTTGGGATCATTCAAATTGACCCCAAAACACAGGACAGATGGATTATTGCGATTATAAAAAAACTATTGCCCGATTTTCTGGAATTCGGTTGTTTTCTTTATTTCAAAAACCAGGAAGAAAATACGGGGCTCACAACGGAACTCGTCTCATTATTACCCCCTCTTCGCGCAGTGCAAATGTTAACGATCCATTTAAATCACGTAAAAACGGTATCTAAAGAACATTTAACCCTTGGGAAATCCGTCATCGTCTCTTTGCTATCACATTTTAAAAACATACACCCCGTTGAAGCGGTAAATCATGTGATCGCTCTGCTAAAAACCCTTTCCACTTTTTCCAAATCAGATATAATCACCCTCCTTAAAGCCCTAGAAAATATCGTGGAACAGCTGATAAATAAACAATCCTGTAAAATCGCCTGCCTGATCCTTAAATCTACCGCCGAAGCAGGATTCGTCATAGAAAACTACTCCCTATGGCTGGTTTGCTTTAAGTACCTCTTTCAGGAGGAAAACGATTGGAACAAATTACTGAAATTCTGGAATCTGGTAGAAAGGGTGCGCGGTTCACAAAATCTGATCCAGGAACCACAAGATCTGGATTTTTTTGTCCCTTTTATCACCGCCCTTTCCCATCAAGATAATTGCACTTACGTGGAATTGGCCAATGAATTATTGGATAAAATAAATCTACAAGCCTCTGGCAACCGCGCAAAAATTCCAAATCCTCTAAGGATGGGCGAAGAAATAACTTGTGCATCTGGACTGTGCCAAAGCCCAGATGCACAAGTTATTTCTTCGTCCATCCTAAATATCCAAATACAAAAAAAAATGGCGGAAATCACTGCAGCAAAAAAAACGGAAAATTATGGACTTTTTAAATCTAAAATAACACAGCCTGTATTCACTTCATTGGAAGAATGGAAGAAAAATACCACCTCCCCCATGGACAAAAAAACCCAGCAAGAATTTATCCAATGGCTTGACCATTTCCATGCTAGGGCTTCCGTATTATCATGGCTCAGCCAAACTCCCGTGCACTTTATTGCAGAAGTCATCTCTTCTACCGAATATTCACAGGCCAACCAAAATGAAGTGCTCACAAGCATCAGGAATATAGTAACCCTCTATATGGACAGAGGAGATTTCTCGGAACCTATAATCAATCTATTAGCTTTTCTCCTTTCCCGCCTGCCTCAAAATCAGGATATATTGAAACTGCTGATGCGTCTGGTTTCAGATGAATCCAGACCGACAGTTGTCACTGAAAAGTTGAGGGAGACTTTAACCACATGCCAAACCGATATCATTGAAAAACTGCATTCTTCGAGTTCCTCTCATGAAATCTGTAGGTTTTTAAATTATTTTGAAACACATAACATTCAATGGACGATGAATGATGAACTGCTATACCTTGTTTATTTACCTGCCATAAGGACCACTTTGCAAAAACAAACCTGCAGGGGTTACATCCCTCGTTATCTGGAGGCAGTTTTATATTCATTTAAAGAGGCCGTTCCTCAAATTACTTCCCTCAATCACCCTCTCAACCCATCCCAATTGCATGAAATGGAAAGTTTTATAGAAGAATTGACGGGATTATATAAAAATTATGGACAGGAAGAATGGATACACTTGTATCTCCATGTGTCCTCTCAAACCATCCCTCCTCCTAGTTCTATAGACATTCTGGTACTTGACTGGACAAAAAAACTGATCCAACAGAACATATGTCAATCTGTCCCCCCCCTTCTGGGATTATTGCATGACCGCTTCCCCCAGCTGAAAAAACAGATTTTTTATCTCATCATGACCCTTCCCAATACCATCTTATTTAACCATCTTTCTGTTTGCTGCAAGATATTACTCTCGTGTTCTCAAGCGGGTTTTTTAAAAAAGAATAGCTTTCATGTAAACTCAAAAATTTTGGATTTCATCAAGGAAATCCTTCAATCTCCAAGCTCTTTTGAATTCCAAAAAACAGCTTTGGATATAATCGAAAATGGAATAAAAGATGTTTCTCAGCAGGAATACCTCGTTAAAAAAAATTTACCCTTTATTACTGATCCTTCTTTAAAAGTCAGAATCTGGAGCCTGTTCAGAATCCGGTTTCATGAATATCTGCTTCAGCTCAAACCTCCCTACGAAGCTGTCTCCTCTTGGGTAAAAACATGGCGTATAAGCCACACGCTCCTTCAATCCTTGGCAGAAAAACAAGATAAGAAGCTCCTTATACCACTAGAAAAGAACTCATTGGATTTTTATCTGGATAATAATATTCCTCTGATCAAATGGCTGGAGAAAAAGAAACTGGCGCACCTGATAATGGAAGATATTGAATCCATTTTCAGTGCCCTCCACCAATTTTCAGCGGAGAATATCTCTCTGCAACACTTAAAAAAAATCAGGAAAATTCTAAAGCGTCTGATGGAAATTGGGTTTTTCTACACCTCGTACAAAGACTATTTATCAAAGATAGTGCAGATACATTCTGAAATTGCGGTGCAAAGTTTTGATTTTTCGCAATTTTATAAAGGATTGGAGGCCCTTAATGGTCTGATAAAAGAATCCATTATTCGAGGAAAAATTGACATGATAAAATCAAATTTGTTTTGTCAGTATATCGCCGAATCAAAAAAGTTTCCTGATCCGCAGGAGGAAAATGAAATATTTAATGCTATAGGCGATGTAATCAAATTGCATAGTAGCTTGGAATTTAAATATAATGACGGCATATTTTCGCAACAGCAGATAGAGCAAATAGCAAAAGCTCTCGTTTCCCATCCTCGTAACCAAGCACAGACTTTTGATACAACAGAGAACAAAGACATATATGTGAATCTACGTGCATTGGCGAAAATCCCCCTTTCAAATCGAGAACAACGGCACTATAATAAACTGCATCCAAAACCTTACCAATATCAGCTTCCTCATGGCATTCTAGAGTTAAATAAAGAATTTGCAACTCAAATCTATCTTTTCCTTCTCGCTGGTTTTTTTCTTTATTGCTTTTGGATGATAGGCAGGGATGTAACGAGCGATGAGAAAATATAAGCTGTAAACCGAAAAAAAATGACAAAAAGAAATGACAAAAAGAAGTTGCAGAAATATTTCTCATTTTAGTATGATATTGTTTCATATTCCGGAATAGCTCAGCGGTAGAGCAGTGGACTGTTAATCCATTGGTCGTAGGTTCGATCCCTACTTCCGGAGATGCTTAGATTTAGGCAGTTATGGCGAGAGTCGTAGCTGCCATTTTTTTATCCTGGTGCACTGATTGGTCTTTGGTTATTTACGACATGCAAAATTATGTCAAATTACTTGCCAGACTACCTAACCTTGACTAATTATTACTCACACGATGAATATTGAAGATTTCAATAAATTAGACTGTACCGTTCAGATGTCTATCGTTATTTCTATGCACATTCGCAATGAAATGGAGAATTTCCATTCTGAGCACCTTTCAGATGAACAAATGAAGAAACTCAATTCCATAATTCGCCAAGCCACATACGATATATTATATCATTTAAAGCTCGCTTCCAACAATGAAAATAGCGACGCAAGAATCGTTGCACAAAGTGTCATCAATTTTCTCATTCAATCGATACCGGATTATTGGGAAATGCCAAACGAAAGTAATCATCCTATTCGACTCCAAAATCCTTTCTGATAAAGGTGCAGGGGCTTGCTCACAAAAAGCTATGAAGACTAACAACCACGTAGACCTTCTACGATTGATATGATTAGAAAAAGCCCAAAATGGATATAAAATAAGACCGCTGATTCGCCAGGCTGGCTCAGCGGTAGAAGCCTTTAAAGATTCCATCACCTCTGGTGAAGAACATCCCTTATTCCAGCAGCTATCTTTAAAATTGTCAAATTCTCGAAGCTTAATTCCCGAAGCTTATTTTATTTAAACATATTTTATTTAAACAATTGATATTAATTGCAAAATATATTAAACTTCATAAAGTTAAACAATTTAACAATTAATGTAATCTAAAAAATGTTTTACATAGGTCAGGCTATAATAGATGATGCATACTCAAAAAACTCTTAAAAAAAATCCATCTCTGAATAGACTCAAGATAAAAGCAGAAAAATCTGAAAATGCGTTATTGTCTAATGTACAAATCGAAAACCCTATCATTAATTTCCCCTATGAGGAACCAAAACATCACTTCCGTTTTTCAGACGATGGGATAACAAATGAAATCATAAATGACCGCCGAGCCAGTTCTTATTTTGTGCCGATTGCTAAACCAAAGAAGAAAGGATCGAAGAACTTTTTCGTTGGATTACATGTGATACGAGCCGTGTTGCGCTTGCTCTGGCACGAACACGATTGATGACAGCTCAATACTCCTACTATCTGCTCGCCGATTCACCCGATGGCATCAAGAAACAAACCGAACTAACAGGAAAACCCATATCTGCATGCAAAACTGAAGGCGATATAAGAAAAGGCTTCGTTTATAGAAACGTTCCACATATCAAACTGGGGTCTATTGCTAACAACCCAGATATCAAAGAGGAAATGAGTCTATCTGGGAATTCCGGGTGTTTAAACCAATAGTGCCAACGTTTGACCTTTCTTTTTCTGACTTTTTCTTAGTGCACTTTTTAGGATTTGCTGATAACATTTGACTAAATGACCATGAATCAGCTCATTATAGATCTAATGAGTTGAATATCAAATACAATTAGAGTATGAAAAACAATTTTTCCATTCCATATATTGAGCCAGTTTTCAAAGGCGATCGTTTTACCAGCGATCAGCCGCATTTACCTATTCAAGCCTTTCCTGAATTAATCGCTTATGATGCCATCATTAGAGCAACAGCAAAGGAACTGTATTTCTCCGCTCATACAGATAGAACACGCCTTCCGAAAGGATTTCAAGAACGCTTTAAGTTGAGTCTGACCGATATTCAACCTGGAAGTGTTGTATCCGTTTTATCTCGTGACGTTGAAAACGAACATAATGAAGAGGATGAATTTGATCGTGCTCGTGATTTACTAAATGAGTTCATTTCATCGGTCAAGGATCAGAAACCTCTTGATAGGTTTCCTAAAAAAGTTATCTATCTTTTTGAAGATTTGGGAAAAACTTTACAACATGGGGAAACTATTGAATTGCGAATACCGGGGAAAAATATATCAACGACTTATTCTAAAGAGACCCGATCGAAAATACTGTCTATCAATAAAAAACCCTATTTGGATGTTTGCTATCTCACGGGTTCCATTTCCGGATTTGATGCAGAAAAGAGAAAATTGTTTGTTGTTCTTGAAGATGGTCAGCCAATAGAAGGGCCTCTTGATCCTTCTTTTGATGCACTGCTGAGAGATATTGCACCCAAATACAAAAAGAAAGATATCGCAGTAACTCTCATAGGATTAGCTAGATATAATCCTGATGGCTCTGTTGTTGAAATCAAAAAGCTGCAACATCTTGTTGTTTATCAAGAAGGCATTCCCGAATTTTTTCCAAATCTTAGGACACAACTTGGTGTCTTGCGTGATTTAAAAGACGGCTGGTTTGATGGTGAGGGAAAAGAGTTTCAACAAACCGATGTGGACATGATTCAACAATGGATTGAAAGCCTTTTAAAAACAGGTGATATCCCGGCGCCTTTTATTTATCCCACCGCTAATAATGTGATTGAGTGCGAATGGTCCTTTGGATACTGGGAAATCTCTTTTTCCTTTCTACTGCCTCTAAATGCAGTCGTTCTGCATGCAGCCCATGTTAATTCGCAAGAAATTCGAGAAGACAGATTGATTTTACAGGAACAAGAAACAATCGAAAAAGCAAAGCGATTTTTGAAAACCATCTTACATCTAATTCATGAATAGAAATAATGAGATCCCTCCTACTCCCATTGAAGATGACAATGAACTTCTTTTGAGGCAAGTACATCCCAATTTCATTGTTGAAGCCCGTATTACCAGCCAAGCCTTTTTACCAACAGAAAAGGATGATAAAAAACTGTCTGTTAATCGTAGCTCAATGATCTCAGCTCAAGAGGCATTTGACCTCCACACGAAACAGAAAAAATTACAATCTGCTGGAGTATGGGGAATATCTGTTGGAGAGGTATTGTCATTCGATTCGCTGTCAATTGAATACGACCCTATTAAAGTACCCGTTGAAGACAATTCTCACGCACTTATTAATTTTTCTAAGCTACCATCTGAAAGCAGAATAAAAGCCACAGCTAAACAGCTATCTGCTAAAGCTCGTGATCGTGACTGCCTATACAAAGTCGAATAGCGTTCCCATTTTCACTCGAATTTTCCGCAATTGACTGGATAAATTGGGAATTTATTTGAATCTATCTGAATATGATCTTAAATTTCTTGCAGAGAAAAATTGATTCTGGTTTACTCTATGGTATTCAGAATTATACTGTGGACGGGACTGTTAATCCATTGGTCGTAGGTGTTACCCCTACTTCCGGAGATGCTTAGATTTAGGCAGTACTATTGAACACACATTACATATAGACTCCCAATATCCACACTCATACGCATCAATAATTACGACAGTATCAATCAATCTTGGTTTCGATTTCTTTGTCATTAGTCAAATATAATCCTCTGTCTGCTAGGTATTGGTTTACATCCCGGAATTTTACATTTAGCATCTGTGCCAGACGCCCTTTTGATAGTCTTCCTTTCTCGTGTGCTAGATAAGCCAATCTCAAAAATCTATTGTCAAATGGTTCGATTGGCTTTAAAAGCATCCTTAAAGGTTGCCCGATCTAGTTGTTTAAAATCTTCATCAGCAAGAGCTAGCTCTACCGATTCACTTGAAATAACCCGTAAATGACATAGACGCCATAAAATCGCTGCAGTGGATACCCGATACTTTCTGGCTAATGCAACAACAAAGGAAAATGTTAGCTTTTGTCCCACAACATCAATAGCAATCATTTGTTGTGGCATCAACAATGCTGCTGCAAATGCTTCTGCGAGTTTTTCATTTTTGTTAAATAATGCTTCATCGTCACACACCTGCTCAATTATCCTGGAGCTCCATGTGATAAGATGGAAGAGCTCATGAGCTATATTAAACATATGCCTCCAAGGAACTTCTTTTCCATTAAGAACAATGGCAGACCCCCATTCAGCTCGGCAGCAAGCTGCAGAACCATTTTCCAAGAGGCTCATCATTAAAAGTACTCCATAATCTTCTTCAAGACGTCGAGCTAGTAATGAAGCAGGATAATCACCTAAATTCAATTCCCTGTGCATCCGGTCAGCTAATGAGTTCGCCCAAGAAATATCAACCGAGGTAATATCACAATTTTCGGAAGGAAGTTGCTTGAGTGGAGTTGACTCATTTATAAGACGTTCAATTAAACGATAATCTTCACAATGTTGTATAACATTTCGTTCCTCTTTACGAAGAACTTCAGGGTCAGTTGCTCTATTTCGCCATAGTATAACGGGAAGCTCCGATATTTCTTTTATTTCTTCACTATATAGGAATTCTGGAGGAACTTTCATAATGCTTGCAAATTTCAGCAATTCCCAGGTTTTCACATCCTGATTTTCGCTCTCTATGGCAACTATTGAAGCGTGGCTTTTCCATCCCATTAAATTCGCCAGCTCTTGCTGAGACAAACCACATCGTTCACGGGCCTCTCGAATTCTTCTAGCTATAACATTGCGTTTCATAATTCCCTTCAAGGATTGTCAGTATTTTCAACATCCTTATATTCTATATATATCATTTCTTCATTTTTTTGTCATGATTTATGACATATAATGGTGCACTGAGGGTGCACTTCGTTAAAAAAGCTACGAAAACTAGCAACCAACCACAATAAATCATTTAGTCACAAGCTATTGATTTTGTTGTTGCTATGAATTGCAGAGTGTTGTAAATTATTGACTTACGCTGGACTGTTAATCCATTGGTCGTAGGTTCGATCCCTACTTCCGGAGATGCTTAGATTTAGGCAGTTGCAGCGAGAGTTGTAACTGCCATTTTTTTATCATGGTGCACTGGTGGGTTTTTGGTTGTTTCTAGGAAACATCATGACCTTGCATGACCTTGGACGAAAGGAGCTAAAAGAGATAGAATTTTTTCATTTTTTTTGGCGGCCTTCAAAAAGATATTACGGCGACTTTCATCAAACAGATTAACATTGACACCCATCTCAAGAAGAAATTTAACAACATCTTCAGCTCCTGCTTCACAAGCATAATAAAGAGGGGTGCATTTATTTTCAGAAGCCAATTCAAGGTCTCCGCCAAACTTTATCAAAATTTTTACCCCTTCCACATCATTCCATGAGCAAAGTATCATAAGAGGGGTCAATCCTGATTCTCCAAAGACATTGACATTTTTTCCTATTAAGTCCCATGAAGGCAAAAGTAAATGAATATCTATAGGAAAATTATTAAGATCAGGATCTCGACTTACTGTAAAACCCCATACTGGATCGATTTTGTCGAGCAGAAATTCTTTTATTAAATCTTGTTTAGCGGGTCTTACCGCATATCCCATAAAACTGATACACAACAACCTAGTGGCGCACTGCTCCGGGCCGCCATTCTTTTCAATTAAATTAGAAATAAGGTCCACTATTTTTTTATTTGGCGATGGGTCAATAAAGTGCCGCCATAAGCATTTCGAAAGTGCAACATTACGTCGCGTAAAAAAGAGAAATTCATTAAACAATTTCCCTTTATTGGGAAATTTTTCTGTTAGATAAATTATCATTTTGGGATGATTCAAAATAGTATCAAATGAATCTATAACTAAAAGGGGTGGGTCACGCAAGAAATTGAAAATTACATTAGAGTCATATGTTAAAAGGTCGACGGAAGACTGGTCGAGAAGGCAAAGAATGAAAGACACCTCTTTTTCCATGAAGATTTTTTTTACTATCTTTTCCGGTACCGCATAATCTCGATTTTTTTCAAAAAAATCCCGGAAATCGATAAAGTTATTATCTTCCACACTTTGAAACAACAAAGGTTCTGGATTTTTTTGAATTTCGCCTCTTAATTTTTCAAATTCTTTCTCCATGGTTTCCGGTTTAGAAAGGTTAGCAAATTTTTTCTTAAAAGAATCAAAAGGATTTGAGTGAACCTCTATCGTCTTGTTATCCTTTTCTGTTTCAGTAGAAGAAAGTAAATTATGGAAAACTTGAGAAACTTTGTTGCCGAAAGAAGAATATCTATCTCTATACTTTTGACAGAAATGTTCTCGGATAGCGAAGATGACTTTAGCATAAGTAGAATCATTACAGGTCGTTTGCAATGAAATACTCACGTTCAAAGGGATGTTCATCTCCTCAGCAATACCTTGCCAAATGCATGGTTCACGAGCCAGCTTACACCATTCTTTACAAACACTTTGAATGAGGATCAAAATCTTGATAGAGCTGATTTGATGCACAGGCGAAAATCTTGTTTCAGCGTTCAAAAATTCTCTGGAATAATAAAACACCAGGCATTTTACGTCGCTTGGTAGAAATGAAAATTGTGTGATCATAATTTCCTTATAATGGGGATATTAGGCTCTATCGGCCATTTCAAGAAGAAGGCTTAACTGATGTCCTTCAGGTACAATTGAGTTGACATGACTACTCAGCCTTACGGCACAAATGTTATTCACAAGTCAAAATGGAATTTATCGCGTTTTGGTTTTTCTTGCAACCAGAAACGGTTCTTTGATTCTCATATTTCGAACTCCATCCATTTCAATGTATCGACTTATTTTTATAGATGATATCAAATATGTTTCTAAAGCCAGTGTTGGCGCAATTTTTAGTTATATTTAGTTTGACTTAAATTAATAAAATTGTTAGCGTTATCACAAGCCTATCACATGGTTTTTATAAGATAAGAATGTAAATGAAAAATTTAAAAGGAATAGATTATGATTCAACCCAAAGTATTTTCAACTTCTGTAAAATTAGAAGAAAATTTGACTTCTATACAACAGAGCAATCTATCCGTTTTGCCTATGGAATTAATTAAAAAAATTTTACAAGAAATAAAAAATGATTACCATCAACGAGATGTTTTGCTGACCAATCGAGCCTTTTTAGCTTTGGGGCTGGAATTATATGAAAGTAAGATATATTCGCTGGGCAAGTTGTTAAATGCTATGAAAAAAATAAATTTATCGACCCTGCGGCATATTATTGAGAGAGTTGATTCATGTGATTTTAATTATGCTCTGGGATTCGCTGTAGAGAATGGAAAGTTTGAGGCATTTAATGAAATGATAAAGGACCCAAAATCTAACTCTAATGTAAATCACCACCTTTTACATCAAACCTATAGTTATAGAAATGTGGATAAAGAAAAGAAATATCTTATTATTAATATATTGCTTAAAGATCCAAGAGTTGATCTTTCTAAAGATAATGATTCTTTATTAACTATGGCTATTAATTTTCACGACAAGAAACTAATCGATCTTATTGAAAATGCCATGAAAATAAAAGGCTTAATAAAGGAATAGATTATGATTCAACCCAAAGTATTTTCAACTTCTGTAAAATTTGAAGAAAATTTGACTTCTATACAACAGAGTAATTTATCCGTTTTGCCTATGGAATTAATTAAAAAAATTTTACAAGAAATAAAAAATAATATCGATCAACGAGGTGTTTTGCTGACCAATCGAGCCTTTTTAGCTTTGGGGCTTGAATTATATGAAAGTAAGATATATTCGCTGGGAAAGTTGTTAAATGCTATTAAAAAAAAGGAAATTAATTTATCGACCCTCCGCCATATTATGGAGAAAGTTGATTCATGTGATTTTAATTATGCACTGGGATATGCTGTAGAAAATGGAGAGGTTGAGGCATTAAATGAAATGTTAGAGGACCCAAAATCTAACTCTAATGTAAATTACCACCTTTTACATCAAGCATATCGTTTTAGTGGTTGGGGTAAAGAAAAGAAATATCTTATTATTAATATATTGCTTAATGATCCAAGAGTTGATCTTTCTAAAGATAATAATTCTTTATTAGATATGGCTATTGATTCTCAGGACAAGAGACTAATCAATCTTATTGAAAATGCCATGAAAATAAGTGCCTTATCAAAACAAAAATAGTAATCTTTGAAGTAAAAATAGATTAATCCCACAATTGATCAATAAGCCATTTTCCTGTTTCTTCATCGTCATTGCGTGAATCCTCCCATAAATAATCGATGAGGGAGATGGGGTCTTCTCTTTTTAGAGCAAGGGCGGCTACTTTCACAATTTCGTCAGGGATCGGCCGGCTGCAAAGCGCATCTGCCAAAGGTCGCTCCTCGGAAATAGCTGACGCTATTCCCTCGTCGCGATCTTTGACATCTGCATCTTTTCGCGCGGCCGATTCCTGTGACGAAATTATGAAAGTAGCCGCAAGGGCTCCATTGCCAATAGAAATGCCCTGCGAGCTATCCACCTCTTCGGCAATACTCTCAAGATACTCTTCCATTTCATCTTCTTCAACGAGCAACGCTGGTTCCACCTCGTCCGGACCTGGATCTAAAACATCGAAATCTTCACCAACAATCTCCTCTTGAATAGGCAAGGAAACAAGCCCAGGTTTGTCGGGTTGAGGTCCTTCAGAAAATAAAGGAGCAGGATCGAGCCCTCCCATATAATCTTCAATGATGCAGGGAGCCTCCTCGCCATCCTCTGAAAAATCGGCAACCATTTTATCAGCGGCGACCATAGGTTCCAGGCCTATGATTTCCAGGCCTCTAAGGTTTTTTTCCGATAAAGATAGGGCTGCAAAAGCCCCTGACAAGTCATCGCCTTTCAAGCCGAACTGGTCGGGCAAATCAGCAATCCGATGCCATTCTAGGCCTATCCGACTTTCGATCAAATCTGCAGAATAATCATCGGTCTGGCGTAAATCATATTCCCCATGGGATATAGGCGGCGGATCTTCTTTAGCCTTTTCGTTGAGGGTATATAAAAAATAGATTCCAAAGGGGGCTGCCAGTAAAGCAATCGAAATGAGCATTTGTTTTTTCATATCTGTTGATATTGCAGTATTTTTACTCGGGGTTTATGATTACATGTTTAGGGTTATAAATAACTATGAGATTAAAATAAAGTGAATAATCGCCAAATCATCTTAAGAAAGTCAAAGTCCACAATCTGAAATCGGTAGACCTCACTCTTGGATACCAATGAATTGATTGTCTTTACGGGTGTTTCAGGTTCGGGAAAATCCTCCATGGCTTTTGATACTTTATATATCGAAGGGCAAAGGCGCTATGTGGAATCGCTTGTCCACTTTTGCCCGCCGTCAACTGGGCGAAATGTCTAAACCCGATCTGGAATCAGCTTCAGGGATATCTCCGACCATCTCCATTGAACAGAAAACCGCCGGCCGCAATCCCCGTTCTACAGTCGGAACGATGACGGAAATCTACGATTACTTGCGGGTCCTATATGCCCGCATCGGCATCCCCCATTGCCCTGTCAGCGGCGAACCAGTGTCTCCGCAAAGCCGGGAAAGGATTATCAAAACGGTTCAAAACTATCCCGCAGGCAAACAAAATCATTGTACTTGTCCCCTTATGCCAGAAGCAAAGAAAGCGGAATTTAAAGAAGATTTTCAAGAGCTTTTACGAAAAGGCTATATGCGGGTTCGCGTCGATGGAAAAATCGTCAATTTGAATGATGAAATCAGCCTGGATGGCAATGTCGCCCATGATGTGGATATCGTCATCGATCGGTTGACTGTCCAATCCGAAAATTATTCCCGCATTGCCGAAGCCATTACCAGATGCACTGAATTTAGGCAAGGGAATCTGCATTGTTCTTGATGCGGAACGCGATGAAGAGCAGCTTTTTTCCATGCATGCCTATTCTCCTAAATCAGGCCTTTCTTACTCACTCCTTGGAACCGCACGATTTTTCCTTCAACAGTCCCTCCGGCATGTGCCCTCGCTGCAATGGATTGGGGATTGTCAATGAATTCGATCTGGATAAAATTATCAATCCTGAATTCAGCATCGCTCGAAGATTGCTGCTCGGTTGCCAGTTCCTATCAAACTGTCCGTTATGGCAATATTTATGACAACCTGGCTAAAATCTATGGTTTCAGCGTCCATACCCCCTGGAAAAAACTCTCTGAAAAAGCAAAAAAAGTTTTTCTTTATGGAACGGAAAAAAAATGGACCCGCATGCATTTTGTCCATCCGATCACAGGCGCCCGCTGGACGGATCATCATCCAATGGCGGGGTGTCCTGCACGAAGCTCATAACCGTTATATGGAAGCTAAAAGCGACAGCTACAAAAGAAAAATGATGCAGAACTGATGCATCAGCAGATCTGCCCCGAATGCCAAGGAGAACGGCTGAAGCCTTATCCAGCTGCAGCTGAGCTCCATGGCAATCACATTTCGCAATTAAGCTCCATGACCATTGCCGAATGCAGCGGATTTCTTCAAAAATCTTACAACTTAACGAAACAGGAATATCTGATTGCACGAAGAACTCCTGAAAGAAATCCAGGAGCGGCTGAAATTTCTGATCGAAGTGGGACTGCATTATCTTGACCCTGGACCGGACGGCTCCTACCCTATCCGGCGGAGAAGCGCAGCGGGTCCGGCTAGCCTCGCAAATTGGCTGCGGCCTGGTCGGCATCACCTACATCCTCGATGAACCCTCCATTGGACTGCATCCGCGCGACAATAAAAAACTGATCAAGACTCTGAAACATCTGCGAGACATGGGCAATACCGTCATCGTCGTCGAGCATGATGAGGAAACCATCTGGGAAGCGGACCATGTCGTCGACTTCGGCCCTGGGCCAGGGTCTCGAGGCGGAGAAATCGTCGTCAATGGAGATCTTGCAGACGCTCATGCAATCTACCGAATCTCATTACTGCGGGCATATCTCACGGGAAGACTGATCATTCCCATCCCTAAAAAAAGGCGGAAACCCTCCAAAGAAAGCTTGCAGATCATCGGAGCCTCCCACCACAATCTAAAAAATATAAATGTCAAAATCCCCTTAGGCGTCTTCGTCGCCGTCACAGGAGTTTCCGGCTCGGGAAAATCCTCCTTGATTACCGATATTCTATATCCTGCTCTTTCCAATGTACTTGCACGGAGGCGAACATCCCTGTAGGCAACCATAAAGAGATCAAAGGGCTGGAGATTATCGATAAAGTGATTGCCATCGACCAATCCCCCATCGGACGAAATCCCCGTTCGAATCCTGCCACCTATATCAAACTTTTCGATGAGATCCGCGAACCTTTTTAGCCAGCTTGCCTGAAAGCAAGGCACGAGGCTATAAGCCAGGGCGGTTCAGCTTCAATGTCAAAGAAGGCTCCTGTCCCCAATGCGAAGGGATGGGAATGATTAAAATCGATATGGATTTTATGGAAGACGCATGGGTCGAATGCCCTCTATGCAAAGCAAAACGCTTCGACCATGAAACCCTTTCTGTATACTACAAAGGCAAAAACATCTATGATATCCTGGAAATGGAAGTGGCTGAAGCCCTGGAATTTTTCAGCAAATATCCCCTCCATCAAGCATAAACTAGAAACCTTGCAAAAAGTCGGAATGGAATATATCAAGCTCGGCCAATCTTCCACAACCCTTTCTGGAGGGGAAGCGCAGCGCATCAAACTTGCCAAAGAGCTCGTCCGCCCCTCTACAGGACGAACCCTCTATATTTTTGATGAACCCACCACAGGCCTTCATTTCCATGACATCAAACATCTGCTCGAAGTCCTGCAGAGCTTGGTCGACAGGGGCAATACGGTTGTCGTCATCGAACATAATATGGATGTTGTGAAAACAGCCGATTGGATCATCGACATTGGGCCCGGAAGGCGGAGATGAAGGAGGAGAAGTGATCGCTGTCGGGAACTCCAGAACAGATCGCCAAGCTAGAGACTCCCACAGGGCATGGCGCTGCATGAGGTCCTGCATCATGATCCTCAAAGCAAAAATTGAGGAGGTGATGGCGACGAAGGAAAGAAAGGGCCCGGCAACGAAAATCACGCGAAAAAAGCATGATCCACCAAATTACGGTAGAAGGGGCCGAACAAAACAACCTTAAAACATATCGACGTCTCTATCCCCCGCGAAAAAATTACTATTTGCACAGGTCCCTCCGGATCAGGCAAATCTTCCTTTGCTTTTGAAACGGTCTATGCGGAAGGGCAGCGCCGTTATATTGAATCCCTTTCTCCTTATGCCACGGCAATTTGTCAAGCAAATGCCGAAGCCAAAAGTCGCCCATGTCGAAGGCTTGTCTCCTGCCATTGCCATCGAACAAGAAGTCACATGCGGGAAATCCGCGAAGTACTGTCGGAACGATGACTGAAATCTACGACTACCTGCGGATCCTGTATGCCCGATTGGGAATTCCGCATGACCCCGATACAGGAGAGGTGATCAAAGCCATCAGCAAAGACCTCGTTGTAGAAAAAGTCATGGCTTATCCAGAAGGAGACAAAATACAGGTGCTTGCGCCGATTGAACTCCACAAGACTCTATCATTCGAGGAAATGGTCAACAAATTAAGGCAGCAGGGTTTTTTGCGCCTACGGTTGAACGGATCCTACTATGACCTCGACAGGGATACCGAAAGCCTCATTCCAGCCTTTGACAGGAAAAGAAAAAATGAGCTTCACTTGGTCATCGACCGGTTGAAAGTCAACCCTTCCATCCAACACCGGCTCTATGAAGCTGTGGAAACGGCAGCTGATATAGGAAACAGGAAATTGGTCATTGTGCATGAAGACCAGGACATTTTTTTCAACCTGTCGTTCGCGGTCGAAAGCACGGGGAAATCCTACCCTGAGATCACTCCGCATACCTTTGCCTTTAATACAGCTGAAGGCATGTGCTGGGACTGCATGGGATTGGGCTATCAATATGGGGCCAATCTTTTTTACAAACCGGATATCATGAACCAAAGCCTGACGGGGCTGCTGCAGAATTTCTGGCTAGAGAAAAGCTCGCGTGCTGCTAAAGAACATCTGGAGATCTTTTGCGATAAAGAAAAAATAAATCCTCATCTTCCTCTCAAAGATCTCCCCTCCAAAGCGCTTCAATTGATATTTAATGGCACCCCTGAAGAGAAGTGGTATGCAGCAGAGGGATATTCCTTCCGCTGGACCGGCATCAATAGCCTGCTGACCAAAGCGGCTAAAAGCGCTTCAACCGAGATACGAGAAGCTGTGATCCCTTTGCTGGATGAACTGGAATGCCTCTCCTGCAAAGGATCCCGCCTGAATCCTCTAGCCCGTCATGTCACTCTTCAAGGGTTATCCATCAGCGGCCTGTGTCAATTGCCGGTACAGGATTCATTGAAATTTATTGAAGACCTCAAACTGCCGTCCCATGAAACCCGTGTCCTCGATGACGTATTCAGACACTTGAAAAATAGGCTCAATTTTTTGTCGCAGGTAGGCCTGGACTATCTCTCCCTGAACAGAAGAGCTCCAACACTTAGCGGCGGAGAAGCCCAGCGGATACGGCTGGCCCGGCAACTGGGCAGCGGCCTGACCGGAGTCCTTTATGTTTTGGACGAACCTACCATTGGACTTCATCCCCGTGATAATGAGCGATTGAATGAAGCCTTGAAAAAGCTTAAAGCCCTGGGAAATACTCTCCTCCTAGTGGAGCACGATCCCCTAACACTTCAGACCGCTGATTATATACTCGATTTCGGGCCCCAGTCGGGTAATCATGGAGGCCATATTACGGCAAAGGGAACCCTCAAACAGATCCTACGCAATTCCAAGTCCCTGACCGGAGCCTATCTGTCCGGCAAAAATTTTATCGGTGTTCCCGAGAAAAGAAGAAAACTGGACAAAGGCAGCCTGGCCATCATCCAAGCGAATCTTCATAATCTCAAGGATGTATCCGTGAAAATTCCTTTGGGAGCCATCACCTGCCTTACAGGGGTCTCAGGGTCAGGAAAATCGACCCTAATGCAGCAGGTATTGCTTCCCGCTGTAGAAAAAGGACTGTTTGCCGGACAGGACAAAATAAGCAATGGCCATGCTACTATATCAGGGATATCGCAACTGGACAAAGTACTTTCGATCGATCAAAACCCCATTGGGCACACAGCGCGCTCTGATGTAGGGACCTATGTCGATGTCCTTAGCAGGATGAGGGAGTTTTTCGCCTCTCTGCCCGTGGCCAGAGCCAAAGGCTTCCAAGGCAAACACTTTAGCTATAACCACAGAAGAGGCATGTGCACATCCTGCTGGGGGATGGGTTACAAGAAAGTGGAGATGTATTTCCTGCCAAGCGTACGCGTGGTTTGCGACGAATGCAAAGGGATGCGGCTGAACCCTTCCAGCCTGGAGGTCAAATACCAGGGAAAGAACTTTGGAGAATATCTCAATATGACCGTAGATGAATCGCGCAGGCTCTTTGAAAACCATCCCCGAATTATCCGGATTCTAGATACTCTGATTTCAGTGGGATTGGGTTATCTTAAATTGGGGCAAGAAATGGTCAGCCTCTCCGGAGGTGAAGCCCAAAGGGTAAAACTGAGCCGCGAACTAGCCAAACGGTCTACAGGAAAAACACTGTATCTGATGGATGAGCCTACCACCGGACTTCACTGGGAAGATATCAAAAAACTGCTTTTGGTCCTTCATAAACTGGCAGACAAAGGCAACACCATCGTCATTATAGAACATAACCTGGATATCATTAAAAACGCAGACCACGTCATTGAATTAGGTCCGGAAGCCGGAGATAAAGGCGGTGAAATAATATGCCAGGGGCCTCCAGAAACAATTGCTGAATGCCAGAATTCCTGGACCGGTAAGTACCTTAAACCCAATATTGTTATAGAGCAAAACTATTCAGAAAAATAGCGGTTTTAAAAAATTTAATTTAATAACCTGTTAATTTACCTGTTAATTTACCTTGCATTTATATAAAAAAACTAGTATAATTTAATTTAGTAAGTAATTTTATTTTTAACCAGGAAGAATATATTATGCAAGCAACAACAAGGGTTCCATTTTCATTTACTACTTCTGTACATAAACCAGAAGAATATATACCGACCGATATTAAAAATGTTAATAAATTACCAGAAGACTGTTCTTCCTCACTTAAACAAACAGCCCTTAAAGTAGCATGTATAGCTGGAATCATATTATTATCTCCACTCATAATAGCGGCTGCGCCCTTCATTCTTGGAATAGTGGCCGTAGATAAAATTTCAGAAGCCTATAAATGTAAATTTTCAAAAGATTCCATTATCCCCGGCATCAAAAATCTTAAGCATGCCGAAGAACATGCCAAATTAGAAGCTTTATTGAAAATCGGTAAACAGAAACCAACTCAACAATCCAAAGTAACTTCTAATGATATATTTATTAATAATAGCTTTGAATCCATAATAAATTTGATGGCCAGCAAAGGAATCACTTTAGATAAAACGAAAGCGAATCAACTCTATCTGAAGATTTCAGTATTAGTTAAATACAAATCAGTCTCCCGAGCCATAGGAAAAAATCTGGATAAAATTGTAAATACACTGGATATAAAAACACATAACAAAATTGAAATTACTAAAAACATAGAAGATATACTTATAGAAAAAAATAAACAAATACACTATTTCGAGAACAACATAGAAGAACTGATGAAAGATTTTCGCAAGAAATGGAATAATTTTACTGATGCTTTAGATTATTATCAATATATGAACCAAAAAGAAATGAGCACCGATCAATACCAAGAAGCCAATCAGAATATTATTAAAGCGTATCGCGAAGTGTTAGCTACTGAAGCTTATCAAATGCTTAAATCGGATTATTCCAATTCCCATATTCAATTTCTTCATAAATTTGCAAGCTCTATATGGAATGATGTAAAATTGATGGGCGAATTCGAAAAATTAGGCACAACTATCCAGAAGAAAATGAATGTTCCAGTAGTCGATCCCTCACAAGAAGAGGTCAGTATTGCCCTTAAAAATTCTATTGAAACAACAGGTAAGGAAGCCCATCAAATTCGAAAACCTCTCAGTGCGTTTTTATGGACTTTAACCCATCCAAAACAAGTCTTGGGAGCATTGGCCGGCGGGACAAAAATTGCAAGCGCCTTCGCAAATCTTTTAGGGGAAACTGAATATGATCCGCATGGCGGCCTAGGCAATAATCCTTCTCTGCAGGGCACTTCTACTTTATCCATCCAAGGTAAACAAGCTACCATCAATAATGTTTATGGCGCTAGTCCCACAGTGGGGCCGGGGGATGCCCCTAAAATTTCCTTGGAATTTGAAGCCATTCTACAGGCAGCAACAAATAATCAAATAGCCGTCATGCTTGGCACGGACTATTTTAGATTAACAGGTGTTTCGGATACTATTTTCTATGCCAACTTTCAAAATATTCAGTCTCCAAAGTCAGGAGAAGGCCATCGCAGTGTCGAAATTATGAAATTGAACGAAAAATATCCCCTCTCCTTCCTTGGCATCACACTTTCAAAAGATTCCAAATTTTATGGAAAAAAGATGAGAAAGGAGGATGCTGTATGGCCAGGAGTTCAACAATTTGGTGAGCTAATGAAGGAAAAATTGAAGTTGGATGCTTCTTTTTCTTTAGAAAATCGCAGCAAAGATGAGACCAGCGATTGCGGATTTTATTTCCCTGCCCCTAAAGAACAATGGAAACCCATTTTTGATGAAATCATTGCTAAAGCAAATGAGGTTTTCGGAAATGAACAATATCCAATGATAGGACCTGAAGCAAAGGAGCTATGCGGGGCCTACCAGGAATGTGTCTACTATATGATCCAACATTATCTTGAGATTAAATTGGCAAATGACTTGATGAAGCGCGGAGTGGAAAAACCCGTTGTCCATTCGCAAGGAGCTTGTAAGGAAGATATTGATAGAGGTGGAACCTCACAAGCCGGCAATTTATGGCTAAATATGAAATATAATAATGATACCACCGATGCAGTGCCTATGCTGATTGGCAGTTTAAATGGGCGACCCCTTAGCTCCAAAGATAGATTGATCATTGATTATCGAACGGACCAGGTATTGTCGTTCATAAAACATGTGAATCGGGACGAATTTTTCGACAAACTACATGAATTGCTTAGAGTTCGTGAGAATGTAGATGTTACGCATACGTCCTTTTCTCCTGCAGTAGCAAACGCACCTGCAGCTTAATATAATGCGATGTGCGAATTTTCCTTCGGAAAATCCGCACATGCAAATTAACCGTTACCTTATGGCTTCGGCACATATTGTCCATAATTGCTAGGAAGGGTCAAGATCTGATTATTTGCCAGTAGCAGTTTTTGCAGTTTATCGTAAGGAACTTCTTGAACACGCATATTCAGATCTATAGCCAGGCAAGCTGCAAGAGCTGTCGATTGACCTAGCATCATAAGCTGAGGCTCCATCCGAACTGAACCATAAGCGACATGGCTGGCAGAGAGGCAAATGGGAACAAAAAGATTCTCAATTTCGCCTATTTTTGGAACAATGGACTTGTAACTTATTGGAAAGGGCCGCCGGACTTTTACATACAATCCTCCTTCAGTAATCAGATTGCCGTCATCAGTTACACAATACCTAACGTAATGGGAATCCATTTCATAAGTCGCCAAGGTTATCCCATCGGTTACAGGTTCCAGTCCCAAAGCTGTATTTTCAGTTATGACACTATCGGAAACCATACGTCTTGCCTCACGAACATAAAGTTGATAAGGCCAATGGTCGTTTTCGATAAATTCATCTTTAGGCAGGCCCCAAGGCAAAAAGTAGTCACGTATAGACTCAGGGACCCTCGGATGGTTTTGCAAAGTCCAGATCAATCCCTTTTGCCAGTCTTCATGTTTTTTAGCAATTTCGGTCCTTGCGGCATAGTCCGCTTCGACCCAGTTCCAATTCATTCCAATATAATCGGTTGAAATGGGCCCGGCATTGTTTGAATCTGTTTTTCCATTTGGAAGAAGGTCGAGTTTGAAGAATTTCTCTTTTGGATATCCGGATTCGATAGCTCGCAGAACGATCTCATATTCTTTTTCATCGTAATTTTCAGGTTTGGTGACCATCATCCTGTTTTCAGGGATATTTGTCAAACACATGCGGTAGGCGAAGGCCTGCAGTAGGCCATCGCCCTGTCCTACAGGTTGCGGCAAAGGGAATATCCTTGGTAAAAGTCCACTGGCAGGATCACCAGGAATAGTAAAGGGACTTATTTTTACTAGAGGCGATTGAGGGTTTATGTTGTATTGTATGCCATTATGTTTTTCATTATAGAGAGCATTTGATTCCCTTCCAATAGTATAAGAAACACCTGCAGCAGCCATTAGATCCCCTTCATAAGAGGCGTCAATAAATATTTTTCCTCTAATTTTCAAACCGGATTCCAGATAAATTGCTGATATTTTATTGTGTTTGTTTAATGTCTGTTTAGAGAGGTCCAGCCGTTGTTCTAAAAGGACTGCAATCTTTTCATCATCGACCATATCATTGAAAATTTGTTCAGCTACATGGGGCTCCAAAACAAACATGAGTAGGCTGGCAGGGTTATAGGGACCTCTCTGATCAGAAAGAGGATGTTTAGGTTCCCAGATCCATGCGGAATCATTCTGATAATATTCCCATACCCGATGGAAATATTCTTTTGTTAATCCACCGATGAGTTGATGCTTATTGGCATCCACCCATCCCAAACCGTTGCTTGTCATTCCCCCTAAATGCTTTGTCGGCTCGATCACTATCACAGATTTGCCCATTCGAGCGGCTTGGACGGCTGCGATGAGGCCGCAGGAACTTCCGCCGTAGATGACAAGATCTGATCTTATTCCTCTTGAAATTTCATGAGAAAAGATATCATTGTTTTTTGAAATTATGGTCAAAACGAATAGAATCAGCAGCAAATATACAGGCATGGACACTCTTTTGGGTAAAGTGTAGAGCCGTGATAGAGTGTGTTTGAAAAGTATGATCAGGACTTTTATAACACACTCTTAGATTTACCTGATGCTGGTGTAACCTCCGGGTACACCTGTAGGGGAAAATACGATTTGCCAGTTTTGCATCTTGCGAGCTCGGAAGGCGCCTGCACAGGAAAGTAAATAAAATTTCCATTGGCGGTAGAAGCGGTCATCAAATTGACCTTTTATTTTGTCCCAATTTTTATTAAAATTGTCATACCAGGCCATAAGGGTTATATCATAATAAATGCCGAAGTTATGCCAATCTTCCATAACGAAGAATTTTTCACTGGCTTCAGCAAGCTGTGTTATAGAAGGTACCAATCCATTGGGAAATATATATTTTTCCATCCAGGGATCTCCAATATACCCTGTTATGCTTTTCCCAGTGGTTGAAACCAATAAAAGACCATCCTCTTTAAGGCATTGGCTGAACATTTTCATAAAGGTATAGTAATTTTTGTATCCTACATGTTCCATTTGACCTATGGAGACTATTCTGTCGAATTTATCATTAGTGTCTATTTTCCGATAATCCTGAAATCGAAGTTCGATGGGCAAACCCTGGCATATCTTTCTGGCATATTCTAACTGGTTCTGGGATACGGAAATTCCTACAAGTTGGGCGCCATATTTTTCCGCAGCATACTTGCAAAAGCCCCCCCAGCCACAACCAATGTCCAAAATTCTCATTCCAGGCTTAAGATGGAGCTTTTGGCAGGTCAATTCCAGTTTGGCCTCCTGCGCTTCATCCAGATTGGATGCAGTTTTCCAATAGCCGCACGAATAAACCATACGTTTATCCAGCATCAGTTCAAACAACTGGTTGCCAAGGTCATAATGTTTTTTTCCTACAATGAAGGCCCGACTTATGGATTGCAGGTTGAATAAAACAGCTTGCAGGTACATCCCGACCAGTTTAAACGTTTCAAAATTTTCATCCAGGCTTGCACGCAGAACCTTGCAGACAAATTCATCCAGACGCGGGCAATCCCACCATTGGTCCATGTACGATTCACCTAAACCCATGGTTCCTTGGGAAATGACTCGTTGATAGAACCGGTCGTCAAAAACCTGTATATCTGAAGGTTGGTTCCCATTGATGGTTATGCCCGCCTTTTGCAGCTGTTCTTTAATAAAGTTTTCCGCTGCTTTATTATTACCTGCCATTATTCCCCTCATTTATTTTGTTTTTTTGTTTTCCCTTAAATTGTAAGGCAATAGAAAAACTGTCAAGTTAAATTTTCAGGCACAGATACGTTTTTTTAACCTGAATTGCCGAAGTTTTTTTGATATTTATCATAAAAACAAAAAATTATATACATAATTTAAAGACTACAAGAGATTCAAGATATGCATGATAAAACTAATGAAATTCTAACGGGCCGTGCCATTGAATTTCTAAATAAGTTGCACACACAATTTAACAAAAAGCGATTGTCGCTTCTTGACATGCGGCACGACAGGCAAGGGCTTTTGGATAGCGGTTGGAAGCCTGCTTTTTTGAGTGAAACCTTATCTTTACGGCAAGACCCCTCATGGAAAACCGCTTGGGTTCCAAAAGATTTGGAGAGAAGAAGAGTGGAAATCACCGGGCCTGTCGAACGAAAAATGATGATCAATGCTTTTAATTCAGGGGCCGATGTTTTCATGGCCGATTTTGAAGATGCATTTTCTCCGACCTGGGCCAATGTAATCCAGGGCCAGGTCAATCTCATCGATGCAGTAAACAAAAACCTTTCGTATACTAGCCCTGAAGGAAAAGCCTATACTTTAAATGACGTTATAGCCACGCTGATGGTGCGGCCGCGAGGGTGGCATCTAGAGGAAAAGCATTTCAAAGTCAGCGGAGAAAACATATCAGCCTCCCTGTTTGATTTCGGACTCTATTTTTTTCACAATGCCCATGCATTGCTTAAAAATGGCACCGGGCCCTATTTTTATTTGCCCAAGCTGGAAAATCATTTGGAAGCCCGATTGTGGAATGATGTTTTCCTATGGTCTCAGGAACAACTGGGAATACCGGAAGGGAGCATTAAAGCCACTGTGCTTATCGAAACAATTCTGGCCGCCTTTGAAATGGAAGAAATCCTGTATGAATTGCGCAACCATATCGTAGGGTTGAATGCGGGGCGCTGGGACTACATATTCAGTATCATAAAAAAATTCCGCCTCTCCTCCTTTGTCTTTCCTGACCGAGGGCAGATCACCATGACCGTCCCCTTTATGCGCGCCTATACAAGCCTTCTTGTACACACCTGCCACAAAAGAGGCGCCCATGCCTTGGGGGGAATGGCAGCCTTTATCCCCAGCCGCAAAGATAAAGCCCTCAATGAAATTGCCCTGAAAAAAGTCAGGGAAGACAAGGAGCGGGAGGCTGCGGATGGATTTGACGGCACCTGGGTGGCGCATCCTGACCTCGTTTTAACAGCCATGGAAGTCTTTAACCAGACTCTGAAAGACAGGCCTCATCAAAAGGACAAACCGCTATCCCCTCTCAATATAACTTCTGGAAACCTTTTGGATTTTACCATTCCGTTATCTTCCGTGTCCGAAGCTGGAATAAGACAGAATATCAATATTTCGATGCTATATGTGGAATCGTGGCTGAATGGGGTCGGAGCAGCTGCCTTGTATAATCTGATGGAAGACACAGCCACAGCCGAAATTTCCCGGGCCCAGCTCTGGCAGTGGTTCCATCAGCCCACTCCTATGCAGATCAACGGACAAGCATTGACTCTAGATTATTTTAAAAAATTGACAGAAGAAGAATATATCAAAATCGCCCATTCTTTCCCTCCCGGCAAATCCTTGAAAAAACTGGAGGAGGCAAGACGCCTGATAGAATCCCTCGTCCTTTCGGATCACTTTGAAGACTTCCTTAGGATGGGCGAAGAAATAACTTGTGCATCTGGGCTGCGCGAAAGCTCCCGCGGTTGAACGATCAAAAGTGACCCAATATTATAATATTGGGTCACTTTTGATCGTTCAACCCCGGGGCTTTGGCACAGTCCAGATGTAAAAGTTATTTCTTCGCCCATCCTTACTTTGCCTGCCTATGAACTGATTTATAAGGAGCCCCTGCATGTATAGTCAAAAAAATATAGATGACCTGAAAAATAAATGGAGCCACTCCCCACGCTGGAAAAATATCCGCCGCCCGTACACTGCAGAAACAGTGTTAAAGCTGCAAGGATCCCTGCCCATCCAATATACATTGGCCTCGTTGGGGGCCGAGAAATTATTTCACCTGCTGGAAACGTCCCATTTCATCGGCGCCCTGGGAGCCCTCACAGGAAACCAGGCAGTGCAGCAGGTACAGGCCGGATTGAAGGCCATCTACGTCAGCGGCTGGCAAGTGGCTGCCGATGCCAACGATGCGTATCAAACCTATCCTGATCAAAGCCTGTATCCTGTAATGAGCGTTCCCCATTTAATCCAGAGGATCAACAACGCCTTAAGACGGGCTGACCAGGTCCAACACATGAATAACGAACAGGGTATAGACTATTATGCGCCTATTATTGCCGATGCCGAAGCGGGCTTTGGAGGGCCTCTCAATACTTTTGAACTGATAAAAGCCATGATAGAAGCCGGGGTCTCCGGAATTCATCTGGAAGACCAGCTCTCTTCCCTAAAAAAATGCGGCCATTTAGGTGGAAAAGTTCTCGAACCGGTACATATTTTTCTTGAAAAATTGATCACAGCACGATTGGCAGCTGATGTGCTCGATGTACCCACTTTGATCATCGCCCGGACCGATGCGGAATCCGCCTCCTTTATTAGGGGTGATTCCCATCCCATAGACCAGCCATTCCTGACAGGCAAGCGCTCTCACGAAGGGTATTACAATATTAAAAACGGCATCGAATACTCCATTGCGCGCTGCCTGGCTTTTGCCCCTTATGCGGATATGGTATGGTGTGAGACCTCCAAACCCGATTTGGGGCAGGCAAAGGAATTCGCCCAAGGGATCCATGAAAAATTCCCGGGGAAATGGCTCGCCTATAACTGCTCCCCTTCCTTCAATTGGAAAAAATTCCTGGATGATCATACCTTGAACCATTTCCAGGAAAAATTAGGGGAAATGGGGTACAAATTCCAATTTGTGACCCTGGCGGGATTTCATACCTTGAATGCCAGCATGTTTGAATTGGCGCATGAGTACCGGCATCATGGAATGAAAGCCTATACAACTGTGCAAGAAAAAGAACATGAGCTGGAACGGCTAGGCTATAAAGCGCTAAAACACCAGAGCTTTGTCGGAGCGGGTTATTACGATGAACTGTTAACGACGATAATGGAAGGAAAAGGGTCGACCCATTCGATGAAGGGCTCCACAGAAGAAATGCAATTCTCTTAAAATAGAAAAAAGCTGCAGCCTAAAGCTGCAGCCTTGTGATAACGTTTATTCGTGTGAATGGACTTTTTCCAGTCTGTTGATAAGAATGGAAGCGGAAATGTTATGTCCGTAAGTTTCCGGATCATCTGTTCCTGCTGTATGTGATAAAAGAAGCGTATTTTCACATTGGTTGACCAAGTTCAATCTGGAATAATGATCGCGGACTACCAAGATCAATTGCCCATTAAGTTGCGTTTGGCCGTCTTCCAGATCAAATATGAAGTCCTCATCATACTCATATAAAACCTCATCAAGAGCATAAAAAAGATCATCATCAAAAGCATTGCCTACGGCATAGATGCTCTCAGGAACCAAGTAATTGTTCAGATAAAGAGCCAGCTGTGCATCTCCATCATCTGTTACATAATCTTCGCTCACATGAAGTGTAGATGAATAAGTAATAGCGTAAATGCCAGGATGCTTGATAATGATGGTTGTGGGGTCATCTTGGTCTACCCAAATACCTTCACTAAAGATCCCATGTATATAATCACCACTGTATCCACCCCAATTTACTGCACTACCTCCAGCGGTTGAGCCTTGTGGAAACAACACTTGATGATCATCTGTGTATACATAAGCCCATCGTGGATCTGATGCTTCCACCGATTGGGCAAAAAATGCTGTTACAGCTAACAGCGCGCCTGCAATTATATTTTTCATGCTAATCTCCTCTTTTTGTTAAGGATTTAAGAGTCTATGTGAAAATTTCAATATGAAATATTTGAATAATCTTGTCAATTTTTTTTTACCATGTTCTCAAAATACTGAAAATGAACAGGATTGTACGAATTTCATCTCACTCTTGCTGTACAAATAACATCCGATGAAGTATTAGAAAAGGAACAAGATAGGCAGGATAATCCTGCCTATCCTGCTATTTCCTGAGGTCAAGTGGGATATGGAAAATTATGGAATGATCTATGAAATCTGATCATTATATCAATGGACAATGGAAAGAAGGGACAGGACCTTCATTTCATTCCTCCAATCCTGCTACAGCAGAAAAGGTTTTTGAGGCATGTCACGCCATAAAACCCGAAATAGAAGAGGCAATCCAAGGAGCCCAACAGGCATTAAAATCATGGAATAACCTGCCTCTGGAAACCCGAATTGCCTATCTCCATTCGTTCAGCAAGATCTTGCATTCCCGTAAATCGGATTGGGCCAAAGCCATCTCTCAAGAGACCGGAAAGCCTCTTTGGGAATCCCATCAGGAAATCCAATCCATGATCAACAAAATCCCGATCTCCATCGAAGCCTATACTCAGAGATGCCCGCAACAAGAATCGCTTTTGGCATCGGGAAAATCCTTCATTAGGCATAGGCCTCACGGGGTCGTGGCGGTTTTGGGCCCCTTTAACCTGCCCGGTCATCTGCCCAATGGGCATATTGTCCCTGCCTTATTGGCAGGCAATGTCGTCATTTTCAAGCCCAGTGAATACACCCCTCTTGTGGGAAACATTATGGCCCAGTGTTGGGAAACCGCGCAATTGCCTCGAGGAGTTTTTAATCTGATCCAAGGAGGAAAGGAAACCGGACAAGCTTTGATTTCTTGTTCTGGATTAGATGGCATATACTTCACGGGCAGCTGGCCTGTAGGGAAAATCCTGCTTGAACACTATGCTTTGCATCCCGAAGTGATTCTGGCCCTGGAAATGGGAGGGAATAACCCCTTAGTGGTCAGTAAACTGTCCAATACTCTGGCTGCGGCCTATATTACTCTTCAATCGGCCTTTGTGACAGCGGGGCAGCGCTGCTCCTGCGCCCGCCGATTGATCGTAGTGGAAAATGCGGGTTCGCAGAAATTTATAGACAAGCTGCAGGATTTGATTCGCGCAATCCAGGTAGGCCCTTATACCGATATACCCGAACCCTTTATGGGGCCTGTGATCAGTTGCCAATCCGCGTCGAATATCCTGAGAAAACAGGGGCTCCTTGAAAGGGAAGGAGGCATTCCACTCATTAAGTGCCAACTTCTCAAAGAAAACACAGGGTTGCTATCTCCAGGCCTGATTGACGTTACCACTGTCCCCCATCTTCCCGATGAGGAGATCTTTGGACCTCTTTTTCAGCTGATCCGCGTTTCCAGTTTAGATAAAGCCATTGAATCAGCTAACAAGACCCAATATGGCCTTTCAGCCGGCCTGCTTAGCGATGACCCGCAGGAATATGAAGCCTTTTATCAAAATATCAAGGCAGGGGTAATAAACTGGAATACCCCCTTGACTGGAGCCAGCAGCGGAGCTCCTTTTGGAGGCATTGGAAAAAGCGGAAACCACCGGCCCAGCGCTTTTTATGCAGCCGATTATTGCAGTTATCCGGTCGCTTCGATAGAATCCGATCAGCTCAAGCTGCCAGAATATTGGGACAAAAATTTAAAGAATTAAATAGATGCGGAGTTGAGAAATTTTTATTACCACAGAGCACACAGAGAACACAGAGAGGAAATTCGCTTGGCTCTGTATCAGAGAATTTTCATTTGTGCGCGAAGCGCACAAATGAAAGCCGTCATTCAAGCCCGTTCCGGGCTTGAATGATCTCCGTGTGCTCTGTGTGCTCTGTGGTAATAAAAATCTCTCAACCACGCATCTCGATCTCATAACTTCTCAGTAATTTCACTGACTCAGTGGTGAACGCTACAGAGACGCAAAGAAAATGGGGCATCAGTGAATGCATTTGAAGTGAATTTTGACGGGCTCGTTGGCCCCACTCACAACTATAGCGGTTTATCTTATGGCAATGTAGCTTCCATGCAGCATCAAATGGAAGTATCGAATCCTCGGGAAGCGGCATTGCAGGGGTTGGAGAAAATGAAGTTGCTTTCCTCCTTAGGCATTAAACAAGCACTCTTGCCTCCTCATGAAAGACCCTATTTTCCGCTGTTGCGGTCTTTGGGGTTTGAAGGGTCTGAAAGCACCATTCTAGAGACAGTGCAAAAGCAATGCCCTGAATTATTATACCTCTGTTCTTCGGCCTCTGCCATGTGGACGGCCAATGCAGGCACAACCACCCCCTCCATCGACTGTCTAGACAACCATACTCACTTTACAGCGGCGAATCTATTATCAAAGCTGCATCGAAGCCTTGAAATGGACTTTACTTCCACAGTCTTTAAAACACTTTTCCACAATCGGGTCTTTTTTCAACATCATGATCCGCTTCCGGCTTTCCCTGATTTTGCCGATGAGGGCGCTGCCAATCAAATGAGGGTCTGTGCCGACTATTCAAAACCAGGCATCAATATATTTGTTTATGGGCGTTCGGCCTGGCAAAGTCATGTGCTATCACCCCATGTATTTCCCGCCAGGCAAACGCTTGAAGCCTCCCAGGCCTTAGCAAGAAGACATAAGATTTTCCCCGATCGGGTTCTATTTGTCCAGCAAAATCCGGATGCCATTGATGCGGGCGTTTTTCATAATGATGTGGCCTCAGTAGGCAATCGAAATGTTTTGCTTTATCATGAAGAGGCCTTTGTCGCTACTTCAAATTGCATCCATGAACTTCGTATGAAAATGGAAAAAATTTGCGGTTCCCCCCTCATTTCCATCCCAATAAGCTCTTCCCGAATCCCTTTAAAAGCAGCAGTGGACTCGTATCTATTCAATTCTCAATTGGTCTCATTGGACTCTGAAGCCATGGCCTTGATCGCCCCTTCTGAATGCTTTCAAACCCCTTCCGTTCATAAGGTGATAGAAGATATGATCAGTGACAACAGCAACCCTATCCGGGAAGTTCATTATTTTAATCTGCGGCAAAGCATGCACAATGGGGGCGGCCCGGCCTGCCTGCGCTTTCGGGTCGTCCTGACGGAAGAAGAAATAAAGGAAATTCATAAAGACATCATTTTCACAGATAAGTTATATCAGAAATTAAAACAGTGGATCACGACCTATTACAGAGACCGATTGAGTCTCAACGACTTGGCCGATCCCGGGCTTTGGATAGAAAATAAAAAAGCTCTGGACGAATTGACCCGAATCCTGAACCTTGGCCCCCTATATTCTTTTCAAAAGTAAATCCTATGGAATCGCTCTTCAAAGATTTGCGCCGTTCTCTTCAAGGGGAAGTGAAATCGGATATCATTTCAAAAAAAGCCTATAGCGTCGACGCCTCCATTTACGAAATCGAACCTCTCTGCATCGTTTTGCCAAAAACTGTGGAGGATCTCCTCTATTCGGTTCAGGCAGCGGCCCGTCATGGGGTGCCCATCATTCCTCGCGGGGCCGCTACAGGCATCACCGGAGGCTGCCTAGGCAAAGGATTGATCCTCGATACTTCCAAATACCTTCATCATATCCTGGAAATAAATTACGAAAAATCGTATGCGGTCTGCGAGCCGGGAGTCGTACAGGATCAGCTGAATCAGGCTCTGTCTGCCCGAGGTTTCCGTCTGGGGCCTGATACTTCTACCGGCAATCGGGCGACTTTGGGAGGAATGCTGGCCAACAACTCGGCCGGAGCGCGTTCCTTGCGCTACGGTAAAATGGTCGACCATGTTCAGGAAGTCGACTTAGCCCTTTCCAGTGGAGGGCTCCTTACATTCAAAGAACTCTCCGAAGCTGAGCTCGCCTCAAAACTCGAATTGAAAACGCGTGAAGGCGCCCTCTATCGAGAAATCATGAAGATAAAAAAAGAATATGGCCATGAAATCGAACGGCATTTTCCTAAAATTCCCCGAAGAGTCTCAGGATATAACCTGGATCAGCTCATCCAGCCAGGGCCTTTGAATATCAGTAAACTGATTGCCGGTTCCGAGGGAACTCTTGGAGTGGCCACAAAGATCAAAATGGGGATAACTCCCAAACCCAAAGCTGTCAGCCTCTGCGTTATTCACTTTAAGGATATGGCTGAGGCAATGTCTGTGATTGAAGAAATCATGACGACCCGCCCGATGGCATTGGAAATGATCGACCATCTAATTCTGGAAGGCGCCCGGCTATCCCCTGTTCTAAAAGGAAAAATAAACTGGATCCGAAATGGCCCAGCCTGCCTGTTGATTGCTGAATACGATGGCAGCACTATCCAGGAAGCCTCTGATAAATCCCATAACCTGAAGCAGCTTCTTGAGAAAAATAAAAATGGATATGGCCCTCTCGTCTTTGATTCCCCTGCCGAAATGTCCCAGGTGTGGGAAGTGCGTAAGGCAGGGTTGGGGCTTCTTCTATCCAAACGGACCTATAGCCGTGCCATAGCTTTTATTGAAGACCTCTCCCTGCCTCCTCAACAACTGCCGGCTTTCATGTCCCGCTTCACCACATATCTACAAGCCAAAGGCAAACAGGCCGGAATCTATGGACATGTCGGCGCCGGATGCATCCATATACGCCCCTATCTCAATTTAAAAGAAGACTCGGACAGGAAGTTGATGGTCCAGATGATGCAGGAAGTAAGTGATAGTGTCCTTGAGTTTGGAGGAGCCTTAACCGGAGAACATGGAGATGGAATCATCCGGACCTGGCTGAACAAGAAAATGTTCGGAGAAAAAATCTACGAGGCCTTTGTAAAATTAAAGCAAGCTTTTGATCCCGCCCATCTCATGAATCCCGGAAAAGTAGTCGAAGGACCCTCACCCCTGGAAAATCTGAGAAGCACCCTTGAGCCTATGAAGAAGGTTTCGACCTTCCTTGACTTTGGTCCGGAAGGAGGGTTTGAACTGGCTGCCGATTTGTGCAATGGCAATGGCCTTTGCAGAAAAAAAGAAGGGACCATGTGCCCCTCGTTTCAGGCAACGGATGATGAGTATACGACTACCCGCGCACGGGCCCAAGCCCTGCGTTCCGTCGTCAATGGCAAACTCCCAATGGAATCATTAACAAGTGATGAAGTGCTGAAAGTGCTGGACCTTTGCCTGGAATGCAAAGGATGCAAAACAGAATGCCCTTCCCAGGTGGATATGGCCAAGATGAAAGCTGAAGTCTTATATCAGTACCAAGAAAAACATGGGTATTCTTTGCGCAGCCTTATTTTTGCACATATGCCCCGTCTGATGCAGCTCGGTTCTATTTTTCCAGGACTGTACAACTGGATTTCGAACCGCACAAGCACTCAATATATATTAAACAAGATAGGCATTTCCTCGCAGAGGGCCTTGCCCGAGGTGGCCCAAGAGACCTTTTCTTCTTGGATCCGAAAAAATCCGCAGCGAAGGGGCTATTCACAATCCGTAGTTTTGTTTAACGATACCTACTCTGAATTCACGGAACCAACCATTGGAATCGCCGCGGTCAAAATCCTGAATTCAATGGAATTCAATGTCATTATTCCCCCATGGACTTGCTGCGGGCGTCCTTTAATATCGAAAGGACTTTTAAGGCAGGCCAAAAAACAAGCCTTGGCAGTTATCAAGGCTTTGCTCCCTTATGTAGATCAAAACCTTCCGATCATAGGGTTGGAACCCAGCTGCCTCTCCGCTCTTGCGGATGATTATAAAGGATTGATAGGCAAAGATTATGGGCCCGAAAATTGGCAAAAAATGGCCTCCCTTTGTAGGACTTTTGATGAATTTGCGGCAGAGAACAGCTCCAGGCTTATGCCCTTGTTTAAATCCAAGAATTCCTTAGCTGATGCTTTACTGCATGTGCACTGCCACCAAAAAGCCTTGATAGGGTCTCAACCTTCCATGCAGGCACTCTCGGCAGTTCAGAACCTCAAGGTCTCTGAAATACCCTCGGGATGCTGCGGAATGGCCGGATCGTTTGGATATGAAAAAGAGCACTATGACCTGTCCGTTTCCATTGCCAATCTCAAACTCGCTCCGGCCATCCGGTCTGCCCCAAATTCCCCGATTATAGCCAATGGACTGTCCTGCAGAAGCCAGATTGCTCACACCACAGGCCGTACAGCTAAACACCTCGCTGAATTTTTAGCAGAATTGATTTAAGTTGTATTTCTAAAGCTCTATAGTTTAAACTGAAGTGTTAACAAATATAAGGAGCCGTCAAATGACAATTATCGAAAAAATCAATGAAGGTATCAAAGAAGCGATGCGAAGCCGAGACCAGATTAGGCTCGATACCTTGCGCATGCTCAAATCAAAAATATTGACTGTTGATGCTCGGGGCAATCTTCCCGACACAGAAGTCTTAAAGCTATTCAAAACTTACTTTGGCAATCTCCAAGAGGCATTGGAACAGGCTCAAGCTGTTAACCGCCCCGAGATCGTTGAGAAATTAAAAAGTGAACTGGATATCGTTCAAGAGTTTTTACCTAAAGCTCTTTCTCCTGAAGAAACCAAAAAAATCGTGGTGCAGGCCATTGCCGATTCTGGAGCCAAAACAAAAAAAGATCTTGGATTGGTGATGAAGAGCATCATGAAGCTCAACAGTACAGTTGACGGAAAGTTAGCCAAAGACATAGCCTCTCAATTGCTCGCTGACTAAGATACTTTTATAAGATAATTTTATATTGATTTAAAATATGGAATCGTCTTATTCTTTTATTTTAAATTGAGTTTAATATGAAATTATCATTTAACCATAGATCTGGAAAATATATTAATATAGATGATGCAAAAATATATTATGAAATAATTGGTAATAACAATGACACAGCTCCAGTTTTGTTAATTCTTCATGGCGGACTTGGCAATATTGAAGATTTCAATGATGTTATCTCCATGATTCCTGATGAATATAGGATTATTGGGATTGACAGTCGCGGCCATGGGAAGTCAACTTTAGGTTCAAAAGAACTTTCTTATGAATTACTTCAAAAGGATGTTGAAAAAATTTTAGAATATTTAAATATAAACAATCTGACAATTTTAGGTTTTAGCAATGGAGGAACAATTGCTTACAGAATCGCTGCATTGACAAATCTTAAGATAAATAAATTAATTACAATTGGTGCGCCATGGTGCACAAAACACTCTGACCATTTGAGGGAAGCTTATTCCAAACTCACAAGCGATATATGGAAAGCACACTGTCCTTCAGATTTCGAATCCTATAACAGGCTAAATCCCAAACCGGAATTTGATCATTTATTCAAGCAAGCTGTAAAAATGGCTCTCGACACAGGCATGACAGGTAGGCCCAATGATAGGGTTCAAAACATCTCATGCCCTTTATTGATTGTAAGAGGTGAGAATGACCCTGTCGTATCCTATTCAGATCTTATTGAATTATCTAAATTTGTAAAAAATTCGCAGATCATAAATATTCCATCAGCGGGACATGAGGCATTTAAGGATCAGCCTACATTATTTACAGCGGAATTAAATACTTTCTTGTAGTCAAGTGCCTAAAATTTGCGTAAATGATATGATGATAGCAGAATAAGTAACAGGCGATACTTGTTGCCTGCCTACACAATGGTGAGAGATGGAAAAAATAAACACAATTCCAATCATAAAAAGAAAGATTTTGCCAATTTTAAGGCGGCATGCAGTTAAGCATGCTACAATTTTTGGCTCTTTTGCGCGTGGACAAGCGAAAGCTAATAGTGACGTGGACTTTCTTATAGAATACAAATCCGATAATAAAAGTCTCTTTGACCTGGTTGATCTTAAATCTGAGTTGGAAGAAAAGCTGGGCAGAAAAGTTGATGTTATCACCTATAGCTCGATCTACTGGAGATTGCGCGAACAAATTCTTGCAGAACAGGTCGTGATTTTATGACATTTTGAAGTCCAAAGATTTTTTGTTGCGACATATTTGATCCGATTTGGCTGGGTATATTTTTTTATACCCAGCCAAATCTATCCTACGAAAAACGTGAGCTCTCAAAATACTAAATTTTATTATACACAAAAAGCCGGGGACATATTATAGCTAGATGAAACGGTAGTCTTGATTTTTAACTTGTTTATGAGGAAGATTTATGGATACTAAAAAAATGGAAAGTACTGTTCGTCGTTTATATGACGAAGTCTATACTAAGTGCAACTTAAATGTTTGTGATGAACTGTTCTCTAGCGGCCTAAAGCTGCATACTGCTGCAGTTGAAGGTGGTAAAAGTGATATTACATCCTTTAAAACGGCTGAAAGCACCTATCATAAAGCTATTCCAAATAAAAAAGCGACTATTGAAGACTTAATGATTTCTGATAATAAGGTCATTGTGCGTTGGTCTTGTAAGGGCAAGCAGGATGGGGAGCTTTTTGGCAATGCGCCGACCCATCGTCCTTTTACTATTTCCGGCATCAGCATTTATCTCTTTACCAATGATAAAATTTCAGAAATATGGCAGTCATGGGATCGTTTAAGCCTATGTGATCAAATAGGTATTTCACCTCCCTCCCATGCTACACATAGATAAATTCCAACAGGATTTGCAGGATCAGGCAGGAATGAGAATTATTTTTTTATCATGTCCTGCCTAATTCTGCGCATTTCTGACAAGACGATGATACTTTTTCAATTAGTCAAATATATAGCCCGTAACTTTTCTGGCAATTTTAGGCATATCATCAATACGGGTAAAATGTGTGTCTTTGTTAGGTGATTGATAATGAATATGCTCAACGGTTTTGCTTATGCGTTGTGCGATTTTAACTAAATGGGCCGCAACAGCTGGAGACAGTCTTTGATCATTGTCAACACTGACAACAAGCACCCTGCCAAGATATAAGTTGGGCAGTGAAGCCCACATTTTGTCTATATTAAAACCTGATTCTTCTTTGCTATTTCTAAAAAGAGCCCCCCAATATCGTTTAACAAACCAGAAGACTAAATCACCTTCGGGTTTGACCATATCGTCTTGCATATTCACAAATCCATTTTCCAGGAGCAAATTAATGCCGGGCACTTGTGATTTCAAATAAGCAGCCGAAAGGCACCCAAGGCAGGCACCGCCCGCCCAAACGTTTTCATGAGCGTAATCTGCTGCATACTTTTCAAAAACTGCTTGGATAGTTTCGTAAAAAGCTCCTTCAGTTGCTTTACCGGTGCTCAAACCTGTTCCTGGGGGATCAAAGACACAGACCTTTTGTTTAAAACCTAAGAAAAAACCGATCCTTTTTTGCATCATAACATAGGAGGTGCTTGCAGAATTTACTTGAATAAATAAATAACTCTTATCATCCTTGATAAGATCTGCTGAAGGGCAAGTGATGATCACACCTTCTTTTTTTGGCCATTTGAGATGAAGAAGGTTTGTTTCCAACACGACCCATTCTTTTGATGGAATTTCCGGCGGACAAATAGCGAATACGTTTTGTCCATCACTTAAAGTACGCCGTTCCCACCGTCCGCCTAAAAATTGTATTTTCTTTTCTAAAGTTTCGGGACAGAATTGCATAGTATCAATTAACTTGTCACCCGCACGAAGAGTAACTTCTTCACCCCCTAGTTGTTTTAAAATGTCAGTTCCAATCTTAGCACGATCAGGGTCATATCCATAACTGCAGATTCCTTGCGTAAAAAACTTGTAGATTCTGATTACAGTGCGTTCAAATGATCCTGCATTTTCAGCGTGCTGAAAAACACACAGCCGTAAAATTTTTTGACAATAATTATCGAAAAAATTTACTACATTAACAGCAGTAAAAGTGTACAAGGTGTTTACTAAATCCATACAGGTACCACAAAAGCGTTTTTACGCATCATAACAACAAGATAAATAAAAATATATATCATTTAATTTGTAATTATATGATTGCATTTGACTGGATCGGCACTCGAACGTATTTATATTGTGGTTTGATTCTTTTTATTTTTCCGTTCTCTTCTATAACAAGCGGTACTCCTGTTCGAGCCGAAAGGTCTATTGCCTGTTCTACTCCTTTCCGATGAGCCTCTAATAAAAGTTCTTCGATATCTAATTTACGCTTGCTTGGCATGGGCTACCTCTTGGATTTCTTTCCAAATATTGGGTTCTTCAATTTTTAAATCATCAATCATTTCTCTAGTTATGAATGACATTGCTGTAGTTGTTTTTACAGCACCATTTGGACCAGCAATCATAAAAATTTTTTTAGTCATAAAAATAAGCTACGACGCTAAAATTTAGAAGAATGATAGGACACGCTTTCAACTTTTTTTTCATTATTAAATTTAATAACAACTGTCAGTGTTTTTTGTGAAACATCTGCTCTAGAAACATAATCTGCACCCGTCTGGCAAAAGAGAATCAAACCTGAGGAAGCTGATCGACGTACTTCTGTAACAATTTTATCATAAATCCATGTTTCTTTCTTATCTTTATCAGAAGTCACAATATTTGGTGATCCCAAAACTATTGCAACTTGATCTTGAGCCATTCCTTCATATATTTCTTTTTGAACAGTACCTAATTCTAACCTCTGGGCCTCAGTATATGTCTCATTGTAAAAACGTCCAGCATTGCATGAAGTTGCTACAACGCTCAAAACTAACCATAAAGACATACTAAAAAATACAATTTTATAACGCATACAAATTCCTTAAAATATTATATCTCTTGTTCTTGCAAAAAAATACCTTTGCTAACCTTATCAAAAAACTTTTGATAATATAGAGGATCATTTACTATTTTAACATCCTTTGGACAGCCGAAGTTATCTAATGTTTTGGTTTGAAAATTTATTCTAATTCTTGTCATTGAACCAAATTCGCTAACATTTGCTGAGGCTTCAAAAATTTGTTGCTTGTTCCAACGAGCATTTGAGTCTCCTAGCATTGCAGCAAGAATGGCTTGACCTTTGTTTTCAACATCAATATTTTTTTCCGCACTTAACAGCCCCAGATCAACAACCGCATTTTTGATAATAAAACCTTCATCCTGAAGTACATTCATCATGGATTTCATTACTAATTTTGTATTGGTTGTATCAAAATCTCGAGTCTGAATTTCTCTTGTTTGAAGTTGAGCAATAGGCCCTTCATCGGAATGTGGATGTACGCATCCAGTTAAAATAACACCACACATACATATTGCACTTACAGCCATTACGATATTTTTCATTTTAATTCCTCTGTTCTCCATTTCAATTTCTCATATTGATTAGGCATGGAATCAAACATGAATGCTATGCCTGATCGATTTTACATATCATAACAACAAGAAGATTAAAAGTTTATATCAATTAATTTGTTGTCAATTAGCCAAGGAGTTATCCAGAATATCTTGAGGATCAAGTGTGACCTTTCATATAGGGTCGAGACTCCACAAGCTTGCTATAATCGATTTTTCCAGTATAGAGGGCCATACCTAAAACGCTGCTTATGTTTTCGCTTTTAAGCAATGCAATCTCATCAAGGCTAGAAATCCCTCCCGCTGCAATAAGAGGATAATCAGTCAATTTCCTTAAATTTTTTAGCCGCTCAAAATCTGGTCCATTCATTAACCCCTCTCGTTCCACTTGCGTGTAAAGAAATTCGGAGCAATAAGGTTCTAAGAGTTGGATGATATCTTCAGGACGCACCTTGGTTTTTTCCTTCCATCCTCGAATCACGATTTCGTCTCTAAAAGAATCCAGTGCAATGATAACCTTTTCTTTTGGAACAATGTTTAAAAGTTGTTCCAAAAAGACCCTATCATGTGCTTTACTGCCAATGATGATTTTCTGCACTCCCGCTGTTATATATTCTTGAGCTTGTTCCATTGTGCGTATCCCTCCACCCACGCGGATGAGAAACTGTTTTGCCAGATTTAAGATGATCTCACGATTGTTCCCTTGCTCCAATGCTGCATCCAGATCGATGACATTGATGGGACCTATTTTAGAAAATTTCAAAGCTAGCGCCATGATATCCGTAACCTCTAACTTTTTATTTTCCGGTTTTCCTTGGACGAGCTGAACAGCTTTTCCATTCATTAAATCAATACTGCAATAAATCATAATCTCACCAAAATATTTTCTTGGGCTAAAAGCCTTTTTAATTGTTCAACAGAGCAGCGGTTAAAGTGGAAAAGAGAGGCGGCAAGAGCAGCGTCTGCTTTGCCTTTGATAAAGACATCTTTGATGTCCTCCCATTTGCCAACACCTCCGGAAGCAATGACCGGAATCGAAAGATGGGTACTGAGTCTCTGGATTAATTCAAGATCGTAGCCCTCTTGTGTTCCATCGCGGTCGATGGAAGTGACGAGAAGCTCTCCAGCGCCAAGCTGTTGTCCTTCAAATGCCCATGAAATGGCATCTTTGCCAGTAGCAATGGTTCCGCTATGAGAAAATACTTCCCATTCAAAACCAGTCTTTTTTGCATCGACCGCTAAGATGATGCATTGCGACCCAAATGCGTCGGCTGCTTGCCTGATCAACTGAGGAGTTTTTAAGGCTGCTGTATTGAGAGAAACTTTATCTACTCCTGCATTCAGGAGGCGGTGAATATCGGAAAGAGAGCGAATTCCCCCTCCAACAGTGAGAGGAATGGAAAGTTGTTTAGCAACCTGAGCGACCACATCTAAGAATGTGTCCCTATCTTCAATGGATGCGGTGATATCCAACAAGACAAGCTCATCAGCTCCTTGCTGCTCGTAAAATTTAGCCATTGCAACCGGATCGCCCGCTAATTGGAGGTCAAGGAAGCATTTCCCTTTAACAACCTTCCCACCCTTCACATCAAGACAAGGAATAATACGTTTAGTCAACATGTTTTACCTCTTACAAAAGATTCGAGAATTTTCATTCCTTCCCGTCCTGACTTTTCCGGGTGAAATTGAACTGCAAGAAGCTGGCCTTTCTCCACAACACACGCAAAAGATTCTCCATAAAAGCCTTTTGCAAGAACGCATCCCTCTTCCTCTGGTACGCAAAAATAACTGTTGGCAAAGTAATAAAATTGTCCATCAAAGCGCTCTCTTTCCGTGCTCTGCACTCGATTCCATCCCATTTGCGGCAGCTTTTGTCCAAAGCTAAACTTTTTAACTTCTCCCTTTAGAATGCCTAAACCTGAGATGCCAACAGCCTCTTCACTCTTTTCAAAAAGAAGCTGCATTCCCACACATATCCCTAAAAATGGCTTCGTGCAAGCGGCTTCTCTAATCACGTCAAAAAGCCCTTTTTCCTTAAGCGCAGCCACGCAGGCGCCAAAATGCCCTTGCCCTGGAAAAATCACCTTCTCCGCTTTTAAAATGACTTCTCTGTCATCTGAGATCAGCGAAGGGGCTCCAATTCGATCTAAAGCGTTCTTAACTGACCTCAAATTGCCTGCGCCGTAATCGATGATAACAATCATAAGACCCCCTTTGTGCTTGGGATAATGCCTTTAAGGGTTTTATCCAAAGAACACGCCATGCGCATTGCTTTGCCAAATGCCTTGAAGCAGGCTTCTACCTTGTGATGCGGGTCTTTCCCGTACGCTAAGACGATATGAAGGTTCATGCGGGCTCCATTTACAAAACCGGCAAAAAAATTCGGCAGATTGATTGTATCAAAGTCGCCGATCTTTTTTTGAGTCATTTTCATTCGATACTGCAGAAAAGAGCGGCCGCTTAAGTCCACAGCACAAATGCTTAAAGATTCATCCATCGGGAAAACGAAGAAACCGGTGCGATTGATCCCTTTCTTATTGCCTAAAGCCTTTGAAAAAGCTTCTCCCAAAGCAATCCCGATATCTTCTACTGTATGATGCTGATCCACTTGTAAATCTCCTTTGGCTTGGATTGTCAGATCAAAACAGCCATGTTTTGCAAAAGCTTCGAGCATGTGATCAAAAAAACCGATTCCTGTACTGATCTTCGAAATTCCTGTCCCATCCAAATTGATATTAAGAAGGATCTCCGTTTCTTTTGTCGCGCGGTTATATTTTACAATTCTTTTTGGCATAAAAACCTCTCTAGTATTGCTGCGATCCCAAGGCCCGGCGGCATCACTTCAATGAACTCAACAAAGGCGCGTTGTGCCGCTTCTCTGTCATCGATACTATCACCGAAATAGATCGCCTCATTTGCCTTAAGGCTCTGGATGGCCAGGATAAGCCCTTCAGGGTCAGGTTTCTTTTGTTTTACATCATCATCAGTGATCACCACGTCAAAGAAGGATTCCTTACCAAAACGCCTTAAAGCATCCAAGGCATCTCTTTTAGGCCTTCCAGTGAATATACCCAATTGAAAACTCTCCTTAAGCCTAATGAGAAGCTGTTCATCAAGAAGCCACCTTTCCGAGAGTTTGAAATCCTGGTAATAAGAATCGAATCGTTCTACGATTTCTTCTCGCTTCACTTCAAGTCCATGTTCTATGAGGACAGCTTCTGTGCAATCATAATCGTTGTTATAACCGCCTTTCTGCTTGAGAGCATCAACACACGCCGGATTGATTTTTTTACCTAAAAAATATTCGGCGGTTTTGATAATGCAGGGTCGATACGACTCACTCTCATCTATGAGCACTCCATCCATATCGAAAATCAAGGCCGTTTTAGAACAAAGAGCTTGCAAAATGGCAAGGACCCTTTGCATTTGCTCCTTAGTCCCAATTGTAATGCGTAAAAATCCTTCCAGATCTGATCTGTCTCTCACGAGGATCTTCTGTTGTCTGAGCGCTTCTTTAATTTTTCCTGCCAATTTTCCAAAGCGGATCAAAACAAAGTTAGCCTGGCTTGGAACCACTTGAAATCCAAAAGAGAGGATTTCCTTGCTGAATTGCTCTCTCATTGCAATGATATCGCCGACATAAGCATCCATATAGGCTTTATCTTCCATTGCGGCAATAGCTGCGGCTGCAGCTAAACAATCCACGCTATACGAAGGAGAAAGAACCTTAGAGATCGCTTCAATATTTTCTTTTGCCGAGATTAAATATCCGATTCGCAATCCGGCCAAACCATGAGCCTTTGAGAATGTTTGTGTGATAAAGACATTCAAATACTTGGCTGCCAAGTCGATATTTGTCTCTTTAGCATAAGGACCATAAGCTTCATCAATGAGAACCGCCATTCTTGGATTCGCTTTGACAATTTTCAAAAGATCTTCTCTCTTGATAAGAGTGCCCGTTGGATTATTTGGATTGGCCAATGCAATCAAACGAGTATTGGGCCGAATTGCATTAAGGATTTCTTCAATAGGAAAAGAAAAGTCGTCTAAGCAATAGGAAACCCACACTATCTTGGCGCCTGCCACTTGCGCATAGAGCTCATACATGGAGTAACTTGGAGATAGCAAGATCACCTCGTCCCCCTTCTCCACATAGGTGTCAAAAATCGCCTTGATAGCCTCATCGCTTCCATTTGCGGGGATAACACAATCCTCCGCTAAGCCTAAAAACTGAGATAAGGCTTTATTTAAATCCGCATACTCGGGATAACAACCACACGCTTCTCTCGAGATAGTACCCAAGGCTTCTATGACCTTTGGGCTTGCTCCCAGAAGATTTTCATTAAAATCGAGACGCAAGGCATCCATTCTACCTTTGCCGGGGCCAGAATAAGGCTCCATTTTTTGAATGGATTCTTTTGGAATTAACATTTCATCCTCACTTTAATCGATTCTGCGTGTCCCGCTAGCCCTTCTGCTTCAGCTAAGGCTATGATTGCCGGAGCGATCTGCCTTAATCCTTCTTCAGAGAGGCGTTGAACAGTCGGGGTTTTAATAAAATCCCTTACACTTAATCCCGATTGCGCAGCGGCAAATCCCCCTGTCGGTAAAACGTGATTGGGCCCGCTCGCATAATCTCCAGCTGCTTCTGGGGCGTTTTTCCCCAAAAATACTGAACCTGCACTCTCTACAGCGTGAAGCCATGAAGCCGCATCATCGAGATGAATTTCAAGGTGTTCCGGAGCCAAAAAATTACTGATTGCAAAGGCCTCATCCAAAGATTCCGTTAAAATAACAGCTCCCCGTTCCTCCAAAGCCGCCTTTGCCGTTTCTTTTGTAGGCAAATTTTCAAGCCTTTTCTTCACTTCCGCCATCACTTCCATCCCCAGTCTTCTTGAAGGAGTGATACAAAGAGCCATAGAAGCCACGTCGTGTTCTGCTTGCGCCAGTAAATCAGCTGCAATGCAGCATGGGTCTGCCTCTTCATCTGCAATAATGACGACTTCGCTTGGGCCTGCAATAAAATCAATCCCGACATCGCCGTAGACGATTTTTTTGGCAGCGGAGACATAAAGGTTTCCTGGCCCCACAATCTTGTCCACCTTTGGGATTGTTTCTGTCCCATAGGCCATCGCAGCTATTGCCATAGCCCCGCCTGCTTCAAAAATCTTGTCCACGCCGCAAAGTTCACAGGCAAACAAAATTTCTGGAGAGGCTTTAGGAGTACAAACAACAATCTCTTTAACTCCAGCGATTTTCGCTGGTAAAACTGTCATTAAAACCGTAGAGACCAGCGGATATCTCCCTCCAGGAATGTAACACCCGACGCTTTCAAGTGGACGGACAAGCTGCCCGGCCTGAATTCCAGGAAGAATCTCGACCCACCATTCTTTTGGCAATTGCTCAGCATGAAATTTCATGATGTTCTCTTTAGCTATAGTCAAAGCCTCTTTCAAGGTTTGCGATACTTGGGCTTGGGCAGCCCGCCTACGTTCTCCACTCACAGCAATGTTTAATTGATCTCGCTTGTCAAACTGTTTCGTAAATCGTTTGATTGCGGCATCGCCATTCTCTTTGACTTCTCGAACAATAGGGCGCATCTCGTCAACAATTGCACTAAAATCGACCTTCCGTTCCTTTAAGATCCCGAGCGCTGGTTGGTCATTTGATTCAATTAGTCTCATTGTCTTTCCTCCGTTTCAGCAATTCTATCTCGATATCCTCAAGAGAAATGCTGTGTTTGCGTAAAAGAACGAGAAAATGGAAGATAAGATCGGCAGCTTCATAAAGGATCTCTCCTCTCTGCCCTTTGAATGCAGCCTCGATAAGCTCATACGCCTCTTCATTCACTTTTCGCTCTACAAGCGTTCCTTCCGTCAAAAGACGGCATGTATAAAAGCGAGGCTCATTTTGCCTCTGCCTTTCCACAATGATTTGCTCTAATTCTTTAAAAATTTGACTCATTTATGGCACCATTTGTTCAATGTTTGTGACCAGGATTCCACTAGCTCCCAGCTTCTTTAACTGATCGATGACTCCAGTCATTTCCCGTTCATTAACGACCACCTGGATCGCACACAGATCTTCTCGACCTAAAATCGACATCACGGTCGGCCCGCTTAAGCCAGGCGCAATAGCAGCGAGATCTACTAAACTCATCTTCGGAAGGTTGGCGATCAAAAACTTCTGTTCATACGCCATCAAGACCGATTGAAGAGCCATGACAATTGGATCAATTAGCTTTCTTTCACTGCAGGCTTTTTCCTTGTTAGCGAATAGACATGCTTTCGTCTTAAAAATAGTCATCAAAGGAAGAAGATCGTTCATCCTCAGAGTTTCTCCAGTAGAAGTTAGATCGACGACTGCATCGCTTAGTCCCAACTTTGGAGCCAGCTCTACAGCGCCTGACATTTCAATGACATCTGCATTAATTCCTTGCGTTGCACAAAATGTTTGGGTAATTTTTGGATAAGAAGTGGCGATCTTAAGACTCTTTGAAAATAGCTGTTCTTTGTCAAAATCCTTTGAAACTGCGAGAACAAGTTCTGCTTGCCCAAAGTCCAGTTCTAGAATTCTCTTCACCTCAACGCCTTTCTCCTCCACTAAGTCTTGCCCTGTAATCCCCAAATCGATAATCCCTTCCTGAATGAAACCTGGGATATCGCCCGCCCTTACAAAAATCACTTCCAACGTAAAATTTTCGCAAAAAGCAGAGAGCTTTCTCTCTTTGGTTTGAATCCGAAATCCAGCTTGTGTCAATAGCTCAAGGCTCTTATCACTCAAGCGTCCCTTGTTTGGCAATCCTAGCTTAATCATTTTTTCTCTCCTCAAGAGCTTGAAAACAGCTCTTTGTTCCTTGATGACACACTACCCCTTTGGATTTGACCTGGATAAGCAGTGTATCTCGGTCGCAATCCACAGCTACGCTCCGCACCAGTAATGTATTACCAGTTGTTTCGCCCTTCATCCAAAGGCGCTTCTTAGAACGGCTATAAAACCATACCGTTCCTTCTTCTTGAGTCTTCTTCCAAGCTTCTTGGTTCATGAATCCAAGCATCAGCACCTCACCCGTGCCCTCCTCTTGAATAATCACAGGAATAAGACCTGTTCCCTTGTTAAAATCTAACAGCAACATAATGTCCTCTTAAAACAAACTATAAATAGATAGTTGTTTTACAAATAAAAATTGAAAATAAAAATTCGAAAAATCTATCCGCTGCTATAGAACAACGAATAAAAAAATATTAGGAATGATGATGACGATGATGGTGAGAATGAGAAACAAAAAGAACAAATAAAGGAAGAATGGCTGCTGTTTGTGCTTGCGAGAATTGCTCCCGACATAGCTCAAAAATAGGATTAAGGTCTTGTTTCATAAATATCTCTCTTTTCTAGGGCACAAAAAGCCCTTGTTAAAGTTAGGTTACAGGATTTACATTTTTTTAGCAATTGAAATTTCTTCAAAGAATCTTATTTTTTTGTTTTGACATATGTCTTTTTATTCGGTATAATCAAAACCAACTTATGTGGCTTGCTGGAAATTATTGAAAGAAGCTGAAATGGTTCTGCGTGGCGCTCGATTTCGTGAAAGCATATCCCAAAAAGAACTTGCAGAACTTAGCGGAGTTAGTCAAGACAACATCTCACGCATTGAAAACGGGAAGCGTAAAGTTGGAGAGAAAGTAGCTAAGAAGCTGGCAAAACCTTTAAAAATTAATTACATTTTGCTGTTGGAAGATGATATAGTCCCATAGGTATCGGTGAACTACCCTCCCCTAAAGGAGAGGGCTTCCAGAATTAGGCTGCTTGAGCAGCTAATTCTTTCTTTTTTGACGCTTCTCTGCTGCGTGCACGATTCGCATTCGCTTCTCGCGTCTTATTTGCAGCTCCACGTCCTTTATCTAGCAAAACTCCACGGCTAGACAACTCCGTTCCAGAGTCTAGTATTAATTTGACTGCTCTTTTCTTAATAACCTCTGCAGCATTTTTATCTGCATTATCAGAATGGCCGCAACTTACGCAAAAAAACAATTCCTGGGTTTTGCGATTGTCGGGATGAGTGTGGCCGCAATCTGCACACTCCTGAGAGGTATGGTGAGCCGGCACCTTGAAGAAAGCCTTCCCGGCTTTTATTGCTTTGTAACGAATAAACTGTTCCATCCGGCACCAGCCCTTATCCAGAATCGATCGGTTGAGTCCAGCTTTACTTTTTCTATTATTAGGGACCCATTTTCCGGTCTTTTCGTCTTTTTTGGCCTCGGGTTTTCCAGTCATTTGTTTGGTGTGCAGATCCTCGAGAACAATGACTTTATTCGCATCTTTATCAACAATAGCTCTACTTGTTTTATGACAAAAATCTTTTCTAATGTTTGCTATTTTTTCATAGGCTCTTGACAGTTTGCGTTTTTGATTTTTTCTTCTTCTTGAAATTTTCTGTTTTCTGGCAAGTGCCTTTTGACTTCTTTTGATGCATCGTTCTTTAGCCTTTTTTTTTCTTTTTTGCTCCATAGAAAAATCGTAGGCTTCATCACCGGCTTGAACAGGCCGTTTAACTCCGCGATCGACCCCTATGGTCATTCCTTCCAACTCTTCTTTGCTAAGGTTTTTAAGGTACCCAAGATGTTCATAAATATCTTTTGAATCCTCTATATCGTCTTCATAACAAAAGGATACACAATAACGCCCATTCTTTTTTTTGATCCGAATTGATTTTGGCTCAGCATAAGAGGTGTGATTTTTGATAGCTAGAAACCCTATATTATTTGTCTTGGAGCCTACAAACAAACGCATTACCCCGTCATCGCCTTTCTCAAATCGAAACAATTCTCTAGTCAAATGAACGCTTTCAGTATCCGATTTCTTTTTTCTATTTGGTTTGCCACATTGACCTTTAAGAAAATTCCTATAAACCTGGTACCAATTGGCAGCAGAATTTCGCAGTATCTGGCTTGGACAGTCAAAAAGCCAGGGAGATAGCTCCTTATCCTTATATTGGGAAAATGTTTGATCAATAGAGGGATAAGTCCCTATAGGAAGGTAGCGTCTTGCATAATGCATTAAATACTTTTCTTCTTCACATTTGGCATTCCAGACAAAACGCGCACAGCCCATCCATTGACTGATAATTTGTTTTTGCCGTGCTGTCGGATGTGCCTGCAATGTAATACCTGTTAACATAAACGAATTGACCTTGCATCATAAAAATATATCTTATACAATATGTCTCAAATTTAGGTCAACACTATGAAAGAAGATTTTTATTGGAGAACTGGCAGATATTGCGTATTTAAAAATTTTGTACATCTAGTCTTTGTTACAAAATATAGGAGAGACGTGCTTACGGCAAAAATGCTGGACAGGCTCCATGATATCTTTTTGGAAACATGCCAACAAATGGAAGTGGAATTAATAGAATTCGGCGGAGAAGATGATCATGTCCATCTCATGGTATGCTGCCCTCCAAAGTTAGCTATAGCTAATTTAGTAGGCAAACTTAAGGGAAAATCATCTTATTTTATTAGACAAGAATTTTGGCAGGAAATTAAGGATAAGCTATGGGGTGATCATTTTTGGTCTCCCAGCTATTGTGTGGTTTCCTGCGGAGGAGCTCCTTTGGAGGTGGTTAAGCAATATGTACATGACCAAAGGCGTCCAATAGAAGAAAAACAAGTTAAGCTATCTCAAACATTTACCGGAAAAAGAAGAACTAGAACAAAAAAATGGCTCACTTGACCCTCCCCTAAAGGAGAGGGATTGCGTGAGCTATTGTTCAAGTTGACCGAATTGTCATATACTAATTTAAATAGGGATTCGGTAAGTTCATCTACAGTATTTGGATCAATGCCAACAATCGATCCATTATCAGCTACTCCTATGATAAGCCTTCCACCGAATTGGTTAGCAAAACCAATTATTGTTTTCACAATTTGATTGTTTTTAGGTAGTTCTTGTTTGAATTCTAATGTTGACGATTCTTTTTCTGTAAATAACATATATTATTCTCAATATCTGATTCGATAGTGAATCGATTGATTCGATTCACTAGTACTCTATCGACTCGATTAAATCATATCGACTCATTTGAGTCAATGGTTAGGATAGGTATTTCTCTTCTATGACGGACATAACTTAATGGTATTAAAAGAGAGCTGGATCTTCAATCAGATCAATCCTTCTGTTGGTACTAGTTAGGTGACGCAAAAAGTCTCGCAGAAAATCAGCTATAAAAAGTTGATAGTCATAGATTTAAGCAGCAGAGGCATCCCTCAAAAAAGGGGGAACTTCCGTTGATAATTACAATTTCCTTCCAATTTTTAAGAATAGTTGATATAACTTGTTGCGAAAATAATGGAGTGCATTATGGCAAATTGGGTTGACTGTTCGTTAGCAAGTTATATGAATGAAATTAACCAGCAATATGGTCAATGCCTTAAAGATCATCTTGGGGGGGCGAACGACATAGGTTGTATTGCTCGTGCAGCTTTGATTGGGGTGCGTGATATATCTGCAAAATGTAGTGCTGTTAACAATGGGGTCGATTGTAGTTTTAAAGGGTATCTGACTGCGGTGGTGGAGTCTATCGATGTAGAGTCCAGGGTTGTAAATATTGGTGTCAAAAAAGTCAGCAAAAAAGTTGTCAACACTATTGTTCCACAAGGATTAGGGAGTTCTACCGGATGTCTAGTGGGAGGGGCAATCGGAGCCGTTGGAGGCTTCTACGTGACAAGAAATCGATTAGGTGCACAGATTGCAGCAGTTCAAGGCTGTAAGTGGGGAGCTAACATAGGCGTTAAAGTGGCTGAAACAGTTGTGGGACCCATTCAGGTTGTTGTTAAAATTGGAAAGAAAATAAAAACTTTTAACGACGTCAAAGATGCCCTAGAACAACATAACGGAGCTTGCAAGGCAAAATTGTTAACATCGTTTGATTTTGAAGCTGAACAATTGCCAAAGGTTAGATTCGAAGCTTCTAATTATTTACCAGTAAATGCTAATCATTCAAATATCATAGAAAATCCTATTATAGCAGCACCTCATAATCGGATAAGTGTTGTTGCTCCAGAAGAACATCCTGTGGATGTACAAGTAGATGATGTTGTTTTGGATCAAATCGGGCAACAACTGCTTGATTTTGCCGGGCAAGTTTCCGGGGTAGCACCTGCCTTGGAAGAATTAAAAAAATTGCATGGGATTATGGTTGTCCTCGCCAAGAACCCGGCCGAAGGCCCCATTAAAATTGTCTCGGAACTATTGAAAATGCCGGAACAGATGGTGAAAAATGTCCTCAAAGGCCCTGAAGATTTTCTCAAAAAAGGAGAACTTTTATTAAAAGACCCATCCGGTGGATGTCTGGGAGCTCTTGCAGTCTGTGGATCGATCCTGTCTTTTATGAACAGCGCAACTTGGGTTGCAAACTTTATGAGAGACCCCAAACACATGGCTTTGGAGACGCTTAAAATGCCCTTCACAACAGTGAAAGGTGTTATCGAGCTCGGAATTGGCTTAATACGCCATCCGGAGAAAACGGTGATTTCATTTTGCAAATCCCTCATTAAGTCTCCTGTGCATACTGTGAATGGGTTTTTACGCGCATTTGGATTAAAAAAGAGAAAAAAAAGGAAAGCCCCGCCGCAACCTCGTCCTGCGCAACCTCTTCCTGTAAGCTCTCAAGAAAAAGCAAGAATAGTTAAAAAATACCTGGCTGATTTGACCGCTCTTTATGGATATGCAAAAGGCAACTGGTTCATTGATCCCTTTAAAACAATCGAGGAATACCATTACGATTTACAGAAAGACTGGGAAAGCGGACCCGAAAATCGAATGCTATGCAAGGATTTTTCCAATTTTCCGCTTTTTCTTAAAGCCAAGTTTGAGCAGGAGGATTTTTACACTATAAAGCGACTAAGCCCTCGAGCCCATCCAAAGGAGACTATGCCTCCAATTGAGGTTATTTTGGCTTACGAGGAGATTGATATGTCGCTGCAAAAGGTTCAAAGGGCTTCCAAACTTCTCGATGCTGCCTCTCAAGCTGAAGCCGCCGCAATCCAAGAATTGAACATTGAACGCACGCAGCTGCATAACAATATCTCTCAGTTAAGTACATTTATTAATAATAATGAAGATAAAATCAAGAAGGCGCTTCGCGCTAGAATGAATAAAAATAAACAATAAAATTAAAATAATAAGGAAAAATCATGAATATCCCCCAATATATGATCCCACATCTAAACAATGCCGTATATCTTCCTCCTGAATATCCAAAAATATGCAATTTATACAAAAATTATAAAAATCCGCCGCTTCCTATCCCGAAAGGACCTGGCATTACGGAGGCTGGACTGGAAGGAACCCGAAATCAATATTCTGCTATTCGAGACCCTCAAGCAAAACGAAGGTATTGTATAGTTTTGTATAACCGCTGTTATTGGAAGTACCGTGCTAGAAAAACAACAGAAGCTCGTGCAAAGGCTGCACTTACTGCCAAGAAAATTGCTGATGTGCAAAATAGATTGAATAACGAGCTTAATGCTCTTCGACAGCAATATCAGCAGCTACTCCAGCGGTATAATGCTTTGCAAAATGCACATACGCAAGATTTGGAAGAACTGAACCGATTGAACGGTGAATTGGAATGGATACTAAATCTCTTGCAAGGATTAATAATATGAGTATGACGGTAATAAGGAAAAGTCCGGCAACGGCCCACGATGCAGTGATGAAGAATGCCAAAGAATGCAACATTCTTTTGAACAAAACAACTAAAGTAATGCTGGAATGTTTAAAAGCACGAATAGAAACTACAACAGTAATACAAGCAAAGAAAGGCGCCTTTGACAGCCAATCGGAATCTCAATCAGATTATGATGGCATGTGAACTACCCTCCCCTAAAGGAGAGGGCTTCCAGAATTAGGCTGCTTGAGCAGCTAATTCTTTCTTTTTTGACGCTTCTCTGCTGCGTGCACGATTCGCATTCGCTTCTCGCGTCTTATTTGCAGCTCCACGTCCTTTATCTAGCAAAACACCGCGGCTAGACAACTCCGTTCCAGAGTCTAGTATTAATTTGATTGCTCTTTTCTTAATAACCTCTGCAGCATTTTTATCTGCATTATCAGAATGGCCGCAACTTACGCAAAAAAACAATTCCTGGGTTTTGCGATTGTCGGGATGAGTGTGGCCGCAATCTGCACACTCCTGAGAGGTATGGTGAGCCGGCACCTTGAAGAAAGCCTTCCCGGCTTTTATTGCTTTGTAACGAATAAACTGTTCCATCCGGCACCAGCCCTTATCCAGAATCGATCGGTTGAGTCCAGCTTTACTTTTTCTATTATTATGGACCCATTTTCCGGTCTTTTCGTCTTTTTTGGCCTCGGGTTTTCCAGTCATTTGTTTGGTGCGCAGATCCTCGAGAACAATGACTTTATTCGCATCTTTATCAACAATAGCTTTACTTGTTTTATGACAAAAATCTTTTCTAATGTTTGCTATTTTTTCATAAGCTCTTGACAGTTTGCGTTTTTGATTTTTTCTTCTTCTTGAAATTTTTTGTTTTCTGGCAAGGGCCTTTTGACTTCTTTTGATGTATCGTTCTTTAGCCTTTTTTTTTCTTTTTTGCTCCATAGAAAAATCGTAGGCTTCATCTCCGGCTTGAACAGGCCGTTTGACTCCGCGATCGACCCCTACGGTCATTCCTTCCAGCTCTTCTTTGCTAAGGTTTTTAAGGTACCCAAGATGTTCATAAATATCCTTTGAATCCTCTATATCGTCTTCATAACAAAAGGATACACAATAACGCCCATTCTTTTTTTTGATCCGGATTGATTTTGGCTCAGCATAAGAGGTGTGATTTTTGATAGCTAGAAACCCTATATTATTTGTCTTGGAGCCTACCGACAAACGCATTACCCCGTCATCGCCTTTCTCAAATCGAAACAATTCTCTAGTCAAATGAACGCTTTCAGCATCCAATTTCTTTTTTCTGTTTGGTTTGCCACATTGACCTTTAAGATAATTTCTATAAACCTGGTACCAATTGGCAGCAGAGTTTCTCAGTATCTGGCTTGGGCAGTCAAAAAGCCAGGGAGATAGCTCCTTATCCTTATATTGGGAAAATGTTTGATCAACAGAGGGATAAGTCCCTGTAGGAAGGTAGCGCCTTGCATAATGCATTAAATACTTTTCTTCTTCGCATTTGGCATTCCAGATAAAACGTGCACATCCCATCCATTGACTGATAATTTGTTTTTGCCATGCTGTCGGATGTGCCTGCAATGTAATGCCTGTTAACATAAACGAATTGACCTTGGCCTTGCATCATAAAAATATATTTTATATACCATATCTCAAATTTTGGTCAATACCATGAAATGGCTCACTTGACCCTCCCCTAAAGGAGAGGGATTGCGTGAGCACTTGTTCAAAATTTGGTATCCGCAGCAGAAGATGAAGAAGCTCAAACTACACAGCCAATACAACAAACACCTATACGTCGCTTTTCTTTGGGTGGCCTACCTAACATTGGAAATACGTGTTACCTAAATGCCGCCATCCAAGGACTTCTAGCCAGCCCTCGATTTGCAAATTCATTGCATTTAATGCCTCCTCAAAATCCTATTATTCAAAAAATGCAATCCATAGCTAACTGCAAGGATAATCCTGCTGCAGCAGCTCAATTGGAGTCATCTTTGGTGAATTTGCGCAATTTGATAATAGCTGATCGAAGAAATCCAGATTTGCATAATGCTCGTGGAACCGCTGAAGACTCCGCAGCTGCCTTTGAAGCTATTTTAGGTGAATGCAATTATACTCTCGGACATCAAACAACCTTTTCTGCACAGTCACAAGATATTCGCCCCTCAGTACAACATGAAAACATCATCCTCATACATTTGCCTATATGTCCTAACTTAAACCTGCAACAAATCATCAATGCTGAATTCAGTCCAAAGCCGCAAAATGATCCTAATAATCCATGGGAAGCTGCATTAAACGAGGGTGGAATGAGACCTGTAACTAACTACACTATTACTCGCCAACTGCGCAACCCGGCTCCAGATATATTAGTATTTCAATATGCACGCGCCAACCACCGCAATCAAAATGCATATAATGATCAATCTATTGATTGCCAAACTGATCTAGATATGTCTATAGCATTTGGACAACGCAAGCATTATCGACTGGTGGCCTCTGTCAATCATCATTACCCTAATCCTCATTATACAGCATATGTTAATAAAGAGACACTGTATGGTACCATTGCGATGATAGTAGGGTTTCCTTTGCCGCTTCACCTCGTTTAGATAAAGCGACATTGCTTGTTTACGAAAGGTCTTAAGATAGGATGCGCATACGCGTAGGCTAAGGAAATTGATATATTAACGATAGTGTCTGGGGCCGGTTCTTGCGTGTCTGGGGCTGTCTGGGGCGCCGAGTTAGCAGGGAATGTTGCCACTCCCTGCTCCTCTAAGAACCGGACTTGTATCTTTCGAAACTTACGGCTTAAGCCATTCAAAGACTATCAAGGATAGTCCAGCTAATTCCTTTCCTTTCCTCTTGACTTTGCTCGCCTACGAAAATACTCTTGATATTCTGGATCGTATGGTGTAGCATTGGCTTGTATCTTTACATGTCTAATGATCTTTGTATCAGATGCAAGTATTAGTATAAGAGGACTCAAACTTCTAGGTTTTCTGGGTGCGAAGAAACACCAATTTCTTAGACCGATTCTTGTGAAATATTTCGATCGGATCCAAGAAGTGCTTTTATTAGGATGTCTTCGTTTTGCCCATTTCCATATCTCAGAAAAAATGTTTTTGTCTACATGTTGAAATACTTTCTTTGCAACGCAATGATGGTAATGATTTGCCCATCCTCTGATCTTTTGATTCAGGATTGTGACAAGTTCTACCGTGGAGCTTGCGAGCAGGGAGCGTATTGTTTCTCTAGTTTCTTCCAGAAAAGCTTTTATTCCTTTCTTGGCGGGTTTAATAAGCAGTTTTCCCTTATATTTCCGCAAGTTGAAACCGAGAAAATCGAAGCCATCATCAATATAAGTGATTTTGGTCTTCTCTAGTGAGAGTTCTAACCCGCGTTCCTTCAAGAATTTGATAATCTCAGGTAGTACCCTTTGTTCCAAGATTTCCTTGGAAACTGCTGTACATATGAAATCATCTGCGTACCTTACAAAATGAACTTTATCCTTATTTCCGGAGACATTTTCAATGGCTTCTTCTAGTCCATCCAAGGCGATATTAGCTAATGTTGGTGACGCTATACCACCTTATGCGAAGTAGCGCATTATGCAAAGTAAACCGTTGGTCTCCTCGGAAGAAGAGATTTTTTCATTGATTTACTTCGCATAATGTCTGAGGCTTATTTTATTTCAGATAGCCATGTAAGCAATGCCTGATCCTTACTCCAGTCAGGAAGATTGCTGTCAATCAACTCAGGATAGACATTTTCAATCGCCTTTCTTTTTGTTTCAGTGTCTGCCCTTGCATAGATTTCTGTGGTCTTTATATCAACATGACCAAGAAAATCACGAATATAGACGAGATTTACCCCTGCCTGTAAGAGGTGCATAGCCTTCGAATGACGAAGCATATGCACTTTCACTTTTGAAGGGACGATCTTTGACGCTTTCCTTGCCGATGCAGCATATTTTGAAACAATGTAGGCAACGCCTTCTCTTGTTAGTTTATGATGCTGATTATTGGTAAATAATGGATATTCATTTTTCCACGGTTTATCCAGCTCATGTTCCATAAGATAGTTTTGCAACAGAGCAGTTGTATTCTTCATGATAGGAACCTTTCTCATCTTATTCCCCTTACCGGTCAGCGTAATGACAGCTGGTGGTCCAAGAATGACATCACAGACCCTAATATCAATCAATTCCTGCACACGTGCTCCGCAATCATACAAAACACTGAGCAGCGTAAGATCACGCCTGCCTTTCTGTGTGTTTTTATCTGGCTGTTCCAGAAGCAATTTGATTGCCTCTGGTGTCAAGTGCTCCACTGTTGTTTTCTTTGCTTTTTTGATAGGAATGGTGATGATCTTTTGAAAATGGAAAATGCCGTCTGGTTCTTCGGCCTGGATATATCGAAAGAAGGAATGGATAGCCGCAAGCCTTTGATTTCTGGTAGAGATGCTGCACTTTCTATCTGTTTCCAGCCATTTGAGAAAGTCAATGATCTCTGTGCTTGAAAGATCATTTAGAGTTATCCGTTCAATCTGGATTCTCTTTATGTCCTGACAATATTTAATCAGAAGCTTAAACGTATCTCGATAAGAACGAATAGTATTCCTACTGACGTTTTTTTGTGAGGGTAGATAGACCGCAAGAAATTCGGTAAGATATTTTGCAAAATCAGTAGGTTTCATCGACACCTCCCTCTAATTCGGGGATTATTCCTGGGTATCGAAGCTCTAACTTTCCAGTGATATCTGGAAACATGTCTGCAGTAAGATGCAGATAATAAGCAGTTTCTGCAAATGAATCATGTCCCATATAGGTTTTGAGCACAGGTAGGTATGCTGTGAGGTCCTTTTCCTGTTCGCTCCATTTTTTCAGACAATGGACAGCATAAGTATGACGAAAGTCATAGATTCTCGGTCCACATCCTTTTCCACCGTGAGAAATTTTGGCACGCCACAGAAACCTTCGGAAATTATGATACACATTTCCTATTGTCATAGGCTTGTCGTTGACTGCCTGGAAAGTAGTAATGCTCTCCTACCGGTTTAGAATGACTTTTTTTGAAAAAGTTCGACAGCGTTCTGTAAGGGATTTTGACATTGGAACTAGACGACTCTTATCTTTTTTGGACTGATGGATTGTCAGAACGCCATTCTCAAGATCAACATCAGCGACTTTAAGCAGCCTTGCCTCAGATAACCTCAGCCCACACGTATAAATCATGCGGAAAATTATTGGCATAATTAGATGTCGGTAGGGACACTCATAACAATACTGACATTTATCAGTTTCGGCAAAAAATCTAGTCAATTCTTCTACGGAGAAAATATAGGGTATATATTTTTTCTCAGCTTGGAAAATATCCTTTTGGAAGGACGTAAGCTTTGATTCCGATGGAATCCAAATATTTTCCAAACTGGCGGATGATGGATGCACGAGAAAGCTGATTTGCCTGTGCTTCATAAGGCTTTTTGTTGCACCATTCTAAGACTATTTCTTTTGTAAGAACTCTAGCATTAGGATATTTTTCCATCGTAAATCTATCGAAACGCATTAAATGTTCGGCATCAGTTTCGTATTTGTATCCCAGAGCTTTTTTAAGCTCGATATGGCTTTGAAGATGTTTTTTAAAAGGTCCTAAATAAATGTTACTCTTCATCGGACACCTCCTCAAAAGTAAGGGGGCATTCTTTGAGTTTTTTCATGCCAACTTTCAGATAAACCGCCGTCGAATCAACGTCGACATGGCCAAGAATATCTGAAATAACGGAAAGCGGGGTATCTTTTTCCAGAAGCATACTTGCCATAGTGTGACGAAGAGAATGCATGCCTCTTCTCTTCTTTAGAGTAGGCAAATGCGCTAGCTGCATATATCCTTTAATCAACTGGTTTAAATGATCATCTTCTGAAAATGGACCAAAAGGTGCCATATGCCTTACAAATAGATATGGACTAGTCTATTTTAGGTCGACCATATTTGAGATAATCGATCACTGCCCACCCTACCTCCGGTGTCAGTGGAAGAGACAAGGGAGTTTTTGTCTTGGATTGAATGAAAACGAGTTTTCTTTCTGCCCAATGAAAATTATCCATTTTCAGCTGTTTAATATCTGAACAGCGCATGCCCAAGCAACAGGCTAACAGGATAATGGCATAATCCCTCTTGCCTTTGGGACTTTTTCTATCAATAGCTTCGATCAGTTTTTTTAGCTCATCTGTTGTCCACACAGATGGGATACGAGTTTGCTTTCTTGCCTGAACCATTGGAGTCTTTGCGGCAAAATCCGTCTGCACAACCCCGATTTCTAAAAGAAAGCGAAAGAAGGCACGCATTGAGCAAATATTTTGCTCGACAGTTTTGTAGGTATAACCAGCTAAGGTTTTAATGTAGGAATGAATCAATCTAAGATCGATTTTTTTGCAATCCACAATATGCTGTGAAGCCAGATAATCCATGAACTGTGCGGATTGTTTGACGTAATGGTCAATTGTGACCTTGGAATAACCCTTATCTATCACAATATGCTTTAAATTGGTTGCTGATAGAAATAAAAGATGGTTCAGTCAGAATCTGCTTGTGCTTATAATATCGGCGTAAAATAGTGCGGTGTAGTTGAAAATCACCAATCATCCGGATAATACGGAGTTTTTGTACTTCAGACTGGGTAAGCGTATGATTTAAATCATTTTCAAAGATGTGTAAATGTTTTTCAAGGAAATCAAGCCCAAGTTGTTCGGAATAAAAGATTTGTTTTCTTTCCTGCGCAAATAGAAGCAAAGCCTTCCATTGACTCCGATAAAATGTCATGGAACCTTTGGTGTAACCAAGACGTAGCAATTCCTGCTCCAAATCCTGGATCAGATCAACTAAAGATTGTTTTTTCATATATCTCCTAATAATGATATTTAGAGCATTTAGCTCTGTTATCATCATTGGAGATTATGCGAAGAAAATTGGGTATATTTTATTTAATTACGAGAGGGTTAAGTAAATTACTTCGCATAATTACTTCCTTCGCATAAGGTGGTTTATGCGAAGCTTCGCATAACCCACCTTGTGGAGTACCTTCATTTGTTTGATGAAAGGCGTCTTTTTCCATGTAGCCGGATTTAAGCCATTTTTCGAGTATGTATTTATCCATTATGGTGTTTTGAATCATCCATGAATGAGAAATTTTATCGAAGCATGATTTAATATCGCCTTCCAAGATCCATCGAGATGATGTCTTACGTGCTAATACATTAAAGCACTGCTGTATAGCATCGTGTAGGGAGCGTTTTGGTCTGAAACCATAAGAGTTTCTGTCGCCTAACATCTCCGCTACTGGTTCCAGAGCAAGCAGATGTAAAGCTTGCTGTGCTCTGTCCGGCATTGTAGGAATGCCAAGAGGTCTAAGTTTTCCATTCTTTTTGGGGATATGTATACGCCGTAATGGAAGGGATTTGTAGCCTCTTCGTTTTAATGAAATTGCAGCTTTCATTTTCTGGTTTGGTGTTTTCCATATGACTTTGTCAACACCGGGAGTGTTTTTACCACTGCTTTGCGTGACGCGTTTTACGGCCAAACATTTAGCATAGAAAGAGTGCGTCAGGATCCATTGTAAAGCCTTAGCTTTATTCTGGCGTCCTATCTTAATAGCCTTTGCAATACGCATTTGAAGCCTTCGTACATGACTTTCAACTTTATGCCATATGATGTGCATCCAGTTTTGTCGTCTTGCCGAAGGCGCACCAAGCATTAGATTTAATGTTGTCATTTGCAATTCCTTCGTTAAAGAGGGTTCTTCAAGTTATCTCACAAAGAAAGACCTGTCGGACGTGGGCACACTTTCGTGTCGGGTATGTTTCATCCCGTATCCGGACCATTACAGCCCGACATTTGCTTTTTCCAACACGCCAAACTCACTTGCCTTCGGACTGCCTTACGGTAGCCTACCTGAATTCTCAGGAGCATAATGAGGTTTCCACGTTCCATGATGATGAGTTTATGAGGTTAGGTATCTACTATAGACCGAAGAGTCTACGAACAGCGTGGACGGAAAAAAGGGCCGTCTCACTCACTCTTTTGCCATTTTGGCTCAAGCGTAAAAGCCATTTCCGCTTGTTGGGCTTCACGATCTCTGCATAGATTCACATATATCTACCATACTCACTACTTAGCGCTTACCTGATCTTATGGCTGTCAGGAGGAGTTAGCCTCGCGGCTTCATTCCCGGATTGTTCCTTTGCTACATTGTCAGGCTCGCTCTTTATTCAGAGCCCTAAGTTCATCTTGCTGTAAAGATGGTCTCCTCTTAAGAGGGAGACAACTTTTCTACCCAGCGGCGTGTCGCAGCGGTTCTTGCGTAACTGCATAACTTTTAATACGATTAAGTTATGCATTTACGCAAGAACCGTTCCCAGACATTTATGACAGAACGAGGATCACCCATAACAGACTCTACTTTTAGAAAAATTGTTGCAAGGGCAGGAATAGCAGCAAAACTTGGCATACCAATACATCCGCACATGCTAAGGCATTCTACCGGATTCAAGTTGGCCAATGATGGACAGGACACTCGAAGTATCCAGCATTATTTGGGACACAAAAACATACAGCACACCGTACGTTACACTGAAGTGGCCTCTGTTAGATTTAAAGGATTCTGGCAAGATTAATGTAAAAAATCACAAAATAATTACTGGATTCTTTTGACACTAACAACAATTTACGTTATCATTTCTTCCCATTGATCGTTAATCCTTAAACTGAGGACGAAAATGTCATTTAATTGCATACCTACACTTTCATCAAGTTCGCTATCTGATTATAAATTAGTTTCAGAGGCTGCAAGAGTGTCTGGGGACGGTTCTTGCGTAACTGTATAACTTTTAATACGATTAAGTTATGCATTTATGCAAGAACCGTCCCCAGACACTCAATGTATACCGTTAGCTCATGTCTTGCACTAATTTACCCATCGATTTTTCCTAAAATCATGAAATTTATCCCCATGTTTTTTCTAAAAATGCTTGATTTATCCCCATGTTTTCTCTAAAATTAGCCTAAAAAAGGCAGGCTATGCGAAGAGATCACCTAGAGTTTTTGAAAAATTGGCGTAAGGACCCCATTCGCGTTCCTTTATTGATTAGAGGAGCTCGCCAAGTAGGGAAATCATGGCTAGTCAACCTATTTGGAAAAGAATTTTCCTCTTATATCGAGGTAAATTTCGAAAAGGACAAGAGGGTGCACGCTCTTTTCCCCTCTCATATTTCACTTGAAAAAACGCTAGAACAACTGCAGGTATACACACAAAAAAAAATTATCCCAGGCAGCACCCTTTTGTTTCTGGATGAGATCCAGGAGTGCCCCGACGCCATTCGCTATTTACGCTATTTTAAGGAAGAGATGCCTGAACTTCATGTGATCGCCGCTGGGTCACTCCTCGAATTTACTTTAGAAAAATTAGGGGTAGCTGTGGGAAGAGTTGATTACTTATTCCTATACCCTCTTTCTTTCATGGAATTTTTGACTGCGAATCAGCGTGATGACCTACGGGAAAATATTGAACGTGAGAACATCGATCCTGCCACTCACGCAGTGATTTTGGACTATTTGAGAAATTATATGTGGCTTGGAGGAATGCCGGCTGTAGTTGATACATGGATTACACACAAAGATTCCTCTTTGTGTCAAAGGATTCAAGATCGAATCATTAAAACTTATATCGATGATTTTCAAAAATATGCCAAAGCCCACCAAGTGGAACATGTAGGACATGTGTTCTCTTCTATCCCAAAACAGCTAGGAAAGAAATTTAAATACATCAGTGTTGACCCCGACGCCAAAACTTACCCCATTAAACAAGCTCTTCATCTTCTAAATAAAGCAGGCATTACATATCAGTGTTTTCACACCGCCGCACAATCGTATCCTCTAGGAGCTGAAGTTGATGAGAAAAAATTTAAAGTTTTTTTCTTTGATATCGGAATTGCCCACAGAATTCTTGGGCTCGACTTAGCTGAATGGGTGACCCATCCATTGGAAGTTGAATTATTTGGGTTCAGTGCAGAACAACTGGTAGCACAAGAATTGATTTCCTATTCCGATCCCTCTCAAAAAGGAGAACTTTACTATTGGCACAACGAATCGCCCACAAGTAATGCCGAAGTGGACTTTATCACTATCCATAATAAAACGATCATCCCTGTTGAAGTAAAATCAAAAATTAAAGGGGGAATGAAAAGTTTAAATGTATTCCTAAGCAAGCATCCAAAAAGCCCTTATGGCATAAAAATTTCAGAAGGGATGTTTGGCAAACACGACCATCTTCGCGAAATTCCGCTTTACGGGGTATCGACGATGAACTTGTGGAAGGAGCGGGAAAAGGCAGCCATTGGAAGCTTAAGAAAAAAGGTTGTAAAACGGCTATTATACCCAATCACAAAACACTAAAGCCAGGTACCGAGCATGATCTTAGGAAGATTTTAAAGGAGGCAGAGGAAAAATAGTATGAAATATCATTTTAGGGTTCATAAAGAAGAAGATGGGTATTCTGCTCAGTGCATTGAATTAGAAGGATGCCTTACTCAAGGAGATTCCCAAGAAGAGCTTTTTGAGAATATGAAGGAAGCATTGAATCTTTATGTGCAAGAGCCAGCGGAATCTAAAGATTTGGCCGACTTACCGGATGCTTCAATCAGGAAATCAAAAAATGTGGTAGAAGTTCCTGTTGATTCAGAGGTTGCCTTCTCCTTTCTCGTCCGTTACTACAGAATTCAGCATGGCATGACACAGCACCAAGTTGCCAAGAAACTTGGTTTTGATAACGTTAACAGCTATCAGCGATTGGAGCGTAGGAAATGCAATCCAAGCTTGAAAATACTGTCTAAGATTAAAGCAATTTTTCCTGAATTTTCTTTAGATTTTGCTGTTATCGGGGTTTAAAACAGTTCCCATAATAATTTGTAACCATGTATCAAAAGGCGACTGATCCCCTTAAAATTCAGCATTAACCGATGTGCTTACAGCGTGAACTACCCTCCCCTAAAGGAGAGGGCTTCCAGAATTAGGCTGCTTGAGCAGCTAATTCTTTCTTTTTTGACGCTTCTCTGCTGCGTGCACGATTCGCATTCGCTTCTCGCGTCTTATTTGCAGCTCCACGTCCTTTATCTAGCAAAACTCCACGGCTAGACAACTCCGTTCCAGAGTCTAGTATTAATTTGACTGCTCTTTTCTTAATAACCTCTGCAGCATTTTTATCTGCATTATCAGAATGGCCGCAACTTACGCAAAAAAACAATTCCTGGGTTTTGCGATTGTCGGGATGAGTGTGGCCGCAATCTGCACACTCCTGAGAGGTATGGTGAGCCGGCACCTTGAAGAAAGCCTTCCCGGCTTTTATTGCTTTGTAACGAATAAACTGTTCCATCCGGCACCAGCCCTTATCCAGAATCGATCGGTTGAGTCCAGCTTTACTTTTTCTATTATTAGGGACCCATTTTCCGGTCTTTTCGTCTTTTTTGGCCTCGGGTTTTCCAGTCATTTGTTTGGTGTGCAGATCCTCGAGAACAATGACTTTATTCGCATCTTTATCAACAATAGCTCTACTTGTTTTATGACAAAAATCTTTTCTAATGTTTGCTCTTTTTTCATAGGCTCTTGACAGTTTGCGTTTTTGATTTTTTCTTCTTCTTGAAATTTTCTGTTTTCTGGCAAGTGCCTTTTGACTTCTTTTGATGCATCGTTCTTTAGCCTTTTTTTTCTTTTTTGCTCCATAGAAAAATCGTAGGCTTCATCACCGGCTTGAACAGGCCGTTTAACTCCGCGATCGACCCCTATGGTCATTCCTTCCAACTCTTCTTTGCTAAGGTTTTTAAGGTACCCAAGATGTTCATAAATATCCTTTGAATCCTCTATATCGTCTTCATAACAAAAGGATACACAATAACGCCCATTCTTTTTTTTGATCCGAATTGATTTTGGCTCAGCATAAGAGGTGTGATTTTTGATAGCTAAAAACCCTATATTATTTGTCTTGGAGCCTACAAACAAACGCATTACCCCGTCATCGCCTTTCTCAAATCGAAACAATTCTCTAGTCAAATGAACGCTTTCAGTATCCGATTTCTTTTTTCTATTTGGTTTGCCACATTGACCTTTAAGAAAATTCCTATAAACCTGGTACCAATTGGCAGCAGAATTTCGCAGTATCTGGCTTGGACAGTCAAAAAGCCAGGGAGATAGCTCCTTATCCTTATATTGGGAAAATGTTTGATCAATAGAGGGATAAGTCCCTATAGGAAGGTAGCGTCTTGCATAATGCATTAAATACTTTTCTTCTTCACATTTGGCATTCCAGACAAAACGCGCACAGCCCATCCATTGACTGATAATTTGTTTTTGCCGTGCTGTCGGATGTGCCTGCAATGTAATACCTGTTAACATAAACGAATTGACCTTGCATCATAAAAATATATCTTATACAATATGTCTCAAATTTAGGTCAACACTATGAAAGAAGATTTTTATTGGAGAACTGGCAGATATTGCGTATTTAAAAATTTTGTACATCTAGTCTTTGTTACAAAATATAGGAGAGACGTGCTTACGGCAAAAATGCTGGACAGGCTCCATGATATCTTTTTGGAAACATGCCAACAAATGGAAGTGGAATTAATAGAATTCGGCGGAGAAGATGATCATGTCCATCTCATGGTATGCTGCCCTCCAAAGTTAGCTATAGCTAATTTAGTAGGCAAACTTAAGGGAAAATCATCTTATTTTATTAGACAAGAATTTTGGCAGGAAATTAAGGATAAGCTATGGGGTGATCATTTTTGGTCTCCCAGCTATTGTGTGGTTTCCTGCGGAGGAGCTCCTTTGGAGGTGGTTAAGCAATATGTACATGACCAAAGGCGTCCAATAGAAGAAAAACAAGTTAAGCTATCTCAAACATTTACCGGAAAAAGAAGAACTAGAACAAAAAAATGGCTCACTTGACCCTCCCCTAAAGGAGAGGGATTGCGTGAGCAATTGTTCAAATCCCGGAAGATCCCTATACCTTTCACACTAAAAATTATCAGGCCTGATCCCTCTTATAACCTGAACTTTGGGTTTATAGATTCCATCCTCTATTGAGTAACCAATAGAGTGATAAACCCAAGCATATCCAAACTTGAATATGTAGAACTTAGAGTATAACCTACAGATAATTGTTAGTAAATAACATAATGAAAAGTTTAGCTATAGAGATTTTAGTCTTGTAGGTACCTCAATTTCAGGATATTACGAGACAGATGGCTTATTCAAAATTTAAGGAGAGAGTGATGTTGGTTTTACAAAATGCATATAGAAGTGTTTTTTTTCTGTTTTTGCTCATATGTGCACCGTTGTGTATATATAGCGATAATTGTCCACAATCTTTTGGTGTAAATGAATTGAAGACGGATCATCAGATGAGAAAACAATTTAGTTGATAAATCAATGAAATGCAAAAAACATAAAAAATTGTCGTATTATTTATATATAGAAGATTTTATAAATAGTTTTATTGAAATACCAACATCTAATGTTTCAGTTGACAGTTCAACAATATCTTCTAAATATTTAGCAGGAAGAGCACCGATTTACAACAAACAAGATGAAAAAGTGGGAACATGCTCCGCTTCGTTTTTATGCATGCAAAATGCAAGATGGCATATATACAGATATCTCAAATTATTTATCGGTTGACAATGGGCTCGTCATATCATGGTTCACTCCTACCACGCTAATCAATTTAGAATTAGACAGCATCATCCATTCGATGGTTACCGAGTGCATTGTTGTGGCGTCCACTAAGATTGGCTTTAATCCTTTTTACGGAAAAACATTCAATATGATTGTTTCATCTGATGATGAAAAAATATATTTTAAATTGACTAAAATATAAAAAAAATTAGTGATATTTAGAACGTGAAAATATATCAGAATTTATGAGGAGGCTTTGTTGAAAATGCCATTCCAACGAATTGATGTTTTCATGACCGTGACTAGCGAATATAATGTCCTTCATCATTTTTCAAAGAAGTTTTATGAAGCCTTAAAAAGAACAGGTATAAATTGCAGGCTTCTCGCATTTGAAGAGCTAAGTCAGAAGCTCATTGAAGATCCGCCAGAACTCACCATAGCTTTCAATGGAGTTCCAGAAGTGCAAAATCATGAATTCTTATGCAATGCCCTGAAAATTCCTCATTTAGCTATTCTTGTCGATCCACCTCATTGTGGTGGGGTCTATGTTATCGATAGCCCTTATATAATATTGGGATGCGATGATCAATATTGCTGTACTTTTTTAGAGGGATTTAATTTTAACAATAATATCTTTATTCCGCATGCAGTGGAAAGAGAATTAAAGCCAGATCCTTCTATTGAAAAAATATACGATGTAGTTTTACTGGGCAGCTATGAGGATTACGAAGCTCAAAAAGCCACATGGGACATCTCTTATCCATTGCCTATAGTGAAGTTAATGGAAGAAACCGCTGAACTTGCTTTACGTGATCCTAAGCTGTTCTTTTATTAATATTTTCATTTCTGAATTTTACAATATAATTAGGGAATATTCATTGGAAAATCTATCTATAGTAAAATTATTTGATGCTATGCAATCTCTGGAAAAATACATAAAAGGGAGAGAGAGATCTGCATTGATCAAAGGGATAAAAAAAGTACCAGTCCATATATTCAGCAATACAGATCAAGAAACCACATGGAAAACCTATTTAGGAGATGATCATCCTAATATCCATGTTCATGATGCTGTGAATTTTGAGGAAGCCATCGAAATCATGAAACGCAGCAAAATATTATTAAATCCTCAAGCGAAAAATAGGTATGGAGCCCATGAACGTTTCTTTACCGGTACAGCTTGTGGAGCTCTGGTTATTTCTTCTGAAAGCCAGTATTTAAAAAGTGAATTTATTGAACATGAGGAAATTGTATTTTATTCGCATTTGCATTTAGAGAAACTGAATTCTATTTTAACATATTATTTGGCCCATGACGAAGAAAGGGCTATGCTAGTCGAGAAAGCCAGGACTAAAGTTATGGCGCATCATACTTGGGATTCAAGGATCAAGGCTTTACTGCCCCAACTCTACATGATGGTTGAAGATATTATAAAAAAGATTCCTCTCTAAAAAATAGGAAAATGAATACAGACCAAGTTTGAACTCTAAATATAGTAATATATGGAAGTTGTGGCTTTAATTATTTTTTTTCTTGTTTATCTGGGAATGATCTTAGGTTGTTGGCCCGGACTTGCGCTGGATCGCACAGGAATTGCACTTCTCGGGGCTATAGTATTTATTGAGCTACAAGGTATTTCTATTTCACAAGCAGCAAGTTATGTAGACCTTTCCGCGCTCTCTATCCTTTTTAGCTTTATGATTGTTTCTGCGCAGTTTTATTATAGTGGCTTTTATACACATATCATTGAGCACATGGAAAAATGGAATCTTACCGCTTCTCAATTACTTTTAGTAATCATTGTAATTTCCGCTTCACTCTCTGCAGTACTTATTAATGATATCGTTTGCCTCGCACTTACTCCTCTTATTATAAAAGTCTGCTTTAGTAAAAAACTTAATCCTATTCCTTTTTTAATAGGACTGGCTTGTGCTTCCAACATTGGATCCGCGCTGACACTTGTAGGAAATCCCCAAAACTTGTTAATCGGACAAGTCCTCAGTATCCCCTTTATTCAATACTTGAAATTTTCTCTAGTTCCGTGCGTTTTAGGCCTGTTGGCGACATGGATCATCATTAGATTTCAAGTTAATGAAGAATGGTTCGAAGAAAGGCAAGAGATTAATCCTGAAATAATTCCTTTTAATTTTTGGCAAAGTAGCAAAGGGATCCTAGTCATAGTTGTACTTCTTTTCATTTTCCTTTTTACAGATATGCCACGAGATAAAGTTTCATTGGTTGCGGCAGGGTTTTTGCTTTTGAGTCGACGAATGGCCTCGCAAACGATGCTTAGCTTTATTGATTGGCAGCTCTTGGTGTTATTTGTGGGTCTTTTTATAGTGAATAGAAGTTTTCTCGATATACACGATGCTGATTCTTTGCCAAGATTTTTAGTGAGCTATCACATTGATCTCCAATCTCCTTTTTGGATTGTCCTGATTTCATTATTTCTTTCCAATATAGTCTCAAATGTACCTGCAGTGATGTTACTGCTACCTTTTATTAAAACTCATTTTGATGGATCACTTCTCGCTCTATCGAGCACTCTTGCAGGCAACTTGTTTATTGTCGGGAGTATTGCTAATCTCATTGTGATTTCACAAGCTTCGCAATATGGAATAAAGATTGATTGGAGAAAGCATATTAAAGTGGGATTTCCAGTGACAATATTTACATTTATCATTACTGTAATATGGATCTATTTAACCCAAGTTGCGTATTACTAGTGTCTGGGGCTGTCTGGGGCCGGTTCTTGTGTCTGGGGCCGGTTCTTGCGTAACTGCATAACTTTTAATACGATTAAGTTATGCAGTTACGCAAGAACCGGCCCCAGACATTAAAAGTGAACGTGAATAAATTTTTTGTCACCCGTTAGGGAAAAAATCATTTTTTTATTGGCTCTAATATGCAAGGATGCCGTTCACCCCATACATAACCCATGCAAGCAATTTGACCCCTAGCATCTGCCCTTGGTTATTTATCGCTATGGCCCGACTTGAACGTGTTTGCAATGTGCCAATATCGTTAATTGCAATGAAATATTACTTGCACGTAATATTACCTTGACGTAATATGTCTTTTGTGTAATTATATATTTATAAGGAGTTGTGATGTGGGAAGTTGAATATACAGATGAGTTTGAGGATTGGTGGAACACTCTAACCGAAGAAGAATGGATTGATATCGACGCCTGTGTTGGGTTACTAGAAGAATATGGCCCTAACCTTAGACACCCATTTTCATCAGGTATCAATGACTCAAAACATAGTCACATGCGCGAACTGAGAATACAACATGCAGGGCAACCATATCGTATACTTTATGCTTTCGACCCAAGACGTGTTGCAATATTATTAATTGGCGGTAAAAAAACAGGTAAGGATCGTTGGTACGAAAAATTTGTTCCTATTGCCGATAAACTTTACGATCAGCACCTTAACGCTCTTAAAAAGGAGGGATTAACAAATGACTAAGCCATTTAACAGCTTACGAAAAAAAATGTCGTTGCCAGCACGAAAAGCAGCAGCAGCGAAAACAAAAGAGATGTTAAAAGAAATGCCTCTACAGGAGTTGAGACAAGCACATCAAATGAGTCAGGAGCGCTTGGCAGAGCTTTTGTTAACAAAACAAGCTAACGTCTCTCGTATAGAACGTCGTACAGATATGTATATTTCAACTCTTCGCAGCTACATTGAAGCAATGGGAGGAAAACTGGATATCATAGCAAAATTCCCAGATGGTGAAGTCTATATCAATCAATTTGAAGATATTCACCGTGACTTATCACCTGCCTAAAGGCGAAGGCCTCCAGGAATTCTACATGATTGTGTCTGGGGCGCCGAGTTAGCAGGGAATGTTGCCACTCCCTGCTAACTCGGCGCCCCAGACAGCCCCAGACACCGGCCCCAGACATAAATCCATTAAATCACCATTGCAATAAATATTAAAAGTAATTACAATGTAATTATAAAGGAGGTGTATATGACTCATCTTATTCGCATAGGAAACTCATTTGGCGTGAGAATTCCTCAAGCAATCATTCAGCAAATAGGGTTCAAAAAAAACATGAATCTTGTTTTCAAAGTCACAGAAGATGGATTATTGATCTCATCTGAAAAACAAGCTCGGGATGGATGGGAACAAAAATTTAGATCCCCTGAAAAAAGGCTTAAAAATCCCTCTTTATTGGGCGAGTTTCAAAATGAATTTGACAAGGACGAGTGGGAATGGTAAAGCAATTCGAAGTTTACCTGATAAATCTGGATCCAACAACTGGAAGCGAGATAAAAAAAACACGCCCTTGCGTCGTTATCTCCCCAAATGAAATGCATGGCTTAAATACTGTCATCATAGCGCCTATGACTTCAACATGTAAGCTATACCCAACGCGTATTCCTGTGTTATTTGAAAAAAAAGAAGGGTACATTGTTTTGGATCAGATCCGAACGGTAGACAAATCGAGACTGGTAAAGATGCTCGGAACAATCGAAAAAGAAACTGCTCACAATGTTCTCAAGACATTGCAGGAGATGTTCACCTGAATAAAGGGCTCAGCACCGAATTCGGAATGTCTGGGGCCGGTTCTTGCGTGTCTGGGGCGCCGAGTTAGCAGGGAATGTTGCCACTCCCTGCTAACTCGGCGCCCCAGACATTCCAGTATCTTTCAAATTCTTCATTGGATAAAGAGCTGATTTTGCGATTTGGATCAAGGTTGCTCATCTTTGCTATTTTTGGACCGTGACCAGGATCTTCCTTAACATATCTCAAGGATGCTTCCGTCATGACACGGTCTAGATATGGCTTTTCGAATAGCTCCCTCGAACGGTGTTCATCCATCCAATTCGCTATTTTTTCATAAGCCTTATAAACATCATCTTTGTTATCTTTCATAGGGTATAAGGCTGATTTGTTGGTTTATATTGCAAATAAATCGCTCGTTTTGATAAAATAAAGATATCGAAACGAGTGTTTAAAACTCCAAAATCAAGGTGTTATTAATGACTGATCTAAGTGCTGCCGATCTAGAAACTGCTCTAGCTGCTTTAGGGAAATTGCTCCAAGACAGGAACTTAGATTACCAAGTTGTTGCAATTGGAGGTGGCGGATTACTGTTGGTAGGATTAATGATTCGAACAACAAAAGATTTAGATCTAGTTGCGCTTATTGAAAAAGGTGAATTAATTTCTGCTAAACGCCAACCCCTCTTATGCGAGCCATAGAAGAAGTAGCAATTGCATTTAATATGAGTAAAGATTGGATAAATATTGGTCCTTCGGATCTATTAACATTAGGCTTGCCACATGGCTTTAAAAATCGCTTGAGCACCATCCGTTACGGAGGATTGACAATTCATCTTGCTGGACGCTTCGATCAAATTTGCTTCAAACTTTACGCAACAGTTGACCAAGGACCCACGAGTAAACACTACACAGATTTAAAACACTTGAAACCCAACAAGCATGAACTTGCAGAGGCAAAAAAATGGTGCATCACACATGATCCATCAGAAGAATTCTTTAAAGAGCTCGAAGCTGTCATAAATGAATTGAGTGGATAACATGAAAACAATTATTCAACAATTAAATGATGGTTTAGCTGAAATCGCTTGGAGTCTTTGGACTGAATTAGGAGTCGCAGGCACTTTTCGCAGGCATAAACATTGTTTGGTTCTCCTTGAAGAACTCATTATTTTAACTGCTGTTATTGCAGACTATGATCCTCGCCTTCGTGATGAAGCATTGGATTGGTGTTCGCGTTATCATCATTTTGTTTCGGTAAGTCGCCTTAAAACTTTGGTGAAAAAGATTGGAACTCCAATTTTTGAGCCCTTCTCTATTTTTGCTTCAACATTAAATACAATGACTCAATCAAATTGGCCAATATTTTCAGAGGTTGTTCCTTTAAAATTTCTTCCCAGTAAAAAATCGGCATTACCTTCTCTAAATGCTCCACCTCTTTTACAATTGCGCCTAAGATCCTTTTTTGGAGTGGGCGCTCGGGCGGATCTTTTCACATACTTTTTAACTGAAATTAAAAGTGATTTCACCGCTTCAGATGCAGTGGATATTGGATATGGCAAACGAAGCCTCGCAGAGATTCTTGACAGTCTAGTTTTATCAGGCTTTCTTACTTCTACCATGATCAGAAACCAAAGAAAATATGAATTAGCAAAAACCGAGCAATTAAAGCGATTGATTGGAGAACCTCCTGAATTTTCTCCACCTTGGCATCATATTTTAGAAATCCTGATTTCTTTACGCTATAATCTTTATAAGTCTGAAAAAAGCAGCAATACTACTAAGGTTATTACAATACGTAATGATTTGGAACGAATGAAAAATCTTTTAAAATCGACTCATCTTTCTCCACCCATCCTAGAATCCGATCCCGATCAATATTGGGAAATCTTCTCAAAATGGCTATTAGAGTATGTGAAAGCCATAGCTCAAGGAAATCTTGAAAGACAATTTAAAACGAATAATGATTTTGAAAAAATAATTTTTTCCCTTATTCAAGTTGTTTATAAAGTGGATGATTGTTTGGATGGATTAGATTTTGTTCTAAGCTACTCAAAAGAAAATCTAGTGAAACATTCAGAGATTTACAGAGAGAGTTATCAACTGAGTTTGAGTTTCCTTAATGAATTGAGAGAAGAAGTACAAAAATTATTAGGTTTTCCATTTCATCAGTTGATGGATGATAAAATTTCAGATATTGCATATTACTACTCCAGAAACCATCTACAGAATTTTTTGAAATTTGCTGAAAGATATGCCTCTCTAAGCCAAGTAAATAATCCACGAGAGGCCTTGAAGCAATATGACACCCTCATGAGCGAGATAAACAAACTTCATAACTTTATGAATGCGTTAAGAGATCAACTGGCGAAAATCTACTTTTCTAGAACAAATATACATCTCTTAACACTTCCTTCAGAGCTATTCAAACGACACGCCATCATAAAACTTTACTCTTCATAGTCTGTCCTCATATAGACTCTAAGCGAAAAAGTACAATCCATTTTTTTATTATAAATTTTATGGTTTTCAAGAAGCATAAAAATTGATGGGTTATGCAATTGTCTTAATCAAACCATAAGTAGTCATTTCGTTTATTGCGAAAACACTTATCACAAATCTTATGCGCATGGTGAGCTAGCAGCCTCATTGAACAGGAAGGACACTTTCTATGGAGACCTTTCTTTTTGAGGGAGTTTTCAATAAAAATATTGACCTGTTCGCACAGCTCCTCACAAATTATTAGACTGGGAAAATGCTCCGATTTCCTCCTTGCAAGCCAATGATAGAGCATCAGCATCTTAACACATTCTTCCGCTTCATTTAAAATGCTGTCATCATTGGTACTGGAATGCCGAGAAAATTCGCTGAAAGCACCTTTTTGAAAAGTGACTGGAATTCCTCTGGAATAGGAGGTAAGCCATGAAATATAAATTTTGATCAACGTTTCCGTTGAAGAAATAGGAGCGGTGATAAATACATATTTATCAGAAAATGAAAGGCTTTGAGCTGGGTCCTCATTTCAATTTGCTCCGCTAATTTCAACATCTCCGTCAAGTCAGAGCAAACGAGAATGGAATTAGGTTTGCTCAGCTGAGCAAATAAGGAGAGTGTACTTTTTATACTGTCACTTCCAATTTGTTCTCGAAGTACTGAAAGTTGTATTTCAGTGGGTCTAACAACACAAGACTCCAAAAAATGGAATTGTTGCGACTCGATATGTCTACTAATGAGAGTGAGGCTTGACTTGTTGATGGCACCAACATAACCACATTCAAACTTATCATACCTTCCTGCACGGCCTGCGATCTGTTTTACCTCTTGCGGAGTCAGATTTCTGGAATCTCTCCCATCAAACTTGGTGGTTTGCGAAAACAGCACGGTCTTGATCGGAAGATTTAGGCCCATTCCAATGCAATCAGTAGCTACAAGGACATCTGTTTCTCCGGATCTAAATCTTCTAGCTTCCTCCCTGCGAACACCGGGACTGAGATTACCATAAAGTACAGAAACTTTTCTCCCTGAGTCTTCCAGCTCTTTCTTGTAAGCAAGAACACTCCGCCTTGAAAACGCGATAATCGCTGTCCCAGGCTCGATGTGAGCGAGATTATGAGTCGGTTTTTCATGAACTTCAAGTTTTCCGATCCGATACAAGGGAATGATTTCTAGCTCCTCACCTAGATAATCTTCAATGAGTCGCTTCAAAGTGGGGATACACTCCTCACTTCCTGTCATGATCAGCTTCTTCGCCGGAATCCCAATAATGGCCTGCGACCATGCCCATCCACGATTCTTATCTAAAATGATTTGAACCTCGTCAATTAGGACGCAGTCAATCCATTTATCCAGATTGGCCATTTCGATCGTGGAAGCCACAAACCTAGCGCCAGCTTTGATCTCTATTTCCTCCCCTGTCAGAAGCGAGCATTCCTTTCCTCTCTTTTCAATTTCCTCTTGTCCTTCTAGCGCCAGCAGTCGTAAAGGAGAAAGATAAGCTCCCGATTCGCCCAGGACTAACTCATTAAATCCACGATAGCTCTTTCCACTATTGGTGGGACCGACAAAAAAGACATGTTTTCGTTTTTGTTCACGCGCAACAGAGAAAAAGTCCTTATACTCGTTCAGATCCCAATCCTTTCTCATCTTGCTGACAAGATGCTTTAATCTGTCTTTATCTGCGCGGTAGGAAGGCATCGCCGGCTCAGTCCCCTTTTCCGAACGCCTTTCGTCGATATGGAAGGTTTCGACGACATCGCAGTCAGTTCCTTCTTTTTTTCTCTTTTTTTTCTTATCTTCTCCGCATGAACCTTATATTCGGAGCTTTCAAGAACACCCTGAACTCTGGTTTTTGAATAAAGATGGGCGAATTTTTCTCCAGAGCCTTTTAACTTCACGATCTGGTCCGGTTGTCCCAGACAGTTCCTTTATTTTTTTATCAGTGAAATACAACGTTTCTTTGAGCTCTTTTTTGGTCAAAAAGGCACTTTCCTTAGTTAATTCCAGCCCATAACCAGACAGAGCTGCTGCGAACGTTTTTCCTTCCAAAATATAAGAAACGAAATCTAGCTTTCGATACTCTGACATCAAGATTTCTGCTTCGGTTCTCTTCTTAAGCTTCTTCTTGAAAACGAGCCTGTTTTGACTGTCTATTACGAGAAAATACAGATTCATAGTAATACTTCTCTCTACTGAATCAATCCTTTTAGTGTCCAAAGTTTTTTACTCTAAAACTTCAATAGGATCGTATTTCATTTCATTTTGATCTAATAAAGAAAAGACTTCTTCTTTAAACAACTTGGCTTTTTTGATTCTTTCGATCAAAGTCCCAACTTCATCTTCACTGACAGTAAATCCAAAATCAGATTCCTGCCATTCGAATCCTTCAATTTCGGGAAAATTTGTCCGTATCCATAGTGAAGATGCAACTTTAAGATTTGTGATCAAATCAGAAATTAATGTATCTGGGGTAAATTTTATTACCAATTGGATATGATCATAAAATACACTTCCACCTATGAGATGACATCCTTCGTTTAATGTCAAATTACATAAATAGTCGTAAAGATGCGGGACAATAGAGGGTGTTATTAATGGTTTTTGACTTGTTGTGGACCATAAAAGATGCACATACATTTCATGATAGATTTCATCTTCTTCACATTCTTTCATAAACTCTTCCCTAACTATATATTATTTGGCCAATCACTCGACTGTTTTTTGATTTAAGATTTGTCTTAACAAGTTGAAAAAGTTGGACAGGGGTTGGACAAAATGAACCTTTCAGATTTTAACCTGATTAGCAAAAGCTTATATCTCATTGAAAATGAGTGATGGGGGCGGTTGGACTCGAACCAACGGAGACCGAAGTCGAGGGATTTACAACCCCACTCACTACCGCACAAGACAAATCATAACAATGAGGCAATTAAAAGTTTACATAAATTAATTTCTTGTCATTTATTGCAGTTTTTAGTCTGTTGTTGTCCACGAGTGGGGGAAACTTTGGGGAAATGGTGCTGCTGTTGGAGTTGCGACAACCCAGCCAAATGATCAATAAATTCATATCAACCTCTTGTTCGAATAACATCTTGCTAGTTTGGAAAATTTATGGTAAAATAAAGGAAAAAACATGGTTAAATTATTTTATGAGCCTAGGACGCAATATTTTTTCTAACATACCGAATAAGGACTATCTCTCCTTATTCAACAAGAACGAGGCTTATCCCTCCAAAGTTGTTGATTTTGTCGGATTTAAAAAAATGGAGGTAGCTCAAGCAACTGGTGTTCCATTCAATTCTATTCGTTATGACGAAAAGATGCCTCAAATCCTTAAGGATAGGTTGAGGGAGTTCGCAACTTTATTTAATTTAGTCGCTCAATTCTTTGAAGGCGATGCCGCAAAGACAGCCCTTTGGTTTAAAACACCAAATCCAATTCTTGGTAATATTTCTCCTCGAGATATGATACGCTTTGGGCGCTATCAAAAACTGCTTAAATTCATTCTTAATGCGCTTTCTGAAAATCAAATTTAAAATATCTCAATATGCAGTGAACTACCTGTCCCTAAAGGGAGCAGGCTTCTGGAATTAGCCTAAGCAACTAATTCTTTCTTTTTTGACGCTTCTCTGCTGCGTGCACAATTTGCATTCGCTCCTTGCGTCTTATTTGCAGCTCCACGTCCTATATCTATCAGATACAATCCGATAGACAACTCCGTTCCAGAGTAAAATAAATTGATTGCTAATGTACGTACCAAAATTTATTGCCGTTAGGCATTGAGTGTAGCCGCAATCAGTACACTCCAGTACGCCCTAGCCTTTTACCGTAGAAGGATTTTCTACGAACCCAATAGACTGTCAGATAACATGCTTTTTCTATGAAAAGCATCTTATAGGTAACATTATTGAGAATAAAATGAAAGAAAAAAAAGAAAAAAATAAATATAAGATACAAAAAGCTCACTTGACCCTCCCCTAAAGGAGTGTCTGGGGCCGGTTCTTGCGTAACTGCATAACTTTTAATACGATTAAGTTATGCAGTTACGCGAGAACCGGCCCCAGACACGAGAACCGGCCCCAGACATCCTTCTTAAAGTGTAAGTTTCCCAATTGATTGAATCCAAGTTTTCCAGGCAGAATAGTCATGACACTCAAAATCTTTGCCTGATAATGCTTTAAGAACATCATAGGCTGGATCTCGGACGTTGGGTTCCTTTTGACTTAACAGCTTAATCAACTGTGGCGCTGCTTTCAAGAATTTTTCTCGATATTTATCTAATCTTTCAATTGGATATATGTACATCCATAAAATGGAAACGGCTTTATTTCTATCAAAGAAAGAGGGATAATCCAGAGCTTCAATGATGTCGTCTAAGGGCAATACAATATCCGGATAATCTTTTGCCATTAAAGTGAATACTCGCATTATATTATTCCTTACATCAGGACTATTATCTCGAAGGCCTTTCTTTAGTAGATTAACGAGGTAAATGCCATCTTCCATATAGGCCAATATAAAAACGGCATCGGCTCGTTTTTTGTCGTCAGCATTATACAGAAAGATATTCTCTAAATCTTTGAGATATTTCGATATAATTGTGCGAAACCTTGAGAGATATGAAGCAAGAAGGGGATGTCTGTGACCAAAGGTGGCGTGAAAGCAGCCTCCTGAATCATTGAGATCTTCAATGCTCAATTTGCCTTGTTGAAACAATTGCATGCCTAAAGCTTCATACTCATGAAGATCCTTAAATATATCTTTAGGAATGGTATAAGAATTAATAGGACTGGGTGAAAATGGCATTCGTCTAGATGCATCGTCTTTTTCTACTACATCTATAATCACAAAATCAGCCACACCTACATAATGAATACCGGTAAAAAGGACGTAGGCAAAATTATAGGTAGATTTTATCTCTTCTTCGATTTCCAGCTTAATCTTGGCAGCATTCAGGTCGTTTAAATCCCAAGAATTGACTTTCTGCTTCGCCCAAAGATCTACCCACTTGTTGATTTTTGGACCTACTAAGCTCATAATTTGTTGGCTATCAATACGGTCTGAACCAAATATATCTAATTCATACATGTATAGTATCGCGTTTACTGTTCTACGGTGCCTCACACCTCAATATTTCCGCTCTCTATTTGCTTCATCTCTTTGCGAAAAGCTATATATCCTATTCCAGAGCATCACACTAAGGCCACTATACCTAAAGCCACTCCATTTGTCGGATATAGCGGAAGCAGAGAGATAGCATAGGCCTCTAAAGCCACAAAAGCGACCCCAGACATTTAGAAAAGCTCTGAGTGAGAGCCGATGCGAACCAGATGGACATATTCATCATCTGTCCAATAAATAACCAAAGCATCTGGTTTGACATGGCATTCCAAGAAACCAATATAGCTGCCAGTTAATGCATGATCTAAATATTTCTCAGGCAATTTCTTTTCTTCCAAAAGAAAACCCATTACCGTTTCTAGTTCTTTTTTTACTTGTTTGTTATGCTCATATTTCTTAAAGTCTTTCTTGAAACGGCGTGTTGGGTTGGGTTTAAGCATTCGGATTCATTCCCATCTTTTCCCAGAAATCTTCCATTGAATCGCACTTTATGCCTTTTCCCTCTTTACTTTCGCGCATAGCATCAAGAGTCATCTTGTTAGGCTTCTTTTCTTTAGGGAAGTCCTTTCTAAGATAGGAAAGGATGAACTCACTTAAATTCATGTGAGCTTTTGCAGCCAACATCTTAATGTAAGCCCTTTCATCGACAGTACAATCGATGGTGACTTTTGCTTTATCATGATGATGCTGGTGTTGAGCGTGAGACTGAGCACCCATATTATACCTCCTTGGTTAAAACCCGATTATACCCTATTCCCAGGATTTATGGAAGTCCAAAATCTCTCTTTCTAGTGTTTTGGCAAGGTTCTTGCGTAACTGCATAACTTTTAATACGATTAAGTTATGCATTTACACAAGAACCGTCCCCAGACGCCAAATCAAGAAAAATTGGTCGATTTACAAATTATCCTCAAGGCATTTGCTGTATTCCATTTTATGAAGGATTTGAAATATGCCTCCACGGAATTTTAAGGACTTTTTTCTACTGTTTCTGTGCAGTAGAATTAATTGGCTCTATTATATAAACAACATTAGATGGGTTAGTGCATAATATTTGAGATTTATTGTTAATATCGTTAAATTTATTTATGCCATAACAATAACTTATGGATACATCCCAACCCAACATTTCGCTTAAATTAAGCACCTCGCCTTCTTTCCATATTAATGGTGTTTTAATATCGTCCTCACCTATAATCACATTTAGATCATTAATTTTATGCCCTGTAAAACCTGGAATTGATTGGATACCTCTTCTCTCGTTCCAAAAAAAAGTTGTTTTAGTATCATAGGTATAAACGAGAAGAGACCCAACATTATTTAATTTTACGAAAGCTCCCTTCGTCGGAGCTTTAGGTAAAGGAATAATATGTATAATGTGACCATCCCAGAAAAATACCTCTTCGCCGACGGTGACAAATTTCCTTAAATTATAGTCATATCGACCATAAGAAAATAGACCAGCAACTTGTCCTTTATTATTAACAGATCTCAACCAAATATTTGTTGGACTATAACCTATTTTCTCAAAATGCTTAGAAAAGTCCGAATTTACATCTAAATTAACTAAATTTCTTTCGTTATATAAAAATTGATAATTTGTATTATTTTTTTTGTAACAACCTATATAATATGAATCAGATAAATCGCACACCTCATAAATATCCGGATTTTATAATTTAAATTTAAATTGACCTTTATCTTTACTCCATAAAAACTGACGTCTTGTTGTTATTCCATTTTTATTGTCTGTGATTAATTTATACCCAAATACAACACCTGAATTGTTGATTTTAGTTGGAAACAAGTCAAATAATTCATCATCTTTGATTAATGTACTATTGCCATTTATATATAAAATTGATGCTGTCTTGAATAAATCTAATCGATTACTTTTGTGGTTAGTTATTAAAATTTGACATTCGTCATTAAATCCAATAACAGAACCATTTATAATTTTCATTTCAAGGATCGTTTTTTTGGACTCATCTATTTTAAATTTGAAATCTCCAGCTTGAACTATTGAAGAGATTAATAGTAAAAGAAAAGTAAATAATTGTTTCATAAAACCCTTTAGTTTAAGTTAGGTAAATTTTATATTTACAAACATTTCTAATGATTCAGGCAGTGTATTAGAAATCAATATTTGACAATGAGGTGAATTGTGAATACTATTTAAGACAAAATCTGCGTGATCATTTAAACGAATATGTTTAAAAGTGATTTCTGGTAGGTTTTGAGAGATCTCAAAACAAGTTGATTGAAGGGCGAGACATTCTTCTTCTTTAAGTTCTGGAATAAGAAAAGCAAAATATTCATGCCATCTACGCCCACATAGAAATTCACTTTCAATTTTTGTCATTCGTCGTGAAAAACCATGACGGTATAAGGCTAGATTGGTAATTTCAAGTACAACTTCGTCATTTCCCTTTTCCAGCACTCCATGAAAATCCCAAACAAATAATTTCATTAACAAAACACTTATTTCTATATGAACATTGGTATGTTAAAAAAAAGAACAGCGCCTCAATGTGATCGGCACTCCCGATGACGGGATTTATTGCTTGGTTATCGCAGTTCTGATGCCGCAGGAATTAGATCACACACCTGCTACTTGAACCCGAGGTCGCTGTTCAAACTGGATGGGGGCGGTTGGACTCGAACCAACGGAGACCGAAGTCGAGGGATTTACAGTCCCTTGCAATTGCCGCTATGCGACACCCCCATAAAAATGTGCTGGCAGTAGGACTTGAACCCACAACCGTCCGATTACAAGTCGGGTGCTCTACCAGTTGAGCTATGCCAGCTTATGACCCGCTGTGGCATTTATATCAAAAATTCCCTTTTTTAAGCAACACTATTTTTCTTTGTTTTTTTCATCCCAACCTAATAACAAAATTTTTCCTCATCCACTCATTTTTTTGTTGAATTTATTAATACTATTGCTATACTCACGAGTAAAAAAAAATTGAGATTTCATATTGCCACCCTGCCTGTATTTCATTAAAAAGGCAAATCGCAAGAGATTTTTCTGTTTGTGTAAAAGCATCATTTAACAAGGATTTTGAATATATGAGTTTATTGTGCCCACAGTGCCACTCAAAAGCTTTCAAGAGGAATGGTTATACCCGCCACGGCAAACAAAACCACAGGTGCCTAAGCTGCGGGAAGCAGTTTTCCATTGAGCCTTATACTCTTGAATCTCCCCATCAGTTTGAAAGCTGTATGATAGTCCAGGAGGCTTCGTCATTCGATTCCTGTAAAATCAGTTGATACCCGAATCGAGGAAAAATACTTCCATCATCTTGCCCATTTGAAAGCAATTATTAGGAGGATTGAAAAATGTGCGTATTGAGACCAAATTTATTGGCTTGTATAACGAGTTTTATGGTATTATGTTTTTGTCAAATCTATGGAGATTTCAACGTGAAAAATGACGTTCAAAAAACAAAGGTTATAATAAAAACCAATCAGGGCAATATAACCGCTGAGCTTTATTCGGATAAAGCTCCCAAAACGGTAGAGAATTTTTTAAGCTACGTCAATAGCGGCTTTTATAAGAACACGATATTTCATCGGGTTATTGACGGTTTCATGGTCCAGGGAGGGGGCTTTACGGTGGACTTTAAACAAAAGCCTACGGAAGCTCCCATAGATATTGAATCAGATAATGGCTTGAAAAATCAGCGTGGGACCTTAGCTATGGCCCGCACCAGCGATCCCAACAGTGCGACTTCGCAGTTTTTCATTAATACTGCAGACAATTCTTTTTTGGATTATAAATCGCCTACTCCTTCGGGGTGGGGATATGCCGTTTTTGGCAAGGTCACCGATGGGATGGATGTAGTAGATAAGATTTCAAAGGTGAAAACAGGAGCTTTTGCAGGTCATGGAGATGTGCCCTTAGATCCTGTGATCATCCTAAGTATTGAAGAAGTGAATCCTTCGACGCAAACAGAAACAAAATCCACCACCACAACACCCACTTCAACGACTGGAACACCAACTCCTACGACGACAACTCCTCCTCAAACTAAGTAACAGATCAAAACAAAAAAGGGATTCTCGTTAATGCTTCGAGGTTAAGAGAATCTCCTTGCCCTTTTTTGTTATAGCAATGATAACCGAGTCCGGCAATCATGGCTGCATTGTCCAGGCTTAATCCTGTACTGGGCCAATGACAGAGCAGCTGAGGAGCTTTCTCCGCGAATAGTTTTCTTAACCGTTGATTGTTGGAAACGCCGCCGCCAAAGACAATATGTTGAATTTGATAAAACTCTGCCGCCGCTGCTGTTTTATTTAAAATATCGTTCAAAGCCGCCCATTGAAAGCTAGCGGCTATATTTTGTTTCTCTGTCAGCGACAGGCTTTTCTGCGCGCCGTCTTTATTGTTCTGCCCATTGACAGTATACAGTACACTTGTTTTAAGGCCGCTAAAGGAGAAACTGAAGGGCTTATCCTTTATTCTGGCAGGTTTAAAGGGATAAAAGTGGGGATCTCCTTTCAGCGCCAACTTTTCGATATTGGGCCCTCCGGGATATGGGACTTCTAATATCTTGGCTACTTTATCAAAAGCTTCTCCAATGGCATCATCAACAGTTTGCCCTATGAGGCTGAATTCGGTGTAGGAGTGCATTTTGACAATGGCCGTATGTCCTCCGGAAATAACAACACCCAGGCAGGGGAAAGAGCAAGGCTTGTCATCTAACATGAGAGCGGCATACAAATGAGCTTCAATATGGTTGACACCTATGAAAGGGATATTTAGAGCTAAAGAAAGGCTTTTAGCGGTATTCAAACCCAGGAGAAGGGCTCCAATGAGTCCGGGGCCATGAGCTACAGCAATAAGATCAATATCGGATAAAGTGATCTGAGCTTTATCCAGAGCTTCATTTAGCACAGGCAACAAAACATCGACATGCCGGCGGCAAGCCAGTTCAGGAACCACACCGCCATAGACTTGATGCAGATCCGCCTGAGAAAAAACGATATTGGACAAAATCTCTTTGCCGTCTCTGACTATGGCACAGCTTGTCTCATCGCATGTACTTTCAATACCGAGCACTAACATATAGAAAAGAATTTCCTAAAATATCAAAAAAGCCAAGCATAAGAAGAATTCTAAGTAACTCTTCGTTACTTCTAAATAACCCCTTTGCGCCCTTTGCCTCTTTGCGCCTTTGCGTTTAATTTAAAGCGATATTGTCAGCTGTAACAATATCGCTTTAAATTAAACGCAAAGGCGCAAAGAGGCAAAGGGCGCAAAGGGAAGAATTTTTCTAACAACGGGACCTGAGGTTTTAATAATATTAAATCATACTTAATTATTACAATTTAAATTGTATGGAAAATTCCAATTAAATGAAATATAAATTAACACGATTTAGATAAATTTATATCGTTAATTAAGGCGTTCAATTTGACTTTCCCAAGGTCCGTTCTGGGAATCTGCTCAATGAAATGCACCTGCCGAATTTTTTCAAAAGGAAGTACCTTGCATTGAAAATCCTGGATGATGGCATCCAGAATAGATTTTTCGGGCATGATTTTTACAGCTAGATGGATCACATGGCCCAAGCGAAGTTCGGGCATAGGAAACAAAGCCATGTCGAATACACAGGCGTGTTTTGCTTTAATACCGTCCAAAATACCTTCCAACCGGAGTATGTCCACACTTTCTCCTCCGATTTTGACAAAATGGTTTAAGCGTCCCTGTATTTTCAGTTTTCCATTGTCTATTTCAGCCAGGTCTTCGGTTTCAAACCATCCATTGACTTTTGGATCTATAAACTCTGTCTGCGCCTCTTTTTTTATGGCATATAGAGTAAAAAGGGCAGAGCTTTTCAAGACCAGACGGTCGGCGGGATTTACATATGCCTGTATATGCGGCAGAAGGGTCATCTTGGGAAAAAGAGAACCGGAAGCATCTTGGAATGAGGCTGTAGCCACCTGCGAAGCGCATTCTGTCAATCCATAACTAGGCAAAAGAGGCCATCCATTTTCCTTGGCATAGAAAAAGATTTCTTCCGAAAGGGCTCCTCCACCTACAACTACTGCTCGTAAAGCCGGAGGAGATCTTTTGCGGGCTGTAACCAAGTCAAAGACCTGGGCAGGCACCAGAGAAGTCAGGGAGGCTTGGGACTGGTGTAATAATTCATAAAACTGATGGACATTCCACGTAGAGTTCACAAGGTTATAGGCATCTACTACAGGAGAGTTGCTTAAAAAAGCCCTGGCGAAAATCCCCAAGCCCCCCACATGGAAAAAAGGGAGCGGGTTCAGCCATATATCAGAACAGGTGCATTCAAGGAATTCATTCACTGCCTTTGCGGAAGCCAGGATAGCTTCTTTGGAAAGGGCTGTCCACTTAATTTCTCCTTTGGAATAGCTTGTAGAGCCTGAAGTAGCCATCCAGAAATGATCACTAAGAGGCGGAGATGTGCCGAGCCTGTTTAGAATTTCCTCTCTTTCTTCCAAAGGAAAACGGGGATTGATAAGGACCCTGTTTTCAGTGGAATGCCAGTCGATGCCGAAACCCATAAAGACTCCGATACTATGGCCTTTTAGGGAATTTTGAAAAATCAGGTTGTCGCTTTTTCAACAAGGCCTCCTTTCCTTCTTTTGCTTCTTCGGTCATATAATAAAGCAGCGTCGCATTGCCTGCCAATTCCAGCAGCCCGATCTGCCCATCGCAATCGGCATTCAAACCGGCTTTAAGGCAGCGCAAGGCAAGAGGAGAATGCCGTAGAATTTGCCTGCACCATTTCAAGGTTTCGGTTTCCAATTGGTCCAGAGGGACTACACAGTTAACGAGGCCCATCTCCAAGGCTTGCTGGGCATTATATTGCCTGCAAAGAAACCAGATTTCCCGGGCTTTCTTTTGGCCAACGATGCGGGCGAGGTAGCTGCTGCCCAGTCCTGCATCAAAAGAGCCCATTTTCGGCCCGACCTGCCCAAAGATGGCATTATCTGCAGCAATAGTCAGATCGCAAACCACATGTAGAACATGCCCTCCCCCGATGGCATAGCCGGCCACCATGGCAATGACAGGTTTGGGGAGCGACCGTATCTGCTTTTGCAGGTCCAGCACATGCAAGGCAGCGGACCCGGATTGGTCCACATAGCCATCCTCACTGCGTACCCTCTGGTCGCCTCCGGAGCAAAATGCTTTATCTCCTTCTCCGGTCAGGATAATCACTCCAATGGAAGTATCATAACGGCAAATTTCAAAAGCGTCGCTCATTTCGAGGACAGTTTCAGGCCGGAACGCATTTCGGACTTCCGGCCTGTTGATGGTGATTTTGGCAATGCCATCCTCGGTATGATGCAGCTTTATGTCTTGGTATTTTTTTATTTCTTTCCACTCTGTAGTTTTCAGCAGCATGGTTGCAGGGCCTCCTTTATAAAATTGTAAATGGATTCACCGATAAGCTTAGGTTGGTCCCATAGGGCCCGATGACCAGCCCCGGGAATAATTTTTACCTCAGATCGAGGATTCACAAACGGACCGGTTTGGTATTTTGACCAAGAAGAGGCATCATTTTCCCCGGTAAGCCATAGGACAGGCGTCCTTACCTGTACAAGTTGAGGCCATAAGAATTCCTGTTTTCCCAGGGACCAGTGGAACAAGGCTTCAGACAGCTGTTTCCTTGAATATGCGGATTCCTGCCTGACCGGTTCAAAAGTATTGTGAAATATCAGCCTGGAATTCCAATCCGACATTAAACTCATCCAGGAATCATTTTGGAACCGCTTTGACCACACACAATCTTCGTTTATCCGGTGTTCTCTTTGCCTTTGATCGTCCAAACCTGGATGAGAGGAGATAAAAATAGCAGCACTCCAAAGAGAAGGTTTCTGGAGCAAGGCATGTAGCGCCAGGCGCCCTCCAAGGGAATATCCCAATAGCACGCGATGAGTTGCCTCTTTTTCTTTTGCGTTCTGGTTAAACTTCTCTGCCCATTTTTCAAAGCCTCCTTCCGGAGGAGATACCTTAAATATATCCTTGGCAATTATATTTAAAGTAAATACAAAAGGAGTCAGAACGTCCCAATCTGATGGAGCACCTAAAAATCCATGAATGGCATATAGCGCTAGTGAGTTTGTCATATTTTGGCCAATTGATTCCAGAATCTTTGAGTGGCCTCGTTATCCGGAGATAGCTCGATAATCCTCGGTTGGCTGCAGGTTATATCTTCAGGAATCTGTTCCCATAGTGCGTATTCAAGGCCCCACAAGGAAGCCACAGAACTGAAATTCAAGGAATGATTGTTTTGAATTTCAGGTTCGGAAAACATCCTGGCAAAGATTTTGCCTCCCCTGTTATTGATGATGGCTATTTGAATAGCGGAGGGCGGCAACTGGGAAAGAATCCATGGAGCGCTTAGATCGTGAAGTGCCGTGAGGTCTCCCAGAAGAGCCCAATTCTCAATTTCAGGTCTAGACAGACCTAAAAAAGTGGAGGTTTGCCCATCGATCCCATTCATGCCCCTATTGGTAAAGACACAGCCATGGGATGTCTCAAAAGAAGCTGCCAGATCCCACTCCCGGATGGGCAAGCTGTTGCCCAAATAGACCAATGCAGTTTCCGGTATTTTTGTTGATAGGCGGTGGATCAGGGAAGGTTCTGCAAGAGGTTCAGACTCTATCAATGATAAAAGTTGCGACCGATATTCTCTATCCTGGCCCAGCCATTTTTTTGCCTGTTCCATAGGATAAGAAAAGGCCGTGGTAAAAGCGGCAAAGAAATCAGGAAGCCGAACACAATGGATAGAGCCCCAGCTTAACCCTGAAAAGGGAGATTCATTCAGAGAAAATACTTTGACCTGCCCCTGCCTAGTTTCTAAATCTCTCCACAGGCGGACGGTAGGCACACCTCCGATTCGCAAAATACCATCGATGGGATACCCTGCAGCTTCGGCATGTTTCCAAATCTGTTCCGATCGCGTTATTTGAATGCACTTTAACAAAGGCTCTTCCCTCAGCCCGGATTGGGCTTCGAGGATGACAGGCACATTCAATCTATTCAGAAAATCTGCAACATTTTTTCTTGCCTGCGGCTTGATAGCCCCTACAACCACCAGTGGGTGACGGACCGAAGATAAAAAGGCGTTAAGTTCACGGGATATTTCAATGTAAGATTCTGTATTTATTGCAGTACCTTGGACGAAGGATGTTAGCCGGTCAAAGGATATACCTTCGCAGGAATCAGTCAAGGCCGATTCTTCGATGCACACATTTATATGAGCAGGTGCTTGGCGGTCCCACAAGGACAAATCGCAAATGTCATCCTGTTCCAGGTCCAGCTTGAAAGGTGTATAGACCCCATAGATATTGTTTTGCTCACAGGACTGAGGCGTATTGCATCCCCTGTACCTCTTGGGCCTGTCCGAAGTAATCAAAAGAAGAGGTACGCCTGTATAATAAGCCTCCATAGCCGCAGGCAGCAAATGGGCAATGGCCGTGCCAGATGTCGTGACGACAGCAGCAGGGCGATTTTGGGAACGGCTTTTGCCTAGAGCGAAAAAGGCCGCAGAGCGTTCATCAAAAAAATAACGGATATTGAGGTGCTTTTGATTCTTGAGGATTTTGATAAAACAAGCATTTCTGGCTCCGGGGCATATGCAGAAATCGGTAACCCCCACTTTTAGAGCAGCTTCCAAAACCTGGACCTGCATTCTTTCTGTTGCGACAGTCATAAGGACAAAGCTTTTTTGATCGATTGTAATTTCAAATGCACCTCATACCATTCATCTTCAAAGCGGCTTCCGGCAACAATGCCGCATCCCGCTCCAATACGCATTTCCCGCGAGGTCCATTGTACATTTCGTATGGCCACATAAAAATTGCCTTCTTGCATATCAGTCAAAACATAGCCTACAGGAGCGCCGAATTTTTTTCTATTAATTAAAGTCTGGTACTGTTTGAGCCAATGCAGGCCCTGCTTTCTTGGGAAGGCTCCCAAGGCAGGTGTGGGATGCAATCTGCCTATTATGAAAGGTATGTAGGGAGCCTGTTCCATTTCCAGTGAAATCAAGGTTTTTAGATGGATAAAAGTGGGCAATCTCATCTCTTCAGGAGATCCAGTACTGATTTTCCCCAGTCCCTTTAAAGCATCCATAATCCCTATGCGTACAATATCGTGTTCCTGCCATATTTTCGGATCCGCTTCCATAGAAGATCGGTGAAGAAGATCTCGCGTCCCTGCCAAAGCGAAGCAGTTCACATGCCATTTTTTTTTCACGCTATGGATGGAACATAATATTTCAGGAGTGAGCCCTAGGATTCCTTCATTTTTTTGCCAGAGGCCATAGAGATTTAATGGGTATTTATGCATGAGCTCGCAAGCTTGGATCAGGGAGGCGGCCAGCTGTGATTCCGTCATGGAACTGGGACTGATCTCGTAAATGAAAGGGACAGCTTTCTGCAATTCCTCAAGATAAATGCGCCTGCGAATATCATCCAGAGTGCTTCGGAATAATTCTTTATAAGGATTCACCCAGACACGGGTTACTTTCCGTTCAGCAAAGGGAAGGAGACATTCGACAAATTCCTCAACAGAGATTTGAAGATTATTTTCAAAAAGATGCCAAGGGCGGCTTTCCTCCAGGAAAAATCCCGGAAAATACAAATGCGGCCTGGCATCGGGTGTGGGATAGGAATGTTTTTCACTTTTTCCCCAGCCGATGAGAATTTTCCTGTCAGAATGGCTGACAACGGTGCCATGCTCCAAGAATTCTTTAATGAACTTTAATTTCACCACCTAAAACCTTGTTTCGTGACAGCTTTGAATTTTCCAACATAGCAAATTTTTTGATAAAATCCAGGGCTTTTTAGATTAACTGTGCTAGGGTTGAGAAATTTTTATTACCACAGAGCACACAGAGAACACAGAGAGGATATTCGCTTGGCTCTGTGACATAGAATTCGTTTGTGCGCTTCGCGCACAAAAGAAAGCCGTCATTCAAGCCCGTTCTCTGTGGTAATAAAAATTTCTCAACCTAAACCTTCTGAGTGATCTCACTGAACTTAGTGTGAAACTGGATCAACACAATTCCAAGGTGCTTTTACCATTGGGCAGGGTATTTGGTCCTTCAACAAAAGTGTCCGTTTCTTCTTTGATTAAGAGACCCACAGGTTTTCTTTGAATTAGCCGTTGCAGGCGGTCCAATCGCTCCAGTGTTACTTCACAATAGCCTGGACAAACAATTCTCTGGAAAGGCGGGGTATATTGGTTATTGAAAAATTTGTACTTACCAATTGAATAAATTCTCACAGACTCATTAAAGATCTCGCCAGTTTCATTATTTTTAATCCTTAAAAGAATAAAATAAGAATCCTCCTGATTTTCCATTTTTAGAATACCAAGGACAATGGGAGAAGTGAACAGCTCCTCTTTAAAATAGCGATGGCCTCTCAATGGACAGTGTATGTAGGTCATGTCTTTAAGGTTTATCTCTTTAAGGGGTAATAAGTGCAGAGCTTCAGCGCCATTAAACAGCTTTAAAATTTCTTCAGGGCAATTGTTTTGAATGTCTGATAATAGTTTTTGATTGACCAGCGATTTATAATCATTTGCCAGATATTTTTGAAATGGAAAAGGGATCCAATTGAATAATGCCGAATTTTGGAGCAGATATTGATGGATAAAATTTAATTTTCTTTTCTGTACTTTGTGTTCTTTGGCATGAGGTTCCCATACAGCATCTGAGCTAAATAAATCGTGATGCTCACGGGACAGGCGCATGCATTTGTTTAATTCCTGCAGGGTCAATTTCCCTGTAACGGATTTTAGTATATCTTCCGGCATCTCCATAAAAAAATTACTAGATATATCATGCATAAATCTCCTCCTTATTTATGGCTCACTTCCTTAATCAAGCCATAGCACAAACTTTTAATTTATAAAATGTATTAGATTAGAAGTATGGACCACAGGTCTCGAAAAAACCTTACCCTTGTTTTTCTTTAGCAAGGAAGATTTTAGTTTCAGCAAGGATGGCTCCGGACAAACCGATTAAAGCAATCAAATTGGGGATCGCCATTAACCCATTGAGAATATCCGCCAGCAACCACACCGTCTCCATTTTCAATGCCGCACCGGGAATGATGACCAGTGTATAAACAATTCGATAGGGAATGATGGATCTTGATCCCAAGAGGTATTCACAGCATTTTTCTCCATAGTATCCCCAAGCAATCACCGTAGAAAAGGCGAACAATATAAGCCCGATAGAAACGATATAGGCGCCTCCACTGATTGTAGTATCAAAAGCCTGGATAGCCATTGAAGCGCCTCCGAGAGGATCTCCCGAATCGGTCAACCGTCCATGAACACCCGTCACAGCCAATACCAGGCCGGTGATACTGCATACAATAACGGTGGATAATAAGGCCCCTGTCATTATGACCATAGCCTGACGGGCAGGGCTATCTGTTTTTGCAGCGGCGGCGGCAATAGATGAAATACCCAATCCGGCTTCATTGGAGAAAACACTTCTGGCAACGCCCCACTGAATGGCCATCGCAACGGAGGCACCTGCGAAGCCTCCGAAGGCAGCCTGTCCATAAAAAGCGCTGTGTATAATATCGGCCAAAGCCTGGGGAAGTTTATCATAATGTACAACGAGAATGATGAGGCCGGCTCCGATATAAAAAAGAGCCATAAAAGGAACTAGAATACCGGCGACCTGTCCGATGCTGCGCACACCTCCCAGGATAACCATTCCTGTAAGTACGGCGATGATGATGCCATTCCACCAGGGGTTGAGGTTCCAAAAAGTACCGGCGGCTTCAGAGATGGCATTGGCCTGGACCAGATTTCCGGTACCTAGGGCTGCGATGCATCCAAATAGGGCAAAAATCAAAGCCATCCATTTCCAACCCAGTCCTTTTTCGATATACTGCATAGGCCCGCCGATCATCTCGCCTCTGTCTTCTATCTGTCGATATTTTACAGCCAGAAGAGATTCAGCGTATTTGGTTGCCATCCCCACAAAGGCGGTAAGCCACATCCAGAACATGGATCCCAATCCTCCTATAGATATGGCTGTAGCGACTCCGACAATAGTTCCCGTTCCAATGGCGCCCGCCAGGGAGGTCATTAAGGCTTGGAAGTGGCTTATATCTCCCAGGCTTTTCGCTTTTTCAGCCGCAAATACCTGCTTTAGGGCATAGCCGAGATAGCGGAATTGCACCCCTTTTAAGAGAAAAGTCAAGTAGACACCTGTACCGATCAGAAGCAAAAGCAAGGGAGCGCCCCATATAATGTCTTTAATTTGAAGAAGATAATGCTCAATAGAATTCATTGGGGACCCTTATTATTTTTATGGTGAGTATAGCACACCTAGTTGTTGCTAGCAACAGTATCGTTTAAAAAAGTCAAAGTCTGGAAAGGTGGATGCTATGGGCTTGTGCAGACAGTATCAGAGCTTCATGAACCTGTTTGAGACTTGACGTCATCGGATCCATTATCTTCTTGATTCTGGACAGCTTGAATTCAATGACCCGCAGGTTTTCCCTCAAAGATTCATAATGCGATCGCAATTCTTCAAAAGGATGGATGCCGCCAGGACCAGGATTTTGCAATTCTGCCATCTCGCATACAAGTTGTCTTAGCTTTGTCAAGGCGTATTTATATTCAAAATAATCCGTATCAGGGTGGAAGGATCTAAACCATGTGTCAATCCATGTATCGGGAGAAAGGCATTTCCATTGAAGATGACCTGTTACCCATAAATTTCCATGTAAAAAACTGCCTTCTTCTCCCAAATCGGAGATATAAGCCGCAAAACCTGCAGGGAGGTGCCTATGGCTGAAAGAAATACAGCTTTCAAAATGATCATAACATAGGGAGTAACCGGATGCGGGTTCATAATTGATGATGGGCAGCAGCTGCAACCCTAGGGGCTCCTGCATTTGCCGGAGTTCTATCCAGAAAGGATGTGCTTTTAAACCCTCTGAAGCTGCTGGGAAAGCTAAAACAGTTTTGGGCAAAACTCTCAAAGATAAACTATGTAAAAAATTGCCATAATTTCTGTTGTCAAAAATGGGCAGATAATAAAGAAGAGAAAAACACCCTTTCATCCGCTTTTCGAAATAATGGATTTCATCCGTTATTTTATCCAGATAAAGCCTGTCATCGCCTTCTTCTGAACATTCCTCTTTGATTTCACTGCAAAAAAGCACCACAGAATCCCGTGGAAGGATATCCATAAGATCGCTCTGTTTATTTCCGGCCACGGAAGACAGATTTAATACCAGTCGTATTCCATTATCATTGAGATGGTACTGAAAAGATTGAAATTGAGACTGAAGATAGAAGGATGACCTTTCCATCTCTTCATCGATTCCCCCCACGATTAAAGTGTTATAGCCCAGCTGAAGAATTTTATCCGGGAGGGAATGAAATCCGTGCAAAACCAAACGGGAACACATCTCTCCACTAATCCAGAGGGGCCTGAGAGGATACAATGGGTGGGAAATCCCCAAAAATTCCGGCCAGCACCGGCTTGACGCGAGGGATTTGAAGAAAATCTCCCCTTGCTTTTCGCCCATCCTGCTATTGCCTTGGACCGTCAGAATTCCGCTGCAATATTTTGCAGAAAATCCTTCTCTCTTACTTTTCAAATGAGGATCTGTTTTAATGACAGGTTCACGATAGAAAGGATCTTGAGTCCATTTAATTGAATTTTTGAGACCATTCAACATAGATACGTGAAATTAAATAGTGATTTTTGTTAGGATTCAAAAGTAAATATGCCACTAGTTGTTTAAAATTCAAAGGAAAACATTTTGCATAAAACCATCGTTTTGCTTTTTCTGATATTTGTCCTGTCCGGATGTTCACGGGAATACCTGACGGTTTATACCGACTATTTAAGCCATAAAAACCTTGCCAGTTACAGAGTAGGGACACCCGACCCATTATTAAACAACCCTCCTGTAGGGCAACGATTGATCATTTCCTGGTCCTTTCCAAAGTCCTTTCTGTCTAAAGATAATTTGCATCTGGAGTTAAAGGTCCGTTTTCGCAACAGGGAAGAGATAAAGGAAACTGTCGCCATTTGCCGTGCAAGTGGGACCTACTATTACTACCTGATAAATCAAGATTTTTTTGAAAAAGGAGGTATTCTCACGTACCGGGTAGATTTGATAGGCGATGGAGAAGTTTTGGAAGAATGGCGCCACCAGCTTTGGACAGAATTGATACTATTTGAAGATGAAAAAAAAGAAAATGAATCTGCCTCATGAACAGCAACTCCAGGAAAAAACAAGATAGGCAGGATCGCCTTCGGCGACAGGATATGGATTTATTTTTCCTGATAAGTAATATCCTGCCGCCGAAGGTAATCCTGTCCTTTTTTTTGATATGGCTTATAGGTTGTTCAAATGGCAATCCCCCTCATGAACCACACCAATGGGATTATTTCGCCGGCAGGAACACACTCCCCGCTCTGGACCGGCCCTTGGTGTATAGGGCCAAAGTCCCCGATTCCTGGCAAAGAGAGGATCCTTCCCCTACTGTGTCCATTCAGGACTCAAGGACACCTTTGGTAGAATTCATTATTCAGGAAGGGAAGGATAGGATTAGGATGGGCGAAGAAATAACTTGTGCATCTGGGCAGTGCCAAAGCCCCGGGGTTGAACGATCGAAAGTGACCCAATATTATAATATTGGGTCACTTTCGATCGTTCAACCGCGGGAGCTTTCGCGCAGCCCAGATGCACAAGTTATTTCTTCGCCCATCCTTAGAGTGACGGTACATAATTTTCCAACCAGTTCCCTTGCCGAAAGAGTACTGCCTGCAGCCCAAATCAGCCGCTGGAAAACGCAATTTGATACTTTGGAACCTGGTTCTGTTATCATTCATCCTATATCGAGAGGAGGGTTCTCCGGTCTTTATTTTGAAGCTTCGGGTATCCAGCACGGGAAGCCCATCACTGTTATGGGATGGAGCCTGCAATTGGCTCAGGAGCATTACAATGCCCTGGCTTTATTGGAGGGGGATCTGTATTTTCAAATGCGTTCAGATTACACCCTGAAAGCAGTGGGATCCCCCGATGCCGTATTGCAGCATAAAAAAAGCATTGTCCGCTTCGCCAACAGTTTCGAACTCATTAATGAAATCCCACCGCCATGATAAAATTGTTCCGTTTTCTTGGAAGCGTCTATTTTGCCATTCTTTTGATATTACTGGCAGCGTGTTATGCGATCATGGGAACGTTTATTGAGTCCGGGACTTCTTCTCACCAGTATGCTGCGCGGCTTACTTATAATAACCCCGCATTCAATCTGCTTTTATGTGGATTTTTCTGTAATATTTTTATTTCTACATGCCGCCGATGGCCTTTTCGTCTCAGGCATATTCCCTTTATTATGACCCATTTGGGGTTGTTAATGATATTGGGAGGTGTTTTAATGAAAAATTATTTTGGCAGGCAAGGCTCCATGCAGATTATGGAAGGAACAGGCCAGGATGAGATTTATATTGCCCACAGGCCCGCCCTCTTGCTGGAGAAAAGAAATGCCTTCCGCTCCTTGCCTGAAAAAAGTGTGATTCCCCTGCCATTGCCGTCTACAGCTGCAAAAGACTTGTCTATTGAAACGGTCAGTTATTACCCCCATTCCAAAGAAATTATAGAGACTTGGATTAAAGGAGATTGCGGGGTGCTTTTTGGATTACCTCCCTTTCCATTGAACACACCCATCCAGGCAAGACTTACAGCACCTGTGCCATGGACTTTTGTTGCATTACAGTCTGAAAATCCCCTTTCTGCTTTTCAAAATATTTATGAGGACACATTCAACCTGCGGCTCATCGATGCTAAGACCGAAAGGCTTTTGTATGAAAAAAATTTAAAGGATGCCATGCAGGCTCCTCTCATCCTGCCCCAAGGGGAAGCCAACGTATCGCTAAAACTTCCTTTTTCTTCTCAAGAGGGATTTTCCGATCCTTGTATTGATATCCATATAACCCCTCAAGAGGGCACTAAAACCCAGCACTACACCCTCCCTTTAGCGGGCCCTTTAAGAGGCCAAATGATAGGCCAGGCTTCTCCTTTTTTTGGAGCTCCGGGAATACGCATGGAATTGCATGGAACTCCCTCGGTCTTTTTTATTGAAAACCCCTTGCACGAGGTATATTTGTTTGCCTTTGATTCTGGAGGGAGGGTCTATGCCGAGCTATTTAAAAGTGATACGCTCAGCCGATTGGCTGTATATGATCGAGGTTTTAGTGGATATAGTGTGTGGGCAGACCTGCCATTTTCCAATGAGACTTCTCCAACCTTAGAAACGCTTAAACTGCAAAAGATTAAAATGGACCTTGCCCGACCTCTAGAAAACTCCTATGCCTTAGCTAGTCCGTTAAACCTACTGCAAGGAGCCTGTAAAGTAAATCAGATAGATTTTATAGAATGCCTTCTGGATTTTCTTTACTCCTGGCATACCTCTCAAGCCTTACTGCTGCCCGATGAGTGCGAGGGTAAATCCTCTCTGCAAAAATGCATGGAATCCCTCGACTGGAACCAGCTTCCGGAAGATATAAGAAAGGGATGTTACTGGACAGCCTTCCTATTGGGCAGGCTGCAAGAGATGCTTCCATATGAACCCGATCTAAAAGCCTGTTTACATGTGATGAAATGGCCTTTGATCGCTGCCTTGGAAGCAGATGCCGAACCGGAGCTCCTCCACCTATGGGTCCAGCAGATATTTTCTGTGGCCTGCCATTTACCCGATCCCTCTTTTAAGATTTCTAATGGAAAGATATTGTCCAGCCTGTTTTTGTTGCATCGCATTCATTTGAGTTATATGCCGCCCTTTGCGCTGGAGGCTCCCTCTTCATTCAGACTCGAATGTCCCATTACTTTTAAATTCCAATCGCTTCCTTCTTTAACCCAATTGGAAGATAATATGCCTCTGATCCAACTCAAATTTACTGAACGAGAACAAACTGAAGACGTGTATTTGCGATTTGACCGATCTTTGTCAGGGTTAAAAACTCCTGTTTTGAATGGAAGATACCTCGTGCGATTCCAACCCTATAGTGAGGAAATACCCTATCGCCTCAGGCTAAGGCAAGCCCGTCAGGTCAATTACCCCGACTCTAATCAGCCTTGCAGCTATGAATGCGATCTGATTGTTACCGACAAAAGGACCGGCGAAGCAGATGAAACCACTTTAAGTATGAACCACGTTTATGAAACATGGGAGGGGTATCGGTTCTATCTGTCTAATATTTTTCCCCCGGATGAAGGATCGGTAAAGAGAGTGCAAATTATTGTCAATTTAGATCCCGCCAAGTATATCTTGACTTATCCGGGATGCATCCTTATGGTGATAGGCATCATCTCCTTGCTTTGGATAAAATCCCGACCATAAAAAAGTATTCGAAAAAAACAGATGTTCAAATCCAATATCGATACCGCAGGACGTATTTTAAGGCTAGTGATAGGGCTGATCTTGTTAAGCTTCGCCTATTATTATTCCAGCTGGATCCTGCTAGCCATCGCTCTCTTCACATTTTTTGAAGCGGCGAAGGGATGGTGTGTTTTCTATCAGCTGATGGGCAAAAACAGCTGCCCCATTAATAATAAAAAAGAATAGTTTAAAAATTCTCTGCAAAGCTTCTAAAGGTTCATCTAAAATATTAACCAGGAAACTCCAGAAAAAGCTAGGTTACAAAACTTATTAGGATCAGACCGAGACGGCCTGATTACCTTATTTCGTTCAGATACCCCTCCTTCGTGGGGATATCTGAACTGTTACATTCTCCTTAGTATTGTAGATTGTTCCGTCCTTCTAACTGATTAATCGCATAGTCTACCGCCCGACTTAACTCATCATCTTCATCATCTTCCACTTCAATTACTACAGGGCCGGTATCTTCCTGATTTGCATTAGATCTTAGATTAATACGACTGCTAAGCCGAATTATTTCCCCTTGTATTTGATACATATCGAGAAGCACCTCATCTATTGGCCGCATATGTTGTGAGTTGGGAGGTGGATTTCCTTCCAATATCGCCCGATGCATATGCAATTCGCTATCTAATTCTACCAAACGGTTAATAATTCTATTCAATTCTAGAACGTCTTCAAAATCTTCTGCGTTCGGGACTAATTCTCGATTTAATTCCATCAAACGGTTAAAATTTTGTACCGATTCTCGCAGATCTTCTTCTCTTTCCTCTACATTTGGGATTGGTTCTACAGGTGTCTCGAAGGGGACTTCAGGTGCATTTTGGCTCTCTTCACTTTTCTTATTAATAACGAAATCGAATATCGCTACAATAACGTTTCCAACTACTGGAATAAGACAGACGAAGCATCGTCCCCAGTCCTTGTTTTTTATATGCCTGACATCCTCGGGATCCTGATCCCCAGCGGAATTTCCCAGAACACATTTTTGAAATATTATATAAAGATTGGAAATGGTACTTACAATGGGGCAATAATCCAGATATGGATCCCATTGTACCAGCTCATGAGATATTGTAATCATTATAACACTCCTTTTATGGAAAGTTAATTTATATCAAAACACGGGTATAATAACAATCTGAATTAAAAATTAGTATTATATTAAAAAAAGACCTTTATGAATTTTTCAACTTGTTTTCAAGTTTTTTTCTGAACTGGGGATCAACAACTTTAAGGGCATTGGACCCGCGAGTAATCTGGGCGATGCTGACTTTATATTTCTCAGCTATTTCCCGTTGGGTTAAATGACCTTCCAAAAGAGCCTTGATAATAAGAAAACGGGAAGCCAAAGTTTCCCGTTCTTCGATAGTTAAAAATAATGAAAAGAATTTATCGAATTCCTCCGGAGCCTTGATTTGTGAGCACAATTCAAGAAAATCGGACCAGCCAGCTTTTACTTCATATTCGTATCTCATTCTTTCCCACTTTTAAAGGCCATTATATAGAAGCGCGGGGATATGATTCAATACAAAAGGGACTAAAGGGACCAAAGGGACATAAGGGACATAAGGGACCAAAGGGACATAAGGGAGCAAAGGAACTGTACTTCTGAGCCAGTAAGTGTCAAAGAGTACCTTCTCAATGTTCTCACTGGCTCAGTGGTAAAGTCCCTTATGTCCCTTTGGTCCCTTATGTCCCTTTGGTCCCTTTCGTCCCTTTACCGCCAGGGGATTTTGGCATTAACTTTTTCCAAGACCAAATAAATGATGGGAGTAATAAAAAGGGTGATCAGCTGGGATAAAAGCAGGCCTCCGATAATGACCAGCCCAAGAGGCCGACGTGCATCGGAACCGGCTCCAATACCTAGGGCGATCGGCAACGCTCCAAAGATGGCCGCTACAGTGGTCATCATGATGGGCCGGAATCGTGTGAGGCTGGCATCTACAATAGCCTGCTTAGGGTCCATTCCCTTTGTACGTATGTTTTCCATGGCAAAGTCGATCATCATGATGCCGTTTTTCTTTACAATGCCGATGAGCAATATAATGCCCAGATAGGAATAGAGGGATAAAGGCAGGCCGAACAGCGCCAATGTAAGCAATCCCCCTACAGTAGCAGGAGGAAGGGTGGATAAAACGGTAAGAGGGTGGATAAAGCTTTCATACAGCATTCCAAGGATGATATAGATGGCAAAAATAGCAATGAACAGCAGGAATCCAGCATTTTGTATAGATTCCTGAAAGGCCTGGATAGCGCCAATATCCATGACAACCACTCCGGGCTCGACCCATTTTTCTTTAAATTCCTCAATCTTTACTTAATGCCTGGTCAAGAAATACTCCAGGGCTCAGGCTAAAGCTAATGGTAGCCGAAGGGAACTGATCGACATGGTTTACGCTGGAAGCTCCCAGCCCCTCTTCCCAGTCGGCAACAGCGCTCATTGGGACCAGATGGTCCGAAATGGAAGATCTCATCCACAACAGGTTAAAAGTATTGGCGTCATACTGCTGTTTTTTCATCAATTCCAAAATGACATTGTATTGATCAATGGCTGTATCGATACGGGTGATATAATTATAGGAATAACTAAAGTTAAAGGCATTTTCTATATCGGCTGCTGTAATTCCTAAACTGGAAGCTTTATCGCTCAGAATATGGACATTGATTTGTGGAGAATCGATTTCCAGGTCGCTGTTGACCCCTACGAATATAGGATCTTTTTGCATTCGCTTCGATCATTTTTTTGCAGATGGATAGACCTTTATCAGGAAAGATGCTTTGCATGGCATATTTGATAGTCGCCGCGGCTTTCTTGTCCTGTAGACAAATCGATGAGAGGAACTTTTTTTATAAAGACTTGAATGCCGGGGATTCTGGACAGTTGTTCATTGAGTTCATCAATGACTTTTTTGATGCGGAGGACGCTGCTTATGAGGTTTTAGGAGACACCAGATTTTGCCCTTTGCGATATTCGGAATAGGAGCTGATGACCACGACGCTATCGACAGTAGGGATGAGCATTCAATAACTTCGATGACTTGTTTTTCATACTCTAGCATGCGCATGGAAGATCCGGCTTCCATTCCTTGTGTATAGGCGATAAAAAATCCTGTATCTTCATCAGGAACAAAGTCGACAGGAAGAGATAAAAAAGCCAGACTGTCAAAATCAGACAGAGCTACTCCCATGGCAAGGGCTGTATAGTGATGATCGATCACTTTAGCAGCATTCTGCCATAAGCTATTCCGCATCCTCTCATTGATCCATGGCTGACCATTCGAAAATTCGAATCTTGGTTCTATCGCTGGTTCTATTTAATCGGGAAGAAACCGACTGCACAGCATGGGAGTCAGGGTCAGAGAAATAATTCCGGAAATCAAGGTGACAGCAGATCAAGGTAATGGCAAATTCATCTAAAGATATTTCCGATCACGCCGCTCATAAAAGAAGCATGGGAAGAAATACGGAGATTAAAGACAACGTCATGGAAACGATGGTAAAGCCGATCTGCCTCGAACCTTCCATAGAGGCATCAAACCGGTTTTCTCCTGCTTCTTGGCGCCTGACGATATTTTCCAAGACGACAATGGCATCGTCAATGATGAAATCCTACCGCCAGGGTCAAAGCCAGAAGAGAAAGATTGTTCAAGGTAAACTGAAAGTAATCCATCACAATAAAAGTGCCAATGATGGTACATAGGCATGACAACAGAGGGAATGATCGTATCAGCAAGTTTGCCCGAGATAGAGATGTGATGACGAGCACGACCAAAATAAGGGCGATCAACAAAGTGTCATTTCATATCAGAAATGGCAGCGCGTATGGACACCGAATGATCATAAAAAGTTGTGACCGTAACAGACTGAGGTATTTCCTTTTTCAACATCCCTAAAAGATCATGGATGGAATCCGAAATCGCCACCGTATTGGCACTGGGTTCTTTTTGAATGGCGAGAACAATGGCCGGTTCAGATTTGCCATCTTTTGAGCATACTGACATTGATCTTATCATTTTGAAAGCTCTCAACGGTTTTGCCAAAATCCTTGATCCGCATGGGCGTGCCATTGCGGTAGGCGGGAATCAAAGCATCCCAGCCTTCTGCAGTAAACAATTGTCCATCGACCGAAATATTGGGGGCTTCGACAGGGCCATCCAATTGTCCCGTAGGAATATTGGCATTTCCCAGGGCGATGGTAGCGGCCAATTCGGCCAAAGAAATATCATTGGCCACCATTTTTTCTGGATCGACTTGAATCCGGATGGCTAAAGGAGAACCAAAAACAGTACACTTGGGAGACGCCGTAAGCATGGAAATGCGCTGGCCTATGACATTATTGGCATAGGTATAGAGATCTGTTAAGGGCATTGTTTCAGAAGTCAAGCTGACATAGACAATGGGAAGTTCGGCAGGGTTTACTTTGCGATAGGTCGGAGCATACGGAAGCTGCGGAGGAAGAGTCGGCGTGGCCGTGATGATGGCGGACTGCACATCTTGGGCCGCTTCGGTCATATTCTTATCGATATCAAATTGCAGGACAATGCTGCTGCTTCCTAGGGTATTATTTGAGCTGACAAGCTGGACTCCAGGAATGGCCATGAACTGTTTTTCGAGAGGAAGTGCGACCGCATGCGCCATCATATCCGGGGTCATTCCCGGAAAAGAAACACTCACGGTAATGGTAGGATACGTCACGTTTGGCAAATTGCTGATGGGCAAGGAGAATATAAGAATACATACCCCCTGCAAGTGACAGCGATCATCAACAAAGTCGTCATGATCGGCCGTTAAATGAAAGGCGCAGAAAAATTCATGGCTTCCTCCGGCTGAATTTTTCACTCAAACGTTCCAATTCAAGATATAGAATGGGAGTGATAAAAAGAGTGACGAGTTGTGAAATGAAGCAGGCCGCCGATAATGACAAGACCTAAGGGACGCCGCGCTTCTGCATTTGCACCAAAACCCAAAGCGATGGGAAGCACGCCGAATATAGCCGCAACTGTCGTCATCACGATCGGGCGGAAGCGCACTAAGCAGGCATCCACGAGTAGCCTCTCTGGCAGCTCATGCCCCAATTTGCCGCACATTTTCCATGGCAAAATCGACCATCATGATCCCATTTTTTTTAACAATGCCTATAAGAAGGACAATACCCAGAAATGAATATAAGGAAAGAGGAATACCAAATACCAACAAGACAAGAAGTCCTCCAAACGTAGCCGGAGGCAATGTGGTCAAGATGGTGATAGGGTGGATAAAGCTTTCGTAAAGGATCCCTAAGAATGATATAAATGCAAATGAGAGTGATAATTAGAAGAATCCAGCCGACTTGATCGATTCCAGAAAAGTTTGTGCGGCTCCTATAGGTACCGCTGTGGCCCCCGGGGCCAAGAAGTCGGCAGAGATCCCGTTCAATTTGTCAAGCGCCGTTTCCAAAGGAACTCCGGGCGCCAAATTAAAGGATATGATGACAGAAGTAAATTGATTGATATGATTGATGCTCGTAGCGCCCAGCTTTTCCTCCCATTGTATGACAGCGCTTAACGGGACCAACTCATTGGATATAGAAGACCTGAGCCAAATACTGTTCAATATATCGGCCTGCGTTTGTTCTTTCGGATACAATTCCAGAATGACATCATATTGATCAATAGGCGTCTGGATAAGCGATACCAGATTCCCTGAGAAGGCATAGCCAAGGGCATTTTCAATATCTGTCGCCGTTATTCCGAGGCTGGAGGCCTTGTCCCGTAAGATCGCCACATTGATTTGAGGCGTATCAATTTCGAGGTCGCTGTTTATGCCCTGGAACATCGATTCTTTCTTCATGGCATCCAGTATGCTTCTGGCGCTCTGGTACACTTTATCCTTGTCCACACCCTGCAATGCAAACTGATACGCCGCCCTGCTTTCCTGACCTGCAGAAAGGTCGATGAGAGGAATATTCTTTATGAATGCCTGCAAACCCACGATCTTGTTAAAGTTACGGTATAGTTCCTGAATTACTGTTTGGATAGGAGGCCTTTTATCAATAGGTTTTAAATACACCAGACTGAGTCCTTTACGGTATTCGTTGATGGAACAGATTGATACGAATCTATTGACATAAGGGTTTTTTTGCAACAGGCTGACCACTTCACTGTTATATTCCTTTAATTTGTAGGAGGATCCCCCTTCCCTCTCTTGGGTATAAATGACAAAAAAACCTAGATCTTCATCGGGAAGAAAATCGATTGGAATAAATTTTAACAGATAAAAAGTAGCTGCGAGGCTAACAAAAGCAATGCCTAAAGCAGTTAAGCGATGGTCTAAAACTCTAACTAGCATTCGATGATAGACATCTTGCATGGTATGATTGATCCGGGCCGACCATAGAGAAAACCATGGAGCCTTGCCTTCCGGCTGAGGTTTGATAAACCGGCTGCAAAGCATCGGTGTCAGGGTCAATGAAATCACCCCGGAAAGAAGAGTGATCACTGTCAGGGTAACGGCAAATTCATGAAATATCTTTCCTATCAATCCTCCCATAAACAGCATGGGAATAAAAACGGCGATTAAAGACAGCGTCATGGATACAATGGTGAATGAGATCTGTTTGGTACCTTCCAAAGAGGCATTTAAGGGTGTTTCTTTGGCTTCCACGCGTCGGACAATATTCTCGAGCACAACGACGGCATCGTCAATGATAAAGCCTGCAGCCAAGGTGAGAGCCAAGACTGAGAGGCTGTCTAATGTATACCCCGCAGCATACATGAAAGCAAAAGTGCCTATAACCGACATAGGCAAGGCAAGGGAAGGAATCAGGGTGTCCCTAAGCGTTCCAAGGAAAAAGAAGATGACAAGGACTACCAGGACCAAAGCCATGACAAGAGTGGCTGTAGCATCCTCAATAGCAGAGCGTACAGGGATGGAACGGTCATAAATAATATGGACATCCACAGCAGGAGGCAGTCCCTCTTTAAGTTCTTCCAATACCCTGCGGATGTCTTGTGAGATGGCCACTGCGTTGGCGCCCGGTTCTTTCTGGATGGCAAGGGTGACCGAAGGCACTATTCCTTCCTGGTCGACATATTCTGCATAAATTTTATTGTTCTGAAAATCTTCTACGGCCTGGCCAAGATCTGCGATTCGTACAGGAGTGCCATTGCGATAGGCGACAATCATCGGTTCATAATCTATTCCATGCACTAACTGCCCATCAACGGAAATAATCGGGGCTTCCACTGTACCATCTAATTGCCCTGTGGGAAGAAAGGTATTTTGCAGCTTTATGGCAGCTGCTACTTCAGCCAGAGTGACATCGTGCGAAGCCAGTTTCCCGGGATCTACCTGTACGCGGACAGCCAGAATGGAACCAAAAGTCGTTACCTGAGAAACTCCATTCAACATGGAAATCCGCTGCCCAATGAGAGTATTCCCATAGGTATACAGATCCGACCGGCGCATTGTTTTGGACGTCAGGCTGATATATACGATAGGCTGTTCTGCAGGATTGACTTTGCGATATACGGGGCCGTAAGGAAGATTGGGCGGAAGGTAGGGGATGGCACTTGTAATAGCCTCTTGGACCTCTTGTGCGGCGGTCAACATATCTTTATCTACTTCAAACTGAAGAACAATGCTTGTAGAGCCCAAGGTATTGTTTGAACTGACAAGTCTGAGATCGGGTATGGCCATAAACTGCTTCTCCAAAGGAAGCGCTACAGAATTGGCCATAACGTCAGGCAAGGCTCCCGGAAAAGTCACTTTTACATTGATCGTCGGAAAATTGACATTGGGCATGCTGCTAATAGGCAAATAAAAATACGCAATCCCTCCTGCAAGAAGCAGAGCTAACATCGCGAGCGAGGTCATTACAGGACGTTTAATAAAAGGAGCCGACAAATTCATTGTATTTGTTTAGCCGTAGAGGTTTGCATATTCACTTGAACCGGCAATCCCGGAGCAATGTTGACCTGCCCGTCGGTAACAATAATGTCCCCTGCATGCACTTCAGTAGATTCCGCAGCAATATATTTATCTGTCCGCGTCAATACAGTTACATTATGGGCTTCGGCTTTTCCTTCTTTATTGACGGTATAGAGATAAGGCCCAGCCTGGCCCATGAGAATTGCCCCTGGAGGCACGACCAAGGCATTTTTAGCTACTTTGTGCAACACCTTGACCTTTACATATTCTCCCGGCCAAAATTCCCGTTCCAAATTGGGCAGCCTCCCTTTTAATAAAATAGTTCCCGTATCCTGGTTGACCTGATTGTCAATAAAATAGGTAGTCCCCTCAAAAGAATGCTTTGGATGTTCGGGAAGTACCGCCGCAAATTTCCATTGGCCTGAGTTTCCCTGGACTTCCCGGACCAGCTCCAACTGCTGTTGAGGTATAGAGAATTGGATGTCAACAGGCGAAAAAGGACGTATAACCGTAATGGCATTCGGATCGTCTATAATTAAGATATTTCCGACATCAACGGCAAAATAGCTTATCTTGCCTGAGACCGGGGCCACAATATTGCAAAAATCGACATTGATTTGAGCGGCTATGACTGCAGCTTCATCAAGTTCTACCTGTGCTTTAGCTGCAGCAGCATTGCTCAGGTACTGATCAAAAGTCCATTTGGCAATAAAATCATCTTCCACTACAGGCCTGTAGCGTTCTACCGTGATATTCGCATATTCCAACAAGGCCTGGTCATGCACAAGCTGAGCCTGAGCTTCGTCCAGAATAGCCTGGTAAGGGCGTGGATCTATGGTGTAAATTATATCGCCGTACTTAACAATACTCCCCTGCTGTATATACGTGGCGATCAATTTGCCCGACACCTGAGGCCGGATATTGACCGTTACAGGGGAAATCGCCTGCCCTATCGCATCAAAATAGATCGGAACATCCTCCCGCACAGCAGCCTGTGCATTGACAATATGCGGTAGAGGCTTTGGCTTGGATGTTCTATAACAGCCGGAAATCCCCAATGAAACAATCCCAAGGCATAGTATATAAATTAACCTGGAGGCGTATTTCATGATGTAAACCTATTTATTGTTATCATCCTCATATTTCACCTCATAGAGTTTTGCAGGAGGCTTTTCCTGCCACTGGCCTGCAGTATCTTCCAATACACCTACAGCGAAAGCAAGATTGGCCAAAGAGGCCGCCCATTGGGTACGGTTCATTACCAACTGGGCCCTTGCATTGCTTAGCGTGGTAAGAGCTGTCAGAACATCCGTTATGGAAGCCGTACCCACTTTATACTGGCTTTGCATTCCCCTAAAGGCCCGCTGGCTGTATTCCAATAATGCCTGGCTGGAAGGCAGCGCTGCCGCCGCCGTAGTAAAAGCGTAGTAATCTGTAATGACACCCAAAGTGATCTGTGCCACCGTTGCATCCAGATTGGCTAATGCTTCATCAATTTGTTCCCGTATCTGCTTCATCTGGTTTTCATAATAAAACCCTTGGAAAATGGGTACGCTCCAATTGAGGGAGATCGTATTGTCAAAAACAGATGGTTTCTTGGGATGGAGGAAGCGAAGGCGGCTGGCAGTGGCATCTAATGTCAAGGTAGGCATCCCCGAAGAAAAAGAGATCTGAAGCTGGTTCTCCTGTTCCAGGACAGCTGCAATAGCCTGACCGATATCGGGACGGTTTTCCTTTGCCAGTTCTATCAAGGCAGCCACATCCCCTGAGATTTTAACCACCGGCAACTCTGGCGGCAGATCCAGGACGGTAATATTAGCATTGGCCGGCAATCCCAAGGCGATAAGCAACGCTCCAAAGGCTGTTTTTTCGGCTCCGCGCGCCTGTTCCAGGTTATAGCGCGTCAGTTCTACTGTGGATTGGGCTGACAATGCGTCCGTCAAAGTAGCCAGGCCATACTGTTTCATCTTTAAGGCAGAATCCAATGTGACTTGGGCATCTTTTAAATCCTGTTCGTAGGCTTCGGCCAAAGCTTTATTTCCCAGATAGGAGGTATAGGCAGTCAAGACAGAAAGAATGACCTCCTGTATGACCAGATCATGCTGCCAGTTGGCGCTTAAAAGGACATTCCAAGCCAGTGCGGCCTGGGCATTCCTCCCGCCGAAGTCTAACAGGAGGTAGGAGGCTGAAAATTCATCAAATAGTGTAGTGGTGGTAGTGGTCGCTGCTCCAGTGGCGCCCGTGCTTCCGGTGCTGCCGGAAGTCCCCGTAGCAATGGTCCCCCCTCCGGTATTGATGCTGAAGCCCCCATTGGAGCGTTGGGCCGTCCAATTTCCAAAATAACTGACGGTGGGGTAAAACGGGCTAAGAGAGACATGATATGCATACGCTGCCGCACGGGCTGCATGCCAGCTTGCCCGCGTGGAAGGATTATTGAAAAGGGCAATATCCAGCAGTTCTGAAAGGGACATGGTCTTTGACAGGTCATCTTCCCTATACGGATTCTCAAATGTTTCTGTATAACCAAAACGCTGGATCATTTCACTGGCGCGAGTGGGGGGGGCATCCCCGGTACGGGAAGGATTGTAATTCATTTCGCTGCAAGCGGTCATGAATAAAAAAATGAAAATCCATCCTATGGGCCCTGCCGTAGAGCAAGGGCCTATGTACCGAAAAGAAATCATTATGATAGAGGCTTTCCTGTTAAAAGAGCCATCACTTTAAGAGGATCTACCCGATATGTGTTTTGATCGCCTCCTCCTTCATAGAAGCCAAATTCTCGGATATAACTTAATATTCCCGAGTTCAGATGCACTTCCGCTCCATTGGCTGGGTTTTTGACCCTATTTTATTCACCCCTATTTTTTTGGCGTATCCACTTCCCTTAGGCTTTTGTCTTTAGGCTTAAATAAATCCTCCTGATAGCCCATGGTCCCCATTAAGACTACTTCAAGTTTCTGGGGAGCCTCTGCAGAGATGGTATTGTTCTTTAAATCCTTGACGTTATATTCAATGACAACTGGATCGAAATAACCTTTTTTGGTGCTTTTTGGAGCCCTTTCTGCCAAGTAAATAATGTATGACAAGTGCTCAGCCAGTTCCGAATGGGTCACTTGAAGTTTTTCAACCGTCTCCCAGTCTTTTCTTAATACCTCTTTAAAGCTCTCCTCTTTTCCAATGAAACCGGCCTGAGAATAAGCTCCGGGGCGTGCCCTCTGTTCGATTTCTGCAATGGACAAGCCATTGATCGACGTAAGAGTTTCTATCTGGGCTTTTTCTTTCAGAAAGGGAGGTTTAACTTGTGTAGTGTTTTCAGTAGACAATTCAGAGGTATTGTCTGATTGCATACAACTATCATCAAAATCTTCACGAATTAAATGTCTTATTATCCGAGGTTCCGTTCGGGCAGCATCCAACGAATTCATGATAAGCTCCTATATTTGTTATGTGTAAATCACCTGTCAGGTGTTATCAGGCATCATCATTTTTATTTGAAAAATAGTCAATGCTAAAAACAGGCGGAAATTTCTAAATTGGCGCGGCATATGTATAATATATTTGTATAATATATTTTGACATTTTAGTTGTTATTATGCTATTATTGTTTTTTAATTAAATCGAGGATTTCAATGTTGCAAATTTTAAATCATTATAAATTCAATAATACAAATAATATAGACAAGTTTATACATAAAAATCCATTGTCTATAAGAGTTTCTGAAGCAACTGATAAAGCTTTGGCTAAATCTGAGCCGTGTAATGCGATGGGGAGTGGTGTATATCCTTCTGTTATTTCCTTAGGATATATTGATGCCCTATCCAATGGGATCGGTAATTTGTTTGCAAAGTACTTTCCTGATTTAAAGAAAACAGCAGAAAATTTGGAAACGAAGATAAATAAATGCGTCTCATTTATCTCTCCTTTTATAAAAACGGTGGTTTGTCATCGAACCTATATTCATGAATGGGGCCATGCGTTGGCGAGCTTATCTTGTTATGTGGAATCCAATCCAAGAATTGCTGTCAATTGGGATGGTTCAGGTGTTACGCGCCAATACATTAATAAAGGATTAACCCGATTTGGTAAGTTATTAGGGAAAAAAAACTCAGGGTTATTGTTTTCTGCTGGGGGATCCATTGCAGAATCAGTAGCTGCTTGTAGCAAGCTTGCACTTTCATACCCTGTTTCTAAGATCCAAGATGGCGGCCTATTTTATGCCACCGTATTGGGAATCAGTGCACTTTGGGACATTATCGACATATTTGCTTACGCAATGAGTACTTTTGATCAAGAATATGTTAAAAAACATCCAGGTCATGATTTTCACAATCTTTGGAAAGAGGGAAATATCCACCCAGGCTTAGCTTCCGGTGTTTTAGGAGGAATCCCTCTATGGTTATTGGTTTTTTATAAAGGCTAGTCGCGTATTTTAAAATACTAACAAACTAAGCCTTAAAAGGCCAATTTTCTTGCGTCAGTGGATAAAATGGTATTGCATACGTATGTGAAAAATGGTATGCTTTTGACTTATACCGTAAAGGATATTCCAAATTATGTCAGGCAAAAATCTTATTGAAATTATAGATATTCGAATTATTGGGATCCTCAACCCCTTGAGGTGCGGGCCTATGTAATGCTTTGGCTTCATATAGGTGGACTTAAAACCGCACTCTCGACAGAGGTGCGGTTTTTTTTGTATCAAAACTTTAAAAACGAATGGGTGTGCAGTTTATGAAAAGTAAATGGCTGGTTATAAGCACGGGATTTGCCCTGTTTTCCATGTTCTTCGGATCCGGAAACCTGGTATTTCCCATCACGGTAGGACAGCAAAGCGGCGGGCATTATCTCTTTGCCGCTTTGGGAATTTTATTGACCGGTGTTCTCGTCCCTTTTCTTGGGGTATTGGGGATGATGCTCTATCAGGGAAACATTTACAATTTCTTCAGTTGCTTCGGGAAAAGAGGGACCTTTTTATTTTCCTTTTTGGCCCTGGCCTTAATGGGGCCCTTTGGAGTTCTAGCCCGGTGCCTGACCGTCGCCCATGGCGCTTTATTGCTCCTTTGGCCTCATGCCTCGCTTCCGCTGACAAGTTTCTTCATGTGCCTGGTCATTTATTTCTTGACCGTTAATAAAAATAGAATCGTCTCCATTTTAGGAACTTGGCTCACTCCCCTGTTGCTGGCTGCCATAGCTGTTATTGCCTGTTTTGCCTTTTACCAGGGAGCCATGCCGGAAACAACCCCTGTCGAAAGCTGGGAAGTCTTAAAGAATGGATTTTTTCAAGGTTATCAGACCATGGATCTGTTGGCTGCCTTCTTTTTCTCCCAGTTTGTCATCAGCCATCTAAGCAAAAAATTTCCTGAGGAGCCTATGGAATCCCGATCCGTGCTTAAGGTTTTTTATAAATCCTCTTTCGTAGGAGCCGGCATCTCTGTCCTTAGTTTATGGGGCCCTGGTATTGCTTGGCTGGATCTATTCCCCTCTTTTAGTCAATGTCCCACCCCATGAAATGCTAGGCACCATTGCCATGGAATCACTGGGTTCCATTGCAGCTCCGTTCGTTTGCCTGGCGGTCATATTTGCCTGTCTGACGACAGCGATTGTCTTAGCATCCTTATTCTGGAGATTTTTTACGCAAAGAAGTGGCTTGTGATAAAATCGGCAATTACACCTCTTTGCTCCTGACACTTGCCATAGGCTTTGCAGTATCCACTCTCGAATTTGCCGGCATTGCCCGGTTCTTAGGTCCGATCCTGGAAACCGTATATCCCGCCCTTATTGCTTTAACCGTAGTGAATATCGCTTACAAATTTTTGGGGATGAAATGTACCCATTGGCCCTTCACCCTGACTTTGGCTGCTAAATTATGCCTGGCTTAAGGAAAATTATAGTGCTATCTGAGTATCTAATAGCTGGCCAAAGTTGATTATCTTAGTAAAAAAATCACTCTGTTCTAATCTTGGAGTAACGCCATTCACGTGCACAAGAATAGGACGTATAGAAAAACGTTTATTTCCAGTTTGGAGGCGATCTATCTTCTCATGAACCTCGTCTACGGCACTCAAATCAATCGGATGGATTGAAAATTTTATCTCAACTAAATAAAGTATCAAATATCGCGTCTGAATCAAAAGATCGATCTGACAACCCCGATGAGCTTTCGTTTCTCTTTGAAAAAATGGATTGTCGTAAACAATGTCTTCAATAGGTAAAGATAGAAGATGATAAAGGCTTTGGCGATTACTAAGCACTAAATTTTCAAATTGATAGCCCATGATGGCATCCCAAGCAGGCAAGGTAAGAAGTTTTTGGTGCGCAATCTTTGTCTGATTTGACTCAATGTATTTTAAATAAAATCTTAAATAATTATCCCTTAGCCGATAATGGTTGAGTTTCATTTCTTCTCCCGTGACAATGCTCCATGTATGGTCCTGGGCGATATATCCTGTAAGCACTAAATCATTCAGATATTCGCTTGAAGTACCTCCCTTCGTCATTTGGATTTTTTTCAAAATTTGTTCAGAAGTACAAGGGCCTTGACTGAGGACTTGGACCATTTTCTTATATGTCGAAGCTCTTTTGCCAAAAAGGTCGGAAAAAATGCGATCAAATTCATTGAACAAGAGGCCTTCTTTCCTGAAACAGAGCCGCCGGATATTTTCTTCAGCTGAGACTTTGGGATTGATTTCTTCAAGATATCGCGGTACCCCGCCAGTTACGGAAAGAACTTTAAACTTTTCATAAGGTGTAATACGCTTTTCATGAGGTTGCCAGAAGTGAGCACATTCAAAAAGCGGAAGTTCATCGACCGTTAAATCGATACTTATCCGTCCAAAAAAACCCGTGCTGCTTAGGATGTTTTTATCTATCCACCCTGACATCGAGCCGCTTAAGATAAGAATCAATTGAGGGTTCAATTTAAACTTTTCATCCCATGCTGTTTTTAATTTACCCAAGAAGGTAGCATCATGAGATCCCATCCAATTAATCTCATCCAAAACAAGGATTATTCTTCCATTTTGAGTATGTTGTGAGAGATGCCAGAAGAGATCGCCCCAATCTTCTGATTTCAGACCACGAATTCCTATTTGTTCATGCAGCTGCCGAGAAAACTCTTCACGCTGGTCTTGGGCTGATACTTTCTCTTCAGGCGGCAGACCTACAAAACGGAAAGTTTTGTATTCTTTGCAAAACTCTTGAATAAGACGTGATTTCCCAATTCGACGGCGTCCTTTTATGACGACGAGGCTGGCGGTCCTCTTCTCTGTCAGTTCCTGAAGAATTTGCAGTTCGCGCTTGCGGCCAAAAAAATAATCTTTTTGTTTCATAGCCTTATTATAGCCCATTCGTAGCACCAAATCAAGATATTTCGATTTTGGGGAGGTGAATTGAGGATGATTTTGACCTCACCAAATTCTGAAATTCTATTTTTGGTGAGGTTAACTCAATAACATTTCGTCCAACTTTATAATGTCGCTTTTAAGCGTTATTATATTTTATAATGTATTTTTTAAGCGGCGTTATTAGTGAAAATTGGAAGTTTCTTGACAATTATTGAGCAGAACTGTTATTTATTAGATAAGGCTTTTTTTGAGCGACATTATCTAAAATATTGTTAGATAAAGGCAACATTAACATGAAAAAGAATCCCATTCAACTTTTGCCGCTGCC